>NZ_JBVHJO010000006.1:0-188116 GCF_055559995.1 Streptomyces sp. NPDC023541
CCTCCTTGCCCGTACACGTCCCGGATCAGCTCACGGGACCATCTTCGAACCGAGTCCGCCCGGCGTCTCCGGCACCCACGGTGCCACGGCCGTGGGGGGGGGGGGGGGGGGGGGGGGGGGGGGGGGGGCGGCGGCGGGGGGGGGGGGGGGGCGCGCCCCCCCCCCGGGGGGGGGGGGGCCCCCCCCCACCGCCGTGTCCGGGTACGGGCGGACCGCCGTGCGCCCGTACGTCCGGTGACGGCGTGCCGGGTCAGGGCCGCCAGAGCATCAGGTTGCTCATCAGGTCGGCCTGCTCGATCGCGTCGTCGAGTGCGTGGTGCGTGTGGCGCCGCCGGGACAGCAGTTCACGGGGCATCCGCCCCTTGACGGCTGCCCGCAGCGGCACCCGCGCCTTCGTCGCGTAGAGGGTCTTCATGTCGAGGCAGCCGGAGTGGCCGAAGGGGCTGTCCCCGCCGAACCGGATCAGGTACCAGTACAGGAACGTCCAGTCGAAGGACGCCGGATAGCCGCACATCACCGGCTGGGCACCCTCGGACACCTTCCGCACCCACGCCCGGAACTCGTCCATCGCCGCGACCGGATCGGCGCCCTCCCGGACCAGCCGGTCGCGGTCGAGCCCGCTGACGGCCAGCGCCTCGGGCACGTAGGCGTCGCTGATCGGCCGCAACTCCCGGTAGAAGGTGAGTTCTTCCGGGTCGGCGGCGGTATACGCGTGCCCGTCCTGCCGGCCGGCGACCGCGGCCCCGAAGCTGATCATCGAATACGGTCCTGGAATGGGTCCGTCGGCCTCGATGTCGACGGAGATGTAGAGGCTGGGACGTACGGTGCGGGCTGCCATGCGCGAGAGCATGCCAGCCCGTACCGCTGTCGATCATCCGGTTTTCGCGGCCGGGCCCTTGGAGCGCTGACCTCAAGGGCGCGGACCTCAGGGCGCGGAGGTCAGGAACATGCCGGTGTGATCGCCGCCCGCCGAGTTCTTGCAGCTGGAGGCGGAGGCCGCGGGCTGCACCACGGCCAGGGCCAGGCAGCGGCCGGCGGCCAGCTGGCCGAAGTAGTTGGGGTGCATGGACTCCTGGACCAGTCCCTGCGACTCGTTGTTGTCGATCCAGCGCGCCCACTCGCTCGTCGTCGCCGAGGCAGGAACGGTGGAGTTCACCAGCTTGCTCGACTTCGCGCACACCTCGCGGCCCTGGAGCATGTCCCGCAGGTCCAGGAACTGCACGCCCTTGGCGGCGGCGACCCCCTTGATGCGGTTCGCGATCTGCGGCACGAGGGAGTCGCGCGCCCAGTCCGAGTCCCGGTTCCAGAAGGGGCAGCCGCCCGTGTTGAGCCGGCTCCAGTCGCTCTGCGTGTACCGGTTCTCGGCGCCGCGCGGGATCGGCGACGGGTAGGACTGGAGCACGATCCGGTAGGAGGAGTCGGCGTAGCCGGCCGCACGCATCACGGCCCGGACCTCGTCGACCGACTTGCCGACGTCTGCCATGACGGCGTCGATCTTCTGGTCGACGCCGTACTGCTGGTCGTCGTAGCAGTACGAGTTCCAGATGACGAAGTCGAGGGCGCAGTCCTTGATGATGTCGGCGAAGCCCAGGTCGTTGCCGCCGATGGACAGGGCGATGACCTTGACGTTGTGGCTCGCGGCCACCGCGGCCAGCTGATCGGCCTGTGGGGCTTCGCCCTTGTAGGAGACGCCGCCGTTGGAGGCGCGGAACACGTTCTGCGAGACGGCCCCGGAACAGGCGAGGTTCACTGCGACGTCGGCGATCGCCCCGGCGCTGCGCACCTCGGCCGAGTCGGACCGGTGGCAGCCTCCGGCCGTGGCCCCGTAGACCTTGGCGGGGTCGTAGGTGCTGCCGCTGACCCAGCCCCGGTCGGTGCCGTTGCGGCTGCCGGTGTTGGTCAGGCTGTTGCCCTTCCAGCGCCCGCCCTCACCGGAGATGTAGCTGTCGCCCATGGACACCACGGCGGTGGGCCCGGTCCCGGGGGCGGCGGCGGCGGTCCCGGGACCGCCGGCCAGCAGCGCGCCGGCGGCGAGCGGCACGGTCACGGCGGCACAGGCCAGTCGTCGCACCCGGCTGGCGTCCCGGTCCTTGCTGACGTTGCGGAATCCGATCACTGCGGAACTCCTGCGTTCGGCCACGCCGAAGTCGGCAACGAGCGCATCGCCCGCGTTGCCGTTCGTGTGGCTGGGAAGTGGGGGTACCGCCGGCCGGTGGCATCGGAAAGGTGACACGGGCCCGCTTGTTACCGCTAGGTACGTGCAAGTTACGAACCAGTAACAACCGATCGGTCGTTCGGGCCCCAGCCCCTCGTGCGCAGGCCAACTCGCCTTCTGTGCCGCTCAGTCGACGGGCAGTCCGCAGATCGTGCGCCCTGTGCAACAATGACCACCCTTCCGGGCGAGCGCAGGCACCGGGGAGGTGGCGGCCCCGCTGCTGCGCGGGGTGGTGGCCGGACGTACGGACCTGCTCGGCGCGCAGGCCCCGGAGACGCTGGAGGCGTGCCTTCTGCTGGGCGCCGTACTGCTGGAGTACGACGGGGCGGTGGAGGCCCTCGCGCAGCTGGAGCCCCCTGGAAGCCGCCCTCGACCGGGGCTGGATCCCGAACCGGCGGCCGCCGGACCACGCCCGGGCGCTCATCGAGAACGCGCGGCTGCGCGTGAAGCGCAAGCGCTGACCGAGGGCGGCGGGGGCGGCGGACACGGCTCCGCCCCCGTGCCGTGGGCAGCGGGGGCGGAGCCGGCCCGGGTCGGGCCGCTGTGCGTGTCGGCCGGATCCGGGGTGTCAGCCGACGAGCTGGTCGTATGCGGGGAGCGTGAGGAAGTCCGCGTAGTCGGCGTCCAGGGAGACCTTGAGGAAGAGGTCGTGGGCCTGCTGCCACTTGCCGGCCGCGAAGGCCTCCTCGCCGACCTCGGCGCGCAGGGCGGTCAGTTCCTCGGCCGCCATCTCGCGGGTCAGCTCGGCGGTGGCCCTCTCGCCGTTCTCGAAGACGACGCCGGCGTTGATCCACTGCCAGATCTGAGAGCGGGAGATCTCGGCGGTGGCCGCGTCCTCCATCAGACCGAAGATGCCGACGGCGCCGAGGCCGCGCAGCCAGGCCTCGATGTAGCGGATGCCGACCTGGACCGCGTTGCGCAGGCCCTCGTACGTCGGCTTCGCGTCGAGGGAGTCGATCGCGATGAGCTCGCCCGGGGCCACCGAGACGTCCTCGCGCAGCCGGTCCTTCTGGTTGGGCTTGTCGCCGAGGACGGCGTCGAAGGAGGCCATGGCGATCGGGACCAGGTCGGGGTGGGCGACCCAGGAGCCGTCGAAGCCGTCGCCCGCCTCGCGGTCCTTGTCGGCCTTGACCTTCGCGAAGGCGACCTTGTTGGCCTCGGCGTCCTTGCGGGACGGGATGAAGGCCGCCATGCCGCCGATGGCGTGGGCGCCGCGCTTGTGGCAGGTGCGGACCAGCAGTTCGGTGTAGGCCCGCATGAAGGGCGCGGTCATCGTCACCGCGTTGCGGTCCGGCAGGACGAACTTCTCGCCGCCGTCGCGGAAGTTCTTCACGATGGAGAAGAGGTAGTCCCAGCGGCCCGCGTTCAGGCCCGCCGCGTGGTCGCGCAGCTCGTAGAGGATCTCGTCCATCTCGTACGCGGCGGTGATCGTCTCGATCAGGACGGTCGCGCGGACGGTGCCCTGCGGGATGCCGACGTAGTCCTGGGCGAAGACGAAGATGTCGTTCCAGAGGCGCGCTTCCAGGTGCGACTCCGTCTTCGGGAGGTAGAAGTACGGGCCCTTGCCGAGGTCGATCAGGCGCTTGGCGTTGTGGAAGAAGTACAGCCCGAAGTCGACGAGCGAGCCGGAGGCCGGGCCGCCCTCGAACTGCAGGTGTCGCTCCTCCAGGTGCCAGCCGCGCGGGCGCATGACGACGGTCGCGAGCTCCTCGGCGGCCTTGAGGGCGTACGACTTGCCGGTGCGGGCGTCGGTGAAGTCGATGCGGCGCTCGTAGGCGTCGATCAGGTTGAGCTGGCCGAGGACGACGTTCTCCCAGGTGGGAGCCGAGGCGTCCTCGAAGTCGGCGAGCCAGACCTTGGCGCCCGAGTTCAGGGCGTTGATGGTCATCTTCCGGTCCGTCGGACCGGTGATCTCCACACGGCGGTCGTTCAGCGCGGCCGGGGCCGGCGCCACCTTCCAGTCGCCCTCGCGGACCTGTGCGGTGTCCGGGAGGAAGTCGAGGGTGGAGGTCCGGGCGATCTCGGCACGGCGCTCGCCGCGGCGGGCGAGGAGCTCGGCGCGGCGGGGGGCGAACCGCCGGTGGAGCTCGGCCACGAAGGCGAGGGCCGCTTCGGTGAGGACTTCGTCCTGCCGCGGCAGGGGCTCGGCATCGACGATGGCCAGCGGGGACGGCGCTGGTGCGGACATAACTGTCACTCCTTCAGCGGCGGTGCCTGGCGGCCGCGGGGAATGCTCGCGCGAGACGGCACGCAGTGCCGTCGGGTGTGGAGAGTTCCGAAATACGGTCGCGGGCGCCGTCTGTGGGTTCAGGGCGCTTCTGACCAGTGGATAGTAATTTCCTCATGGTGGAAGTTCAATGGTTTGTTGACGTCGAGATTCTCTGAGTCGACAGATTCCACTTTTCGGTGGCCCTCAGTGCCACTGCCGTCACGCGGTGCTCAGACGAGTCGTGCCAGGTCGGGCGGCGTGTCGATGTCGAAGGCCTCCGCGACGTCCGAGCACTCCACCAGCATGAGCTCTCCGGCGTGGCGCGCCAGGTGGACCCGCGCGCCCTTGTCGCCGGTCGACGTCGCCGCGATGTCCTCCCACCGGTCCGCGCCGAACAGCACGGGATGCCCGCGCTCCCCGCCGTACGCCGCCGCCACCAGGCTCGCTCGGGAGCGGTAGGCCTCCCGGACCCGGGCCACCGCCGCCGGGCCGATGCCCGGTTGGTCCACCAGGGAGACCAGGGCCGCACCCGCGCCCGTGCCGGCCAGGGAGGCGAGGCCGACCCTCAGCGAGGAACCCATCCCCTCAGCCCAGTCCGGGTTGTCCACGACCACGCAGCCGCTCAGATCGGCGCGCTCGCGGACCTCGGCCGCCGAGGCGCCGAGGACCACGTGCACCGGACCGCAGCCCGCCTCCCGCAGCACCCGCACGGCGTTCTCCACCAGCGGGCGGCCGCGGTAGGGCAGCAGGGCCTTGGGCCGGCCGCCCAGCCGGCGGCCGCCGCCGGCGGCCAGGAGCAGTCCCGCGATCACGGGTGAATCGGAGTGCGGGTCGTCGGAGTGCGTGTTGGCCGGCATGCCACCGATTCTCGCTCCTGCGTGCGGTCCTGCGGCCGCCGCGCCAGGGTGCGCCGTACGGAGGCCAGCGCCGCCCCGATCCGCACCGGACGGGCGATCCGGTTCTCGGCGGCGGCCAGCAGGGCACGTTCGTCACGGTCGGTCAACATCTCGGCGTCTCCTTGCCAATCGGGGGCCAATACCGCGAGTCTGGTCCTCGATTGGCCTGGCCGTCAGAGCCAATCAGGGGAGGTTGGCATGGCGAACGGGCGAGTGGTCCAGACAGCGGACAGAACCATCGGCAGCCGCCAGCTCGCCGCGCTGCTCCCTGCCGAGGTGCTGGCCCGCCCCGGCTACCGGGCGCTCGCCGACGCCGTCCGCACCCTGATCCTCGACGGCCGGATCGCCCTGCACGTCCGGCTGCCCGCCGAACGCGAACTCGCCGAAGCCGTCGGTGCCAGCCGGGCCACCGTCACCGGCGCCTACGACCTGCTGCGTGAGAGCGGCTACGTCCGCAGCCGGCGCGGCTCCGGCACCTGGACCGAGCTTCCCGAAGGCCACCGCCCCGTCGGCGCCCACGCCCTCCTCGGCGCCGGCGGCTACAGCGCCGACGGCGATCCCGGCATCGACCTGGCCATCGCCGCCATGGGCGCCCCCGACGGCACCCTCGCCGACGCCCTCACCTGGGCCGCACCACGGCTGCCCGACGCCGCCCGCACCCCCGGCTACCACCCGTTCGGCCTGCCGGACCTGCGCACCGCCGTCGCCGAACGCTTCACCCGGCGAGGCCTGCCCACCCGCCCCGAGCAGATCCTCGTCACCTCCGGCGCCCAGCAAGCCTTCGCCCTGGTCGTCAGCCTGCTCTGCCGCGCCGGCGACCGGGTCGTCACCGAGAACCCCACCTACGCCAACGCCTTGGACGCCCTGCGCCACGCCCGCCTGCGCACCGGGTCGATCGCCGTCTCCGACACCGGCTGGGACATGGAGATCGCCGAGTCCACGCTGCGCCAGACCGTGCCGAGGCTGGCGTACGTGATCCCCGACTTCCACAACCCGACGGGCGCGCTCATGCCCGACGAGGAGCGGCTGCGGCTGCTCGCGGCGACCCGGCGCACCGGCACCTGGCTGGTCGTCGACGAGACCATCGCCGACATAGCCCTGGACGTCCCCGCCCCCGCCCCCCTTGCATCCCTGGCCCCGCGCGGCGGCGCGGACCACGTGGTGACCATCGGCTCGCTCAGCAAGACCCACTGGGGCGGCCTGCGCGTCGGCTGGGTCCGCGCCACCGCGAAGATGATCACCGAGCTGACGGCCGTACGGGTCTCCGCCGACATGACCGGCTCCGTCCTCGACCAGCTCGTCGCACTCCCGCTGCTGGACGGAATGGAACGCACCCTGCCCGCACGGCTCGCCGAGCTACGGAGCCGGCGCGCGGCCCTGGTGGCCTCCCTCCAGCGGCACACCCCCGAATGGACCTGGCAGATACCGCCGGGCGGCCTCTCGCTCTGGGTCGACCTCGGGGAACCGGTCAGCTCCGCCCTGGCCGAACGGGCCGCGGCCGCCGGAGTGCACATCGGCCGCGGCGCCCGCTTCGGCGTGGACCCGGGCACCTTCGAACACCGCCTCCGCATCCCGTACACCCTCCCCGCCGACCGCCTGGACGAGGGCGTACGCCGCCTCGCGACCGCCTTCCACGACGGCGCCCCGCTGCCCCCGTCGGTGGACCGGCCGTACTGGGTGGCCTAGGGAGCGTCGTCAAAGTGGCGTCGGCCGCCCGAAGGGCGGGGCGTGCCTGCCAGGCCCCGCCCGCCAGTCGGGACTTTGACGACACGTCCCAAGGGCTGTCCCGGGACAGCCCTTGGCGCCCGTCCCGCCGGTTCCGCGGCGGCCGGCCTGTCAGCTGACGCCGAGGGCCACCAGGCAGGTGTCGTCCTCGTGCTCGTCGGACGCGTACGCGTCCAGGATCCGGTCAAGGGTGTCCTGCGGACCGAGCCCGTCGCACCGCGCCAGCACCTTGCCCAAGGTGTCGACGCTGTCGGCGATGTCCTCGCCCCGGCGCTCCACCATGCCGTCCGTGTAGAGCAGCAGGAGGTCACCCGGGCGGAGGTCCGTGGTCGCGGTGCCGTACTCGTGCCCGGGCAGGAGCCCGAAGAGCGGACCGCGGTGCTCCGTGTCCAGCACCGAGGCGGCGCCGTCCCGCAGCAGCAGCGGCGCCGGGTGGCCCGCACACGCCCAGCGGAACCTGCGCTCCGCCTCGATGTGCCCGATGATCCCCGTCGCCGTCTCGGCGGCGGGGTCGGCGCACAGCAGCTCGTTGAGCCAGGTCGTCAGCTGGCCCGCGTGGGTCCCGGGGGCGTGCGCGAGACCCGCGAGCGCGTGTCGCTGCTGCGCCATCCGGGCCACCGCGCCGAGGCCGTGGCCGCAGGCGTCGCCGATCGCGAGCAGGACCCGGCCGTCCGGCAGCGGCCTGCACTTGTACCAGTCCCCGCCCACGGCCGCGTCCGCCTCCGCCGGTACGTAGGCGGCCGCGACGGACAGGCCGGCCTCGGCCAGCTCGGCGCAGAGCGTCGGCAGCAGCGCCTCCCGCAGGGCGGAGGCGACCCGCCGCTCCGCGGCCGCCTCCTCCCGCAGCCGGTCGGACTGCCTGCGCGTCGCGGCGAGCCGCTGGCGGCTGCGGACCTGCGACGTCAGATCACGGGCGATGACGTGCACCGACCAGGGGAGCCCGTCGGTCGCGATCACGGGATGCCCCACGAGGTGCAGGGTGCGGACCTCCCCGAGCACGCTGAAGCGGATCTCGGTCCCCGACGGCTCCTCCCCGTCCACCAGCGCCACCAGGAACTTCGCGAAGCGCGGTACGTCCTCCAGCAGGACCGTGTCGCACAGTTCGGCGAGGGCCAGGGGGCGCGCCGGATCGGTGCGGAAGATCGACGACAACCCCTCCGACCAGACCACCTCTCCGGACAGCAGGTCCCAGGTGCCCCACCCCATGGACGCGATGTACTGGGCGTCGAGCGAGAGCAGCTCCCCGCGGCTGTGGGCCGCCCGCCACGTCGCCAGCACCTTGCCGCCACAGGACGAGGCGTCGTACAGCAGCTTCGTGCGGTGCAGGCCGTCGCTGCGCTGTTCCGTGTAGTCGAGGGCGTACGCCTTCAGGGCCCGCCCGGTGTCCAGCGCGGAGCCCAGGGCCTCGATGAGCCCGCCCACCGCCGCGCCGGGCTGGACTTCGAGCAGCCGCCGGCCGATGTGCCGGTCGGGGGCCTCCAGCCACTCGGCCGCACGCACGTGGTTGCCCGCCTCGACCGTGAAGTCGACCGTCACCCCGTGCTCGTCGCGTACGGGTGTGAACAGCGCGGCCGACAGCGGAATGGCGGGCAGGGCCGCGCAGACGCACGCCCACGGGGCGTGCCCCTCGTCCGGGTCGCAGCCGCCGTGGCCCGGCCCTCCGGAGCCGCACGAGCAGGGCCGCGCGTCCTCCTCCCGCACGGAGGCCCCGGCAGGTGCGGGACCCTCGTCGAGCCGGACCCCGGCCCCGCGCCGGGCGGCGTCCCGCAAGGCTCGCACCTCACGGGCGAGGTGCTGTTTCAGCGTCTCGGGGTCCTGGGGGACCAGCGGGCTCATGCGCCTCTCCCTCCGTCGGGCGGTGCGGGCTGCCGAGGGGCGCCTGCCCACCCGCCCACCGTCCACGCACACCGGGCCGCCGCAGGGGCCGTCCGGCGGCCGGCACGGGGCGTCCGGCCCGCCGGCACGGGACGTCAGGCCTCCCCGGCCGCGTCACGGCGTACGGATCAGGCGGCGGGTGGCGGCCACCGCCACCGCGGCCGTGCGGGATTCGACGCCCAGCTTCGCGTAGACGTGGACCAGGTGGGACTTGACCGTGGCCTGGCTGAGGAAGAGCCGCTTGGAGATCTGCTGGTTCGACAGGCCGTCCGCCACCAGCTGCAGCACCTCCAGCTCCCGCTTCGTCAGCGCCTCCGCCGGCGTCCGCATCCGGTCCATCAGGCGCAGGGCCACCGCCGGGGCCAGGGCCGACCGGCCCGCGGCGGCCGTGCGCACGGCCGCAGCCAACTCCTCCGGCGGAGCGTCCTTCAACAGGTAGCCCGAGGCGCCCGCCTCCACCGCCGCGAGGATGTCCGCGTCCGTGTCGTAGGTGGTCAGTACCAGCACCCGGGGGGCGCCGGTGCGGGCCGTGATCAGGGCCGTCGCCTCGGAGCCGTGCATACCGGTCCCGAACTGCAGGTCCATCAGCACCACGTCCACCGGTTCCCGGGCGGCCAGCTCCACCGCCCGCTCGGCGGTCGCCGCCTCGGCCACCACCGCGAAGTCCGCTTCGGTGTCCAGCACCGCGCGCAGGCCCGCCCGGACCACGGGGTGGTCGTCGGCGAGCAGGAGACGGACGGTCACAGGGCCTCCACGGCTTCCGTGTACTCCAGGTGTTCCAGCGGCAGCGGCAGGGTCACGGCCACGGCGGTGCCCTGGCCCGGGCCGGACTCCACGGTGAACAGCCCGCCCAGCGTCTCCGCGCGCGAGCGCATCGCCGGCAGCCCGAAGCCCCCGTCGGCGGAGCCGGAACCGCCGCCCGGGCCCGGCGCCCCCCACGACGGGTCGAAGCCGTCGCCGTCGTCGACCACGTCCAGTGTCACCGAGGCGTCCATGAAGGTCAGCGTGATCTCGGCGCGCCCGGCCCGGGCGTGCCGCACCACGTTGGCCAGCGCCGACTGGGCGATCCGCAGCAGCGCCACCTCGTACGGGGTGGGCAGAACCCGGGGCCGGCCGCTCAGCGAGAACCGGACCCGCGGCCCCGGCACCGCCGCGCACAGCCGCTCCAGCGCCGCGGCGAGCGAGCCGTGCTCCAGGTCCGGCGGCGTGAGGGCCCGTACGAAGCGACGCGCCTCGGCGAGGTTGTCCTGCGCGGCCTCCCGGGCCCGCGCGATGTGCGGCAGGGCCGGGGCCCCCTCCGGCAGCGCCCGCTCGGCGGCCCGCAGCAGCAACTGGATGGAGGAAAGGCCCTGCGCGAGCGTGTCGTGGATCTCCCGGGCCAGGCGCTCCCGCTCGGCCAGGATCCCGGCGCCGCGTTCGGCCGCGGCCAGCTCGGCCCGCGTCGTGATGAGTTCCTCGATCAGCTCCCGGCGGTGTTCGCTCTCGCGGTACAGCGCCTGGTAGCCCAGCACGGTCGCGACGGCCACGGCCCCGCCCAGCAGCGGCCCCAGGAAGGCCCCCGGGGTCACCGCGCCGCTGTGCGCCAGGAAGCCGCCGATGGCGGCGCAGGCGGTCACCGCGACGGCCGCGACACCCCAGCGCAGCCGCAGCAGGTGCAGTTCCAGGAAGTACAGCGGGAACGCGGTCCACAGCCCGTCGGGGGAGACCGCCAGCAGCCCGGCCCAGGCCGCGCCGAGCCCGGCCAGCCACAGCGCGCCCGCCCGCTGCGAGCGGTGCACGGCGGGCGCCCGTACGCCGGCCGCGTACACGGCTACGAGCAGGGCGCAGGCGGCGACCACCCAGCCGGCCCGGGGCGCGGCATCGGTGACGGCCCGGCCGGCGGACAGTGCGAGCAGCCCGAGGAACAGGGCGTGCAGGCACAGCTTCAGGACCTTCGACACGGGAGTCAGGGACCGGGCGGCGGCGGGCGGGGCAGGGGGCGCGCAGGCGCCGGGCAGGGCGGGGGGCGCGCAGGCGCCGGGCGGGGCGGGGGGAGCGGCAGCAGTCATGTTCCGACCAGCGTAGAGCGGTCCGGGACGGCCCCGGTCAATCGAAAGTTCGATGTCCGGGTCCGCCCTTCGACACGGGGGTCCGTCCTGCGGCGCGATGCCCTCTGCGCACGGCAAAGACCAAGGTGGGGGCATGTTCGTCGCATGGAGAGATCTACGGTTCGCCAAGGGCCGCTTCGCCCTGGTGGGCTCGGTCGTGCTGCTGATCACGCTGCTGGTCGGCCTGCTGTCCGGGCTCACCGCCGGCCTGGCCCGGGAGAACGTCTCGGCCGTCACCGGCCTGCCCGCCTCGCACCTGGCCTTCGCCGCGCCCGCCGGGGACCAGAAGGTGTCCTTCACCGACTCGCAGGTGCCCCGGTCCGCGTGGCTGGCCTGGCGGGCGCAGCCCGGGGTGCGGTCGGCGGAGCCCCTCGGCATCCGCACCACCAACGCCGTCTCGGGTGAGCGCACCGCGGCGGTCTCGGTCTTCGGCGTGGACCCGGCCGGCGGGCTCGCCCCGAGGGACGCCGGCCTCGCACAGGGCCGGGTGGTCCTCGCCGAGAAGGCGGCGAAGGAGCTGGGCGGGCTCACCGCCGGAGCCGGGCTCAGGATCGGCCCGCTGGAGCTGACCGTGGCCGCCGTCGCCGGCACCGCCGCCCACAGCCACACCCCGGTCGTCTGGATGGACCTCGACGACTGGCAGCGCATCGGCAACCCCGGTACCGGCGTCGACACCCTCGCCACCGTCGTCGCCGTCTCCGGCAGTGGCCTGGACCTCGCCGCCGCCGACCGGGCCGCGGCCACCCGGGCGCAGACCGTCGACGAGGCCTTGGGCGCCATAGGCTCCTACCAGGCCGAGAACGGCTCGCTCCAGCTGATGCGCGGCTTCCTCTTCGCCATCTCGGCCCTGGTCATAGGGGCCTTCTTCACGGTGTGGACCATCCAGCGCAGCGCGGACGTCGCCGTCCTGAAGGCCCTGGGCGCCTCCACCCCGTACCTGCTGCGCGACGCCCTCGGGCAGGCCGTGGTGATGCTCGCCATCGGCACCGGGCTGGGCACCGCGCTCGCCGCCGGCCTCGGCGCGCTGGTCGGCGGCGGAATCGGCGGCGACGTGCCCTTCGTCCTCGACACCGCCACGGTGCTCGTCCCCGCCGCGATCATGATCGCGCTCGGTGCGCTGGGTGCGGCCCTGTCCATCCGGCGGATCACCGCCGTCGACCCCCTGACCGCCCTCGGGAGCGCCCGATGACCCTCCTCGTCCACGACGCCACGCTCACCTACCCCGACGGGGAGGGCCGGCTCACCGCCCTGGACGCGGTCGGCCTGGAGGTGCCCGCCGGAACCCTGACGGCGGTCATCGGCCCCTCCGGCTCCGGCAAGTCCTCCCTGCTCGCGGTGGCCGCCACCCTCGTCACCCCGGACCGGGGCCGGGTCGTCGTCGCGGGTGAGGACACCACGCTGCTCGGCCCCGCAGAGAAGTCGGCCCTGCGGCGGGACAAGATCGGCATCGTCTTCCAGCAGCCGAACCTGCTGGCGTCGCTGACCGCCGCCGAGCAGCTCCAGGTCATGGCGCACGTCGCGGGCCGGCCCGCGAAGGCCCTGCGCCGGCGGGCGCTGGAGCTGCTGGACGCGGTGGGGCTGGCCGACAAGGCCGACAAGCGTCCCCACCAGCTCTCCGGCGGCCAGCGTCAGCGCGTCAACATCGCCCGGGCGCTGATGAACGAGCCCGCCGTACTGCTGGTCGACGAGCCCACCAGCGCCCTCGACCACGAGCGCGGCGCGGCCGTGCTGGACCTGCTGGTCACCCTGACGCGCGAGCGGTCCACGGCCACCGTGCTGGTCACCCACGACCACGCCCACCTGGAGCGGATGGACCGTACGGTCACGATGGCCGACGGCCGGCTGACGGCCCGGGGGGTGCTGCGGACGCCCTGAGCGGCGGGCGGGCAAGGGCCGCCGCGGGCACGGCCAGGCTTCGCCGCGGGCACGGGAAGGCTTCGCCGCGGGCACGGGAAGGCCCGCCGCGGGCACGGCAAGGCCCCGGTCCCCCTCGCTCCGAGGGACACCGGGGCCTTTCGTGCCTTTTGCCTGCTTGCGTCGTACTGCCTACGCCGGGCTCTGGTTGGCCAGCGCCACCGACAGCTCGTCGGCGACGTTCTTGAGGATCGGGACGAAGGACTCGGCCACGGCCTCGGTGACGCGGCCGGCCGGGCCGGAGATGGAGATCGCGGCGGCGGTCGGCGAGTTCGGCACCGACACGGCGAGGCAGCGGACTCCTATCTCCTGCTCGTTGTCGTCGACCGCGTAGCCCACCCTGCGGACCTGCTCCAGCGCCTCCAGGAAGCCCTCGGGCGTGGTGATGGTCTTCTCGGTCGCCGCCGGCATGCCGGTGCGCGCGAGGAGGGCCCGTACCTCGTCGGCCGGGGTGTGGGCGAGCAGGGCCTTGCCCACACCGGTGGAGTGCGGCAGCACCCGGCGGCCGACTTCGGTGAACATGCGCATCGAGTGCTTCGACGGCACCTGGGCGACGTAGACGATCTCGTCCCCGTCGAGCAGGGCCATGTTCGCCGTCTCGCCGGTCTCCTCGACCAGACGGGCGAGGTAGGGGCGGGCCCAGGTCCCCAGGAGGCGCGACGCGGACTCGCCGAGGCGGATCAGGCGGGGGCCGAGGGAGTACCGTCGGTTGGGCTGCTGGCGTACGTACCCGCAGGCCACCAGCGTGCGCATCAGGCGGTGGATCGTGGGCAGAGGCAGACCGCTGGCGGCGGAGAGTTCGCTCAGGCCGACCTCGCCCCCGGCGTCGGCCATACGTTCGAGCAGATCGAAGGCGCGCTCAAGGGACTGGACGCCACCGCTGGCGGCAGGGGTCTTTGAGGAAGCGTCGGTGGTGCTGGCGCTGGACGTCGGCACGGCGCGGTCCTTTCGGTGCTGGCAGGCAAGGGAGCAGCCTACCCGGCGGCCGGCGTCGGCCCTAGTGCTGGGGTCGGGGCCGTCGCCGCCGGTCAGAGGTGGTTTGTCCTGGTGGTGGACGTCCTCCGGAAGTTATCCGCCCACGTCCCGGTGGTGGTAGCTACATTCTGTCTGGCGAAATCTTAATTCCATCCTGTGGAAACCTCCAATTGCGGTGTCGGTGTGTCAGCGGTCCGTCCGGGCGCTCTTGACTGGGTACGGATCGCCGGGAAGACTCCGTCAACAGAACGTTGAATTTCGCTCTGTGGAAGTAGATGGGGAGGTTCCGGTGGCCGACGCGGCTGTGGAACTGGTACTGCGCTCGACGCGCGTCATCACCCCCGAGGGGACGCGCGCCGCCTCGGTCGCCGTCGCCGGCGGGAAGATCGCGGCTGTGCTGGCACACGACGCCGAGGTACCGGCCGGAGCCCGGCTGGAGGACTTCGGCGACGACGTCCTGCTCCCCGGACTGGTCGACACCCACGTCCACGTGAACGACCCGGGCCGCACCGAGTGGGAGGGCTTCTGGACGGCCACCCGCGCCGCCGCGGCCGGCGGCATCACCACCATCCTCGACATGCCGCTCAACTCCCTCCCGCCGACCACCACCGTCGACAACCTGCGCGTCAAGCAGGAGGTCGCCCGTGCCAAGGCGCACGTGGACGTCGGCTTCTGGGGCGGCGCCCTCCCGGACAACGTCAAGGACCTGGCCCCGCTGCACGACGCGGGCGTCTACGGCTTCAAGTGCTTCCTGTCGCCCTCGGGCGTGGACGAGTTCCCCGAGCTCGACCAGGAGCAGCTCGCCACCTCGCTGGCCGAGATCACCGGCTTCGGCGGCCTGCTGATCGTGCACGCCGAGGACCCGCACCACCTCGACGCCGCCCCCGTGGTCCCGGGCCCCAAGTACGCCGACTTCCTGGCCTCCCGGCCGCGCGACGCCGAGAACACCGCCATCGGCAACCTGATCGCCCAGGCGAAGCGGCTGGACGCGCGCGTCCACGTACTGCACCTGTCGTCCTCGGACGCGCTGCCGCTGATCGCCGCCGCCAAGGCCGAGGGCGTCAAGATCACCGTCGAGTCCTGCCCGCACTACCTCACCCTCACCGCGGAGGAAGTGCCGGACGGCGCGAGCGAGTTCAAGTGCTGCCCGCCCATCCGCGAGGCCGCCAACCAGGACCTCCTGTGGGACGCGCTCGCGGACGGCACCATCGACTGCATCGTCTCCGACCACTCGCCCTCCACCGCGGACCTGAAGACCAGCGACTTCTCCACCGCCTGGGGCGGCATCTCCTCCCTCCAGCTGGGCCTGCCCGCCATCTGGACCGAGGCGCGCCGCCGGGGCCGGACCCTGGAGGACGTCGTCCGCTGGATGTCCGCCGCCCCGGCCGCCCTCGCCGGGCTGGCGCAGAAGGGCGCGATCGAGGCCGGCCGCGATGCCGACTTCGCCGTACTCGCCCCCGAAGAAACGTTCACTGTGGACCCGGCCGAACTCCACCACCGCAACCAGGTCACGGCGTACGCGGGCAAGACGCTGCACGGCGTCGTGAAGTCCACCTGGCTGCGCGGCACGCAGATCGCCGACCACGGCACCCCGACCGAGCCCACGGGCCTCCTCCTCGAAAGGCAGAACTGACCAGTGGCGATTGAATCCTTCACCGGCAACGCGAACCCGTACGGAGGCGGCGACCCGTACGCGGACTACCGCACCGCGGACTTCCCCTTCACGCAGTACGCGAACCTCGCCGCCCGTGAGCTGGGCGCCGGTGTCATCGCTGCCAACGACGAGTTCTTCGCCCAGCGCGAGAACCTCCTGATCTCCGAGGCCGCGCACTTCGACCCCGAGGACTTCGGCCACAAGGGCAAGGTCATGGACGGCTGGGAGACCCGCCGCCGCCGCGGCGTCTGCGCCACCCAGCCCTGGCCCACCCCCGAGGACCACGACTGGGCCCTCGTACGCCTCGGCGCCCCTGGCGTCATCCGCGGCATCGTCGTCGACACCGCCCACTTCCGCGGCAACATGCCGCAGGCCGTCTCCATCGAGGCCACCAACTGGGAGGGCGCGCTCGCGCCGACCCCGGAGGAGCTCCAGGGCGACGACGTGAAGTGGACGACCCTCGTACCCCGCACGGCGGTCGGCGGCCACGCCGCCAACGGCTTCGAGGTCGACGTCGAGCAGCGCTTCACCCACCTGCGCGTCAACCAGCACCCCGACGGCGGCATCGCCCGCCTGCGCGTCCACGGCGAGGTCCTGCCCGACCCCAAGTGGCTCGCCGCGCTCGGCTCCTTCGACGTGGTGGCCCTGGAGAACGGCGGCTCCGTCCAGGACGCCTCCAACCGCTTCTACTCCCCGCCGACCAACACCATCAACCCGGGCCGCTCCCGCAAGATGGACGACGGCTGGGAGACCGCCCGCCGCCGCGACAACGGCAACGACTGGATCCGCTACCAGCTCGTCACCGAGTCCGAGATCCGCGCCGTCGAGATCGACACCGCCTACCTCAAGGGCAACTCGGCCGGCTGGGCCTCGCTGTCGGTGAAGACGGGCGAGGAGGGCGAGTGGCAGGAGTTCCTGCCGCGCACCCGCCTGCAGCCCGACACCAACCACCGGTTCGTGCTGGACACCCCGGCGGTGGGCACGCACGTGCGCATCGACATCTACCCGGACGGCGGCTTCTCCCGCCTGCGCCTCTTCGGTTCCCTGACGGAGGCCGGCGCGGCCGCGCTGACCGCCCGCCACCAGGAACTGGGCGGCTGACCCGCACCGTGACCGCCCCGGGGGCCGACACCCCCGGGGCCCGCACGTCGCGGCCGCTTCACCGCCCTGACTGAGACCGGGCGGCGACCGTCTCCTATGCTCTGACCGTGGACGGATACCAGGGCCTGACTGCATTGGTCGAATCGGCCTGGGAGGAGCTGAACGGCTCCGATGCGGGCCGTCGGGACCTCTGCCTCGATCTCGTCAGCGACGTCCTGGAGACGGGCCGCCTGACGCCGGAAGACGCCGAGGGGGCCGTCGAGCGCCTGGTCGCGGTCGCGCTGTCTGATGAGGGCTACCCGGTGCGGGAGTCCGCGCTGCACGCAGCCTGCACCGCCTCCACGCACTACGAAATTCCCTACCGGGTGGTGGAGCCGCTCACCGTCGGTGCGGACAACTTCGAACCCTTGCTCCTGGCCTACGTCCTGGCAGTCCTCGGTTCGACTCACGACCAGGCAGCACTGCCGATCGTCGAGCGGTTCCTTCGCCACCCCCACCCCGAGGTCCGCAGGGAAGCGGCAGATGCGGTGAACGAACTTCGTCGGAGCCAGCGGTTGACCGAGACAGCCCAGTAGCTGTGGGACTCGGCCGCAAGGCGACTGCATTGGCCTGGAGGGCACCCTTGCGGTCCGGGACCGCTCAGGGGCTCAGGGTCCACCGGCGCGAGGTGTCCGGGTGTGGGGGCCACCCGGTGCGGGCTCCCGGAGGCCGGGGCTCGCCCCGGGGGTCCGGGCTCGCCCCGGGGGTCCGGGCTCGCCCCGGACCCCCGGACCCCCCGGGCCAGGATCCGCCCGCACGCCCGGCGAGGGCTACGCCGCGTGGCCGCCGTCCACCGCGAACTCCGCGCCCGTGACGTAGGCCGCCCGCGGCCCGGCGAGGAACGCCACCACGTCCGCGACCTCCTCCGCCCTCCCGAAGCGGCCCAGCGCCGTCATCGCCGCCTGCGGCCCCGCGTACGGTCCGTCCGCCGGGTTCATGTCCGTGTCGACGGGCCCCGGATGCACGACGTTCGCGGTGATCCCGCGGCCCCCGAGTTCCCGCGCCAGAGCCTTCGTCAGCCCGATCGTCGCGGCCTTGCTCGTCGCGTAGAGCACTCCGCCCGGCCCGGGCACCCGCTGCGCCATGCAGCTGCCGATGGTGATGATCCGGCCGCCCTCCCGCATGCGCGCCGCGGCCGCCTGGGCCGCGAGGAACGCGCCCCGCACATTGACGCCCAGCACCCGGTCGACATCGGTCAACTCGACGGCCTCCAGGGGTCCGACGGCCCCGACCCCGGCGTTGTTCACGAGCACGTCGAGCCGCCCGAACCGCCGTACGGTCTCCCCGACGGCGTTCGCGACCTCCGCCGCGTCCCCCGCGTCGGCCCGCAGCGCGACGCCCCGCCGCCCGAGCGCTTCCACCGCCTTGACCACCCGCGCCGCGGCCGCGGCATCGCTGACGTACGTGATCGCGACATCCGCCCCGTCCTCGGCGAGCCGCACGGCGACGGCCGCCCCGATCCCCCGGCTCCCCCCGGTCACCAGCGCCACCGCGTTCCTGTCCATGTTCCACGTCCTCCCGCATCGTTTGGTTGCCGGTTCAATCAAATAGCCCCCAGTCCTCCACCGCTGGCAGGAATCCGACCCGGCGTTCCCCGGCACACAAACGGGGTGGGGGTCATGCGTGGCGGCGCGATGAGTTGTGGTGGGGGCGGGAGTCTGAACCCGTAGACCGTTGAGACAGGAGCGCAGAGGTATGGCCGAGCTGACACTGACCACCTTCGTGACGCTGGACGGCGTGATGCAGGCGCCCGGCGGACCGGACGAGGACCGGAGCGACGGGTTCGAGTACGGCGGGTGGGCCGCGCCGTACGTCGACGAGGGGATGGGGGAGTTCATCACCGAGGTGTTCGGCCGGGCCGGGGCCTTCCTGCTCGGGCGGAAGACGTACGAGATCTTCGCGGGCTACTGGCCGGAGCACGACGACCCCGCCGATCCCGTGGCGGGCGGGTTGAACCGGCTGCCGAAGTACGTGGCCTCGACCACCCTCGAGGAGCCGGCCTGGGGGCCGGCCACCGTGATCGACGGGGAGCACCTGCAGAGCGAGATCGTCCGGGTCAAAGACGCGCTGGACGGGGGCGGAGAGCTCCAGGTGCACGGCAGCGGGCAGCTCGCGCAGTGGCTGCTCGCCCGGGACCTCGTCGACGAGATCAACCTGCTGGTCTTCCCCGTGGTGCTGGGAGCCGGGCGCCGGCTGTTCCCCACCGGCGGGCTGCCGACCGCCTACGCGCTGACGGCCTCCCGTACGACGCCCGTCGGGACGGCCATCCACACCTACCGGCCGACCGGACGGGCCTCCTTCGGCACCGTCGGCGCGTAGGGATCGGGTCCACGCGCGCAGAGGTCCGCGGCGCGCACCGCAGGGGCGGAGGGCCCGCTCTCGGGCCGGGCGCCGTGGGGCGCCGCGCGGAACCGCCCGCGGCCTACCGCCGGTCCAGGGCCAGTTGGACCACGCGGCCCTCGCGGAGGACCAGGAGGTCCGGGGCCTCGTGTGCGTGGTGGCGGATGCGGCCGACCGGGCCCGGCGGGCGGATGTGCGGGGTCAGGAGGAGAAGGAGGTCCTCCAGGGCCGGGAGCTGTTCCTCGTGGATCTCCTGGCGGGCCGTCAGGGCCCAGCCGTCGTGTTCCGCCGGGCCGAACTCGCCCACGAGCATCCCGCCGACGTGCCACGCCGGGCCGCGGGGCGAGAGGAGGCCGTCCCCCGTCAGCTGGCGGCGCACCTGCGCGAGCACGGCGTCGGGCGTGCTGTCGAGCAGGTCGAACGCCAGGTCCACGGCGTAGAGATCAGCCATGGACCCGATGCTACGGGGCGGAGGCGGACGGCCCGGAAACGGGTCGCCCCGCATGATCGGCTCCGGTACGGTGTGCCCCGCAACCGTGCGAGCCGCCGACGTCTCCACCTCCCCAGTGATGTCGGAGACCTCCTGTGGCCGTCGCCCCGCCCGCCCTGCAAGCCGCACCCCGCCCTGCCTGGACCGGCGATCTGCCCGTGCTGGCCGTCGCCGTCGTGTGGGGCGGCAGTTACCTCGCCGCCAAGGGGATCACCACCGCGCACACCGTGATCGCCGTGCTCGTGCTGCGGTTCGCGCTCGTGCTGCCGGTGCTGGTCGTCGCCGGGTGGGCGCGTCTGCGCGCGCTCACCCCCGCCCAGCTGCGCGGCGCCGGGCTGCTGGGGCTGGTGCTCGGCGGGATCTTCCTGCTGGAGACGTACGGGGTCGTCCACACCTCCGCCACCAACGCCGGGCTGATCATCAGCCTGACCATGATCTTCACCCCGCTCGCCGAGGCCGCCGTGCGCAGGAAGGCGCCCTCCGCCTCCCTTCTCGGGGCCGCCGCCGCCTCCGTCCTCGGCGTCGTGCTCCTCACCCAGGGGGCCGGCTTCACCGCGCCCGGCCTCGGTGACCTGCTCATCCTCGGCGCCGCACTCGCCCGGACCCTGCACGTCCTGCTGATGGCCCGGGTCGAGGCCGTCCAGGACGCCGACTCGCTGTCGCTGACCACCGTGCAGCTCGGCGGCGCCGTGCTCGTCTTCGCCCTGCTGGCGGCCGTACCGGGGACCGGCGCGACCCCCTGGGCCGCCGCCGCGGACTTCGGCCCCGCGCAGTGGGCAGGACTGGCCTTCCTCTCCGTCTTCTGCACCCTGTTCGCGTTCTTCGTGCAGATGTGGGCCGTACGGCGTACCTCGCCGTCCCGGGTCAGCCTGCTGCTGGGGACCGAGCCCCTGTGGGCCGCCGTCGCGGGCATCGCCCTCGGCGGTGAGCGCCTGGGCCCCCTCGGACACGCCGGCGTCGTGCTGGTCCTCGTCGGTACCGCCTGGGGCCGCCGGGCCGTCGCCTCCGCGCCCGCACCCTGATCGTGGCCGGAAAGCGCCGCAGTCAGCCGGCGATCACCGCCGTAGGGTGGCCGGATGCCCTGCCCACCGTTCCGGTCATCGTTCCGGTCACCCATCCGGTCATCGTTCCGGTCACCGATCCGGCAGGTCCGGGAGCTCCTCCAGCCGGACCCGGCGCCGCTCCCGCCGCGACAGCTCGCAGGCTTCCGCGACCCGCAGCGCCGCCAGTGCCTCACGCCCGTCGCAGGGGTTGACCCCCTCGCCGCGCACCAGGTGCACGAAAGCGTTCAGCTCCGCCTCGTACGCCGGGCCGAAGCGTTCCAGGAAGCCGGTCCACGGCTTGCTCGCCGGCGGCGGCCCGTGCGGTTCGGTCGAAGCGATCGGCGTCCGGTCGTCCAGCCCGGCGGAGACCTGGTCGCGCTCCCCGGCCAGCTCCATCCGCACGTCGTAGCCGGCGCCGTTGCACCGCGTGCCGGTGGCCGTGACCAGGGTGCCGTCGTCCAGCGTGAGGACCGCGGCGGCCGTGTCGACGTCACCCGTCTGCCGGAACTGCGGGGGACCGGCGTCCGACCCGGCCGCGTACACCTCCACCACCTCGTGCCCGGTCACCCACCGCACCATGTCGAAGTCGTGCACCATGCAGTCGCGGTAGAGGCCGCCCGAGGTCGCCAGGTAGTCGGCGGCCGGCGGCGCCGGATCGGCCGTCGTCGTCCGTACGGTGTGCAGCCGGCCCAGGGCGCCCGAGCGGACCAGCTCCCGGGCGGTGAGGTAGCCGGCGTCGAAGCGGCGCATGAAGCCCACCTGCAGCAGCCCGCCCAGGGCCGCGACCTCGCGCAGCACCGACAGCGTGCGGTTCAGGTCGGGGGCCACCGGCTTCTCGCAGAACACCGGGAGCCCGCCGCGTACCGCCCGTACGACCAGTTCCGCGTGCCCGTCGGTGGAGGAGGCGACGACCACCGCGTCCACGCCCCAGGTGAAGACCTGCTCCACGGAGGGCGCGGCGGTGGCCCCGAGCCGGTCGGCGAGGCGGGCCGCCCGCGCGGGATCGGAGTCGGCGAGCAGGAGCGAGCCCGCCTCCGGGTGGCGGGCGAGCGTCGCCGCGTGGAACGACCCGATCCGGCCAGTTCCGATGAGCCCGATGCGCATGGACTCAACCTGGCCCCGCCGGGGGAACCTGTCAATCCGCTCGCATCGTTTCTGCGATCTTCGTGCGCTGATCTGCGAACCCGTCGCGGCGATCTGCGCATGCATGCCCCGATGGCCCTTCATGGTCCACTGTGGCGGATACTGGGCGGCTGAAACCGGAATGACCGAATCATGACGGACGGCATGACAGCCGGGACGACGGACGAGACGGACGAGGGAAGGGCGCGGCGACGTGGCTAGGGTTCGGACAGGGGTACGCGTCGTGGGCGCCGTGCTCGCGGCGGCGGTACTGGGGGCCTCGCTCGCGGGCTGCAGCAGTACGGGCGGCAAGCGCGCCGAGGAGCGGGCGAAGGCCGCCGAGGCGGGCCGGCCCGCCGTCTCCACCCCGCGCTGGACCTTCGCGATGGTGACCCACGCGGGCGACGGCGACACCTTCTGGGACATCGTCCAGAAGGGCGCCAAGGAGGCCGCGGCCAAGGACAACATCAACTTCGTCTACGCCCACGACGACCAGGCTCAGCAGCAGGCGCAGTTCGTGCAGAACGCCATCGACCAGAAGGTCGACGGGATCATCGTCAGCCTGGCCAAGCCGGAAGCCCTCAAGGACGTCGTCGCCAAGGCCGTCAAGGCCGGCATCCCGGTGGTCACGGTCAACTCCGGGTCCGCCCAGTCCGCCGCGTACGGGGCGCTCACCCACATCGGCCAGGACGAGACGATCGCCGGCGAGGCGGTCGGCACGGAGCTGGGCAAGCGCGGCCGCAAGAAGGCCGTCTGCGTCCTGCACGAGCAGGGCAACGTCGGCCACGAGCAGCGCTGCGCCGGCGCCAAGAAGACCTTCTCCGGAACGATGGAGAACCTGTACGTCGAGGGCACCAACATGCCCTCCGTGCAGGCGGCCGTCCAGGCCAAGCTCCAGGCGGACCCGTCCATCGACGCGATCCTCACCCTCGGAGCACCCTTCGCCCCCACCGCGGTCAAGGCCAAGGAGGCCGCCGGCAGCGAGGCCGAGGTCGACACCTTCGACCTCAACGACTCGGTGGCCCGCGACCTCAAGTCCGGCGCCCTCGGCTTCGCCGTGGACCAGCAGCCCTACCTGCAGGGGTACGAGGCCGTCGACCTGCTCTGGCTCTACCGCTACAACGCGGACGTGCTCGGCGGCGGCCGCCCGGTGCTCACCGGACCGCAGATCGTCACCGCCGCCGAGGCCGCCGAGCTGGAGGAGTACATCGAGCGGGGCAGCCGATGAGCGCCGCCACCGCCGTGGACGAACGGCTCGCGCCGACCTCCCTCGTCCGCCGCCTGCTGGGGCGGCCCGAGCTGGGCGCGGTGGTCGGGGCCGTCGCCGTCTTCGTCTTCTTCTCCATCGCCGCCCCCACCTTCCTCCAGGCCTCCAGCCTCAGCACGATCCTGTACTCGGCCTCCACCATCGGGATCATGGCGGCCCCCGTGGCGATGCTGATGATCGGCGGCGAGTTCGACCTCTCCGCGGGTGTCATGGTCACGACCTCGGCTCTGGTGAGCTCGATGTTCAGCTACCAGATGACCGCCAACGTCTGGGTCGGCGTCGGAGTGTCCCTGCTGGTCACCCTGGCCATCGGCTTCTTCAACGGCTTCATGCTGACCCGCACCCAGCTGCCCAGCTTCATCATCACGCTCGGCACCTTCCTGATGCTGACCGGCCTGAACCTCGGCTTCACCAAGCTGATCAGCGGCACGGTCTCCACCAAGTCCATCGCCGACATGGAGGGCTTCCCCTCCGCCCGCGCCGTCTTCGCCTCGAAGTGGGAGATCGGCCCGGTCACCCTCCAGATCACCGTCCTGTGGTGGCTGGCCCTGGTCGCCGTCGCCACGTGGATCCTGCTGCGCACCCGCGCCGGCAACTGGATCTTCGCCGTCGGCGGCGGGGCCGACGCGGCCCGCGCGGTCGGTGTGCCCGTCGTGAAGACCCGTATCGGCCTGTACATGGGCGTCGCCCTGTGCGCCTGGATCTCCGGCCAGCACATCCTCTTCTCGTTCGACGTGGTCCAGTCGGGCGAGGGCGTCGGCAACGAGTTCCTCTACATCATCGCGGCGGTCATCGGCGGCTGCCTGATGACCGGCGGCTACGGCTCCGCCATCGGCTCGGCGGTCGGCGCCTTCATCTTCGGCATGACCAGCAACGGCATCGTGTACGCCCAGTGGAACCCGGACTGGTTCAAGTTCTTCCTCGGCGCGATGCTGCTGCTGGCCACGCTGCTCAACGCATGGGTCCGCAAGCGGGCGGAGGCGAGCAAGTGACCACCGGCAAAACCACCACCGTGCCCCCGGCCGCAGCGGCCGCCCTGGTCAAGCTGACGGGCGTCAGCAAGTACTACGGCAACATCCGCGCACTCCAGGACGTCTCCCTGGAGGTCTCCGCGGGTGAGATCACCTGCGTCCTCGGCGACAACGGCGCGGGCAAGTCCACCCTCATCAAGATCATCTCGGGGCTGCACCGGCACGACGCCGGAACCTTTGAGATCGAAGGCGAGGAGAGCGTCCTCGCCAACCCGCGCGCGGCCCTGGACCACGGCATCGCGACCGTCTACCAGGACCTCGCCGTGGTACCGCTCATGCCCGTCTGGCGCAACTTCTTCCTCGGCTCCGAGCCGACGAAGGGGCGCGGCCCCCTGCGCCGCCTCGACGTGGAGTCCATGCGCCGGACCACCCGCGCCGAGCTGCTGCGCATGGGCATCGACCTGCGCGACGTCGACCAGCCCATCGGCACCCTCTCCGGCGGCGAGCGGCAGTGCGTGGCCATCGCCCGCGCCGTCTACTTCGGCGCGAAGGTCCTCGTGCTCGACGAGCCGACCGCGGCCCTCGGCGTCAAGCAGTCCGGTGTGGTCCTCAAGTACGTCGCCGCGGCCCGCGACGCCGGCCTCGGTGTGGTCCTGATCACTCACAACCCGCACCACGCGTACCTGGTCGGAGACCGCTTCGTCCTGCTCAAACGCGGCACCATGGCGGGCAGTCACACCCGCGACTCGATCACCCTCGACGAGCTCACCCGCCAGATGGCGGGCGGCTCGGAGCTCGACGAACTGAGCCACGAACTGGAGCGAGTGGCAGAATCGGGGACGGGCGTCACGGACGCGACGGCCCGCGGCGCCGGCCGCACCGGACCGGCGGACGCAGCCGACGAGGCTTCCCGCACCACCGCACCCACGAGGGACGACACGACTCGATGAGCACGTACCGGGACTTCACGCTCACCCACCGGGGGTCGGCGCGAGGCACCGCCTTGCGCACCATCGGCACCCGTGAGCGGCGGTCGCACCTGACCGCCCCGCGCGTCCCGACCGTCGGCATCGACATCGGCGGTACCAAGGTGATGGCCGGCGTCGTCGACGCCGACGGGATCATCCTGGAGAAGCTCCGCACCGAGACCCCGGACAAGTCCAAGAGCCCCAAGGTCGTCGAGGACACCATCGTCGAACTGGTGCTGGACCTCTCCGACCGGCACGACGTGCACGCCGTCGGCATCGGCGCGGCCGGCTGGGTCGACGCCGACCGCTCCCGGGTCCTCTTCGCACCCCACCTGGCCTGGCGCGACGAGCCCCTGCGTGACGCCCTCCAGTCCCGGCTCGCCGTCCCGGTGATGGTCGACAACGACGCCAACACCGCCGCGTGGGCGGAGTGGCGCTTCGGCGCCGGACGCGGCGAGGACCACCTCGTCATGATCACGCTCGGTACCGGTATCGGCGGGGCCATCCTCGAAGGCGGCCAGGTCAAGCGCGGCCGGTACGGGGTCGCCGGCGAGTTCGGCCACATGCAGGTCGTCCCCGGCGGACACCGCTGCCCGTGCGGCAACCGCGGCTGCTGGGAGCAGTACAGCTCCGGCAACGCCCTGGTGCGCGAGGCCCGTGAGCTGGCCGCCGCCGACTCCCCGGTCGCGTACAACATCATCGCCAAGGTCGGCGGGAACGTTTCGGAGATCACCGGGCCGCTCATCACCGAGCTGGCCCGCGAGGGCGACGCCATGTGCGTCGAGCTGCTCCAGGACATCGGCCAGTGGCTCGGCGTCGGTATCGCCAACCTCGCCGCCGCCCTCGACCCGTCGTGCTTCGTCATCGGCGGCGGCGTCAGCGCCGCCGACGACCTGCTGATCGGCCCCGCCCGGGACGCGTTCCGCCGTCATCTCACCGGCCGCGGCTACCGTCCCGAGGCCCGCATCGCCAAGGCCCAGCTCGGCCCCGAGGCGGGCATGGTCGGCGCCGCCGACCTCGCCCGGCTCGTCGCCCGGCGCTTCCGCCGCGCCACCCGCCGCCGGGTCGAGCGCTACGAGCGCTACGCGCAGCTGGGCCAGCTGGGCCGCCGGCGCGAGAGCGCCGCACCCGAGGACCAGGACCAGTCGTGAACCCGCCCACCCTGCCCCACCAGGCCTCCGCCCCCGACGAGGGCGGCACGCCGCCGCCGACCCCCGAGGACCGCCGCCACGTGGTCAAGCGCCGCTGGATCACCGCGATCATCATCGTGCTGCTGATCGGCGTACCCGCGGGCTACCTGGCGATCTCCACCCAGCAGAGCCGCGAGAGCGGCCGCGACAAGGCCGCCAAGGTCGGCGCGTCCGAGGTGCGCCCCGGCTGGCCCTCCAAGGTGCAGCGCAGCATCTACGAGGTGCCGATCCCGGCGAAGGCCTGGAAGGTCGGGTTCCTGGAGACCAACAACTGGCGCACCAGCCGGCTCTTTACGCAGTTCGCGGTGACCCCGGCCGACCTGGACGCCTTCCTCGCCGCCGTCGGCACCAGCCGCGACGCGCTGGTCGCCGGGGACGTCACGATCTCCCCGCACGACGCCGAGGTCGCGGGCTGGAGCTGGAGCCCGCGCGCCCTCTGGTACGGAACCAGCCTGGAGCAGGCCGACCCGCGCCCCAGCCGCGACATCACGGTCGACCTCACGGACCCCGAGAAGCCCAAGGTCTACGTCGTCTCCACGACCACCCCGTGACGGGCCCGGCCCGGCGCTAGCCTGGGATCATGAAGCTCACCAAGCGGCTGCACTCCTGCGTCCAGTTGGAGAAGGACGGGCGCACGCTCGTCATCGACCCGGGCGCCTTCAGCGAACCGGACGCGGGCCTGGGGGCGGAAGCCCTGCTGGTCACGCACGAACACCCCGACCACTTCGACGAGGGCCGGCTGCGGGCCGCCCTCGACGCGTCGCCGTCGGCCGCGCTGTGGACCCTGCGCAGCGTCGCCGAGCGGCTCGCACCCGCCTATCCGGGCCGGGTGCACACGGTCGGCCACGGAGACACCTTCACCGCGGCCGGTTTCGAGGTACAGGTGCACGGCGAGCTGCACGCCGTGATCCACCCGGACATCCCGCGGGTCACGAACGTCGGCTACCTCGTCGACGGATCGCTCTTCCACCCCGGCGACGCGCTGACCGTGCCCGGGGTCCCGGTGGAGACGCTGATGGTGCCGGTGCACGCCCCCTGGAACAAGGTCTCCGAGGTGATCGACTACCTCCGCGAGGTCAAGCCGCGCCGGGCGCTCGACATCCACGACGCCTATCTCGCCGACATCGCCCGGCCCGTCTACGACTTCGCGCTGGACAAGCTGGGCGGCACCGACCACGGACGCCTCACCGCGGGGGACAGCGCCGAGCTGTGACGGCCCCCTTGACGGCCCCGCCGTGACGGTCGTCGGACGGGCGCTGTCGGTGCCGGGCGGTAGGTTGGCAGGTATGCGTATCGCCACCTACAACGTCAACTCCATCACCGCCCGGCTGCCGCGCCTGCTGGCCTGGCTGGAGAGCTCCGGCACCGATGTCGTGTGCATCCAGGAGACCAAGTGCTCGGCGGAGCAGTTCCCGCACGAGCAGCTGCGCGAGCTGGGCTACGAGGCGGCGGTCAACGCCACCGGCCGCTGGAACGGCGTGGCCCTGCTCTCCAGGGTCGGCCTGGACGACGTGGTCACGGGGCTGCCCGGCGGCCCCGACTACGAGGGCGTCCAGGAGCCCCGGGCGATCTCCGCCACCTGCGACGGCGTGCGGGTCTGGTCGGTGTACGTGCCCAACGGCCGTGAGGTCGAGCACGACCACTACGGCTACAAGCTGGACTGGTTCCGCTCCCTGGCGGCGGCCGTCGCCGAGGACGCGGCCGGCCCGCGCCCCTTCGCGGTGCTCGGCGACTTCAACGTGGCCCCGACCGACGAGGACGTGTACGACCCGGCGGTCTTCGCGGGCCTCACCCACGTCACCCCGGCCGAGCGGGCCGCGCTGGAGGCACTGCGCGACATCGGCCTGTCCGACGTCTTCCCGCGCGCGCTGAAGTACGACCGTCCCTACACCTTCTGGGACTACCGGATGCTCGCCTTCCCCAAGAACAAGGGCATGCGCATCGACCTCGTCTACGGCAACGAGCCCTTCACCAAGGCCGTCACCGACGCCTACGTCGACCGCGAGGAGCGCAAGGGCAAGGGCGCCTCCGACCACGCACCGGTCGTCGTCGACCTGGACCTGGAGCGGTAGGCGGACGCCCCGCCGCCGGCGCGGCCGAGCGCGGCCCGATCCGAGACACCCCCCAGGCGCGCCCTGTGGCCAGCGGGGAGTCCTGGTGCGACGCTGGGCGGTATGAACATCCCTTTCCTGGACAACTGGCTGAACCGGCGTGAAACGGAACAGGGTGCGGGGCTCGCCGCCGCCCTGGTGGACGACCCCGAGGGCGTCGCCGAGTTGTTCTCGGAGTGCGAGATGCTGCGGGTCCACGCACGGGCGGCCGGGCTCGAACTCGACGGGAGCCCGGCCTCTTTGGAGGCCCTCGACCAGCTGATGCCCCGCTGGCGGCGGGACCCCGAGGTGGTGCCCTGGCTCGGCAACGACGCGGGCTTCTACCTCGGCACCGTGATCGTCCGGACCGTCGTGGGGGCGGCCTGGAAGGTGTGGCCCAACGGCCAGCCGGTGATCCGCCTGGCCTCGGGGCGCGAGCTGAACGTGATCGAGTGGGGGGTGTCGTGGGCGATGACCGGTTCCCCCGAGCTCAGCCAGGCGTACGCGGAGGCCTCCGAGGGCTGACCCCTCCGGCGCCGGCCGCGGCGCCCCCCGCGGCGGGCGGCGTGTCGCGGCGAAGTGCCCTTCCGGGCTGGATAGTTTGCGCTGACCCCGGCAGTCCGAGGCGCGAGCGACGAGACGGACCGGGACGCGTCGATACCGGCGCCGGCACCCGAGGCCGGGCACCGGTACCGGCACCGACACCGAGTGGGCAGGGCAGCGCATGGCCGTCGATCCGTTGATCGAGCTGCGGGACGTCAACAAGCACTTCGGACCGCTGCACGTACTGCGGGACATCAGCCTCACCGTCGGCCGCGGGGAGGTGGTGGTGGTCATCGGGCCCTCCGGCTCCGGGAAGTCGACCCTGTGCCGGGCGATCAACCGGCTGGAGAGCGTCGAGTCGGGCACGATCCTGATCGACGGGGAGCCGCTGCCCGACGAGGGCAAGGACCTGGCCCGGCTGCGCGCCGAGGTGGGGATGGTCTTCCAGTCCTTCAACCTCTTCGCGCACAAGACCGTCCTCGCCAACGTCTCGCTCGCGCAGGTCAAGGTCCTGGGGCGCGCGAAGCGCGAGGCGGACCAGCGCTCCCGGCAGCTCCTGGACCGTGTCGGCCTCGCCGACCAGGCCGACAAGTTCCCCGCCCAGCTCTCCGGCGGCCAGCAGCAGCGCGTGGCGATCGCCCGCGCCCTCGCCATGGATCCGAAGGCGCTCCTCTTCGACGAGCCCACCTCCGCACTGGACCCGGAGATGATCAACGAGGTGCTGGAGGTCATGCAGCAACTCGCCCAGGAGGGGATGACGATGGTCGTGGTCACCCACGAGATGGGCTTCGCCCGCTCCGCGGCGCACCGCGTGGTCTTCATGGCCGACGGCCGTATCGTCGAGGACCGCACGCCGGAGCAGTTCTTCACCGCCCCGGAGAGCGACCGGGCCAAGGACTTCCTCTCCAAGATCCTCAAGCACTGAGGAGTCGAGGAGCGGGGCCGTCCGGGCCCGGCCGCGGCCGTCCGGGCCCGGCCGGCGCCGTGGATCACCGCTCGCGCAGCGGCACCGAGACGTAGCTGGGGTCGCCCTGCGGCGAGGAGAAGGTCAGCTGCGCGCCGGTGGGGTTGTGCTCGATGTAGAGCGGGTCGACGGTGTCGACGACGAGGGCGAGCCGGTGGCCCGCGGGCACGTCGTAAGCCGTCGAGAAGAGCTCCAGGTCGACCCCGAAGGCCTGGCCCGGGGTCTTGCCGTGGAAGGTGTACGGGGCGTTGCTGACCAGCTTGCCGATGCCGAGCGGGCCGACGTCGTAGAGGTGGGCGACGAAGGTGCCGTCGCCCTTGGTGGGGGTGACGGTGGTGTGCAGCCGGACGGTGCCGCGGATGCGGCGGGCCTCGTCGTAGCGCCCCGACTGCCAGACGGCGGCGAAGGCCCGGGGGAGGAGCGGGACGGAGGCGATCGGCGGGGCCTTGAAGAACTGGTCGAAGACGCTGGAGAGCAGTACGACGCCGCCGTTGGCGCCGGAGTCGACGTTCGCGAAGAGGTGCTCGCTGTCGGAGAGCGCGAGCTTCTCGGTGCCGCCGGAGCCGACCGACGCCCAGTCGGCGTAGCCCTCGTAGCCGCTGCCGCTGCGGGACTTGATCTGCACGGGCGCCTCGGTGTCGACGCCGTTGCGCTCGCCCTTGAGGTAGCGGTCGAACCAGCGGTGGGCGTTGGTCCAGGTGTCGTTGGGCAGGCCGAGCAGGCCCGTGCCCTCGGCGGTGGCGTGGTCCCCGGGGCGGAACTCCAGCCGCTTGGGGCCGGTCAGCCGCTCGTAGAACTTGGCGTACTGGTTCGGCGCGAAGATCGTGTCGCCCCAGGCGTTGCCGAGCATGATCGCGGCGCCGTTGGCGTTGATCCGGTCCACCTGCTCGGCGGCCGACCGCTTCCTGCCCCACTCGATCATCTGCTGTTCGCGGTCCAGCCGGGAGCCGAGGAAGTCGCCCAGGATCGACTGCAGTTCGGGTCCGGGGCGGCCGGTGAGGTAGCCGGCGGCGCCGAGCAGGCCGGCGGCCTGGAGGTGCTGGGTGCGGCCCGAGTAGATGGATTCGATGAGGTCGGCCCAGCCGCTCATCGCGACCACGGCCTTGACGCGCGGGTCGTGCGCGGAGGCCAGCAGGCTGATGCCGGCGCCGTACGAGACCCCGCCCAGGCCGATGCGGTCCGCGTCGGCGGGGGTGTGGGCGAGGGCCCAGTCGATGACGGCTGAGACGTCGGCGACGTCCGGCGGGCCTGCCACCTCGATCTGCCCGCCGGAGAGCCAGAAGCCGCGGGAGGTGTAACTGACCACGACGTAGCCGGAGTCGGCGAGCTTCTTGGCTTGGGCGATGTATTCGATCTGCGGCATGCCCCAGCTGGTGGGCAGCACGATCAGCGGATATTTCCGGCCGCTCTCGGCCCCGGCCGGGGTGAAGACGTTGCCCTTGAGGGTGATGCCGCCGGAGCCGGGGATGTCATGGAACCGCAGGTCCGCGGGGGCGGCCTGCGGGGTGGGGGCGGTGGTGGCCGCAGCGGGCGCGGTGGCCGCCTGGGCCTGGTGGGGGGCCAGGCCCAGGGCGGTCGCCGCCAGGAGTGCCGCCACGGCTGCGGCGGTGGTGGTGCGTTCCATCGGTCGCTCCTCGCGTGCACCGGAGTCCTGAAAGTGACCCGACGGTAACGGGAGCGGCTTACCGGAGGTAACCCGTCGGTAAGTTACGTGGTGGTAACAATTGAACGAGAGTCAGTCGGAGCGGTCCGCAGGTCAGCCGTTCTGCGGGGCGGTGGACAGCGCGCTCTTGGCCTTCCACTGGTCCCAGGACAGGTTCCACTCGCCGTAGCCGTTGCCGATGTCGGCGTTGCCCTTGGAGCCCTCGCCGACCACCTCGAAGGCGTCACCGACCTGCGACTGCGCGAAGAACTCCTTGGCGTTGGCGTCGCTCATCCCCACGCAGCCGGAACTGCTGTTGGTCCGGCCGAAGTTGGCCTCGTTCCACGGAGCGGCGTGCGCGTACATGCCTGACCAGGTCAGCCGCATCGAGTAATCGACCATCTTGTCGTAGGCGTTGTCCAGGCCCACCGTCTGGGAGTCCATCCGGATGGTGCCCTCCTTCGACATGATCACCATCTTCCCGGACCAGGACGCCTTCTTGCCGCCCGGAGTACCGGCCGAGATCGGGATCGTCTTCTGCACCTGGCCGTCCTCCGTCACCGACAACTTCTTGGTGTCGAGGCTGACCTGGACCCGGCGGTCCTTGCCGATCTTGAACTCGGTGGTGTAGTCCCGGGCGAACATTCCGCCGCCCTTGCCGGAGTCCACGCCGTTCAGGTTCATCTCGACCTTCACGTCGGTGCCGGACTTCCAGTAGTCCTTGGGCCGCCAGTCGACGCGGTCGTTGCCGGAGTGGTCCTTGATCCAGCCCCAGGAGCCCTCGGTGCTGTTCGAGGTGGTGACCTTGAGCTGCTTCTCCACCTCGGCCTTGTTCGTCACCGGGTTGTCGAAGACGAGCGACACGGGCATCGCCACGCCCACCGTGCTGCCCTTGGGCACGTTGATCGAGACCTTGTTCACCTTGTCGGCGGCGCTGGTCTTGAACTGCGTGGTGGCGCTCTGGCTGTCGGTGTTCTGCGCCTCGACCTTGTACTCCGCACCGGCCGGGGCATTGCGCTCCGAGGTCCAGCTCTTCCCGTCGTCGGCTATCTTCCCCGGCAGCTCGGCGCCCTTGGCGTCGGTCACCTTCACCTGGGCCAACTTGCCCTCGGTGAGGGTCACCGTCACCGGCTGGCCCGCCTTGACCTGATCGCCCGTGAGGTTCACCGAGACCGCCATGGGCGCCTTCGGCTTCGACTCGTCCTTGCCCTTGGCGTCGCTGCCGGCGTCACTCCCGCCCGAGCAGGCGGTCAGCGCGGCGGCCAGGAGTGCGGTGCCCGCAATGGCGGTGCGGCGTGTGCGGCTCAACGAAGGGCCCCCTCGAAGTGGTGGTGATGAACGTTCACAAAAGAGGATGAGAACGGGAGGACTTTAGGTTGCGCACACCGCGGAAAAGATCCGCCTTTCTGGTTGTGACGTGGACCGCAGCGAAACGGTCATCGTCCGGTCACATTCGCCGCGCACGGCGGTCACGGGTGCCTGTGAGAGTCCTGTGAACGACCCCTCGGCACGAACAGGAAGGCCGTCAGCCGTGTGCGCACTGCTCGTCACCCCCGCCCGGCAGGACCAGGACCATGAGCTCCAGGTGCGCGCCCTGTCCGTTTCCGAATACCAGGCCTTCCTCTCCAGGACGCCGGCGGCGAGCTTTCTCCAGTACCCGTCCTGGGGCCGGGTGAAGGACCTTTGGCGCTCGGAAATGATCGGATGGCACTGTCCGGGCGGAGAGATCGAAGGTGCCGGACTCGTTCTCTATCGGCAATTCCCCGGCACCCGCAAATACTTCGCCTACCTTCCGGAAGGGCCCGTCGCCGACTGGTCCGATCCGCGCATCGACCGCTGGCTGAACCCGCTCATGCGGCACCTGCGGGCCGCCGGAGCCTTCGCCGTCCGCATCGGCCCCAGCCCCGCCTACCGCCGCTGGGACGCCGCCACCGCCAAGGCCGGCACCGGCACGGGCCGGCAGATGTCCGACGTCCTCGCCACCGAGGTCGACCCGGTGGGCGCCGCCCTCGCCGACCGGCTGCGCACCCGCGGCTGGAAGCGCTGCGGCGGCGAGGACGACGGTGACGCCCAGCCCCGCCACGTCTTCCGCGTGCCGCTCGCCGGCCGCAGCCTCGACGAGCTGTGGTCCGGCCTCAACCAGGAGTGGCGGCGCAACGTCCGCAAGGCCGGCAAGGCCGGGGTCGAGACGGTCCTCGGCACCACCGCCGACCTGCCCGAGTTCTACCGGCTGCTGCGGATCACCGAAGAGCGCGACGGCTTCCGGCTCGGCCGCTCCCTCGCGTACTACGAGCAGCAGTACCGCGTCCTGAACGAGGAACAGCCCGGCCGGATGCGGCTCTACCTGGCCATCCACCGCGGCGAGATCCTCGCCGCCCACACCATGATCAGCACTGGCAGCAGGGTCTGGTACCAGACCGGCGCCTCCGCCGACCACCGGCGCGAAGTACGGCCCAGCAACGCCCTGCAGTGGCGCATGATGCGCGACGCACACGCCCTCGGAGCCGACGAATACGACATGCGCGGGGTACCCTCCACCCTCGACCCCGACGAACGTTCTTTCGGGCTGCTGCGCTGGAAGCTCGGCACCGGCGGACAGGTCGTCGAAACGCTCGGCGAATGGGAGATCCCGATGGACGGAGTCGCCAACACGGCGCTCTACAAGGCGTTCCAGGCCTACCTGGCCCGCCGGTGACGGCCACCGACACCAGACCGGCCGGCCCGGCTCCCGACAGCGCGGCACCGAAGAAGACCTCGGTGCTGCGCAGCGGCGCGCTCATGGCGGCCGGTTCGATCGTCTCCCGCGCCACCGGTTTCATCCGCTCCGCCGTCGTCGTCGCGGCGCTGGGCACCGGACTGCTCGGCGACGGCTACGCCGTCGCCAACACCGTCCCGAACATCATCTACATCCTCCTCGTCGGCGGAGCGCTCAACGCCGTCTTCGTACCCGAGCTGGTCCGGGCCGCCAAGGAACACGCCGACGGCGGCGCCGCCTACACCGACCGCCTGCTCACCGCCTGCACCGCGGCCCTCGTGGTACTCACCGCCGCCGCGGTCCTCGCCGCCCCGCTGATCGTCTCCGCGTACACCGGATACAGCGGCGCCCAGGCGAGCACCACCGTGGCCCTCGCCCGGTACTGCCTGCCCCAGATCCTCTTCTACGGGCTCTTCACCCTGCTCGGCCAAGTGCTGAACTCCCGCGGCCGGTTCGGCGCCATGATGTGGACCCCGGTCCTCAACAATTTCGTGATCATCGCCGTCTTCGGGCTGTTCCTCCACGTCTCCCACGACGCGGCGGGCGGCCTCACCGCCGCCGAGACCCGGCTCCTGGGCCTGGGCACCACCGCCGGCATCGTCGTCCAGGCCCTCGCCCTGATCCCCTCGCTGCGCGCGGCCCGGTTCCGCTGGCGCCCGCGCTTCGACTGGCGCGGCAGCGGCCTCGGCCGCCCCCTGCGCAACGCGGGTTGGACCGTCATGCTCGTCCTCACCAACCAGATCGCCTACTGGGTCGTCACCCGGCTCTCCACCACCACCGGGCAGCACGCCGTCGACGCCGGCCTCGCGGGCGGCGCCGGCTACACCGCCTACAGCAACGCCTACCAGCTGTGGATCGTCCCGCAGGGCATCATCACCGTCTCCCTCGTGACCGCGCTGATGCCCCGGATGAGCTCGGCCGCCGCCGACGGCGACCTCGCAGCCGTCCGCCGCGACGTCTCCTACGCCCTGCGCTCCAGCGCCGCCCTCGTCGTCCCCGCCGCCGCCCTCATGGCCGCCCTCGCCCCCTGGGTGATGGGCGGCGTCTTCGGCTACGGACGCACCGGCGCCGCCGACATCGAGGTCATGGCGGGCATGCTCACGGCCTTCGCACCCGGCCTGGTCGCTTTCTCCGCGCAGTACGTCCTCTCGCGCGGCTTCTACGCCCTCTCCGACACCCGGACCCCCTTCTTCCTCAACCTCGTCATCGTCACCCTGAACGCCGGACTGTCGGCCGCCGCCTACTTCCTGCTGTCCCCGCGCTGGGCGGTCACCGGTATGGCCGCCGCCTCCTCCGTCGCCTTCCTCGCGGGCGCCGCCGCCACCGCGTACGCCCTCTCCCGCAGGCTCGGCCCGCGCGCGGGCACCCGTACCGAGCGGCGCACCACCGCCGTACGCACCCACCTGAGGCTGCTGGCGGCGTGCGTGCCCGCGGCCGGCGCGGCGTACGCGGCGGCCCGCGCGGCCGAGGACTTCGGCGACTTCGCCGCGGTCGGCGCGGGAACCACCGCCCTGGTCCTGGTCGTCGTCCTCCTCGCCCGGCCGCTGCGCCTGGCCGAGCTCACCGACCTGCTCGACTCCCTGCGCCGCAAGACCGGCCGGTAGCGGGAAGAGGAGCCGAAGACCGCCTTGGGATACTGACCGGATGCCACGCGTACTGCTGATCGAGGACGACCCTTCCATCCGCGAAGGGGTCGGCCTCGGCCTGCGCCGCCGCGGCCACGAGGTACAGGCCGCCGAGACCGGGGAGGAGGGGCTCGCCATGATGGCGGACTTCCACCCCGAACTCGTCCTGCTCGACCTGATGCTGCCCGGCATCAACGGTGTGCAGGTGTGCCACCGCATCCGCCGGACCAGCGAAGTCCCGATCATCATGCTCACCGCACGCGGCGACGACTTCGACATCGTCATCGGCCTGGAGGCGGGCGCCGACGACTACATCGTCAAACCCGCCCGCACCGAGGTCATCGAAGCCCGCATCAAGGCCGTACTGCGCCGCCTCAGCGACCCGGTCGGAGCCCGCCCCGGCATCGAGGGCCACGGCGAACTCACCATCGACCGCGCCGGGCTGACCGTCGCCAAGAACGGCGAACGCGTCGCCCTCGCGCCCAGCGAGATCAAGCTCCTGCTGCACCTGTCGGCCTCGCCCGAGCAGGTCTTCTCCCGCCAGCAGCTCCTCGAGTACGTCTGGGACCACAGCTACCACGCCGACGCCCGGCTCGTGGACGCCTGCGTCCGCCGCCTGCGCCACAAGATAGAGGACCCCGCCCGCAGCCCCCGCTACATACAGACCGTGCGCGGCTTCGGCTACCGCTTCGGCCCCCTGTAGGCCGCGGTGCGACGCATAGCACCCCTCGGCCTGCGCACCCGGCTGATAGCGGCCTTCCTCCTGGTCGCCGCGATCAGCGCGGGAACCACCGCCGCCCTGACCTACCAACAGGCACGCAACGCCATCCTCAAGCAGACCCAGGACACCGCCGTCAGCACCCTGCGCGACCAGATCGAGCAGCAGGAGTTCCGCCTCCCCCTGGAACAGCAGGAGCTGCAGCGCATCGTCATCGAGCTCGGCAAGCGCGGCAAACCCCACCCGTGGATCATCTTCGGCGAATACGCCGGCATGCGCGTCTCCACCAACCCCGGCACGCCCACGTCCACCGTGATCACCGACAGCCTGCGCGACAAGGTCCGCAACAACCGCTACGCCGCCTTCCAGCGCGTCGAGGACCAACGCGGCAACCCCTGGCTCACCATCGGAGTCCCCGCCGTCTTCGAGCACAACGGATCCAGCGAACCCACCGGGGTCGTCTTCTACGCCAGCGTCCCGCTCTCCACCGAGAAGCAGACCGTGGAAGCCATGGTCGAGGCAGCCCAGCAGGGCGCCGTCCCCGGCCTGGCCATCGCCATCGTCCCCGCGCTGCTGGCCGCCCGCAGCGTGTTGCGGCCGGTCCGCGACATGCGCCGGGCCGCCCAGAAGCTGGGCAGCGGCCGCCTCGACACCCGCATCGAGGTCCGGGGCGCCGACGAACTCGCCGGACTCGCCCGTACCTTCAACGAGACCGCCCGCGCCCTGGAACAGTCCGTGCGCGAACTCCAGGAGGCGGAGGTCCGCGCCCGCCGCTTCGCCTCCGACGTCTCCCACGAACTGCGCACCCCGCTCGCCGGGATGCTCGCCGTGACCGAGGTCCTCGACGAGGACGCCGCACGCCTCGACGCCGACACCGCCAAGGCCCTGCGCCTGGTCAGCGCCGAGACCGGCAAACTCGCCGTCCTCGTCGAGGACCTGATGGAGATCTCCCGCTTCGACGCCCGGGCCGCCGAGCTCAACCTCGACGACGTGGACATCGCCGAAGCCGTCCGCAAGACCCTCGAACGACGCCACTGGGACGACGACCGCGTCGTCACCGAGCTGCCCGACGCAGTACGCGCCCGGCTCGACCCGCGCCGCTTCGACGTGGTCCTCGCCAACCTCGTCGGCAACGCCCTCCGGCACGGAGGCGCCCCCGTACGCGTCACCGTGCGGAGCGCGCCCGGCGAGGACGGCGAACGGCTCCTCATCGACGTCGCCGACAGCGGACCCGGCATCGCCCCCGAGGTGCTGCCGCACATCTTCGACCGCTTCTTCAAGGCCGACGCGGCCCGGACCCGCTCCGCCGGAAGCGGCCTCGGACTCGCCATCACCCTGGAGAACGTCCGCCTGCACGGCGGCACCCTCCGGGCGGGCAACCAGCCCGGCGGGGGCGCCCTCTTCACCCTCGACATGCCGCTGGAGGCCCGCGTATGACCGGGCGGAGGACCAGAGCCCGCGCCGCGGCGGCCACGGCGGCACTGACGGGCTGCGCCCTGCTGCTCGCCGGCTGCGGCATCAAACGCACCGGGGTGATCGAGAGCGGTCACGCCGCCGGCGTCAAGGTGCCCGGCGGCAAGACCGCCGCCGTCCTCTACTTCGTCTCCAAGGACGGCGACCGGCTCGTCCCGGTCCCCTTCTCGATCGGCGCCGACTACACGCTCGCGCCCACGCCGCTGCTGCGGCTGCTGCTGAACGGCCCCATGGGTCCGGCCTCGGCCGCCGGGCTCACCACGGCGCTGCCCCAGCTGCCCGACGCGAAGACGGACGCGGTGACCGTGACCAAGCACTCACAGGACCAGGGGCTGACGGCGAACGTGCCGTTCGCCGTGGCCGGCCTGTCGCAGACGGCCCGCGACCAGTTGGTGTGCACCGTCGGCGCCTCCGCCGTACCGGACACCCGCAGCCCGGTCGCCATCCGCGGCACCGACACCACCCTCCCCTCCGCCGACTGCCGGACGCAGCGCTGACGTACACCGTGCTGACGTACACCGCGCTGTCACGCACCCGCTGAGCCACACACGTGCCGACGTGCGCCGCGCCCTTGCGGGCGGGGCCGCCCACCCGTCACGGTGGCCCCATGGACCACGCCGCGGACGTCCCCGACGTCTTCGACCCCCGCATCTACGCCGACGGCGTCCCGCACGAGCGCTACCGGCTCCTGCGTGACCGGCACCCCGTGGCCTGGCAGCCGGAACCGGAGATCACCGGCTGGCCGGCCGGCCCCGGATTCTGGGCCGTCACCCGGCACGCCGACGTCGTCCGCGTCCTGCGCGACCACCGGACGTACTCCTCCTGGCTGGGCGCCACCCAGATCCGCGACCCCGACCCCGCCGACCTGCCCTTCCTGCGCCGCACCATGCTCAACCAGGATCCCCCCGACCACGGCGGGCTGCGCCGGCTCGTCGCCCGCGCCTTCACCCCCGCCCGCGTCGACGCCTTCGCCGGGCGGGTACGCGACCGCGCCCGTACGCTGCTGGCCGCCGCCCGCGACGCGGCCGACGGCGACGGCTGCGCCGACCTCGTCCGCACCGTCACCGACGAGTACGCGCTGCTGAACCTCACCGACCTGCTGGGCGTCCCGCCCGCCGACCGGGCCCTGCTGCTGGAATGGACCGTACGGATCATCGGCTACCAGGACCCCGACGACGCCCCGGAGCCGCTCCTCGGCCCCGACGGCAAGCCCCTCAACCCGCGCTCCCCGGCCCTGCTCGGCGAGATGTTCGCGTACGCCCGCGACCTCGCCGCCCACAAGCGCCGGCACCCCGGCGACGACGTGATGACCGCCCTCGCCACGGCCGGACTCGACCCCGCCGAACTGGAGATGTTCTTCTTCCTGCTCACCGTCGCCGGCAACGACACCGTCCGCGGCGCCGCCCCCGGCGGCCTGCTCGCCCTGGCCCGGGACCCGGACGCCTACCGCCGGCTCGCGGCGGGGCGGTACTCCCCGGCGGGCGCGGTCGACGAACTCCTGCGCGTCCACCCGCCGGTCCTCAGCTTCCGCCGCACCGCCGCCGTCGACCACGAACTGGCCGGGCAGCCGGTCCGGGCCGGCGACAAGGTCGTCGTCTTCCACGCCTCCGCCAACCACGACGAACGCGTCTTCACCGACCCGGGCCGCCTGGACCTCGGCCGCGCACCCAACCCGCACGTGTCCTTCGGAGACGGCCCGCACGTCTGCCTGGGCGCGCACTTCGCCCGCCTCCAGCTGCGCACCCTCTACGAGGAGTGGTGCGCGACCATGCCCGTACCGGAACTCGCGGGCCCGCCCAAGCGGTTGGTGTCGAACTTCATCAACGGGATCACGCGGCTGCCGCTGCGGGTGTCCGGGCCTGCCGGGTGACGTCCGCGACCAGCTCGGTCACGTCCGGCCCGTACGCGTCGGAGTTGACGAGCTTCAGCACCAGACAGAAGGAGTCCGCCCCGTACTTGCGCGCCAGGTGCGCGTGGTGCCGGCTCAGGTACCGGGCGGCCGCCTGGTTGCTGACCGCGGTCTGCCCCGACAGCAGGAACACCGGGCGGCCGCCCTCGCCGCCCGCCAGCCGGGCCAGCACCACGTACTCCTCCATCCCCTTGCGCCACCGGTAGGTCTCGCCGCCCACCTGGATCGAGCCCCGGTCCTCGTTCTGCTCCGTCTCCGTGTTGACAGTGATGCCCGGCAGCATGGACGCCAGGTGCGCCGTGGTGCGCGCGTTGGAGGACGGGCCGCCGACGCAGAACTCGGCCCGGTCGCCGAAGCCCTGGCGGGCGGTGTCGTGCGTGACGATCTGGACGTTCGCCCCGCAGTCCTTGATCAGGGCGGAGATCTCCAGCAGGGCGAAGGCGTCGTTGCGGTGCAGGGAGGAATCCTTACCGCCCATCTGCCGGTTGACCACGAACAGGCAGTCCGAGCCGGTCGGCAGGCCGAAGAACGCCTGCTTGCGGCGGAGCGCGCGCCGCCAGAGGTAGGTGCGGGAGAACCAGCCGAACCCGCCGCTGACGGCGGTGGCTATCACCCCGAGCACGATGTTGCGCACGTCGTCGTTCATGGGCCGGATGCTAGCGCCGCGGCCGCGGGCGGTCACCGGCGCGGTCCACCCGCAGGCGGCGTGCCCCCGCGTGATGCCTGCCGGAGCGGCGGGCCCGGCGCTAGGCTCGGCCCACGCTGCCATTGGAGGTCCGGATGCACCGTCCCGCCGTCGCCCGCACGTTACCGCTGCTGACCGTCGTCGCCGCACTCGTCTCGACCGGAGCCGCTCCGCCCTCCACCGCCGGGACGCCGACCGCGCCGGCGAAGGTACCGGTCGCCACCGGCTACGGCGGCGCCGTCGCCAGCGTCGACGCCGACGCCTCGGCCGTAGGGATCGCCGTGCTGCGCTCCGGCGGCAACGCCGTCGACGCGGCCGTCGCCACCGCCGCCGCGCTCGGCGTGACCGAGCCCTACTCGGCGGGCATCGGCGGGGGCGGATACCTCGTCCACTACGACGCCCGCTCACATCGCGTCCATACCGTCGACGGCCGGGAGACCGCCCCGGCCACGGCCACCGAGACCCTCTTCCAGGAGAACGGGCAGCCGATCCCCTTCGCCGAGGGCCAGACCAGCGGCCTCGGCGTCGGTGTCCCCGGCACCCCCGCCACCTGGAAGACCGCCCTGGACGCCTGGGGCAGCCGCTCACTGGGATCCCTGCTGAAGCCCGCCGAGAAACTGGCCCGCGACGGCTTCACCGTGGACAGCACCTTCCGTGCCCAGACCGAGCTCAACCAGGACCGCTTCAAGGACTTCCCGGACACCGCGAAGCTCTTCCTGCCGGGCGGATCCCTGCCCGTGGTCGGCTCCACCTTCAAGAACCCCGACCTGGCCGCCACCTACGCCGAACTCGCCCGCAAGGGCGCCGGAGCCCTCTACCGGGGACCTATCGCCGAGGACATCGTCCGGACCGTCCGCACGCCCCCGGTGGACCCGGCGGCCACCCGCAGGGTGCGGCCCGGTGACCTGACCACCGGCGACCTGCGAGCGTACGCGACCAAGCGCCAGGAACCGACCCGTGTCGGCTACCGCGGCCTGGACGTCTACAGCATGGCGCCCTCGTCCTCCGGGGGCACCACGGTCGGCGAGGCGCTGAACATCCTGGAGCGGACCGACCTCTCGAAGCTGTCCGAGGCGCAGTACCTGCACCGCTTCATCGAGGCCTCCCGTATCTCCTTCGCCGACCGCGGCCGCTGGGTCGGCGACCCGGCCGCCGTGGACGTACCGACGCGGGAACTGCTCTCGCAGCGGTTCGCCGACTCCCGCGCCTGCCTGATCAGGCCGGACCGGACGCTGACCAGCCCGCTGGCACCCGGCGACCCGCGCCACCCGGCGCCCTGCGCCACCACCGGACAGGCGGCGCCGACCACGTACGAGGGGGAGAACACCACGCACCTGACGGTTGCCGACCGCTGGGGCAACGTCGTCTCCTACACCCTGACCATCGAGTCCACCGGCGGCAGCGCCATCACGGTGCCCGGTCGCGGATTCCTCCTCAACAACGAACTCACCGACTTCTCCTTCGCCCCGGCGGTGCCGGGAGTCCCCGACCCGAACCTGCCCGGGCCCGGCAAGCGGCCGCGCTCGTCCATGTCCCCGACGATCGTGCTGGACGACGGCCGGCCGGTGCTGGCGGTCGGTTCGCCCGGGGGAGCCACCATCATCACCACGGTCCTGCAGACCCTGACCGGCCACCTGGACCGGGGCCTGCCGCTGGTCGACGCGATCGCGGCGCCGCGGGCCAGCCAGCGCAACCAGACCACCACCGAGCTGGAGCCGGGCCTGTGGAACAGCCCGCTGCGAGCCGAGCTGGAGTCCCTGGGCCAGGCTTTCCGGCAGAACCCGGAGATCGGCGCGGCGACCGGCGTCCAGCGACTGCCGGACGGGCGCTGGCTGGCGGCGGCGGAGACCAGCCGCCGGGGCGGCGGCTCGGCCATGGTCGTCCACCCCCGCGGGAATCCGTAGCCGGGGATCCGTGGGCGCGGATCCGTAGGCGCGGATCCGTACGAGGTCTCGCGGCGGTCAGGGGGCGGTGAGGATCCGCGGGCCGCGGCCGGTGATCGCGACCGTGTGCTCCGAGTGGGCCGCGCGGGTGCCGTCGACGGTGCGCAGGGTCCAGCCGTCGCCGTCGCACCGGTAGTCGTCCGTACCGCCCGCGATCAGCATCGGCTCGATGGCGAGGACCATGCCGGGGCGCAGCTTCATGCCGCGCCCCGGCGGGCCCTCGTTGGGCACGCCGGGGTCCTCGTGCATCCGGCGGCCGATGCCGTGGCCGCCGAAGCCGTCGGGGACGCCGTATCCCGCGGCGCGGCAGACCGTGCCGACGGCGTGGGCGATGTCGCCGATCCTGTTGCCGGGCACGGCGGCGGCGATCCCGGCCGCGAGGGCCGCCTCGGACGTCTCGATCAGCCGCTGGTCCTCCGGGCGGGCGCGGCCGACGGTGAAGCTGACCGCCGCGTCCCCGACCCAGCCACCGAGCTCCGCCCCGCAGTCGATGCTGACGAGGTCGCCGTCGCGCAGCCGGTAGTCGTCGGGGATGCCGTGGACGATCGCGTCGTTGACGGAGGCGCACACCACCGCGGGGAAGGGCACCGGCGCGAACCGCGGCCGGTACCCGAGGAAAGGCGAGGTCGCGCCGGCTCCGCGGAGCACCTCGCGGGCCACCTGGTCCAGGTCGGCGAGGGACACTCCGACGTGCGCGGCCTTGCGTACGGCGGCCAGGGTGCGGGCGACGATCCGGCCCGCGGCGCGCATCTTCTCGATCTCGGGTGCTGTCTTCAGTTCCACCATGCCAATAACTATACCGGTATAAGTGTAACGGGATTACTTTACCGGGATAACTATTGGCGCTCCGGGTAGGATGGCCGCATGGTCCGTACCCCTCTCACCCCCGAAGAGCGCGAACGCGGCGAGCGCCTGGGCGCCCTGCTGCGCGAGGCCCGCGGCACCCGCAGCATGGTCGAGATCGCGGCCGGGGCCGGGCTCTCCGCCGAGACCCTGCGCAAGATCGAGACCGGCCGGGCGCCCACCCCCGCCTTCTTCACGGTCGCCGCCCTCGCCGAGGCGCTCGGCCTCTCACTGGACGATCTCCTCCGGCGCTGCGCGGTCGTACCGGCGTAATACCGCCGAGGCGCCCGCCCTCATGCCGTTCGGGCGGGAGCCGAGGCCGTCCGGCCCAATCCGCGGTGGGACCTGCCGCGGGCGGGGCAAGCGTGAAGGCGTGTCAGCCACCAATGCAGCCAAACGACTCGGATTCGCAGCCGTCGGCGCCCTTCTCGCCGGAGGCTTGCTGCTGGCTGCGTGCGCCCTGCCGGACGACCGGCCGGAACCCGTACGTGAAGCGGACGGCCGCGGCCGGCAGGAAACGCCGGCCCCCGACGCCCCGAACGGTCGCTGACCGGCACCGCGCACCCCTGCGCGCCTCGCCGTCGCCCTGAGCGTGTTGCCCTGGGCCTGGGCCTGGCCTGTCGCCCTGGGTCGGTCGGCAGCCCCAGCGGCTCCCGGGGTGCCGGGCCCCGGGCCGTCCGCGTTAGGGTCCCGGTATGGGTCTCCAGGAGCTCGGCAGCGCGCGGTACGTCAGCCTCACCACCTTCCGCAAGGACGGCACGCCCGTGGCTACACCGGTGTGGGCGGTGGCCGACGGAGGTGAGCTGTACGTGTGGACGCGCAGTGACTCGTGGAAGGTCAAGCGCATCCGCAACGACGGGCGGGTCACCCTCGCCCCGTGCGACGTGCGGGGGCGCGTCGAGGAAGGCGCGCCCGTCGTCGAGGGGCGGGCCCGGCTGCTCGACGACGAGGGCCTGCGGCGGGTGCGCAAGCTGATGTCGCGCAAGTACACCTGGCAGTTCTGGGCGGTGGACGTGCCCGCCGCGCTGGCGCGCCGGGGGAAGCGGCCGCACACCGCGATCGCCGTCAAGCTTTGAGGCTCCCGTAGCCCGCCCGTAACACAGGTGGGATCCAATGCGGTCATGGAGACCGCGACTTCACTGGCGATCAGTCAACTCTCCGGATACTTGAGGGGATTGACGCAGCGGCTGGATGCCGGAGCAGGCTGGTACGGGGAGTTCCTGCGCCGGGATCCCGAGGGCGTGCGGGCCTGTCTGAACGGGGCGGCGATACCCCCGTGGGACGTGGTGGAATCGCTGCTGCGGGACCTGGCGGGGGCGGGCGGCGCGGAGCTCGCGGCGCGGGAGACGGTCTACGCGGCGAGGCTGCGGGCGGCGGCCGTCACCGTGTGGGACCGGTTGCCGGGGGGCGAGGACGAGCTGCGGACCCTGCTCGCTGCGGCGGCCGCCCGGCGGGCGGAGTCCGAGGCCGCCCTGCGGGACCTGGCCGTCCGGCTGGTCGGGGCCGCCGACCCGGCCGAGACCGATGCCCTGACCCGGGAGCTGTCCTGGACCCAGGACGACATGGCCCGCGCCGCGGCCCGCCACGAGGACTTCGCGGCCCGCCTGACCGCCCTGCAGACCGACCCCTTACCCACCGTCCCCCGCCGGACATCCCCCCACCCAACCCCAGCCGAAGCCCCCGTCCACCCCGCGACCCAGCCACCCCCGCACACCGGGCGACAGCCCCGGAACGGCGCGCCCGCGGAGCCGGCGGAGCCCGCGGCCCGGGCGGGCGTACCCGCCGAGGGTCCGGCGCAGCCGCCGGTTCTGCCGCCCGTCGCGCGGGCCGAGGGGCGGTGGTTGCGCGGAGCGCGCCGCGGCGGAGGGGCCCGGTACGCCGGGGCGACGGCTGACGAACCCCCCGTCTTCACCCCGCCCCCGGGCCACCAGGACGCCGAGAACCACCCCGCTCCGCGCGGCGCCCGGTTCGGCCGACGGAGGCCCGAGCCCGTGCCGGGGCCGGTGCCGGAAGCAACGCCCACGTCCTGGTCCGCGCCCACGCCCACGTCCGCGCCCCCGTCCGTGCCGGCGCCGCCGAACCGCACGCCCCGGGCCGTCGCCGCCGAGCTGCTCGCGCTGCGCGCGCAGGGCCGTACCGGGGAGGCGCACGCACTGCTGTGCCAGGCCGCTGCCTGGCCCGCAGGGCAGTTGCCCCACTTGGCCGCCGAGCTGGCCCGCGCCGGCCTGGCGGCCGACTGGAACACCCTGCTCTGGGAGGCCGCCTCGCTGCCGCCCGTACAGCTCGCGGCGGCCGCCGCCGCCCTCGGCGACGCCGGCCGGAAGGCCGACTGCGACGCCCTGCTGCGCCAGGGCGTCTCCCGCCCCGCCCCCGAGGTCGCGGACGCGGCCCTCGCCCTCGGCGCGGCGGGCCGTACCCGGGAGGCCGACGCCCTGCTCGGAGCCTTCGTACGCGTCCGTACCGCCGAGGAGGCCGCCGCCCTGGCCCGGCACGACCCCCAGTGGCTCACCCCGCGGCTGCTCCATGCGGCAGGCCTGCTCCCCGGTGCCCGCCACCGCGACCTCGCCCACGCCCTGCGCGTCGCGGGCATCGTCCCTGCCTGAGGGGCCCACCCCCGATCACGCCGGGGTGCGAGGCGCCCTGCGGGGCGGGATCCGGCCCGGCGCGGGTCGGGATCCGCGGGGCCGCTGAGGGCATCTCCTCGGCCCGGCGCGTGCGGCCCGTCCCCGCGGGGGTACCCGGGGGTACCCCCGGGGGTTGCGCGCTCGTCCTGCGGGGACCCCCCCGCTCCCACCCGCGCCGGGCCGGCCGCGGAGACCATCCCTGGGCCCGGGTGCCGCGCGGCCCCCGGAGCCCGGTCCCGCGGGGCCCGCCCGGCCGCTTCCGCCAGGTGGCCCGCAGCGCACGCACCTCTTGCGGACACCCCACGCTTCATGTCGTCAAAGCCCCGTCCGCTGACCGCAAACGACCACGGTGCGACGTAACGTGATCGACTACTCCAACCGTGCACGGCGGTCTTGCCCCACGCTGTGACGAGGCCTACGTTCTACTCCCTACGCACTCCGTCTACGTGCGTAGAACCGGCGTTCCCGTCACAAGGAGCAGCTCATGGCCCAAGTCGTCCGCGCCGCGCTGGTCCAGGCCACCTGGACCGGAGACACCGAATCGATGATCGCCAAGCACGAGGAGCACGCCCGCCGGGCCGCCGCCGAAGGCGCGAAGATCATCGGCTTCCAGGAAGTGTTCAACGCCCCCTACTTCTGCCAGGTCCAGGAGCCCGAGCACTACCGCTGGGCCGAGGCCGTCCCCGACGGCCCGACCGTCCGCCGCATGCAGGACCTCGCCCGCGAGACCGGGATGGTCATCGTCGTCCCCGTCTTCGAGCTGGAGAGCGCGGGCTTCTACTACAACACCGCCGCCGTCATCGACGCCGACGGCACCTACCTCGGCAAGTACCGCAAGCACCACATCCCGCAGGTCAAGGGCTTCTGGGAGAAGTACTACTTCCGTCCGGGCAACCTCGGCTGGCCCGTCTTCGACACCGCCGTCGGCCGGATCGGCGTCTACATCTGCTACGACCGCCACTTCCCCGAGGGCTGGCGCCAACTGGGCCTGGCCGGAGCCCAGCTCGTCTACAACCCCTCCGCCACGCACCGCGGCCTGTCCGCCTACCTCTGGCAGCTGGAACAGCCGGCCGCGGCCGTCGCCAACGAGTACTTCGTCGCCGCGATCAACCGCATCGGCCAGGAGGAGTACGGCGACAACGACTTCTACGGCACCAGCTACTTCGTCGACCCGCGCGGCCGGTTCGTCGGCGACGTCGCCAGCGACAAGGAGGAGGAACTCCTCGTCCGCGACCTCGACTTCGACCTGATCAAGGAGGTCCGCGACCAGTGGGCCTTCTACCGCGACCGCCGCCCCGACGCCTACGGAGGGCTCGTACAGCCGTGACCAACCCGACCCCGCTCCACAACCGCCACCGCACCGTCCTGCCCGACTGGCTCGCGCTGTACTACGCACACCCCATCGAGCTCACCCACGGCGAGGGACGCCACGTCTGGGACGCCGACGGCAACCGCTACCTCGACTTCTTCGGCGGCATCCTCACCACGATGACCGCCCACGCCCTGCCCGAGGTCACCAAGGCCGTCGCCGAGCAGGCCGGGCGGATCATCCACTCCTCCACCCTGTACCTCAACCGGCCGATGATCGAGCTCGCCGAGCGGGTCGCGGCCCTCTCCGGCATCCCCGACGCCCGCGTCTTCTTCACGACCTCCGGCACCGAGGCCAACGACACCGCCCTGCTGCTCGCGACGACGTACCGCCGCTCCAACCAGATCCTGGCGATGCGCAACAGCTACCACGGCCGGTCCTTCTCCACCGTCTCCATCACCGGCAACCGAGGCTGGTCCCCGACCAGCCTCTCGCCGCTGCAGACGTACTACGCCCACGGCGCCGTCCGCACCCGCGGCCCCTTCGCCCACCTCGACGACACCGCCTTCACCGCCGCGGCCGTCGCCGACCTCGAAGACGTACTCGGCCAGGCCCGCGGGGGAGTGGCCGCCCTCATCGCCGAACCCGTCCAGGGAGTGGGCGGCTTCACCTCCCCGCCCGACGGGCTGTACGGCGCCTTCCGCGAGGTCCTCGACCGCCACGGCATCCTGTGGATCAGCGATGAGGTGCAGACCGGCTGGGGCCGTACCGGAGACCACTTCTGGGGCTGGCAGGCGCACGCCCAGAACGGCCCGCCGGACATCCTCACCTTCGCCAAGGGCATCGGCAACGGCATGTCCATCGGCGGCGTCGTGGCCCGCGCCGAGGTGATGAACTGCCTGGACTCCAACTCCATCTCCACCTTCGGCGGTTCACCCGTCACCATGGCGGCCGGCGTCGCGAACCTCGGCTACCTGCTGGAACACGACCTCCAGGGCAACGCACGACGCGTCGGAGGCCTGCTCCTGGAGCGGCTGCGCGGGATCGCCGCGACCGTCCCCGCCGTACGGGAGGTCCGCGGCCGGGGTCTGATGGCCGGTATCGAGCTCACCAAGCCCGGCACAGACCTGGCCGACCCGGACGCCGCCGCCGCCGTCCTGGAGGCGGCCCGCGAAGGCGGCCTGCTCCTCGGCAAGGGCGGCGGCCACAACACCAGCGTGCTGCGCATCGCGCCGCCCCTCTCCCTCACCGTCGCCGAGGCGGAAGAGGGCGCCGAGATCCTCGAACAGGCCTTGCGCAGCATCCAGTGAGGGGGACCACATGAGCAACCGCACCCTGATCAGCGGCGGCCTGGTCGTCACCGCCGCCGACGAACTCCACGCGGACGTCCTGATCGAGGACGGCCGCGTGGCGGCGCTGGCCGCCCACGGCTCCGCGGCCGCCGGTGCCTGGACGGCCGACCGTACGATCGACGCGACCGGGAAGTACGTCATCCCGGGCGGGGTCGACGCGCACACCCACATGGAGCTCCCCTTCGGCGGGACCTCCGCCTCGGACACCTTCGAGACCGGCACCAGGGCCGCCGCCTGGGGCGGCACCACGACCATCGTCGACTTCGCCGTCCAGAGCGTGGGCCACTCCCTGCGCGAAGGACTCGACACCTGGTACGCCAAGGCCGACGGCAACTGCGCCGTCGACTACGCCTTCCACATGATCCTCTCCGACGTCAACGAGGGCACCCTGAAGGAGATGGACCTCCTCGTGGGCGAAGGGGTCACCTCCTTCAAGCTGTTCATGGCCTACCCGGGCGTCTTCTACAGCGACGACGGGCAGATCCTGCGCGCCATGCAGCGCGGCGCCTCCAACGGCGGGCTGATCATGATGCACGCCGAGAACGGCATCGCGATCGACGTCCTCGTCGAACAGGCCCTGGCCCGCGGGGAGACCGACCCCCGCCACCACGGCGAGGTCCGCAAGGTGCTGCTGGAGGCCGAGGCCACCCACCGCGCCATCCAGCTCGCCCGGGTCGCGGGCTCCCCGCTGTACGTCGTGCACGTCTCGGCGGAGGAGGCGGTGGCCGAGCTGGCCGCAGCCCGTGACAAGGGCCTGCCGGTCTTCGGAGAAACCTGTCCGCAGTACCTGTTCCTGTCCACCGACAACCTGGAGGAGCCCGACTTCCAGGGCGCCAAGTACGTCTGCTCCACCCCGCTGCGGCCCCGCGAGCACCAGGCCGCACTGTGGCGGGGGCTGCGCACCAACGACCTCCAGGTGGTCTCCACCGACCACTGCCCCTTCTGCTTCCGGGGCCAGAAGGAGCTGGGCCGGGGCGACTTCTCGAAGATCCCCAACGGGCTGCCGGGCGTGGAGAACCGCATGGACCTCCTCCACCAGGCCGTGGTGGACGGGCACATCAGCCGCCGCCGGTGGATCGAGATCGCCTGCGCCACACCCGCCCGGATGTTCGGCCTCTACCCGAAGAAGGGCACCATCGCGCCGGGGGCCGACGCCGACATCGTCCTCTACGATCCGCACGCCGAGCAGGTCATCTCCGCCGAGACGCACCACATGAACGTGGACTACTCGGCGTACGAGGGCAAGCGGATCACCGGACGCGTCGACACCGTCCTCTCTCGCGGCGAACTCGTCATCGACCGGCGCGAGTACGCCGGCCGGGCCGGCCACGGGGCCTTCGTCCACCGCTCCACCTGCCAGTACCTGTAAGGAGAGTCCCCGCATGGACTTCGGCCTCGTCCTCCAGACGGACCCACCGGCCTCCCAGGTCGTCAGCCTCATGAAGCGCGCCGAGCGCAACGGCTTCCGCTACGGCTGGACCTTCGACTCGGCGGTCCTGTGGCAGGAGCCGTTCGTCATCTACAGCCAGATCCTCGCCAACACGCAGAAGATGCACATCGGCCCGATGGTGACCAACCCGGGCACCCGCACCTGGGAGGTCACCGCCTCCACCTTCGCCACCCTCAACGACATGTACGGCAACCGCACCGTCTGCGGGATCGGCCGCGGGGACTCGGCGATGCGGGTCGCCGGTCGCGCCCCGAACACCCTGGCCCGGCTGGGCGAGGCCATCGACGTGATCCGCGACCTCGCCGAGGGCCGCGAGGCCGAGGTCGACGGCAACCCGATCCGGATCCCGTGGATCCGGGACGGGAAGCTTCCGGTGTGGATGGCCGCGTACGGCCCGAAGGCCCTCGCGCTGGCCGGGCAGAAGGCGGACGGGTTCATCCTCCAGCTCGCCGACCCCTACCTCACCGAATGGATGGTCAGGTCCGTCCGGGAGGCGGCCGCGGCGGCCGGCCGGGACCCGGATGCCCTCACCATCTGCGTGGCGGCCCCGGCGTACGTGGGTGACGACCTCGCCCACGCACGCGAGCAGTGCCGGTGGTTCGGCGGCATGGTCGGAAACCACGTCGCCGACCTGGTGGGCCGCTACGGCGAACACTCGGGGCTGGTCCCGGACGCCCTGACCGAGTACATCAAGGCCCGCCAGGGCTACGACTACAGCCATCACGGCCGCGCCGGCAACCCGTCCACGGACTTCGTGCCCGACGAGATCGTCGACCGCTTCTGCCTGCTGGGACCGGTCGAGGCCCACATCGAGAAGCTGCGGGCCCTGCGCGACCTCGGCGTCGACCAGTTCGCCCTCTACGCCATGCACGACGAGAGGGAGGCCACGATCGACGCCTACGGCGGACACGTCATCCCGGCGTTGGACTGACTCCCGCCGCCGTCCCGAGGACCGGGCACGTGCCCGGTCGCCCGGCCGTGCGCGAGTCGTTCGCCCGATGCGGGCGGCTCCTGGCCGAGCATGCGCTGCATCGTGCCCGCCGCCCGCACGGACGCGTCGGCGCAGCAGTTGTTGAACAGGACGTGCACGGAGTCGGCCTGCCGTGCCATGTCCCGCAGGCGTGTGACCCACGGGGCCAACTCCCCCTCCGTGTAGGTGTGGCGGTACGCCGCCTCCTTGCTGCCCGGGCCGGAAGAGCCCCACTCGGGGCTCCGCCCGTGGAAACGGACGACGGCCAGCTCCGGCGTGGTGACGGCAGTGACCGGAGGAACGGACGAAGGAAGTCCCTGGGCCGTGTCGACGGCGACGGCCGCCGACCCGCACCGGCCGAGGAGCCGGGCGGTCGCGGTCCGCCGCCGCGCACTCCACCACTCCGGGTGGCGAAATTCCACCGCTACCGGCCAACCTTCCGCCCGCCCGGTGCTCTCCTCGACCAGTTGCTCGCCCCTCGGACCCGGAGCCAGCGAGGGCGGGAACTGGAACAGCAGCGTCCCCAGCCGCCCGCTCCCGCGCAAGGGCTCCAGAGCGCTGCTGAAGCGCTGCCACACTTCCTCCAGCAGCCCGGGGTCGGCGCGTACCCGAGCGGGGGCACCCGGTTGCCGCAGGTCGGCCGGGAGGGCTGCGGTCCGTGTGGGATGGCCGGTGAGGAGGGAGAACGCCTTCACGTCGAAGCGGAAGCCGGGCGGGGTCCGACTGGCCCACAGCGCGCTGTTGCGCAGGCTCGGCATCCCGTAGTAAGTGGAGTCGACCTCGACGATTGGGAAACGGGTGGCGTAATACCTCAGCCGTCCCTCCGCGTCACGTTGCCCGGCGGGGTACCACCCGCCGGCGACCAGTGACGGATCCGTCCATGAACACGTGCCCACCGAGATGTCACCCATGGGGACGCGGATACCCCCTCCGCCCGGCGCTACCGGTCCCGCCCGCAGTCCCGGCCGCACCCGGACGGCTCACGCGCCGGTTCACCCCGTGGCCCCCGCGTGTGCGCGCCGCGTTGACCGGGGCCGGTGGGCTTTGTCGGTCCGCCGTGATGTGATGGGCGCATGATCGATGAGTTCCTGGCCCGTGGCCTGCCCGATGTGGAAGAAGCCGTCCGCAAGGCGGCGGCGGTCGAGATCATGCCGAGATTCAGGCAGCTCGCCGAGCACGAGGTCGACGAGAAGACCGGGCCGCACGACCTGGTGACCATCGCCGACCGCAGGGCGGAGGAACACCTCACGGCCGCCCTGACCCGGCTGCTGCCCGGCTCGGCCGTCGTCGGCGAGGAGGCCGTGCACGCCGACCCCACCGTGTACGAGGCGCTGCGCGCGGACGCCCCCGTGTGGATCGTCGACCCCGTCGACGGCACCCGCCAGTTCGTGGGCGGCGACCCGGCCTTCTGCACCCTGGTCGCGCTGGCCCACCGCGGGGAGATCCTCGCCTCCTGGACCTTCGCCCCGGCCCTGGAGGAACTGGCGACCGCCGTGCGCGGACAGGGTGCGTACGTCAACGGGCGGCAGATCCACAGCGGTTCGCCCGAGCCCGGCACCGATCTGCGCGTCGCCATCGCCCACCCCCTCTACACCTCCGACGAGAACAAGCGCACCCTGGCCCGGCTGGACGTACCCGGCGTCGCCGCCAGGCCCTGCGGCTCGGCCGGCCTGGAGTACCTGAAGGTGGCCCGCGGCGAGATGGACGCCCTCGCCTTCACCTGGCCGTCGGCCTGGGACCACGCCGCCGGACTGCTGCTGGTCGCCGAGGCCGGCGGCGCGCAGAGCACCGTCGACGGGGTCCCCTTCCGGGTGGACCGCGACAACGCCCTGCCGTTCGCCGTCGGACGGGACGAGGCCACCGCCGTACGCATCCGGGAGCTGCTCCGGGGCGCGTAGGCCGGGTCTTTTCGGACCACGGCGGGCTCGCGGCCGGCCTGATCCGAAAGACACGGCCCGGGGGTCCGGCGGGTCCGGCCCCACCGGCCCGTCGCAATATCCTGGAGGTGCAAGCGCCGCCGGAAACGAAGGAGTGCAAGTGCCGTCGATTTTCGATGTGGTCGTGGTGGGGGCGGGCCCCAACGGGCTGACGGCCGCCGTCGAACTGGCCCGGCGCGGCTTCTCCGTGGCCGTCTTCGAAGCCGCCGACACGGTCGGTGGCGGAGCCCGGACCGAGGAGCTCACCCTCCCCGGCTTCCGGCACGACCCCTGCTCGGCGGTGCACCCGCTCGGCATCGGCTCGCCGGTCTTCGCCACGATGCCGCTCAAGCGGTACGGGCTGGAGTGGCTGCACGCCCCGCTGCCCATGGCGCACCCCTTCGACGACGGCACGGCCGCCGTCCTCTCGCGCTCCGTCGCGCAGACGGCGGCATCCCTGGGCCCGCGCGACGCCGGCGCCTACCGGCGACTGGTCGGACCTTTCCTCGGCCGATGGGACACCCTCGCCCGAGACTTCATGTCCCTGCCGAACACCGCGCTGCCCCGCGACCCGGTGACCCTCGCCCGTTTCGGGCTCGCCGGACTGCCGCCCTCGACCTGGCTCCTGCGCCGCTTCCAGGACGAACGGGCCCGCGCGCTGTTCGCCGGACTCGTCGCCCACGTCATCGCACCGCTCGACGGGATCGGGACCGGCGCGGTCGGCCTGGTCTTCGCCCTCGCGGCCCACGCCGGCGGCTGGCCGATGCCCCGCGGCGGCTCCCAGTCCATCTCCGACGCCCTCGCCGCGTACCTGCGCGACCTCGGCGGCCGGATCCACACGGACTTCGAGGTCAAGCGGCTCGACGACCTCCCGCCCGCCCGCGCCTACGTCTTCGACACCTCGCCGACCGCACTGGCCCGGATCGCCCGCCTCGGGCGCGCGTACGACGGCTACCGGTACGGCGCCTCCGTATTCAAGATCGACTACGCCCTGGACGGCCCGGTCCCGTGGACGGCCGAGGAGCCGCGCCGCGCCGGCACCGTCCAGGTCGGCCCGCGCACGCGCGACATCGACGCCGCCCTCCAGCTCGCCTCGGGCGGCCGGGCCCCCCGCACGCCCTTCCTCATCACGGCCCAGCCCAGCCTCGTCGACCCCGGCAGGGCTCCCGACGGCAAGCACGTCTTCTGGGCGTACGGACACGTCCCCGCGGGCTGGGACGGCGACCTCACCGAAGCCGTCGAGCGCCAACTGGAGCGCTTCGCCCCCGGCTTCCGCGACCTGGTCCTGGCCCGCGCCACGGCCGGTCCGCCCCAGCTCGCCGCCCGCAACGCCAACTACGTCGGCGGGGACATCGCCTGCGGAGCCGCCTCGGGCCTCCAGCTCCTGCTGCGCCCGAGGCTCACCCTCTCCCCGTACACCACGGCCCACCCGGCGGTCTTCATCTGCTCCTCGGCGACCCCTCCGGGGCCGGGCGTCCACGGCATGTCCGGCCACAACGCCGCCAAGGCCGTCTGGCGCCACCTGCGCAAGGCCCCCTGAGAGCGGCGCCCGACCCCGGCAGCACCCTTGAAAGGACTTTCGATGGTCCGCATCACCCTCGTCCGCGGCGACATCACCGCCGAGAAGGCCGACGCCGTCGTCAACGCCGCGAACTCCTCCCTGCTCGGCGGCGGCGGGGTCGACGGCGCCATCCACCGCAAGGGCGGCCCGGAGATCCTCGCCGCCTGCGAGGAACTGCGGCGCTCGCACTACGGCAAGGGCCTGCCGACGGGCCGTGCCGTCGCCACCACGGCCGGCCGGCTGGCCGCCGGGCACGTCATCCACACCGTCGGCCCCGTCTGGTCGCGCGAAGAGGACCGGTCGGAGCTGCTCGCCTCCTGCTACCGCGAGTCGCTGCGCGTCGCCGACGAGCTGGGCGCCCGTACGGTCGCCTTCCCGGCGATCTCCACCGGTGTCTACGGCTGGCCCATGGACGACGGCGCGAGGATCGCGGTCGGGACGGTCCGGGCGGCCCGTACCGAGGTCCAGGAGGTGCGCTTCGTCCTCTTCGACGAAGCCGCCCACGCCGCCTTCGAGGCGGCGGTCGAGGCGTCCCGGTAGGCGTTCCGGGGTCCGGCAGGCTCCCGTCGGACGTCCCGGCGGGCCTCACGTCCCCCGCGGCCGCCGGGAGGCGCCCGGCGCCGGCCGCGGATAGGTCCTGGACTGCTTCACGCTGCCGTACGCGAAGCTCGACTCGATCGAGGCGATCCCGGGGATGGCGTGGATCCGGTGGCGCACCAGCGCCTCGTAGGCCTCCAGGTCCTCGATGACGACCCGGAGCAGGTAGTCGCTGCTGCCCGCCATCAAGTAGCAGTCCTGGATGTGCTCGATGACCGCGACGTGCTCCTCGAAGAGGCGCACCGCCTCCGCCGTGTGCCGCTCCAGCCGGATCCGGACGAAGACGGTCACCGGCAGCCCGAAGGCGACCTGGTCCACCATGGCCGTGTAGCCGCGGATCAGACCCGCCTCCTCCAGCCGCCGGACCCGGCGCAGGCAGGGCGACGGAGACAGCCGGACGCGGTCGGCCAGTTCCTGGTTGGAAAGGCGCCCGTCCGTCTGCAATTCCCGGATGATCTGCAGATCGACTGCGTCCATGGCCACTCCTTGGCAGATCCTGCCCCAAACGTATGTCCGAGAGGCAGAACTGGCAATCGGCTGCCCCGGCTCAAGGCCTAGCGTTGCCTTGAGCGGACCGGACCGGTCCGTGTTCCAGAGGCTGGAGTGGATCCCTTGGTCGCGACGCACACCACCCGGGCGACCCTGCCTCCCGATGCGGCGGGCCCGCGCGCCGGACACCCCGGCCGGCGCGGGCTCTCCCCCCAGGCCCAGGGCATGCTGGCTCTGCTGGTGACGGTGTCGATCTGGGCGGCGTTCGCACTCAGCGCCCGCGCCCTGAGCACATCCTCGCTGCTGCCCGCCGACGCGGCGCTGCTGCGGTTCGGCCTCCCCCTCGTCGTGCTCTTCCCCGCCCTGTGGCGGCGCCGCCGCGCCATCGCCGCGGTACGGCCGGGCCCCGCTCTGAAGATCGTCTGCGGTGCCGGGGTGCCCTTCTTCCTGGCCGCGATGAACGGCGGGGCCCTGACGTCGGCGGCTTTCGTCGGGTCCATCGTCCCCGGCATGGTCCCGCTCTTCGTCTCACTGATCATGATCCGGCGCGGGCACGGCGTCCCGAGGGGGACACAGGCCGCCGGCCTGGCGCTGATCGCCGCCGGTGTCGTCGCCCTCGTCTGGCGCTACGTCGTCCCCGTGGACACCGACGTCCTCGCCGGCTCCGGCATCCTCCTGGTCGCCAGCGGCCTGTGGGCCCTCTACACCGTGGGACTGCGCGAGGTGGACCTCGATCCCGTCGGATCGATCGGACTGCTGTGCCTTCCCTCCTTCGTGATCATCGGACTGCTCGTCCTGACCGGGGTCCTCCCCACCGGCATCGCACACGCCGCGGGCGGCGACATCGTGCTGTTCCTGGTCGTGCAGGGGCTCGGCGTCGGCCTCTGCGCGGGCCTGCTGTACGCCTTCGCCATCCGCCGTCTCGGCGCCGAACGCAGCTCCGTCGTCGGCAGTCTCAGCCCCGTCGCCGTGGTCCTGCTCGCGATCCCCCTGCTCGGCGAGTCACCGACCGCCGCAGTCCTCGTCGGCGTCCCGCTCATCACCGCCGGCGTCGTCCTCGCCAACCGCCGCCCCCGACCCGAGGTCCCCGCACATGCTTGAGCTCCTCCCCCCGCCGCCCACCGACCCGCTGTGGGACCTGACGTACGAGTTCGGCGGCGACGAGCGGCCCGAACGCCTCAACCTCGTCCTCGGCGTCTACCGGGACCAGTCCGGGACCACCCCCGTCATGGCCGCCGTCCGCGAGGCCGAGATCCGGCTGGCGCAGCGCTCGGAGTCCAAGGAGTACCGCGGGCTCTCCGGCAACACCGCCTTCAACCGCTCCCTGCTCGACCTGGTCCTGGGGCCGCACGGGCCCGCCGAGCGGGCCGCGGCCGTCCAGACCGTCGCGGGCTCCGGCGCCCTGCGGCTCCTCGCCGACCTGGTCTTCCGTACCCGCCCCGGCGCCACGGTGTGGATCAGCGACCCGGCCTACGTCAACCACCGGCCCATCCTGGAGGCCGCCGGGCTCAAGGTCCGCACCTACGGGTGGCGGGACCCGGAGGGCGGCTTCGACACGGCCGGCGTGCTGCGGGAGCTGGCGGACGCGGGCCGCGACGATGTCGTCCTGCTCCAGGGGAGCTGCCACAACCCCACGGGCGTCGACCCCCTGCTGGACGACTGGGAGGCGCTGGCCGAATCGGCCGAGCGCGGCGGCTGGGTGCCCTTCGTCGACCTCGCCTACCACGGGCTCGGCGACGGCCTGGAGGCCGATCTGCTGGCCACGCGGATGCTGGCGGCCCGGGTGCCCGAGATGCTGATCGCCGTGAGCTGCTCGAAGAACTTCGGCCTCTACAGCGACCGCGTCGGCTGCGCCATCGTCCTCGGCTCCTCGGGCCGGGCCGTGCGGCACGCCGAGACGGCCTTGCAGAACGCCGCCCGGACCCTGTACTCGATGCCGCCCGAGCACGGCGCCGCCGTCGTGACCACGATCCTCCAGGACGAGGGGCTGCGGGCCTCCTGGCGCGCGGAGCTGGACGTCATGCGCGGCCGGATCATGGCCAACCGCGCGGATCTGACCGCCCACCTCGCCGCGCTCGGCTGCACGGAGCAGGCGCGCTCGCTGGCCCGGCAGAAGGGCATGTTCTCGATGCTGCCGCTGTCCGCGCACCAGATGCTCCGGCTGCGCAGGCAGTACGCCATCTACGGGACGACCTCGGGGCGGATCAACATCGCCGGCATACCGGCCCACCGGATCCCCTGCCTGGCCCGGGGGATCGCGGCGGTCCTGGACACGGCCGAGGTACCCCGCCCGCGCGAGCTCGCCTGAGCCCCGGGCCGGGGCCGCCGCAGGTGTTACTCCGGCTCGGTGTCCTTGAAGCACCGGGAGTACACGGCGAAGTTGATCAGGTTCTCGCCCCCGTCGGAGCTGTCCATCCACTGGGCCTCCAGCTGGGTGTGGGACGCCTCGTGGACGGCGAAGACCTCGGGAGTCTTCGCCTTGGTGTTCTCGTTCGGGCCGTTCTTCACGACCTTCCAGCCGTTCTGCGGCAGCTGCGCGGCGAGGTTCTTCATACCCGTGTCGAGGGCGTCGTGGTCCACGCCGTACACGGACCAGACGTGCCGAACGTTGCGCAGGCCCTGCTTCTTCTCCTCGCTGGTGCCGCAGGGATAGGTCGCAGGCCCCCCGTCGGTCACCTTGCCTTTCACCTGTGTCATGTCGAGGGCCCTGCTCGACAGGTCGCCGACCTCCTTCTCCACGTCCCGGTGGGCGCGGGGCTGCGGTTCGTAGGTGCGCTTGGCGGAGGGTTCGCTGTCCATGAGAGTGCATCCCGATGCGAGGGTCAGGGCGCCCAGGAGCGCCAGTGCCGTGACGTTGTACCTGTTCTTGCGGTCCATTAGTGGGGCGCCGCCCTTTCCAGATCGACCCGGTCGTAGCGGCCCGCTATGACGGCCGCCTGGTTGCGCAGACTGAGGGACGCCTTGCCGTCCTCCTCGTCCCAGAAGCCTCCGTGGCCCGGGGCGTCGCTGCGCATCTTGTTGGCGCCGAAGGACTCGTCCGTCGGAATGGTCCAGTTGTCGCCGAGACCGGCGAACCGGCCACCACCCGTGACGAAGTTGTCGTCGCCCCCGCCCTCCATCGCCCACACGTGCTTGGGCTTGAAGCCCAGGTCGGCGGCGTGGTCCGCCTGCATGCCGGGACTGCCGGCCACGACCACGTCGTCGACGGGCAGGGGATCGGCCCAGGTGTCGGCGTACTCGCTGCGGTACTTCGCCGTGTCGCCGATCAGCGTGGATCCGTAGCTGTGGCCCATGAGCGTCGTGTGCGAGCTGTCGCCGGTGGCCGAGCGGTGGGCCGCCTCGGTGCCGTCGAGGAACTGCCGCAGCGTCGGAGCGCCCTGCTGCCCCCACTTGTCCTGGGTGGCCTCGGTGAGGATGGTGTTCGGGGCGTCGTAGTCGAACCAGGTGATGGTCGACACCGACTTGCCGGGCGCCAGCGCCGAGGACTCGCGCCACAGGGCGTCGCTCTTCGCGGCCTCGTCCTCGATGCTGCCCAGGGTCGTCTTCGTGCCCGGCACGAAGATGGCTGTGTGGTCCGCGGTGTCCGGGTTGCCGTTGGCCAGGATCACCCGTCCGTCGTTGTTCGCCTCGGCGTCGAAACCGAGCAGGTACGCCTGCGGCAGCCCGCGCCTGCCGGTCTCGTCGAAGCGCTTCTGGATGGTGTCCATGCCCTGCAGCCGGTCCTCCAGGTGGGCCTTGCGGTCCCCGTGCTTGTCGTTCCAGGCGCTCCACTCGTCGGTCTCTTCGCGCATCCACGCCCGTCCGCGCTGGACGTAGTGGTATTTGGGCTCGGGCTCCTTGGGAATCGCGTTCAGCTCCGTCTTGTAGGCGCCGTGGGTCTCCGCGAGCACCGTGCGGTTGGCGTTGTCGCGGACGTCGGCGGGCAGGCCGTTCATCGCGCCGACGCTCGCCGGCTGGAGGGTGATGTAGGCCTCCCTCTCCTGTTCCGAAAGGCCCTTCCACCACTCGGCGTTCAGCTCCGGGTCGCTGCCCTTCGGCGGCGGCGGCTTGATGTGGGCGAGGTAGTCCTTCGCGCCGGCCTGGACCTGGCCGGTGTCGGCCTGGACGTCGGCCCAGTCGGACTCGGAGACGACGAGGTCGTCGTCGGCTTTCAGCTTGCGCAGTCTGGGGGCCCACTGGGTGTCGGCCTCGGTGGCCTCGGCGACGGCCTGGGCGATCCGGTTGGCTATCTCCACCGCCTTCCCGAAGTTGGGATTGGGGTGGATGTTCGCGGCCTGCCGCTCCAGCGCGGCGGACAGGTCGTTGGCGTCCTTGGTGGGATCGATGACGTTCCCGGAGGGTTTGCCCTTTGCGCTTCCGGAAACGGTGCCGCCGTCCGGCAGCTTGCCGTCCTTCTCCTCGCCCGCGGGCGGGTAGCTGACCGAACCGTCCGGCCCCACCGAGAACTTCGCGGCCTCGGCGTCCGACAGGGCGGCGTCCAGCTTCGACTTGGCGGTCGTCAGTGACGCGGCCAGGGCGCTGAGTGAGGTCGCCGCGAGCCCGCATTCGACCTGCGTGTAGTGGAAGTTCTTGGCCAGCAGGTGCAGTTGGTCGATCGCGGCATCCACGGCCTTGCCGCTCAGCCCGGCTCTCAGCCGCGTGGTGATCTGACTTTCGGCACTCGCGTAGGCGTGATCGGCCATGCTGCTGACCGACCGGTACCCGTCCGCCGCCTCCGTGAACTCCGAAGGCTTGAGCGCCTTCAGCGTTGCGTAGTCCATCCCCGCGATCACCGACCCCCGTAAGTATCTGCGAATGCAATGCTCGCGATCTTACCTACGGGTGTGCGCGGACATGACAGTCCCCGGCAGTCCGTCGGTTCCATGAGCCATCCGCCGTCGCCGATGGCTCCCGTGGTCGACAAGTACTGCCGGGGGCCTGGCCAGAGCCTGGACAAAGTCACTCGGGCCCCAGGACGTCTCCTGAGGGAGGTGCGGCTCTTTCCGGTGATCCGGTGTATTCATGAGTCTCCTCCCTATATGTCCTAAGTCAAGGGTTTTCGAGACGTACGCTGGAAGAAATTCGCGTCGCGAGCCGTATGAGCCCGACGGGAGGTGTGGCCATGACCGCAGGGCCGGAATTCCGGGTCGCGCAGGGGCCCGGCGCCACGGTCTGGGCACCCGAGACGGTCACGGACGACCCGTACAACGCCCAGACCCCGGCGGCCGCGCTGGCCGAGCCCGTCACCCCCGTCGGGGCCTTCTTCGTACGCGACCACTTCCGCGTCCCGCCCACCGACCCCGGCCGGTGGCGGCTCCGGTTCGGGGGCGCCGTCGCCACCCCCCTCTCCATCGGCTACGAAGAACTCCTCACGCTGGAACACCGCGAACTCGACGTCGTCGTGGAATGCGCGGGCAACGGCCGGAGCCTGATGCGACCGCCCCCGCCCGGCCTGCCCTGGAGTCAGCGCGCGGTCGGCTGCGCACACTTCGCGGGCGTGCCCTTCCACCTCCTCGCCGACCGTGCCGGCATCGACCCCGCCGCCGTCGAGGTCGTCTTCACCGGAGCCGACCGCGGCCCGGTGCACGGCCGCCGCACACCCTTCGAACGCAGCCTCCCGCTCGCCGTGGCCCGCCACCCGGACACCCTCCTGGCCACCCGCATGAACGGCGAACCGCTCGCCCCCGGGCACGGGGCACCGGTCCGCCTGGTGGCCCCCGGCCGGTACGCCGTCGCGGATGTGAAGTGGCTGGTCGCAGCGCGGGCCGTGACCAGCCCCTTCACCGGCGTCTTCCAGGCCGAGGAGTACCTCTACCTCACACCGCGCGGCACCCCCGAAGGCCCCGTGACGACCCTGCGGGTCAAGTCGCTCATCACCGAGCCCGCACCCGACGAGGACCTGCGCCGCGGCCACGAGACCCTGGTCCGGGGCCACGCCTGGTCGGGCGACGGGGTGGCCGTGCGCAGCGTCGAGGTGCGGGTCGAACACGAGGACGACGCCCGCGACCCGGACCACGTCCGGGGCTGGCACCGGGCCGTACTCGAACCACCGGCCGGCCCGTACGCCTGGAGCGACTGGTCCTACCGGTGGACCCCGCAGCAGCCGGGACCGTACCGGCTGCTCTCCCGCGCGACCGACGCCCGCGGCGACACGCAGCCGCCGCAGGCCCCGTGGAACGCCCGTGGCTACGGCTGCAACCCCGTGGCCTGTGTCGAGGTGGTGGTCGTATGAACGGTTCCGAGGCGACGATCGAGGTCCTCGCCACCCCGTCGCTCGGGGACACCAGCTACCTGCTCGTGAGCGGTGACGAGGCCGCCCTCGTCGACCCGCAACGCGACAGCTGGGAGCTGATGGAGTCCTGCGCAGCCAAAGGGGTCCGGATCCGCTACGTCCTGGAGACACACGTCCACAACGACTACGTCTCCGGCGCGCTGGAGGTCCGCGCGGCGACCGGCGCCACCGTCGCCGGCCCGGCCCGCGCACCGTACGCCTTCGACCACCTGCCCATGGCCGAGGACGACGAGATCCGCGTCGGCGACGTGACCGTGCGGGCCGTGGAAACCCCGGGCCACACCGCCGAACACACCTCCTACCTGGTCTTCGACGACGGCGCCCGGGCCCCGTCGGCCGTCTTCACCGGCGGCAGCCTCCTCGTCGGCAACGCCGGCCGGACCGATCTTTCCGGCAGCGGCCGTACGGAGGAACTCGCCAGGGCCCAGTACCGGACGCTGCGCCGCCTCGCCCTGCTCCCGGACGGCACCCGCGTACTGCCGACGCACGGCGCGGGCAGCTCCTGCGCGGCCGGCCCGGTGTCGGGGGAGCGGACCAGCACGGTCGGCACGGAGCGGCGCACCAACCCCGTGCTCACCGCCCAGGACGAGGAGGAGTTCGTCAGGGGACGGATGACGGACCTGCCCGCGTACCCCGCCTACTACCGCCACATGGGGTCCCTCAACGGGGCCGGGCCGCGGGTGCTCGGCGGCCCGCCCGTGATGCGCCCGCTCACCCCGACCATGGTGGAGGGGCTCCTCGGCGGCGGCGCGCAGATCGTCGACGTACGGCACCGGGCGGCCTTCGCCGCCGGCCACCTCCCCGACTCGATCTGCGACGAGCTCGACGAACGCTTCGCGAGCCTCGTCGGCGAGGTCGTGCCCTTCGGCACGCGGCTGGTCCTCGTCCTGCCCGAACCGCCCGGGGACGCGGCCCGCGAGGCGATGGTCCAGCTCCTGCGGATCGGATACGACGACATCGCCGGGTACCTGGCCGGCGGGCCCGACGCCTGGGCGGCCGCCGGCCGCCCGCTGCGCACCTTCCGGACCGCGGACGCGGCCGCCCTGGCCGGGCACGTCGAGGGCAGGCGGGTGCTCGACGTGCGGCCCGACCGCCCCGAAGGCGGCATCCCCGGCTCGCTGGCCGTGCCCCTCGCCGAGCTGCCCCGCAGGATCGGCGAACTGCCCCGGGACCGGGAGATCCTGGTGGTGTGCGGCAGCGGCCGCCGGGCGGCCGTCGCGGCGGGGCTGATCGACCGTGCGGGCATCCCCGTGACCGCGGTGATCAGCGGCGGAGCCCGGGAGCTGATGGCCCACGCCTGACGCAGGCCGGGCGCGGGTTTCGCGACGCCCCCGCGGAGGTACGGTCCTCACCCGCCCTTCCGGCGACGCGAGCCCGGCGCCGATGCCTCGGATAGGGTGAATCGGTAGCAATTCGGGCCCCCGGGGTGAGGTCGGTGTGGACACGTACCAGTCGACGAGCGAGGTGCCGGACCAGCCGGCGGCAGTCGGCTACGCCGGCGTGCTCCGCGAGCTGCTGCCGATCGCCCTGTGGAGGGAGGACGCCGACGGCCGCATCGTGGAATGGTCGCTGGCCGCCCAGGACCTGCTCGGGCACCGCCCCGAGGACATCCTCGGCCGCCCCGGCGCCTCGGTACTGGTCCCCGAGGCCAACCACGAGCTCGCCGACCAGCTGACCCGCCGCGTCCAGGCCGGCAAGACCGTCGTCGGCACCCTCCCCGTACGCCACCGCGACGGGCACCGCGTCGTGATGGAGATGTGGATCGTCCCCGCCGTCGACGCCACCGGGCGCACCGGAGCCATGCTCATCGCCGTGGAGACCTCCGAGGTCCTCCACATGCGCGACTCCCTCGCCGCCCTCCAGAGCCTCTTCACCCAGTCGCCCATCGGCCTCGCCACCCTCGGCCCCGACCTGCGCTTCCTCCGGGTCAACGACGCACTGGCCCGGATGAACGGCGTATCCGCCGCCGACCACCTCGGCAAACGGCTCACCGAAGTCGTCCCCGGGGTCAACGCCGTCGCCCTGGAGGCGACCATGCAGCAGGTCCTCGACCGGGGCACCGCCGTCGTCGACGTCCGCCGCACCGGGCGGACACCCGCCGACCCCGAACACGACCGGACCTGGTCCTGCTCCTACGCCCCGCTCCTCGACGGCTCCGGGCGGCCCCTCGGCGTGATCGCCTCCCTCATCGACATCACCGAGAGACAGCAGGCCCAGGCCGAGGCCGAGCTGGCCCAGCACCGCTTCGCCCTGCTCGCGGAGGCCGGCACCCGCATCGGCACCACCCTGGACCTGCACCAGACCGCCCAGGAGATCGTCGAACTGCTGGTACCGCATTTCGCGGACTCCGCCGACGTACAGCTCCTCGAATCGGTCCTGGGCCCCGACGAGGGCGCAACGCCCGCGGCCTCCACCCGCGGAGTCCTGCGCCGTCTGGCGGCCCAGTTCCCCGACCCCTCCGCCCCCACCGCGAAACTCACCGCCGGCCAGACCTTCCAGATCCCCGCGGGCACCGTCTACGAGCGGGTCATCGCCGAGGGCCGACCCATGAACCTCTACGTCTCCGACATCCCGGCCCTGATCACCTCCCCGCGCGCCGGCGCCCTGAGGTCCTACCTGGCCACCCTGGGCTCGGCCCGCCTGGTCCCGCTCGTCGCCCGAGGCACCGTGCTGGGAGCCGTCACCGTGACCCGGACGCGCGAGCGCGAGCCCTTCGACGCGCAGGACTGCGTACTCGTCGACGAACTCGTCGCCCGCGCCGCCCTCAACATCGACAACGCCCGCATGTACACCCGCCAGCGCCGGGCGGCCCTGACCCTCCAGCGCAGCCTCACCAACAGCGCCCTGCCCGAGGTCCCCGGCCTCGAACTCACCGGCCGCTACCTGCCCGCCAGCGACAACGACGTCGGCGGGGACTGGTTCGACGCCATCCCGCTGCCCGGCGGCCGGACCGGGCTCGTCATCGGGGACGTCATGGGCCACGGGGTCCACGCGGCGGCCGTCATGGGCCAGCTGCGCACGGCCGTACGGACCCTCGCGCGCCACGGCGTACCCCCCGCGCAGCTGCTCCGCTCCCTCGACGCGGTCGTCGCCGACCTCGGCGAGGACGAGATGGCGACGTGCGTGTACGCCGTGCACCACGCGGCGTCCGGCGCCTGCGTGATCGCCCGCGCCGGCCACCCGCCGCCGGCCGTCGTCGCCACCGACGGGACCGTCACCTTCCTCCACGGTCCGCCCGGGACCCCGCTCGGCGCCGGAGGACGCGACTTCCGCACCGAGGAAGTGCACCTGCCCCCGGGCAGCCTGCTCGTGCTCTACACCGACGGGCTCATCGAGGCCCGGGACCGCGACCTCGACCAGGGCATGGAACAGCTGGGCAGGGCCCTGCACGGGGTGGAGCAGCCCCTGGAGGGAATGTGCGACCAGATCCTGCGGCGGCTGCTGCCGTGCGCGCAGGAGGACGACGTGGCGATGCTGCTGGCCCGCTCCCGGCCCGTCTGACCCGCCCGGCTCACCAGGCCAGGTCCTCCAGCGCGTCCAGGTCCAGCGGCGCCGGCGGCTGCTGCTCCGCACCCCCGGTCAGCGGCAACTCGGCCCAGATGACCTTCCCGCGGTCGGTGTAGCGGGTGCCCCACCGCTCGGCGTACTGCGCGACGAGGAACAGCCCGCGCCCGCCCTCGTCGGTGGTGGCCGCGTACCGCAGGTGCGGAGAGGTGCTGCTGCCGTCGGAAACCTCGCAGATCAGGCTCCGGTCGCGGATCAGGCGGACCCCGACGGGCGCGCTGCCGTACCGGATCGCGTTGGTGACCAGCTCGCTCAGGATCAGCTCCGCGGTGAAGGCGGTGTCCTGCAGGCCCCACTCGACGAGCTGCGCCGAGCCGGCGTTGCGCACCCACGAGACGGCGGAGTGCTCAAGGGGCACCTCCCATTCGGCGATCCGGTCCGCCTCCAGTCGCCGGGTGTCCGCGATCAGCAGGGCGATGTCGTCGCTCGGCACCGGGAACAGCATCGTGGCCAAGACGTCCGAGCAGGCCTGGTCGGGGCTGCGGCCCGGCCGCGCCAGCGTCTCGGCGAGCAGGTGCAGCCCGGTGTCGAAGTCCCGGTCGCGGTCCTCCACCAGGCCGTCGGTGAACAGTACGAGCCGGCTCCCCTCCGGCAGCTGGAACTCGACCGCCTCGAAGGGCATCCCGCCCACGCCGAGCGGGATCCCGGCCGGCATCTCGGGAAACTCCACCCGGCCGTCGGGGCGGATCAGCGCGGGCCCGGGGTGCCCGGCGCTCGCCATCCGGCACCGCCCGGAGACCGGATCGTAGACCGCGTAGAGACAGGTGGCGCCGGTTACGGAGGACGTGCGCTCGGCCGTACCGTCGGGCCCCGCGTCCTCCCCGTCCGCTCCGCTCCCCTCCCCGTCGGCGCTGCCGTCCCCGTTCCCGGCGACCCCGGCCTCGTCCTGGTCGATCCGGTTGATCAGCTCGTCCAAGTGCCCGAGGAGCTCGTCGGGCGGCAGGTCCAGGGTGGAGAAGTTGTGGACCGCCGTGCGCAGGCGCCCCATGGTGGCCGCCGCGTGCACCCCGTGCCCGACGACATCGCCCACGACCAGCGCCACCCGGGCGCCCGGCAGCTGGATCACGTCGAACCAGTCGCCTCCCACCCCCGCCTTCGCCGGCAAGTAGCGGTAGGCCACGTCCACGGCGCTCTGGTCGGGCAGCACCCGGGGCAGGAGGCTGCGCTGGAGCGTCACGGCCATCGCGTGCTCGCGGGTGAAGCGGCGGGCGTTGTCGATGGAGACGGCCGCCCGCGCACCCAGCTCCTCCGCGAAGGACAGGTCCTCCCCGTCGAAGGGCTCGGGGGTGTCGGCGCGCCAGAAGTTGGCCATGCCCAGGACCACCCCGCGGGCCTGCAGGGGTACGGAGATCAGCGAGTGCAGTCCGTATTCGAGGGCCACGCGGGTGCCCTGGGAGTCCTGGGCCCGCCAGCCCATGGCCGCGTTCAGGTCGGCCGCGAGCACCGCGTGCCCGGCGTCCAGGGCCGCCGCCATCGGGGCCGTGGGCACCTCGAACCGGATGAGGTCGCCGACCGGCTGGAGCGGCGAATCGGGGCGGATTCCGGTGATGGCGGCACGGCGCATCTCCGTGTACACACCGACGCGGGAGGGCTCGTCGCCGCGCAGTACGGGCTCCAGCAGCTCCACCGTCACGAAGTCCGCGAAGCGCGGCACGGCCACCTCCGACAGCTCCTCGGCGGTCCGCGCGACGTCCAGCGTGGTGCCGATCCGCACGCCCGCGTCGTACAGCAGCTGGAGGCGGCTGCGGGCGACCTCGGCCCGGCCGGACAGCGAGGCGAGCTCGGTCGTGTCGCGCAGGGTCACCACACGGCCGGCCGGCCGCCCCGCGTACGCCACCGTGGGCCGTACGTTGACCGCGAGCAGCCGGTCGCCCGCCAGGTGCACGTGGTCGGTCACGACCCGGCCCGAGGCGAGCAGCTCGGTGGTGCGGGGGTCGAGTCCGAGGCCGCCGACGTGGCGCTCCTCGGCGTCCTGCGGCAGGTCGAGCAGCCGTCGGGCCTCGTCGTTGGCCAGGATGAGCCGCTGGTCGTTGCCGATGATGAGCACGCCCTCGCGGACGGCGTGCAGAACGGCTTCGTGGTGTTCGTTCATCCGGGTCATCTCGGCGGCGCCCAGGCCGCGGGTCTGGTGCAGCAGCCGCCGGCTGACCAGGGCGGCGCCGGCCGTGCCGAGCAGCAGACCGCCCGCCGTGGCGCCCACCAGCAGCGGGAGCTGTCCCTCCACCGCGTGGGAGACGTTCTCCACTTCGATGCCGGTGCCGACCAGGCCGATGACCTCGCCGTCCGCGTTCCGCACGGGCACCACCGCCCGGACGGCGTCGCTCGGCTGCCCCTTGAACACCTGGGTGAAGGACTCCCCGGCGACGGCCCGGGAGACGTCCGAGGCCCGTTGCCCGATCAGCTCGGGCCGTGAGTCGGTGTAGCGGACCCCGCGGAGGTCCATCACCGCGATGAAGTCCAGGCCCGAGGCCCTGCGGGCGGCCTCGGCCAGCGGCTGGAGCGCGGCCGTCGGATCGCGCGACATCAGCGCCTGGGGGAGTCCGGGGGCGTGCGCGAAGGCCTCGGCGGCGGCGAGCGAGCGGTTGCGGGCCTCGCGCTGGCTGTCGTAACGGGCCTGGTAGACCAGGGCCAGCGCGGCGGCGGTGATCAGCACCAGCACGATCACCGCCTGGAGGGCGAAGACCTGACCGGCGACACTGTGCGCCCCCCGGGACAGGCGCGCGGACATGCGCGAACCCCACCCGGTCGGCTGTCGACCAAAACGTCCGGTCATGAGCCCTTTCTAACACTGTCCCGGGGTTTGGGCGTGGGCTACCGGACCTACCCGTGCCCCCGCACCGTCCACCCGGGAACGCCGGAGGCCCGGCCCCCGGGCGGGGGCCGGGCCTCGCGCGAGGCGCGGGGCCTCCGCCCCGGTGGATCAGAGGACGTCGGCGGCGATGGCGGCGGCAACCTGCTCCAGGAGGGGACCCGCGTTCGGGATGGACTTGGCCGGGTCGGGCTCCAGATCCGTCAGCGGGTACGCCTTGCGGATACCGGCCGCCTCCAGCGCCTCCTGGTCCAGCAGCAGCCGGCCGCAGACCGCGACCACCGGCTTGCCCGCCGCCCGCGCCGCCGCCGCGACGCCCGCGGGGGCCTTGCCGTGCAGGGTCTGCTCGTCCAGGGAGCCCTCGCCGGTGATGACGAGCGTGGCCCGCTCCAGCGCCGGCGCGAAGCCCAGTACCTCCAGCATCAGCTCGATGCCGGGCCGGAAGCTCGCGCCCAGCAGCAGCGCGCCGTAGCCGATGCCGCCCGCACCGCCCGCGCCCGGGGACGCGGCGAGCTCGGCGGCCTTCGGCCCGATCGCCTTCTCCAGCACCTGCGCGTAGTGCGCCAGCGCCGCGTCGAGCGCCGCCACGTCCTCGGGCGAAGCGCCCTTCTGCGGGCCGTAGACGGCCGCGCAGCCCTTCGGGCCGGTCAGCGGGTTGTCCACGTCGCTGGCCAGGACGAAGTCGACCTCCTCGAAGCGGGGGTCCACGCCCGACAGGTCGGCCGAGGCCAGGTCGGCCAGCGCACCGCCGCCCGGACCGACCGGTTCGCCGTTCGCATCCAGGAACACCGCGCCGAGCGCCGCCAGCATCCCGGCACCGCCGTCCGTGGTGGCGCTGCCGCCGACGCCGAAGACGATCGAGCGGGCGCCCGCGTCCAGCGCGGCCTTGAGGACCTCGCCCGAGCCGTACGTGGTCGCCGTCAGCGGGGCGAAGGTGCCCGCCGGCAGCAGCTGGAGGCCCGAGGCCTCCGCCATCTCGACCACAGCGGTGCCCCCGCGCAGCGCGAAGGCGGCCGTGACCTGGTCACCGAGCGGTCCGGTGACCCGTACCTCCCGGCGTTCGAAACCGGCCGCCACGGCGGCCGCGACCGTGCCGTCGCCGCCGTCCGCGACGGGGAGGGTCTCGATCTCCACGCCCGGTACGGCCCTGCGCAGGCCGGCCGTCACCCGCTCCGCGACCTGAACGGCCGTGAGCGAGCCCTTGAATTTATCCGCGGCGATGAGCACGCGCGCGGCCTCAGTTACTGCTCCGTCCGTCACCTTGCTATCCCTTGCTATCGAACAGTGCAGTCGCGCCGCCATGAGCTTATCCGGAGGATCCTCCTATGCCCATGAGTGGCCTGGGCCACACCCGGCGCGCCATGCGCCTAAATACGGATATGAGCCCGCATAGTGTGGCCGCATGAGCGCCGCATCACTGGAACAGCCGCGTCCGGACACTCGGGCGGCGGCCCCGGCGGTCCCGTGGACGGCGCCCCCGACCACACCGTCGTCACCGTCGGCGTGATCGCCGTGCCGGCCGTCGCCGCCCGGGCGGCCCTCGCCGGAGACGCCTTCGACGCCGCGTCGAGCACCGCGCCGACGTGGATCCTGAACAACTTCGCCCGGCTGTTCGTGATCGCCGCCGACGTCTTCCCCGTCATGTGCGTCGTCCTCGCCCTCAGCCGCTTCGACGCGATCCGCCTCGGCGGCACCGGCCCCGGGGCGGGCGTCTGACCGGCGGCACCTCGGTAGGGTGGCCGGGTGACCACCACGGATGACTACGCCACGTACATCGCGAGCCTGCCCCGGGTGCTGGCCGGCGCGGCCGCCCTCTACCGGGACGCCGAGGGCCGGGTCCTGCTCGTCGAGCCCAACTACCGCGAGGGCTGGGCCCTGCCGGGCGGCACCATCGAGTCGGACGGGGGCGAGTCGCCGCGCACCGCCGCCCGCCGCGAGAGCGCCGAGGAGATCGGCATCGACGTCCCCCTCGGCCGCCTCCTCGCCGTGGACTGGACGATCGGCCCCGATCGGCCGCCGCTCGTCGCGTACCTCTACGACGGGGGCGTGCTCGACGAGGTCTCCCTGGCCTCGATCAGGCTCCAGGAAGAGGAACTGGTCTCGTGGCGGCTCGTCGATCCCGCCGAACTCGCCGCCTATCTGCCCGGATCGCTCGGACCGCGCGTCCAGGAGGCCTACCGGGTCCTCCAGTCGGGTGAGGGCACCGTGGAACTGGAGAACGGCCGGCGCCCGGTCACCCCGTAGACACTCGGCAGACACCGGCTTACTTCGACCAGGACAGAATCAAGCGATGATCACGATGTACGCCTGGCCCAGCACGGCCGACGGGCCGGACGCCCTGCCGATGGTCCACTTCACGACCGACGAGCAGGCCGGCGGCGAGGTCACCCCCGACGGGACGCCGGTGTGGCTCTTCGACACCGCGATACGCGAGGGCGGCTGGGCCCGGTTCGCCGACTTCGAGGGGTGGTCCACGCCCGCCGCCGACTGGCGGGCCCTCTACCGCCGCGAGGACGACTTCCTCGCCGTCACCGGCCCCGGCGCCTGCCAGGGCTGGTACGAGGGCAACCTCGGCGCCGACGCCGAATGGGTGGCGGCGGCCGCCACCCAGCAGAGCGTGGTGCTGCTCGCCGCCCCCGTGCAGCACCCGTCGCTCTACGGCTACGCCGTGGAGGCCGGCGCCGCCTTCGCCCTGCTCGTCCCGCTCCTCGTGGTCTGACCCGCGATCAGGCCAGGAGTTTGGCCTTGGCGCGGTCGAACTCCTCCTGGGTGATGTCGCCCTTGTCCTTGAGGACGGAGAGCTTGTGCAGCTCGTCCGCCGAACCGCCACCGGGGCCGGCCGCCTGCTGGACGTACTGCTTGAAGGCCGCCTGGTTCTCCTGCATCTGCTTCACATCCCGCTCGGTCATGCTCTTCCCCCGGGCGATGAGGTACACGAACACGCCGAGGAACGGCAGGATCAGCACGAAGATCAGCCAGCCGGCCTTGCCCCAGCCGCTCAGTGTGTGGTCACGGAAGATGTCCGTGATGATCTTGAAGAGCAGGAAGAACCACATGATCCACAGGAACAGCCACAGCATCGTCCAGAAGAGGTTCAGAAGCGGATAGTCGTCCATGCCCGGCTCCGATCGTGTTGCGGTACCTCTTTCATACAGGTGGTCCCGTATGTCCGCATTCTGAGCTGGTCCGCCGGTCGACGCCTAAGAGCGGGAAGCGGACTCGAAGGCCAGCAGCTGAACCTTGCGCTCCACCCCGCCGCCGTAGCCGGTCATGCTGCCGGACGCACCGATCACCCGATGGCACGGCACGATGATCCCGACCGGGTTCTTCCCGTTGGCCAGGCCCACCGCCCGCGAGGCGTTCGGCTTTCCCAGCTTCGCCGCCAGCTTCCCGTACGACCACGTCTCGCCGTACGGGATCCGTACCAGCTGGTCCCAGACGCTGCGCTGGAAATCGGTGCCCTCCAGACGCAGCGGGAGGTCGAACGCGGTCAGCTCCCCGGTGAAGTACGCGGCCAACTGCCGCACCACTTCGGGGAACGGCTCCTCCGAGGCGGCCACCCGCTCACCGAAGGACTCCTCGGCCGGCCGGTGGCGCTGCCCGGTCATGTAGAGGCCGCTGAGGACGCCGTCGGCGGCGACCAGGGTGAGCGGACCGTAAGGGCTGGCGACGACGGTGTGCTGCTTGACGTTCACGGATGCTCCTCAGACGGGCAGGTGGTTGACGGGGTGGGAGTCCGTGGCCCACAGGTACTGGACGGCGTACGCGCGCCAGGGCCGCCAGCCGGCGGCCCGGGCCGTCAGCGCCGACGGGGTGGACGGCAGACCGAGCCCCTGCGCCGCGCGCCGCACGCCGAGATCGGATGGCAGGAACGCGTCCGGGTCGCCGAGCGCCCGCATCGCGATCACCTCGGTGGTCCACGGACCGAAACCGGGCAGCGCCGAGAGCTGCGCGCGGGCCGCCTCCCAGTCGCTGTCGAAGCCGAGCGGCAGCGAACCGTCGGCCAGCGCCGAGACCAGGCCGGTGAGCGTGGCCCGCCGGCTGCGGGGCAGTGCCAGCGACTCCGGGTCGAGCCCGGCCAGCGCCTGCGGCGAGGGGAAGAGGTGCGTCAGGCCGCCCAGCGGGTCCTCCACGCGTTCGCCGTGCGCCGTGACCAGCCGGCCGGCGTGCGTGCGCGCCGCCGCCGTGGACACCTGCTGGCCCAGCACGGCCCGTACGGCGAACTCCGCCGCGTCGGCCGTACGGGGGACCCGGCGCCCGGGGGCCTTGTCCACGAGCGGAGCCAGCAGCGGGTCGGAGCGCAGCTGCTCATCGACGGCCTCGGGATCGGCATCGAGGTCGAGCATCCAGCGGCAGCGGCTGATGGCGATCGTCAGGTCGCGCAGGTCGGTGAGGGCGAGGCGGCAGCCGATGTGGTCGGGCTGCGGGGTCAGGGTGACCACGCCGGTGCCGTGGGGGAGGCGCAGGGTGCGGCGGTAGGCGCCGTCGCGCCACTCCTCGACGCCGGGCACCGCGGTCGCGGCGAGGTGACCGAAGAGGTTGTCGGGGTTCAGGGGCGTGCGGAACGGCAGGCGCAGGCTGATCGTGCCCGGGATCCGGGGCGGGGCGTTCCTGTTGCGGCCGGCCTTGACCGACCGGTCCCGCAGCTCGCTCGGGGACAGGGCGAAGACCTCGCGGACGGTGTCGTTGAAGGTGCGGACGGAGGCGAAGCCGGCGGCGAAGGCCACGTCGGCCATCGGCAGCTCGGAGGTCTCGATGAGCAGCCGGGCCGTCTGGGCGCGTTGGGCCCTGGCCAGGGCCAGGGGGCCGGCTCCGAGCTCGGCGTTGAGCTGGCGCTCGACCTGGCGGGTGGAGTACCCGAGGCGGGCGGCGAGACCGGGGACGCCTTCGCGGTCCACGACCCCGTCCTGGATCAGGCGCATCGCCCGGGCGACGGCGTCGGCGCGGGCGTTCCACTCGGGGGAACCGGGGCTGGTGTCGGGCCGGCACCGCTTGCACGCGCGGAACCCGGCCTGCTGGCAGGCGGCGGCACTGGGCAGGAAGGTCATGTTCTCGACCTTCGGGGGTACGGCGGGGCAGCTGGGCCGGCAGTAGATCCGGGTGGTCAGGACGGCGGTGAAGAACCAGCCGTCGAAGCGGGCGTCCTTCGACTGCACGGCCCTTACGCAGCGCTCGGTGTCGGTGTGCATGGCTCCATGATTCTGGGCGGGACCGACGGGGGCTGGCGGTTTTCCGACATCAAGCGTAGCCCTGGCCGGGGGCTCGGCGGGGGCTCGGCGGGGGCTCGGCGGGGGCCGGCGGGGCCGGTGGGCTGGGGCGGGGCCGTGGCCGGCGGCGGGGCGGGGGCCGTCCGGGGTAGGCATGATTTATGGCCCCCCGGGGAGCCGGAAGGTGCTCAGCGGTACGGGCCACAAATCACGTTTTACACCCCGGACGCCCCCCGCCCCACCACCGGCCACGGCCCCACCGGGTGGTGAGAAGGGGCCCCGGGGCGCCGGGGACGCACGAGGCACGGAGCGGCCGGGCCAGGCGGCCCCCGCCCACCCCGGTTGCCCCCGGCTGGCCGTGCGGAGGACGTGCGAAGGGGGGCAGGGGGCGCGCCGCCCAGCCTGGTGCCCCCGGCTGGGGCGGGGACGGTGCGGAGGGGCCGGGTAGGCGGCCCCCGGCCACGCCGAGCGCCCCCTGCTGGGGTGGCGACGGGGGGAGGAGGCGGGGCAAACGAGCCCTCGCCCAGCCTCGGTGTCCCCGGCTGGGGTGGGACGCGAGGTGGGGGCGGGGTAGGCGGGCTCCCGGCCACCGTGGGTGTCCCCGGCTGGGGTGGGGACGTGGGGAGGGCGCGGGTAGGCGGCCCCCGCCCACCCCGGGTGCCCCCGGCTGGTCGGAACGTGCGGAGGGGACGGGGGCGGCGGTGGGGCGGCGAGGGTCCGGGGTGTCAAACGTGATTTGTGGCCCGTGTCGCCGAGTCCCGGTGCATCCCGCCGAGGGGCCATAAATCATGCCTACCCCGGGCCTTCCCCGCCCCGCCGCCGATCCCGGCCCCGGCCCCCGACACGGCCCCGGCCCCGGCCCGGCCCCGCCCCCGGACAAGCAGAAGGCCCCGGATGCCATGGGCATCCGGGGCCTTCTCGTGCATGTCGGGCTAGCGCAGCGACGTCGCCCGGGCTTCGCGGCGGTTGTGGCGGAAGGTGTTGGCCCTCCGCGTCGTCGCGAACAGCGGAATGGTCGCCGCCATCGCGATCTGCAGGGCGCAGCCGGTCTGGAGCAGCAGCTGACCGCCCGGGGCGTCGAACGCCCAGGCCGCCAGCAGCCCCATCGCGCTGATGATCCAGCAGAGCATCGCCACCGCGAGGACACCCCGCGGCTTGGGGTACTCGACGCGGCTCACCATCAGCCACGCCACCCCGATGATCGCCAGCAGCGTCGGGATGAACGGCAGCTCCAGCAGCACGATCGAGACGACCGTCAGGGCGCCGAAGGGGCTCGGCATGCCCTGGAACATGCCGTCCTTCATCGTCACGCAGCTGAATCTCGCGAGCCGGAGCACCACGGCGAGGAGCACCACGATCGCGGCCAGCGCCGACATCTTCTGGTCCGCGTCGACGGCGACCATGCCGTAGACCAGGACGAAGTAGGCCGGGGCCAGGCCGAAGCTGATCAGGTCCGACAGGTTGTCCAGCTCGGCGCCCATCGGGGAGCTGCGCAGTTTGCGGGCCACGATGCCGTCGAAGAGGTCGAAGACCGCGGCGAGCAGCATCAGTATCACCGCCGTGGCGGCGCTGTTGCGGGCCATGCCCGTCTCGCCGCTCCCGGTGAGGTGCGGGATGAGGATTCCGGTGGTGGTGAAGTACACCGCCATGAATCCGCACGTCGCGTTGCCCAGGGTGAGGGTGTCCGCTATCGACAGCCGCAGCGAGAGCGGCATGTCGTCCTCGGCGGACTCCTCCTCGGCGGACTCGGGCACCCAGCCGGTGGCCGGAGTCTCAGGGTCAGTCACGGTCAATTCGTGTCACCCCCGCGGTGGTGGCCTGACCGACCTCGACCGCGACCTCGACGCCCTCCGGGAGGTAGATGTCGACGCGGGAGCCGAAGCGGATCAGACCGATGCGTTCGCCCTGCTCCACCTTGGTGCCGGCCGACAGGTACGGGACGATGCGCCGGGCGACGGCGCCGGCGATCTGCACCATCTCGATGTCACCGAGCTCGGTGTCGAAGTGCCAGACAACGCGCTCGTTGTTCTCGCTCTCCTTGTTGAAGGCCGGGACGAATCCGCCGGGGACGTGCTCCACGGACGTCACCGTGCCCGCGAGGGGCGCGCGGTTGACGTGGACGTTGAGCGGGCTCATGAAGATCGCGACCCGGGTGCGTCCGTCCTTCCACGGCATGATGCTCTGCACCACACCGTCGGCGGGCGAGATGACACGGCCCTGAGCGATCTCACGCTCGGGGTCACGGAAGAACCACAGCATGCCCGCGGCGAGCGCGGTTGCGGGCACGGCCACAGCGGCCCAGCGCCCGGACTTGCGGGCCCGGGTGAGGCTGAGCGCCGCGGTGGCGACGGTCGGCAGAAGCCACGGCGATGCTCCGCGGGCGAGACGTACGCCGAGTCGGCTGTCGCGGGGTGCAGAGGTTTGGCTGTGGGGCATGGATGACCTTCGTAGCGGGTGATTGCCGCGCCGCAAACAGGGGGACGGGACGGCGGCTTTACTGGAATGCTATCGGTTGCGCGCAACAACTGGGCAAGCCAGAAGCCGAGTCGATGACCGTCGGCCAGTGACTGGTAGTGACCTTGTGGCGACGGACCCGGGGAGGATCCGCCGCAAAAGGGACTTTCAGCCCTGGAGTCGGTACTCCTCGAGCAGGCGTCGCCCGATGATCATTTTCTGGATCTCGGCGGTACCTTCACCGATCAGCAGCATCGGAGCCTCGCGGTAGAGGCGCTCGATCTCGTACTCCTTCGAGAATCCGTATCCACCGTGGATGCGGAAGGCGTCCTCCACCACCTCCTTGCAGTACTCGGAGGCGAGGTACTTCGCCATCCCTGCTTCGAGGTCGTTTCGTTCCCCGGAGTCCTTTTTGCGTGCTGCGTTCACCATCATCGCATGAGCGGCTTCGACCTTGGTAGCCATCTCGGCCAGCTTGAACTGGATGGCCTGGTGTTCGGCGATCGCCTTGCCGAAAGTGTGACGTTGCTGGGCATACGAGACACCCAGTTCGAAAGCACGCTGTGCAACGCCGCAGCCACGCGCCGCCACGTTGACGCGGCCGACCTCGACGCCGTCCATCATTTGGTAAAACCCTCGGCCGGTCTGGCCGCCGAGGACGCGATTGGCCGGAATGCGCAGTCCGTCCATGATGAGCTCGGTCGTGTCGACGCCCTTGTAGCCCATCTTGTCGATCTTGCCCGGGATGGTGAGGCCGGGGCGGACCTCACCGAAGCCGGGCTCCTTCTCCACGAGGAAGGTCGTCATCGACTTGTGGGGCGCGGTGCCCTCGGGGTGTCCTTCGTCACTTCGCACGAGAACGGCCACCAGGGTGGAGCTGCCGCCGTTCGTCAGCCACATTTTCTGGCCGTTGAGGACGTACTCGTCGCCGTCCTTCACCGCCTTGGAGCTGATGGCCGAGACGTCGGAGCCCAGCGCCGGCTCGGACATCGAGAACGCGCCGCGCACCTCGCCCAGGGCCATGCGCGGGAGGAAGTGGTCCTTCTGCTCCTGCGTGCCGTGCTGCTTGAGCATGTACGCCACGATGAAGTGCGTGTTGATGATGCCCGAGACGGACATCCAGCCCCGCGCGATCTCCTCCACACACAGGGCGTAGGTGAGGAGCGACTCACCCAGGCCGCCGTACTCCTCCGGGATCATCAGCCCGAAGAGGCCGAGCTCCTTGAGACCGTCGACGATCTGCTGCGGGTACTCGTCGCGGTGCTCCAGCTCGGTGGCGACCGGGATGATCTCCTTGTCGACGAACTCGCGGACGGTCTTGAGGATCTCCCGCTGGACGTCGGTCAGCCCGGCGGTCTGGGCGAGTCGGGCCATGGCTACTTCTCCTGGGTCTTCAGCTGGGGGCGGCCGGGCTGCTCGCCGCCGCGCTCCTTGATGTACGTCTCGGTGGGGACCATCACCTTGCGCCGGAAGACGCAGACGAGGGTGCCGTCCTGCTTGTAGCCCTTGGTCTCGACGTAGACGATGCCGCGGTCGTTCTTGGACTTCGACGGGGTCTTGTCGAGGACCGTGGTCTCGCCGTAGATCGTGTCGCCGTGGAAGGTCGGCGCCACGTGCCGCAGGGACTCGATCTCCAGGTTGGCGATGGCCTTCCCGGAGACGTCCGGCACGGACATGCCGAGCAGCAGCGAGTAGATGTAGTTGCCCACGACCACGTTCTTGCCGAAATCGGTGGTGTTCTCGGCGTAGTTCGCGTCCATGTGGAGCGGGTGGTGGTTCATGGTCAGGAGACAGAAGAGGTGGTCGTCGTACTCGGTGACCGTCTTCCCGGGCCAGTGCTTGTAGACCGCCCCGACCTCGAACTCTTCGTACGTGCGTCCGAACTGCATGGTGGTCTGTCCTTGTCAGCTGGTGGGAATCTCGAACTTGGTGGTGCGCTGCATGCCGGCGGCCCGGCCCTTGCCCGCGATGACCAGGGCCATCTTGCGGCTGGCCTCGTCGATCATCTCGTCGCCGAGCATCGCGGAGCCCTTCTTGCCGCCGGCCTCCGAGGTGCACCAGTCGTACGCGTCGAGGATCAGCTCGGCGTGGTCGTAGTCCTCCTGGGACGGGGAGAAGACCTCGTTGGCCGCGTCGACCTGGCCGGGGTGCAGCACCCACTTGCCGTCGAAGCCCAGCGCCGCCGCCCGGCCGGCCACCTCGCGGTAGGCGTCCACGTCGCGGATCTGGAGGAAGGGGCCGTCGATGGCCTGGAGGTTGTGCGTACGGGCGGCCATCAGGATCCGCATGAGGATGTAGTGGTAGGCGTCCGCCGGGTAGCCGGGCGGCTGCATGCCCACGACCAGGGACTTCATGTTGATCGAGGCCATGAAGTCGGCCGGGCCGAAGATGATGGTCTCCAGCCGGGGGGAGGCGGCGGCGATCTCGTCGACGTTCACCAGGCCCTTGGCGTTCTCGATCTGCGCCTCGATGCCGATCTTGCCGACCTCGAAGCCCATCGTCTTCTCGATCTGCGTGAGCAGCAGGTCCAGGGCGACGACCTGCTGGGCGTCCTGGACCTTCGGCAGCATGATGCAGTCGAGGTTCTGGCCCGCGCCCTCGACGACCGTGATGACGTCGCGGTAGGTCCAGTGGGTGGTCCAGTCGTTGACGCGCACGACGCGGGTCTTGCCGGTCCAGTCGCCGTTGTTCAGCGCGTCCACGATCGTGTGGCGGGCGCCTTCCTTGGCGAGCGGCGCGCAGGCGTCCTCCAGGTCCAGGAAGACCTGGTCGGCCGGCAGGCCCTGGGCCTTCTCCAGGAACCGCGGGTTCGAGCCGGGCACCGCGAGGCAGGAGCGGCGCGGGCGAAGGCGGTTCACCGGGTGGACTGGCGTGGTCATGCGGGGACCTCCGTGCTTGCAATGGGTGCGGCGTTGTCGAGTGGGTCGAGCTTGTTGGCCTTGCGGATCTCGTCGACGATACGGCCGATGATCTCCGTGATGCCGAAGTCCTTCGGCGTGAAGACGGCGGCGACACCCGCGGCCTTGAGCGCGACGGCGTCGGCGTTCGGAATGATGCCTCCGACGATGACGGGGATGTCACCCGCCCCCGCCGTGCGCAGCCGTTCCAGGACGTCCGGGACGAGGGCGCTGTGCGATCCGGACAGGATGGACAGTCCCACGCAGTGCACGTCCTCGGCCAGCGCGGCGGAGGAGATCTCCTCGGGCGTCAGCCTGATGCCCTGGTAGACCACCTCGAAGCCGGCGTCGCGGGCCCGGACGGCGATCTGCTCGGCCCCGTTGGAGTGTCCGTCCAGGCCGGGCTTGCCGACCAGCAGGCGCAGCCGGCCGGAGCCGAGCTCGTCGGCCGTGCGGGCCACCTTCTCGCGGACCTCGTGCATCGGCGTGCCCGGCTCGGCGGTCACGGCGACGGGGGCCGAGGAGACCCCGGTCGGTGCGCGGAACTCGCCGAACACCTCGCGCAGCGCGCCCGCCCACTCGCCGGTGGTGACACCGGCCCGGGCGCACTCCAGCGTGGCCTCCATGAGGTTCTCGGTGCCCGCCGCGGCCTCCTTGAGGCGCTCCAGCGCCTGCTGGGTGGTGGGGAAGACGAACGGGTCGCCGTTCCCCTGGCGGTCCGAGGACTCCTGGCGCTCGGCGCGCCAGCGGCCGATCCGCTCGACGGTGACGGCCTCGACGGCCGCGTCCACCGTCATGATCGCGCCGTCGAGGTCGGCCGTGAGCGGGTTGGGCTCGGTCTGCTCGAAGCAGTTCACGCCGACGATCTTGTCCTCGCCGGCCTCGATCCGCGCGCGCCGCTCGGCGTGCGAGGAGACCAGCTGGGACTTGAGGTACCCGGACTCGACGGCGGCCATCGCGCCGCCCATCTCCTGGATCCGGTCGATCTCGGCCAGGCAGTCGGCGACCAGGGAGTCGACTTTGGCCTCGATGACGTGGGATCCGGCGAAGATGTCGTCGTACTCCAGAAGGTCGCTCTCGTGGGCGAGGACCTGCTGGATGCGCAGCGACCACTGCTGGTCCCAGGGCCGGGGCAGGCCCAGCGCCTCGTTCCAGGCGGGCAGCTGCACCGCGCGGGCGCGGGCGTCCTTGGAGAGGGTGACCGCGAGCATCTCCAGCACGATGCGCTGGACGTTGTTCTCCGGCTGCGCCTCGGTCAGTCCCAGGGAGTTGACCTGGACGCCGTAACGGAAGCGGCGCTGCTTCGCGTTCTCGATGCCGTAGCGCTCCTTGGTGACCTTGTCCCAGATGCGGCCGAAGGCGCGCATCTTGCACATCTCCTCGATGAAGCGGACGCCCGCGTTCACGAAGAAGGAGATACGGGCGACCACCTCGCCGAAGCGTTCCTCGGGGACCTGCCCCGAGTCGCGCACCGAGTCCAGGACGGCGATCGCCGTGGACATCGCGTACGAGATCTCCTGGACCGGTGTGGCCCCGGCCTCCTGCAGGTGGTAGCTGCAGATGTTGATCGGGTTCCACTTCGGGATGTGGTTGACCGTGTACGCGATCATGTCCGTCGTCAGCCGCAGGGACGGCCCCGGCGGGAAGACGTGCGTCCCGCGCGAGAGGTATTCCTTGACGATGTCGTTCTGGGTGGTGCCCTGGAGCTGGGCGATGTCCGCGCCCTGCTCCTCGGCGGCCACCTGGTAGAGCGCCAGCAGCCACATGGCGGTGGCGTTGATCGTCATCGAGGTGTTCATCTGTTCCAGGGGTATGTCCTGGAACAGCCGCCGCATGTCGCCCAGATGGGAGACCGGGACCCCGACCCGGCCCACTTCGCCGCGCGCGAGGATGTGGTCGGGGTCGTAGCCGGTCTGCGTCGGCAGGTCGAACGCGACCGACAGGCCGGTCTGGCCCTTGGCGAGGTTGCGGCGGTACAGCTCGTTGGACGCCTCGGCCGTGGAGTGGCCGGCGTACGTCCGCATGAGCCACGGACGGTCCTTCTGGCGCTCTGTCATCTCAGGCTGTCCCTTAGGCCTTTGAACGGTCTCAGACGTTGCGGAAGCGGTTGATGGCGTCGAGGTGCTCGGCGCGCATCTCGTGGTCGCGGACGCCCAGGCCCTCCTCGGGCGCCAGCGCGAGGACGCCGACCTTGCCCTGGTGGAGGTTGCGGTGGACGTCGTAGGCGGCCTGGCCGGTCTCCTCCAGGGAGTAGACCTTCGACAGCGTGGGGTGGATCTTGCCCTTGGCGATCAGGCGGTTGGCCTCCCACGCCTCGCGGTAGTTGGCGAAGTGCGAGCCGACGATCTTCTTGAGCGACATCCACAGGTACCGGTTGTCGTACTGGTGCATGTAGCCGGAGGTCGAGGCGCAGGTGGTGATGGTGCCGCCCTTGCGGGTGACGTAGACCGAGGCACCGAAGGTCTCGCGGCCCGGGTGCTCGAAGACGATGTCGATGTCCTCGCCGCCGGTCAGCTCGCGGATCTTCGAGCCGAAGCGCTTCCACTCGCGCGGGTCCTGGGTGTTCTCGTCCTTCCAGAACTTGTAGCCCTCGGCGTTGCGGTCGATGACCGCGGTGGCGCCCATGGACCGGCAGATGTCGGCCTTCTCGGGGGAGGAGACGACGCAGATCGGGTTGGCGCCGCCGGCCAGGGCGAACTGGGTGGCGTAGCTGCCGAGGCCGCCGCTGGCGCCCCAGATCAGGACGTTGTCGCCCTGCTTCATGCCGGCGCCGTTGCGGGAGACCAGCTGGCGGTAGGCGGTGGAGTTGACCAGGCCGGGGGAGGCGGCCTCCTCCCAGCTGAGGTGGTCGGGCTTCGGCATCAGCTGGTTCGACTTGACCAGGGCGATCTCCGCCAGGCCGCCGAAGTTGGTCTCGAAGCCCCAGATGCGCTGCTCGGGGTCGAGCATCGTGTCGTTGTGGCCGTCGGAGGACTCCAGCTCGACGGAGAGGCAGTGCGCGACGACCTCGTCGCCCGGGTTCCAGGCGTTGACGCCGGGGCCGGTGCGCAGGACGACGCCCGCGAGGTCGGAGCCGATGACGTGGTACGGGAGGTCGTGGCGCTTGGTGAGCTCCGACAGGCGCCCGTAGCGCTCCAGGAAGCTGAAGGTGGAGACGGGCTCGAAGATCGAGGTCCACACCGAGTTGTAGTTGACCGAGGAGGCCATGACGGCCACCAGGGCCTCGCCCGGGCCCAGCTCGGGGAGCGGGACGTGGTCCAGGTGCAGGGACTTGCGCGGGTCCTTCTCGCGCGTGGTGAGCCCCGCGAACATCTCCGCCTCGTCCTTGTGCACGGTGATCGCACGGTAGGAGTCGGGCAGCGGCAGGGCGGCGAAGTCTGCTGCGGTGGCGGACTGCGACTGAATCGCGTCCAGGATGTCCTTCACGGTGAGCCTCCGGCTAGCGCTGATGAGGGTGCGCTGAGGTGAACGGGGTGCGGGTGCGGTGTGCCGTCGGTCCGGCTGTGCTGTGGTGCTGGGCGCCGCCCGTGGTGGGGCGTGCGGGTGCCTGGTGACGCAGGCGTCCGGGGCGCGTTCCGTGCCGTGTGGGCGTGGGTCGCGGGGACATCCGGACGAGATTCAACGTATGGCACCCCGTGTCACCCGGCAAGGCACCGCGTGCCAAAACTTTCTCTCATTTGCCTATTGACCTGCGCAGATGAGCGATGATCGATCAGAGTTACCGCCGAGTAGGGGCAAGCTGGACAGGCGAGTAGGGCAAGCCGGACATACGTGAGCGGCCGCCCCCGAACCGGGGGCGGCCGCTGTGACGAGCATCGCTTCCTGTGGCGCTACCTCGGGCGCAGTGCCTCTTCGATGGTCCGCATGACCTCGTCCAGGGGCGCGTCGGTGCGGGCCACGGCCACCAGCACCTCGCCCTCGGTGCGGACGGCCGCCGGAGCGGACGGCGCGGGGCTCAGGGACCGGCCCGCGCCGATCCCCGTGCCGAAGGTCTTGCGGACGATCGAGAAGGCGTGGTCCAGCTGCGCCTCGACGTCACCCTGCCCGCCGGCCCGCAGCCAGCGCCGCAGCACGTGGTTGTGGGCCGTGACCACCGCAGAGGCCGCCACCTCGGCCAGCAGCGGATCGTCGTTGCCGTCGTGGTGGTCGGTCTCGTCGAAGTGCGCCAGCAGGTAGCGCGTGAAGAGCCGCTCGTACCGGGCCACGGAGGCGATCTCCCGCTCCCGCAGCGCCGGCACCTCGCGGGTGAGCCGGTAGCGCTCCACCGACACCGCGGGCGAGGCGGCGTACATCTTCATGACTTCCTTGATCCCGCGGCACACCGTGTCGAGCGGGTGCTCGTGCGCCGGGGCGACGTCGAGGACCGCCTCGGCGCGGATCAGGGTGTCGTCGTGGTCCGGGAAGATCGCCTCTTCCTTCGACCGGAAGTGCCGGAAGAAGGTCCGCCGCGCGACTCCGGCCGTCGCGGCGATCTCGTCGACCGTCGTCGCCTCGTACCCCTTGGTGGCGAACAGCTCCATGGCCGCGGTGGCGAGCTCGCGGCGCATCTTGAGCCGCTGGGCGGCAGCCCGGGTGCCGGCCGAGCTCTCCGGGGCGTCGGGGGCCGAGGAGGCGCGGGGCGGGGTCTTGGCGGGCTGGGACATAGAGCGAAAGTACTTCATTCGCGCTGGGGAGCGCGCCTGAGGGGGGTGGGAGAGGGGTGGATGCGGGGGAGAGCCCGCACTGGGCTCGGGAGGGTCAGTCCGCCGTGAGGGTCCGGCGGACCCGAGCAGCCCTCCCCACGCATCCGGCTCGTGGCCCGCTCGGTTACCGCCGGGCGTACTCACGGAATCCGCGGCCGGTCTTCCGGCCCAGGCAGCCCGCCGCCACCAGGTGCTCCAGCAGCGGGGACGGGGCCAGGCCCGGGTCGCGGAACTCCTTGTGGAGGACCTTCTCGATGGCCAGCGAGACGTCGAGGCCGACCACGTCGAGCAGCTCGAACGGTCCCATCGGGTAGCCGCCGCCCAGCTTCATCGCCGCGTCGATCTGGTCGAGGCTCGCGTAGTGCTCCTCGACCATCTTGATCGCGTTGTTGAGGTACGGGAACAGCAGCGCGTTCACGATGAAGCCGGCCCGGTCCCCGCAGTCCACGGGGTGCTTGCGCACCTTCACGCAGATCTCGCGGACCGTGGCGTGCACGTCGTCGGCCGTCAGGACGGTCCGGACCACCTCGACCAGCTTCATCGCCGGGGCCGGGTTGAAGAAGTGCATGCCGATCACGTCCTGCGGACGCGAGGTCACCCGCGCCACCGCGATCACCGGCAGCGAGGAGGTGGTGGTGGCCAGCACCGCACCCGGCTTGCAGACCTTGTCCAGCGCCGCGAACAGCTCCTGCTTGACCGCCAGGTCCTCGGCGACCGCCTCCACCGCCAGGTCCACCTCGGCGAAGGCCTCCAGCGACCCGGCCGGGGTGATCCGGCCCAGGGTCTCGTCCGCCGCCTCCTGCGTCAGCCTGCCCTTGGACACCGCACGGCCCAAGGACTTGCCGATGGCGGCCTTGGCGGCCTCCGCCTTCTCCTGGCTGCGCGCCGCCAGGACCACCTCGAACCCGGACTGGGCGAAGACCTGCGCGATGCCGCTCGCCATGGTGCCGGAGCCGGCCACGCCGACCGAGCTCACCGGGCGGCCCGCGCCCAGCAGGGACCCGTCCAGCGGGGTCTGCAGGTCGCGCACGATCACCGAGCTGCCGGGAGCCTCGTACGTGTAGAAGCCGCGCCCGGACTTCTGCCCGGCCAGCCCGGCCTCGGCCAGCTGCCCCAGGATCGGGGCCGGGGCGTGCAGCCGGTCCCCGGACGAGGCGTACATGGCCTCCAGGACCGTGCGGGCCGTGTCCACGCCGATCAGGTCGAGCAGCGCCAGCGGCCCCATGGGCAGGCCGCAGCCGAGCCGCATCGCCGCGTCGATGTCCTCGCGGGAGGCGTACTTCGCCTCGTACATGGCGGCGGCCTGGTTGAGGTAGCCGAAGAGCAGGCCGTCCGCGACGAAACCGGGCCGGTCGCCGACGGCAACGGGCTCCTTTCCGAGCTCGCGGGCCAGCTCCGTGACCGCCTCCACGGCCGTCGGGGCGGTCAGGACGCAGGAGACGACCTCGACCAGCTTCATCGCCGGGACCGGGTTGAAGAAGTGCAGGCCCAGCACGCGCTCGGGGCGCTGGGACTCGGCGGCGAGCCGCGTCACCGACAGGGCGTTGGTGCCCGTGGCCAGGATCGTGTCGGGCCGCACGACCGCGTCGAGCTCGCGGAAGACCTGCTGCTTGACCTCGTACGACTCCGGCACGACCTCGATGACGAGGTCGGCCTCGGCCGCGGCGGCCAGGTCGGAGAAGGTGCGGAAGCGGGCCAGGACGTCCGCGCGCTCCTGCTCGGTGAGGCGCTCCCGGGCGACGGAACGCGCCGTGGCCGCGGCGAGGGAGGCCGAGGCCCGGCGGGCGGCGGCCTCGCTGATGTCGATGCCGATGACCTCGCGGCCGGCCCGGGCGAGGACCTCGGCGATGCCGGTGCCCATCGTGCCGAGGCCGACGACGGCGATGGTCTGGAGGGTGGGCTGACTGGACTGACGGTCCATCGAGGGACTCCAGTGGAAGAGGGTGACGACTGAGGGAGCGCGCGGCGCACGGCGCGCGCGGATGCCGTACGGAGAGCCGTGCGGTGAGGAGCCCGGGGCAGGAGCGGCCCGGACGGGAACCCGGCGGGGAAGAGCCCCGGGGGCGGAAGCGGCACGACCCTGTCCCGGGGTCATACCGTGCATGCGAAGACGAACCGACCGGCACGAGGCGGCTGCGTCACCAGGCCGCCCTCGTACGTGTTGAAACGACAGTAACTCGCCGGTAACTCGTGCGCCAGAGCGCGGAGATGTGACCTGTACCGCCGAAATGTACCGATCATCGATCATCGATCAACCGGGGGTCGGCCAGCTCCGCGAATCCTGGCGCGGCGACGGCCCAGCACCCCTAGGGTGGGCCGGGTGAACGACGTGCTGGAGCGCCTGCGGGCGGAGGCGGGCGGGTCGCCCGAGTACGAGGTGCTGCTCGCGTCCGGCCCCGACGCGCTGGCGGCCTCCCTGGCCTCCGCCGGGCTGCCCCTGTGGGCCCGCGAGCTGGCCGCGTACCGGCTCGGCCTCGCCGGGGACCGGCGCGCCTTCGAGTCCCTCGTGCTGCTCCTCAACCACCGCGACCCGCCCCGCTGCGCGGCCGCCGCCGAGGCCCTGGCCGTCCTGGACGACCCGCGCACCGCCCGCGCCGCCGCGGCCCTCGCCACCAACGGGCTGCGCACGGCCTACGCCCTCCAGCCCGTCCGGCTGCTCACCGCCCTGCGCGCCCCCGAGTCCGTACCGGCCCTGCTCACCACCCTGTCGCGGCTGCTGTCCCCGAACGACCCCTACTGGCGGGTGGCCCTCGCCTGCGTCGAGGGCCTGGGCGCCCTCGCCGACCCCCGCGCCCGCGAACTCCTCATCCGAGCCCAGTCCCACCCCCGCCTGGCGGTGGCGGCGACGACCGCGCTGCGCACCCTGCCTCCCGGCTAGGCCGTCCCCTTACGGGGCGATCGCGCAGGCCTCCACCTCCAGCGGGGGCTCGGGACGGACCAGGGCCGCGCCCGCCCGGTGAGGATCAGCTGCGGAAGCCCAGCAGGCCGTGCAGGGCCGCGCCGCCCGCCGAGGGGGGTACGGCCCGGGTCGCCGCCGTCGGCTGCGGGGCCGCCTGCGCGGGGCAGGTGGCGTCCGCGGCCTGCCCGGTCCTCAGGTAGGCCGACACCTTCTCGTCCAAGCACTTGTTCCCGCTCAATGCGATGCCGTGGTTGCCGCCGCCCTCCTCGACCACCAGGGCCGAGCCCGACAGCTTCTCCCGCATGCTGACCGCCCCGTCGAAGGGGGTAGCCGCGTCGTCCGTCGCCTGCAGGAGCAGGGCGGGCGGCAGATCCGCGTTGGTCACGTCCGGCGCCCGCAGCGGCTCCGTCGGCCAGAACGCGCACGGCGCGTTGTACCAGGCGTTGTTCCAGGTCATGAACGGCGCCTTGGCGTGCGTGCGCCACATGTCCGCGCGCCACTCGTTCCAGTCCCGGGGCCAGGCCGAGTCCCGGCACTGGACCGCGGTGTAGACGCTGTAGCTGTTGCCCGCCGAGGGCTCCACCGCGCCGAACCGCTCGTACGCCGCCACCAGGGGCTTGGGGTCCTTCTTCACCGTGTACGCCGCGAAGGCCTCGGCGAGGCTGGGCCAGTAGCCGTTGTAGTAGCCGCCCGGCATGTAGGTGTCCTCCAGCTCCGCCGGGCCCACCTTGCCGCCGGCCGGGCTCCGGCGCAGCGCCTGCCGCATCGCGTACCAGCGGGTCTCGACCGCCGCCGGGTCGGTGCCGAGCCGGTAGGTGGCGTCGTGCTGCGCCACCCAGGCCAGGAACGCCTTGTGGCGGGCGTCGAAGGCGAGGTCCTGGGAGAGGTTGTCCTCGTACCAGACGCCGTTCGGGTCGACGACGGAGTCCAGCACGAGCCGGTGCACCCGGCCCGGGTGGAGCTTGGCGTACACGGCGCCCAGGTAGGTCCCGTAGGAGTAGCCGAAGTAGCTGATCCGCTCCGCGCCGAGGGCGGTGCGCAGCACCTCGATGTCGCGGGCCGCGGAGACGGTGCCGATGTGGGGCAGTACGTCCGCGTGCTTGGCGCCGCAGGACTCGGCGAAGGCCCGTACGCGCTCCAGGTTGGCCCGCTCGGTGGCCTCGTCCTGCGGTACGGAGTCGGGCCGCACGGGGGTGAAGTGCCCGGGCCCGCAGTCGAGGGCCGGCTCGCTCTTGCCGACCCCGCGGGGGTCGAAGCCGATCACGTCGTACTGCGCGGCGACGTCCTTGGGCAGGGCGGAGGCGACGAACCCCGCGAGTGCGCGTCCGCTGCCGCCCGGACCGCCGGGGTTGACGAGCAGGGGACCCTGGGAGGTCTTGGCGGTGTGGGGGACCCGGGTCAGCGCGAGCGTGATCGTCCGGTCTGCCGGCCGGTCGTGGTCGAGCGGCACCTTGAGGGACGCGCACTGGAGCGTCGGGTAGCGCGGGGTCGCGCAACCGGTCCAGCGCACCGCGGCCTGCGCGGCCGTCTCGGCCGGGGCGGGCGCGGCCGGGGCGGCCGTCACCGGACTCGCGAGGGCGGCGGCGACGGTGGAGATCGCCAGCAGGACGGCGGCGCGCTTCTTCAAGGGGTGGAGCATGGGGCCTCCCAGCCGAGTGTTCTGGGCGGAATCGTCCCGGAAACCACGCCTGGAAGACGGGATTGGAAGGGCCATTGGCCCGATGTGATGACCGTTCAGGGTGTTGTGGACGTCAAAGGAGGGTCAGCTGCGTCGCCCCGGCGGGCGCGGGCGCGTCCGGTCGTTCGGGGCCGGCGATCTTGCGGGCCGCGCCCCGCCGGGCGGGGCCGATGCCGAATTCGGCCGCGAGTTCGTGGACTTGGCGGGTGATCATCCGCTGGTACCAGGTGGGCGCGTACGCGCCGCCCGCGTACATGCGCTCGTACCGTTCGACCAGGTGCGGGTGGTGCTCGCCCAGCCAGGCGGTGAACCACTCGCGGGCCCCGGGCCGCAGATGGAGTACCAGGGGTGTCACGGAGGTGGCGCCGGACTCGGCCACGGCCCGGACGGTCGCCCGCAGCTGTGCGGGGGAGTCGCCGAGGAAGGGGATCACCGGGGCCATCAGCACCCCGCACTCGATCCCGGCGTCGGTCAGCGTCCGTACGGCGTTCAGCCGGGCGGCGGGGGAGGGCGTCCCGGGCTCCACGGTCCGCCACAGGGGCGCGTCGGTGAAGCCGACGGAGACGGAGATCCCGACCTCGGTGACCTCGGCGGCCTCGCGCAGGAGGGGGAGGTCGCGCAGGATCAGCGTGCCCTTGGTGAGGATCGAGAAGGGGTTGGCGCGGTCGCGCAGGGCCTCGATGATCCCCGGCATCAGCCGGTAGCGTCCCTCGGCCCGCTGGTAGCAGTCCACGTTGGTGCCCATGGCGATGTGCGCGCCGGTCCAGCGGGGCGCCGCCAGCTCGCGGCGCAGCAGTTCGGGGGCGTTGGTCTTGACGACGATCTGGGAGTCGAAGCCGACGCCGGTGTCGAGGTCGAGATAGCTGTGCGTCTTGCGGGCGAAGCAGTACACACAGGCGTGACTGCAGCCGCGGTAGGGGTTGACGGTCCATTCGAACGGCATGCGCGAGGCGCCGGGGACCCGGTTGACGATCGACCGGGCCCGGACCTCGTGGAAGGTGATCCCCCGGAACTCGGGGGTGTCGATCGTGCGGGTCACGACCGCGTCGGCCCCGAAGAGCGCGGCCGGCCCCGCGGGGCCCTCGGTCAGGTTCTCCCAGCGCATGGTGCGCCTCCCTCGGTAGCTCTGCCGAGAGAATAGAACAAACGTTCCCATGATCGTGCGGCTCCGGCACCCCGCAGGTCGGCGGCCGACCCGGATTTGGGCCACCGCCCCGGAGGTGGTTGGCTTCGCCGTGACGAGCGGACACAACTGCTGGAGGAACAGGTATGGCGCAGGTCGAGGCCACCACGGAGCGCATCATCGGGGCCGACGCGGAGACGGTCTTCGACACGCTGGCCGACTACAGCGGGACCCGGGGCAAGCTGCTGCCCGAGCACTTCAGCGAGTACGAGGTGCGCGAGGGCGGCGACGGCGAGGGCACCCTGGTGCACTGGAAGCTGCAGGCCACCAGCAAGCGCGTGCGCGACTGCCTGCTCGAGGTCACCGAGCCCACCGACGGGCAGCTCGTGGAGAAGGACCGCAACTCCTCCATGGTCACCACCTGGGTGGTCACCCCGGCCGGCGAGGGCAGGTCCAAGGCCGTCGTCACCACCGTCTGGGACGGCGCCGGCGGCATCGGCGGCTTCTTCGAGCGCACCTTCGCCCCCAAGGGCCTCGGCCGGATCTACGACACCCTGCTCGCCAACCTGGCCGCGGAGGTCGAAGGCAAGGCCTGAGCAAGGCCGTTGCCCGGGCCCGAGCGGGCCCGGGCCCGGTCCGGCCCCCTCACCGGTTCGGGTGGACTTCGCGCCCCGCCCCGCCCGCGTGCCGATCCGGCGGGCCTGCGGGACAAGCCCACAACGACCGCCTTGCAGGTGCCGCATCCGACGTCGCGCGCTGATCCGGCGGGGATCGCGGGACAGCCCCCAAGGACTGTCCCGCGATCCCCGCCGGGCGCGCGACGACGGCTACGGCACCTCGCTGCGTTGTCGGAACGCCCGGATACGCCCAGTATCCGGACGTCCCTCCGCCTTGCGATGCGCCGCATCCGACGCCGCGCGCTGATCCGGCGGGGATCGCGGGACAGCCCTTAGGGTGGGCGCAGTGCGTGCCGTCCGCGTCGCGCGCGACCGCGCTACCGACCGCACGGGGGCCCGATGAAGATCCTCATCTCCGCCGACATGGAAGGCGCCACCGGCGTCACCTGGCCCGCCGACGTGCTGCCCGGCACGCCCCAGTGGGAGCGCTGCCGCGCGATGTTCACCTCCGACGTCAACGCCGCCGTGCTCGGCTTCTACGACGGCGGCGCCGACCGGGTCGTCGTCAACGAGGCCCACTGGACCATGCGCAACCTGCTGCTGGAGCGCCTCGACGCCCGCGTGGAGATGCTCACCGGCCGCCACAAGTCCCTCTCCATGGTCGAGGGCGTCCAGCGCGGCGACGTCGACGGCATCGCCTTCGTCGGCTACCACACGGGCGCCGGCTCCGAAGGCGTGCTCGCCCACACCTACCTCGCCAACTCCATCACCGGGGTCTGGCTCAACGGGACCCGCGCGAGCGAGGGATTCCTCAACGCCCACGTCGTCGCCGAGTACGGAGTCCCGGTCATCCTGGTCACGGGCGACGACCTGACCTGCGTGGACGCCGCCGGATACGCCCCTGAGGCGGTGACCGTCGCGGTCAAGGACCACGTTTCGCGCTACGCCGCCGTCTGCCGGACCCCGGCCCGCACCGCCGCCGACATCCGGGCCGCGGCCAAGGAGGCCACCGCCCTCGCCGTCCGGCGCGACCCCGTGCCCGGCGGCGGCCCGTACACCGTGGAGTTGGAGTTCGACGCCGAACACCTGGCGATGTCCGCCACGGTGGTCCCGGGGGTCCGGCGCAGCGGGGAGCGCCGGGTCGCGTACACCAGCGAGACGATGTACGAGGGGATCCGCGCCTTCAAGGCGGTCACGACGGTCGTCTCGGCGGCCGTGGAGGAGCAGTATGGCTGACATGCGCGCAATCGACACCGAGGCTCCCGTCGACGCCCACGATGCCGGCGACACCGCGGACGGCGGCACCGCGGACGTCGGCACCGCGGTGGACGCGGTGGCCCTCGACGAAGCCGTCGGATTCACCTCGGACCTCATCAGGATCGACACCACCAACCGCGGCGGCGGCGACTGCCGCGAGCGGCCCGCCGCCGAATACGTCGCCGAACGGCTCGCCGCCGCCGGCCTGGAGCCGCTCCTGCTGGAGCGCACCCCGGGCCGCACCAACGTCGTCGCCCGGATCGCCGGCACCGACCCGTCCGCCGACGCCCTCCTCGTCCACGGCCACCTCGACGTGGTCCCCGCCGAAGCCGCCGACTGGAGCGTGGACCCCTTCTCCGGCGAGGTCCAGGGCGGTGTCGTCTGGGGCCGCGGAGCCGTCGACATGAAGAACATGGACGCGATGGTGCTGGCCGTCGTACGTGCCTGGGCGCGGGCGGGAGTCCGACCGCGCCGGGACATCGTCATCGCCTACACCGCCGACGAGGAGGACAGCGCCGTCGACGGCTCCGGCTTCCTCGCCGACCACCACCCGGAACTCTTCGAGGGATGCACGGAAGGCCTGAGCGAATCCGGCGCCTTCACCGTCCACACCGGCCGCGGCCGGGCCCTCTACCCGATCGCCGCCGGCGAACGCGGCACCGCCTGGCTCAAGTTGACCGCGCACGGCACCACCGGCCACGGCTCCAAGCCCAACAAGGCCAATGCCGTCAGCCGGCTCGCCGCCGCGGTCGCCCGGATCGGCGCGTACGAGTGGCCGGTCCGGCTCACCGACACCGTCACCGCCTGCATCACCGAACTCGCCGCCCTCCAGGGCCTGTCGGTCGACCCGCGGCGCCCCGGCTTCGACCTCGAATCGGTCCTCGGCAAGCTGGGCCCGGCCGCCGCCCTCGTCGAGGCGACCGTCCGCAACAGCGCCAACCCCACCATGTTCAGCGCCGGTTACAAGCTGAACGTGATCCCCGGCCAGGCCACCGCCTTCGTCGACGGCCGCATGCTGCCCGGTGGCGAGGCCGAGTTCATCGCCACCCTCGACGCGCTCACCGGCCCCGACGTCACCTGGCAGTTCCACCACCGGGAGGTCGCGCTCGAAGCGCCCGTGGACGGGCGGACGTACGCCGTGCTGCGCGAAGCCGTCGAGCGGTTCGACCCGGACGGGCACGTGGTGCCCTTCTGCATGGCGGGCGGCACCGACGCCAAGCAGTTCTCCCGGCTCGGCATCACCGGCTACGGCTACTCCCCGCTGAAGCTGCCACCCGGCTTCGACTACTGGTCCCTCTTCCACGGCGTGGACGAGCGGGTCCCCGTCGAGGCCCTCCACTTCGGCGTCCGCGTCCTCGACCGCGCGCTGCGCACCCTGTGAGCGGGGCCCGGTGATGTCCGCCACGCCGACCTGTCCGTACGGGAGCTGGCCCTCGCCCATCGACGCGGGCCTCGCCGCCTCGCTCGACGGACGTCCCGAGTACCTCGGCACGGTCGGCCCCGAAGTGTGGTGGACCGAGCCCCGGCCGCGGGAGGAGGGCCGCCGCGCCCTCGTACGCCGCCGGCCCGCCGGCACCGGCAGCGAGGTCAGCGAGCTGCCCGCCCCGTGGAACGTGCGCAGCCGGGTCACCGAGTACGGCGGCCTGCCCTGGGCGGGAGCCGAGCGGGAGACCGGCGGACCCCTGCTCGTCTTCGTCCACTTCGCCGACCAGCGGCTGTACGCGTACGAGCCGGACGCGCCCGGCGCCCCCGACCCTCGGCCCCTGACGCCCGTGTCCGCGACGGGCGGCGGGCTGCGCTGGGCCGACCCGGTCCTGCGCGGTGACGAAGTGTGGTGCGTGCTGGAGGAGTTCACCGGGCCCGCCCCGACCGATGTGCGCCGGGTCCTGGCCGCCGTACCGCTGGACGGCTCGGCGGCCGGGGACCGGACGGCCGTACGGGAGTTGGGCGACGACCGGCACCGCTTCACCACCGGCCCCAGGCTCTCCCCGGACGGCCGGCGGGCGGCCTGGCTGGTGTGGGACCACCCGCAGATGCCCTGGGACGGTACCGAGCTGCAGCTGGCCGAGGTCACCGCCGACGGGCGGCTCGACGGGGCCAGGACCGTCCTCGGCGGCCCCGACGAGTCCGTCGCCCAGGTCGATTGGACGGCCGGCGGAACCCTCCTCGCGGTCAGCGACCGCGGCGGCTGGTGGAACCCCTACCGGGTGGACCCGGACACGGGGTGGGCCGTCAACCTGTGCCCGCGGGAGGAGGAGTTCGGCGGAGCCCTGTGGAAGCCCGGGCTGCGCTGGCTCGCCCCGCTCCCCGACGGGCTCGTCGCCGTGCTGCACGGCCAGGGCTCCTCGGTGCTCGGCATCCTGGACCCGGAGAGCGGCGACCTGGTGGACGCGGCCGGTCCGTGGACGGCGTGGCAGCCGACGCTCGCCGTGCACGGCAGCCGGGTCTACGGGGTCGCCGCCAGCCCGCGCAGCGCCTACGAGGTGGTCGAGCTGGACACCGCCAGCGGGCACGCCAGGGTCGTCGGCGCGCAGGGTGCGGACCCGGTGGACCCGGCCTACTACCCTGAGCCGCAGAGCCGTACCTTCCTCGGCCCGGACAACCGGCAGATCCACGCGCACGTCTACCCGCCGCACCACCCGGCCTGCCGGGCCGCCGCCGACGAACTGCCCCCGTACGTGGTGTGGGCGCACGGCGGGCCCACCGACCACGTGCCGCCCGTACTCGACCTGCACATCGCCTACTTCACCTCGCGCGGGATCGGCGTGGTCGAGGTGAACTACGGCGGTTCCACCGGCTACGGCCGCGCCTACCGGGAGCGGCTGCGCGAACAGTGGGGCGTGGTGGACGTCGAGGACTGCGCCGCGGTGGCCCGGGCGCTGGCCGCCGAGGGCACCGCCGATCCCGCCCGGCTCGCCATCCGCGGCGGCAGCGCGGGCGGCTGGACGGCGGCGGCCTCACTGGCCGCGACCGACGTGTACGCCTGCGCGGCGATCATCTACCCCGTGCTGGACCTGCTCGGCTTCGCCGAGGAGACCCACGACCTGGAATCCCGCTACATCGACGGCCTGGCGGGGCCGCCGCAGACCCTCGCCGTCCTGTGCCGCGAACGCTCCCCGGTGGCCCGGGCGGACCGGATCACGGCGCCGTTCGTCCTGCTCCAGGGGCTGGACGACCCGGTCTGCCCGCCGGCGCAGGCGGAGCGGCTGCTGGCCGCGATGCGGGGCCGGCCGGTGCCGCACGCCTATCTGGCCTTCGAGGGCGAGGGCCACGGATTCCGCCGCGCGGACACCATGATCCGGGCGCTGGAGGCGGAACTGTCGCTGTACGCACAGGTCTTTGGGATCGAACGCACCGACGTGCCGAGGCTTGCGCTGGAAACGTCCTCGTGAACCGCGGCAGGACCAGAGGCCTGACGGTGGATCACCCGTCGGCGGCCGGCAGCCAGACGCGCAGCGGGCCGACGGCGGTGAAGCCGTGGCGAGATCGTGCCACGCCCCCTGATCGGCGTGACACCCCCTGAGGGTGTCACGCCTAGCCTTGCCCGATGACCATTTCGATGTACGTCCGGGAGGGTGGCCGTGTCGGCCTGCGGCCCTACCGGCTCGCCGACGGGCCCGAGTTCACCGCGCGGGTGCGCGAGAGCCGGGGCCTGCACCACCCGTGGCTGTTCCCGCCGGCCACCGTAGAGGAGTACGAGCCGTACGCGGCGCGGCTGACCGGGGGCGACCTCCGGACCGGGTTCCTCGTGTGCGAGCTCGGCACCGGCGCCCTGGCCGGATTCATCAACGTCAACAACATCGTGCGCGGCGCCTTCCAGTGCGGGGCCCTCGGCTACGGCGCCTTCGCGCACGCCGCCGGCCGCGGGCTCTTCCGCGAAGCCCTCGGCCTGGTCCTCGACCACGCCTTCGCCCCCGCCGGGGACGGCCTCGGCCTGCACCGGATGGAGGCCAACGTCCAGCCCGCCAACACGGCCTCGATCGCGCTGGTCCGCGGCGCCGGCTTCCGGCTGGAGGGACTGTCCCCCGACTTCCTGCACGTCGACGGCGACTGGCGCGACCACGAACGCTGGGCCGTCACGGCCGGGATGCGGCGCGTGCAATGACGCCGCCGGCGGGCCGGACGACCGACGACCGCCACCCGCCGCGGCGCCGGATCGCGCAGGATGAGGGGATGCGCACCCTCGTACTGCTCGATGCCCCGTCCAACCTGGGTCTGCGGCCACCCGCGCCCGGGACCGTCCCCGGCGTCTACAAACTCGCGGGCGCCCTGCGCGAACGGGGCCTGCTGAGCAGGCTCGGCGCGCGCGAGGGAGGTGTCGTGGTGCCGCCCCGCTACGACCGCGGGGACTGGACGGAGGGCGACGGCGTCTTCAACGCGGCGGCGCTCGCCGCGTACACCGTCACCCTCGCCGACCGCATCGAAGGCCACCTGCGGGCCGGGGAGTTCCCCGTCGTCCTCGGTGGGGACTGCTCCATCCAGCTCGGCGCCTCGCTCGCCATGCGCCGCACCGGCCGCTACGGTCTCGCAGCCGTCGACGGCTCCGCGGACTTCCGCCACCCCGGCAACACCGCCGTCAACGGGCCCGTCGGGGCCGCGGGCGGCGAGGAGCTGGCCCTGGCCACCGGCCGCGGACAGGCCTCCCTCAGCGACCTGGAGGGCCTGGCGCCGTACCTGCGGGACGAGGACGTACGGCTCTTCGGGCTGCGCGACGGGGATGCGGACCTCCTGGAGCTGGCGGAGGCCGGGATCTTCGCCGCGACCGTCGCAGAGATCCGCCGGCGGGGCGCCGCGGCCGTAGCGCGGTCGGCCCTGGAGGGGCTGCACCCGCCCGTCACCGACGGGTTCTGGGTCCACCTGGACGCCGACGTGCTCGACCCGGAGGTGATGCCCGCCGTGGACAGCCCGGATCCCGGGGGCCTGCGGCCGGAGGAGGTCGCCGAACTGCTGGCCGTCCTCGTGGGGTCACCGCGGTGCGTCGGGCTGAACGTCACCGTCTACGACCCGGACCTCGACCCGGACGGGCGTGCGGGTGCGCTGCTCGCAGATCTGGTGGCGGGGGCCTTTGCGTAATCCTGACCGGTGGTGATCCGCGGAACCCCTGTGCACCGGCCGCCATGGCGTGTTCCATTTCCTCATGGCCACCACCGTCCGACGCGCCGTACTGACCTTCCCCGCAGCCCAGTTGGGCTCCGACAACCCGCTGCCCGCCCTGCGCGCGCCCGACGGCGTGCACGACCTGGACGAGCGCTCCCGCGACGGCCTGCCGCGTGACATGGCCCGGCAGATCGGCTACGAGCCGCTGCGCTCCCTGCTGCCCGTACGGATCCGCGACGGGTACCGGCGGGAGCGCACGGAGCGGGAGTTCGAGGCCGTCGTCATCGAGAACGAGCACCTGCGGGCCACCGTGCTCCCGGGCCTGGGCGGGCGCGTCCATTCACTCGTCCACCTGCCGACCGGCCGCGAACTGCTCTACCGCAACCCGGTGTTCCAGCCCGCGAACTTCGCGCTGAACGGCGCCTGGTTCTCCGGCGGCATCGAGTGGAACACCGGCGCGACCGGCCACACCACACTCTCCTGCGCTCCTCTGCACGCCGCGCTGGTCCCGGCCCCGGACGGCGGCGTGATGGTCCGGCTGTGGGAGTGGGAGCGGCTGCGCGACCTGCCGTTCCAGGTGGACCTGTGGCTGCCGCAGGACTTGCCGTTCCTGTACGTCGGCGTCCGCGTCCGCAACCCGCACGAGCGGCCCGCCCCCGTGTACTGGTGGTCCAACACCGCTGTCCCCGAGGACCCGGGCAGCCGCGTCCTGGCCCCCGCCGACGAGGCCTGGCACTTCGGGTACGAGCGCTCGCTGCGCCGGATCCCCGTGCCGGAGTGGGAGGCCGCGGACCGCACGTACCCGCTGCGCAGCGAGTATCCGGCGGACTTCTTCTACGAGGTCCCGGACGGGGCCCGGCCCTGGATCGCCTCCCTGGACGCCGCCGGGCACGGCCTCGTGCAGACCTCCACCGGCCGGCTGCGCGGCCGCAAGCTGTTCGTGTGGGGCGCGGGCGGCGGCGGCCGGCGCTGGCAGGAGTGGCTGACCGAGCCGGGCACGGGCGGCTATGCGGAGATCCAGGCCGGGCTGGCCCGGACCCAGCTGGAGCACGTACGGCTGGAGGGCGGGGCGGAGTTCAGCTGGCTGGAGGCGTACGGGCCGCTGTCGGCGGAGCCGTCGGCGGTCCACGGCGCGGACTGGGCGGCGGCTTGCGGCGCCGCCGAGGACGCACTGGACGCCGTCCTGCCGCGCGAGCGCGTGGACGCGGCCTACGAGGCGTGGCGCGGCCGCGCCGACACCGAGCCGGGGGAGCGGCTGGCGGCCGGCTCGGGATGGGGCGCGCTGGAGGTGCTGTGCGCGGGCCACCGGCTGCCCGGTACGCCCTTCGAGGAGTCCACGCTGGGCGAGGAGCAGGAGCCCTGGCTGGAACTGTGGCGCACGGGCGTCCTGCCCGCCCCGCGCCGGGTGGTTCCGCCGGGCCCGAGCCTGGTCGCCGCGCACTGGCGGGACATGCTGGAGACGGCCCCCGCGGACCCGCTGACGGAGTACCACCTGGGTGTGGCGCAGTGGCATGCGGGGGACACCGCCCAGGCGGTGCGCAGTTGGGAGCGCGGGCTGGCGCTCGCCCCCTCGCAGTGGCCCCTGCTGCGGTGCCTGGCGGTGGCGGACGCGCTGGCGGGCGACGTGGCGCGGGCCGCCGACGGGTTCGCGGCGGCCTTCGAGGATTTGGCGGCGGAGAGCCGCGGGGGCGAGCCGTGGACGGCGGCGGAGTCGGCGCTCGGCCAGGAGGCGATGGCCGCGCTCCTGGCGGCGGGGCGTCTGGAGGAGGCCCGGTCCGTCTGGGACCGGCTCCGGCCGGCCCTGCGCGAACAGGGCCGCTTCCGGCTGCTGGCGGCCCGGCTGCTCGCGGCGGAGGGCCACGTACGGGCGGCCCGCCGGGTCTTCGAGGACGGTTTCGAACTCCCCGACCTGAGGGAGGGCGAGGAGACCCTGTCCGAACTCTGGTCGGCCCTCACCGACTGCCCCCTGCCGGCCCGCTACGACTTCCGCATGCGGCCGGCTACCTCTTGATCCCGTCGATGCAGAGCACAACCTGCTTCTCGGACCGGGAAACCGCCCCACATCGGCCGGTGACGGCCCCGTCTCACGAACCAGAACACCGCCGCCGCAGCCGTCCGCCCCGCCGGCGCCGTCCCGGTGGGACCGGGCGGGTCAGGCCCGGCAGAGGACTTCGGCGTTCAGGACCGAGAACCAGGCGTCCGGGGAGGCGCCCCACGTGTGCCAGGCGTTCGAGGCGGCCTCCAGTTCGGCGGCCGTCGCGTGGCCGCCGCGGACGGCGATGTCCGCGTACGCGGACGCCTTCGTGCGGTCGGCCCACAGGGCGGACCACCACGCCGTCTCCTCCGGGGTGGCGAAGCACCAGGCGCTGGCCGAGGAAGTCACGTCCGTGAAACCGGCCTGCCGGGCCCAGGCCCGCAGGTGGCGGCCCGCGTCGGGCTCCCCGCCGTTGGCGCGGGCCACCCGCCGGTACAGGTCCAGCCATGCGTCCAGTCCCGGCGTCGCCGGGTACCAGGTCATCGCCGCGTAGTCCGCGTCGCGCGCGGCGACGACGCCGCCCGGCCGGCACACCCGCCGCATCTCGCGCAGCGCCCGTACCGGGTCGCCGACGTGTTGCAGCACCTGGTGGGCGTGGACCACGTCGAAGGAGTCGTCCGGGAAGTCCAGGGCGTGCACGTCCGCGACGGCGAAGGACACGGCGTCGCCCAGGCCGCGCTCCTCCGCGTGGGCCCGTGCCTGCGCCAGGACGTCCTCGGCCGCGTCGACGGCGGTGACCCGGCCGCCCGGTGCGACCAGATCCGCCAGGTCCGCCGTGATCGTGCCCGGGCCGCAGCCGACGTCCAGCACCGCCATTCCGGGGCGCAGCTCGCCGATCAGGTAGGCGGCGGAGTTCTCGGCCGTGCGCCAGCGGTGCGAGCGCAGGACCGACTCGTGGTGGCCGTGCGTGTAGACGGCGGTCTCCTTGGCGGCGTGGGTGGCGGCGTTCGTGGCGTCCATGGCACTGCCCCTCCTCGTCGAAGCGTTGGCGCCACCGTAAGCGATCAGTTCGGCAGATGAGATATGCGTTTTGACATGTGGACATACCGCTTGTTTCGCAAGGGTGCTGGGCAGGTCGGAGCGCCTCTTCGACGAGCGGTGCGCGCCGTCAAGGGCGACCGGTGGGACGCGCCCACCCCGTGCACCGAATGGACCGTGCGGGACCTGGTCAACCACGTCACTGGGGAGCAGCTCTGGATTCCGCCGCTGATCGCCGGGGGCCGCACCCTGGAGGAACTCGGCGACGCCTTCCCCGGGGACGTTCCGGGTGACGACCCGGTCGCCGCGTGGGATGCGCGGCCGGCGGCGCGTACGCGCAGACCAGGCTGCTCGCGAGGGTGGTGCGCAAGGGCTGACCCCCGGCGGGTGACTGGCGTGCGGCGCCCGACAACGGGCATAGATGACCAAATAATCGTATAAAGGTCAGGGTCGGCGCAGTGCGGCGCGACGAACGCGGAAGGCGGACAGCGGTGGAGGGGATGCAGCGCACGGCGGCACAGGGCCGCGGCCCGGTCCGCTACGGCCCGCCCACGCCGCAGCCGGGCCTGCCCGTGCTCCCCGAACTCATCTCCGTCCTCGGCGCGGCCGCCGGGCGGTCCTCGCCCCAGCCCCCGGGCGGCGGGGCATCGCTGCACGAGGCCGCCTGCCGGTACTGGGGCCGGCGCGGACTGGCCGCCTCACCGGAGAACGTGGCAGCGGGCCCAGGCGCCCCGGCGCTGCTCCTGGCCCTCATCGGGGCGTACGGCGGCGACGTGATGCTGCCCCGGCCCTGCCCCGCCTGGTGGACCCCGCAGGTCCGGCTGCTCGGGCGGCGGGCCTACCACGTACCGACCCCCGCCGAGTGCGGAGGAGTGCCGGACCCCTACGCCCTGCTGGAGACCGTACGGCGGGTGCGCGCCGAGGGCGGCGACCCGCGGGTGCTGCTGCTGTCGGTCGCCGACGACCCGACCGCGACCGTGCCGCCGCCCGAGCTGGTGCACGAGGCGTGCGAGGCCGCCGAGACCGCCGGGCTGTTCGTCGTCAGCGACGAGAGCTGGCGCGACACCGTCCACCGGCCCCACGACGACCTCGTCCTCAGCCCCGCCGAGATGCTCCCCGAACGGGCGGCCGTCCTCGTCGACCTTTCCGGCTCGCTGCTGCCCGCCGGCTGGCCCGCCGCAGTGGTCCGCTTCCCCGCCACCCCGCAGGGGGCCCGGCTGCGCGCCGGCACCCTCGACGTCCTCACCGCCACCGGCGCGGTGGTCGCCGGGCCGGTCGCCGGCGCGGCGGCGCACGCCCTCCACGAACCCGAGGCCGTCGCCGCCCGCGCGTACGCGGCCGCCCGCCTGCACGGCCTGGTGGCCGCCGCCGCGCACCGCGAGATCCGCGCCGCGGGTGCCCTGGTCCGGCCCCCGCAGGCCGGGCGGCACCTCTACGCCGACCTCACCCCGCTGCGCGCCGGACTCGCCCGGCACGGGGTCGGCGACGCCCTGGAGCTGGAGGACTGGCTCGGCGGCCGGCTCGGCGCGCCCACCCCCGGCGGGCAGCGGTTCGCGGACGAACTGGGCGCACTGCGGGTGAGGTTGTCCACCGGCCCGCTGCTGGGCGCCACGCCCGAGGAGCGGCTGGCCGCCCTCACCGCCCGCGATCCGCTCGAACTACCGCACGTGCGGCGCTCCCTGGACCTCCTCGGATCGATCCTGGCCGGGCTGGCCTGACCCCGGGGCGGGCCGCCGGGCCCACACCGACCCCGCGACCAAGGTGGAAGGAGACTCTCGATGACGGACCGGACGGACGCCGCCCCCGCCCCGACCGCCCCCTCCGCGGGGCCCGCACGCCCGGCGGCCGCGCCGCGGGCCCCCCGCCCGTCCGCGCCGCGCCCCATCGGCGAACACCGCCGCTGGCCCCGCTCGTTCGCCGACCGGCTGACCACCCCGCTGCCCGGCGTCCGCGCCTTCGCCCGGCTGGCCCGCGAGGGCGCTTTCCGGCCCGGCCCCGAAGGGCTCCGCGGCATCCCGGACCTGCCGTACGAGCCGGGCCCGCTGCCCGCGACGGCCCCCGGCGCGGTGTCCGTCACCTGGGCCGGACACGCCAGCTGGGTGCTGCGGACCGGCGGACTGACGGTGCTGACCGACCCCGTCTGGTCCCGGCGGATCCTCGGCACCCCGGCCCGGATGACGCCCGTGGGGGTGCGCTGGGAGGACCTGCCGCCGGTGGACGCGGTCGTGATCAGCCACAACCACTACGACCACCTCGACGCCCCCACCATCAGGCGGCTGCCCCGGGACACCGCCCTCTTCGTTCCTGCGGGCCTCGCGGGCTGGTTCCGCCGCCGCGGCTTCACCCGGGTCACCGACCTCGACTGGTGGGAGTCGGCCGAACTGGGCGGCGTAGGCTTCGAGTTCGTGCCCGCCCACCACTGGTCGAAGCGGTCCCTGACCGACACCTGCCGGTCCCTGTGGGGCGGCTGGATCCTCACCGACACCCTGAGCCCGGTCCCGAGGAAGGTCTACTTCGCCGGGGACACCGGCTACGGCCGGTGGTTCCGCGAGATCGGCCGCCGCCACCCCGGCATCGACCTCGCGCTCCTGCCCGTCGGCGCCTACGCCCCGCGCTGGTGGCTCGGCGACGTGCACGCCGACCCCGAGGAAGCCGTCCAGGCCTGTCTCGACCTCGGAGCCCGGCGGATGGCCCCCATGCACTGGGCCGCCTTCGTGCTCTCCGCCGAACCGGTCATGGAGCCCCTGCACCGGACCCTGGCCGCCTGGTCGCGTGCGGGCCTTCCCCGGGAGGACCTCTGGGACCTCCCGGTCGGAGCCTCCCGCACCCTGCCCGATCCGGAGCCGGCCCAGGACCCCGGCCGCGGCCCCGCTCCGGAGCCCGACCCGGATCCGGCCTCCGGCGAGGAGGGTGCGGCGGGATCCGCCGGCTAGTTTCCGGCGTCGTCGTGCGAGTACTCCATGGCGATCAGCTCCGCGTTGGCGGTTCACGTGTCGTGCTGGGGGTGCACCGAGCAAGGCCCTGCGAACACAATCGCACCTGATGCCCAGCGCGCCGTGGCCCGCGGACGGCGCGCATTGGAGTGGCCGGGGCCCGTGCCGTGGCGTGGCTCCCGCACCCGCGGGCGAGCATTCCTAGGGTCGGCGGGGTACGGCACCGGGCCGACCGTCCAGATCAGGTGGGTGAGTCGTGGAACGCATGACGGCCGAGTCGCGAACGATCGGTCCCCCGGCCCCCGCGGGCCGCGCCGCCGCCCGCCGGTGGACCCGCCGGCTGGCCGCCGCCGTGGGGCTGCTGGTGCTGTGCGCGCTCCCCGTGGGGCCGGCGGGCGCCGCACAGCCGGGGGACGCGGGATCGCCCGCCGGTCCGCCGCTGTACGTGTCGGACTACGGCAACAACCGCGTGGTCGCCCTGCCCGCGGAGGGCGGCGACCAGACCACCGTGCCCTTCGACGGCCTCGTGCGGCCGACGGGCATGGCCTGGGACGCCGCGGGCCGGCTCTACGTCTCCGACTTCGTCAACGACCGGGTCGTGAAGGTGGCCGCGGACGGGAGCGGCCAGAGCACCGTGGCGACGACCGGACTCTCCCAGCCGACCGGGCTGGCCGTGAACGCCGCCGGTGACCTCTACATCGCGGACAGCGGCAACAACCGGGTCGTGAAGGTGCCCGCGGGCGGCGGCCCGCAGAGCGCGGTGCCCACCACCGGCCTGAACTCCCCGCTGGGCCTCGCGCTCGACGGGTCCGGCGGCCTGTACGTGGCCGACGGCTTCAACAACCGTGTCGTGCGGGTCCGGGAGAGCGGCGGCGGACAGGTCACCCTCGCCTTCACCGGCCTCAACACGCCGACGGGCCTCGCGTTCCCGCCGACCGCCGCCCGACCGGGGCACGGCCGCGCCCACCAGTGGGTGCCCGACGGATCAAAACCGGGCCCAACCCCGCCCGCCGGACCCGCCCCGAGGGCTGACCCGTAGTCCCCGGTGGAGCAGCGCACGGCGTCAGACGCGGTGCACCGCAAAGGCGGAGGGGCGTCCTCACACCGGACGTGTGCGGGCGTGTCCCGGCGTTCCGACAACGCGGCGAGGTGCCGTAGCTGTCGTCGTGCGCCCGCCGGGGGATGACGGGACAGCCCTCAGCTCGCGTCCTGCGGTCCCGGGCGCAGGCGGCGCCAGGCCGCAGGGCCGACGCTGATCAGCAGCGTCAGGCCGACCGCGAGCGCCACGCCCTTCCACGGCTCCGAGAACAGCGAACCGCCGAGGATGCCGATCAGGCAGTACGTGGCGGCCCAGGCCAGGCACGCGGGGCCGTCCCCGCGGGCGAACCGGCGCAGCGGCAGCTCCGCCAGCAGGCAGGCCAGCATCACCGGGATCCGGCCGGCCGGGACCAGGCGGGAGAGCACCAGCACCATGACCCCGTGCTCGGCCAGCTTGGTCTGTGCCTGCTCCAGCCGCTCGGGCGCGGCCCGGTCGCGCAAAGCCTCCAGCCACCGCGAGCCGCCCCGGGAGCGCACCCCGCGCTGCCCGAGCCAGTACAGCGCCAGGTCCCCGGTGAAGGCCGCCGACGCCGCCACCGCGAACACGAGCAACACCCCGTACGGCGGCAACTGGTGGTGGAACGCCACCACCGCGGCCGAACTCACCACCGCCCCGGTGGGAATCACCGGCACCAGCGCGCCCAGCGCCACCAGCACGAACAACGCCGGGTAGCCCACCGCCTGCTGGGTGGTCTCCGGCGGCACCCGGCCGGTCCCCGCGGCCGCCGAGGCCGCCGCGGCCACTGCCGCCGCCGTCAGGTCGTGGAGCGTCACGGCAACCGCACCCGCTCGCCGTGCGCCGGTACCCTTACGGCCACCTTCGGCGCCAGCCGCCGCGCGAGCCGCTCGAACTCCTCGCCCGGCGCGTGGAACTCGTGCGGCCGCACGGCGTCCATGCCCACCGGCCAGTACGTCCCGTAGTGGACCGGCACCGCCGCCGCCGGCGCCAGCTGCGCCAGCGCCCGCGCCGCCCGCCCGGCGTCCAGGTGCCCGGGCCCCAGGTACGGGCCCCAGCCGCCCACCGGCAGCAGGGCCACGTCCACCGGCCCCACTTCCTCGGCCATCGTGTCGAACAGCCCGGTGTCCCCGGCGAAGTAGGTCCGCGCCGCGCCCTGGACCACGTATCCGAGCGCCGGCGCGAGGTGCGGCCCGAACGGCAGCCGCCGACCGTCGTGCCGGGCACTGACCGCCCGGACCCCTACGCCCTCCCCGACGTCGGTCTCCTCGCCCGGCGCCGTCTCCGTCACCGCCAACCCGCGCCGCCCCGCGAGCCGGGCCAGTCCCGGGACCGCCCGCCGCGCCCCGCGGGGCACCAGGAGCCGGGTCCCGGGTGCGAGCCGACCCAGCGACGGCAGGTGCAGATGGTCCGCGTGCAGGTGCGACACCAGCACCACGTCCGCCACCGCCGCCTCGGGCGGCGGGAGCGCCCCGCGGCGCCGCCGCAGGTGCGCGAGCCGCCGCGTGAACAGCGGGTCCGTCAGCAGCCGCACCCCGGAATCCTCGACGGTGCACGCCGCATGGCCCCACCAGGTGATCTCCACCGGCACCAGGCCCTCCCTCCCTCGCCGTCCCATCAGCTCGGACTGTTCCACCCATCATGCCGGGCCGGAGGCTCCCGCCACCGCTTCGGAACCGGAAGCCCGCATCCCCTCCTCCCGGGCGGCGGATCGGAGTAGGGTCCGGCGGCATGGAAGAGTTGCGCGTGGCCGCGATCGCCAGCCTGGCCCCGCTCGAAGACCTGGACGCCGACCCCTTCGCCGTGGACACCCGCGGCCAGTACGCCGTGTGCGCGCGCTGGGCGGCCGACCGCGGCTACGTCGTGACCAAGCAGCTGCTCGTCTACGGGCTCCGCGCGGACCACTGCGGATTCTGGTCCGACATCCACGCCGCGCGGGTCGATCTCTTCGTCGCCGCCAACCGGCGGGTGCTGGCCCGCGCCCTGAGCTGCGTCGAGGAGTTCACCGCCGAGTGCGAGCGGCGCGGCGTACGCCTGGAGACCGCCGGGGACGAAGAGCCCCGCTACACCTCCGAGATGAAGGCCGAGGTGCACCGGCGGCTGTCCATGCCCACCGCCGGCTACGACGGCACCTGACCGCCGCCCCACCGCTCACGCCCGTTCACGCCCGCCCCGTATCCGGCCCGTCCCGTCGCCCGGCCGGGCCGCCGCCGCTGTGCGAGCCTGGAGGCGGAGACGACCCAGGGGGTGGCGCGGTGCGGCGACGAAGGTGGCGGACCACGGGCAACGCCCTGGTGCGGGTGCTCCTCGTCTGGGCGGTGTCGACCCTCACGATGCTGGCCCTGGCCGGGATCCTGCCGGACTTCCGGCTCCAGTCCGACGACGGCGACAGCATCACGCAGATCGGCCTCACCGCGGCCTGGGGCGCCGGCGCCTTCGGCCTGCTGGGCGCCCTGGTCTGGCCCGTGGTCGTGCGGGCCCTGCTGCTCGTGCCGGCCCTCGTGCTCGGGCTGCTCGTCTTCTTCCTGAACGGCTCGCTCCTGCTGATCGCGCTCAGGCTCATCCCCGACGGGCGGGGCGAGGCGGCCCCCGAGACCGCGGTCGTCGTGGCCGCCGTGATGTCCGCGGTGGCTTCGGCGGCCTCCACCGCGCTCGCGGTGCGCGACGACGAGGCGTACCGGCGCCGGCTCTACCGGCTCGCCGACCGCCGCCGCCGGCGACAGGGCCGCGGGGCCGCGCCCCGGGCCGGGGCGCCCGCGCCGGGGCTGGTGGTCGTCCAACTCGACGGGGTCGGGTACGAGGTGCTGCGCGAGGCCTGCAACAGCGCGCTGATGCCCACCGTCGCCGGCTGGCTTGAGCACGGCCACCGGGTCACGCCCTGGCGCACGGACTGGTCCAGCCAGACCGGCGCCAGCCAGCTCGGCATCCTGCACGGCTCCACCTTCGACGTGCCCGCCTTCCGCTGGTACGAGAAGGAGACCGGCGAGGTGGTGGTCTGCAACCGGCCCACCAGCGCCGCGGAACTCCAGCGCCGGGCCGTCGAACGCACCGGGGACGGCGGACTGCTCACCCTCGACGGGGCCAGCCGCGGCAACCTCTTCAGCGGCGGCGCGGACCAGCTGGCGCTCGTGCTCTCGGTGTCGGCGCGGCGGGGCCGGGCCAACCGGTCCCGCGCCGGATACTTCGCGTACTTCTCCGATCCGGCCAACGCCGTCCGCACCGCCCTGTCCTTCGTCTCCGACGCGGCCCGGGAGATCGTCCAGTCCCTGCGGGCGCGGATCCGCGGCGACCGGCCGCGGGTGTCGCGCGGCGGGCTCTACCCGCTGATCCGGGCCTTCGCGACCGTGGTCGAACGGGACGTGGTCGTGGCGGCGGTGATCGGCGACATGCTCGCCGGGCGCACCGTGGTCTACGCCGACCTCGTCGCCTACGACGAGGTCGCGCACCACTCGGGCCCGCGCGGCCGGGACACCGACCAGGTGCTGGAACGCCTCGACCGCAGCCTCGCGCTGATCGCCCGGGTCGCCGAGCACGCGCCCCGCCCGTACCGGATCGTGCTGCTGTCCGACCACGGCCAGAGCCCGGGGGAGACCTTCCTGGCGCGGTACGGGCTGAGCCTCAAGGACCTGGTGCGTGCCGGCTGCGGACTGCCCGTCTCCCGCAGGGCCGGCCGCACCCACAGCGGGGCCGAGGCCCGCGCCGCGGTCCTCGCGGCGCTCCACCGGCCGGTGGAGGAGGACGAGGAGGCCCACCCCGGGCCGGGCTCCGACCCGGTGGTGCTGGCCTCGGGCAACCTCGCCCTGATCTCCTTCCCCGACGTCCCCGGCCGGGCCTCGCGGGCCCGTATCGAGCGCGCGCACCCCGCGCTGCTGGCCACCCTGGCGAACCACCCCGGTGTGGGCTTCCTGCTGGTGGACGGGGTGGTGCTGGGACCGGACGGGGCGCAGGCCCGGCTGGACGTGCCCGGCGAGGCGGAGGAGCTCCTCGCCGCCTTCGGCCCCGGCGCGGCAGAGGCCGTACGCCGGACCGACGCCTTCCCGCACGTGGCCGACATCATGGTGAATTCGGCGTACGACCCGGACACGGGCGCGGTGCACGCCTTCGAGGAGCAGATCGGCTCGCACGGCGGCCTGGGCGGGGAGCAGGGGCGCCCCTTCCTGATGTGGCCCGCGGAGCTGTCGGACCCCGGCGCGGAGCTGGTCGGCGCGGAGTCGGTGCACGGCGTACTGCGGCGCTGGCTCTGGGAGGCGGACGGCCCACAGGTACCGGTGGCGGCGCCGACGGGCCGATGGGCGCAGGAGAGCGTCCGGGCGGTCGGCGAGCGGCCTGTGCGAGCGGTGCCGCAGAATTCACCGCCGGACGGCCACCTCGGCGGAATCCTTCCTTCCGAAGGGTCGCCCGCGCGGGACGAAACCCGCTGATTTGGTACGACCCGCACGGTGGCCGACCATGTGTCGACCCGCCCACCATGTGAGACGACCCGAGGCGCACCACCGATGACCAGCACCGCAGCCCTGCCCGCCGAGGCCACCGCACTCCCCGAGCCGGGCCGCGACCCCCATGCCCGACGCTTCGGACTCCCCATCGCCACCTGCCTGGTCATGGGCAACATCATCGGCGGCGGGATCTTCCTCCTCCCGGCCTCGGTCGCGCCCTTCGGCACCATCAGCCTCCTCGCGTTCGCGGTGCTCACGCTCGGGGCCGTCGCCCTCGCGCTCGTCTTCGGCCGCCTCGCCCGCCGCCACCCGCAGACCGGCGGCCCGTACGTCTACGCCCGCGCCGCCTTCGGTGACTTCGCCGGCTTCCTCGCCGCCTGGAGCTACTGGATAACCTCCTGGGTGTCGAACGCGGCCCTCGCCGTCGCGTCGGTCGGCTACCTCTGCGTCCTCTTCCCGGCCATCGGTGCCCACAAGTGGTCGATGTGCCTGGCGGCCCTGGCCATGCAGTGGCTCCCCGCGCTCGCCAACCTGGCCGGCACCCGCTACGTGGGTGTCGTCCAACTCGTCGCCACCGTATTGAAGTTCGCCCCGCTGATGCTGGTCGCCGTGGGGGGTCTGTTCTTCTTCGACCCGGCCAACCTCGGCCCGTTCCAGGCCACCGGCCAGAGCCCGGCCGGCGCGCTCTCGGCCTCCGCGGCGATCCTCCTCTTCAGCTACCTCGGCGTGGAGTCGGCCGCCGTCAGCGCCGGGGAGGTCCGCGACCCCGCCCGCAACGTCAGCCGGGCCACGATCCTCGGCACCGCCGGCGCGGCCGTCGTCTACCTGCTCGGCACCCTCTCCGTATTCGGGCTCGTCGCCCACGAGGAGCTGGTCGCCTCCGAAGCCCCCTTCACCGACGCCGTCAACGCCATGTTCGGCGGGACCTGGGGCGGCACCCTCGTCGCCTGCGCCGCCGTCGTCTCGATGGGGGGCGCCCTCAACGGCTGGACGCTGCTCAGCGCCCAGACCCCGTACGCGGCGGCCAAGGACGGCCTCTTCCCCCGCGCCTTCGAGAAGAAGCGGCGCGGCGTCCCGGTGGTCGGCGTCGTCGTCACGACCTCCCTGGCCTCCGCCCTGACCGTCTACAACTACACGGCCGGCTCCGAGGGCGTCTTCGAGATCCTCGTCCTCGTCACCACCTTCACCGCGACCGTCCCCTACCTGCTCTCCACCGCCGCGCAGATCTACTTCCTGCTCTCCGGCCGGGGCGAGCGCGTCCACCGGGGCCGCCTGGCCCGCGACGGCGCCCTCGCCGTCCTCGCCTTCGGCTTCTCCATGTGGCTGGTGGCCGGCTCCGGATACGCCGCCGTCTACCAGGGCGTGCTCTTCCTCTTCGCGGGCGTCGCCGTCTACGCCGTGATGGCCGCGCGCAGGCAGCGGACAGCCGCCTGACCTGCGCGGTAGCGTGGAAGGACAGTGCCTTGGGGGGCATGAGGGGGTCGCCATGTCCGCGATCACGGAAAGCATCGAAATCGACCGGAGTCCCGAAGAGGTCTTCGCCTACCTGTCGGACGCCTCCCACCTGCCGGAATGGCAGAAGAGCGCCGTGTCCGTCCGGGGCGGCGAACACCCGGCCGTCGGCTCGCTCATCGCCGTACGGCGGCGGATCGGCCGCCGCGAGTTCCCGACGACCATGGAAGTCACCGAGTACGACCCGCCCAGAACCTGGCACCTCCACGGCATCGACGGACCGGTCCGCGGCGACGTCCGCGGCACCGTCGAGCCCCTGGCCGACGGGGCGCGCTCCCGGCTCACCCTGAGCCTCGACTTCGAGGGCCACGGCATAGGCAGGGTCCTCGTGCCGCTCGTCGTGAAGCCGTACGCGCGCAAGGAGATGCCGCTGAACGAGGAGAAGCTCAAGCACCGGCTCGAAACCTGAACCGGGCGGGCGCCCGGGGAAAACCGGATGCCGCACGGTGTGTGGTGTGGCCAGACTGGCCGCACCACACACCGCCCCACCCGAAGGACGTCCCCGCCCGTGCAGGCTGCCGTCACCGTCACCCCCGCCCAGATCCCCGAACTGCTGCTCGGCCTCTCCACCGTGCGGCCCGTTTTCCTCTGGGGGGCGCCCGGTATCGGGAAGTCCTCGCTGGTGCGGAAGTTCGCCGACTCCCTCGGCCTGGAGTGCGTCAGCCTCCTCGGCACGCAGCTCGCCCCCGAGGACCTCATCGGCGTACCGCAGATCCGCGACGGCCGCTCCGTGTTCTGCCCGCCCGAGGCCATCGCCCGAGACGAGCCGTACTGCCTTTTCCTCGACGAGCTCAACGCCGCGAGCCCGGACGTCCAGAAGGCCTTCTACTCGCTGATTCTCGACCGCCGGATCGGCTCCTACGAACTGCCCGCGGGCTCCATCGTGATCGGAGCCGGCAACCGCGCCACGGACAACGCGCTGGCCCGGCCCATCGCCTCCGCGCTGGTCAACCGCCTCACCCACGTCCACCTCCGGGCGTCCGCACAGGACTGGCTGGTGTGGGCCGGCGAGCACGGCGTCCACCCGTGGGTCACCGACTACCTCACCGACCGCCCCGACCACCTCTGGTCGCAGCCGCCCAAGACCGAGGAGCCCTTCTCCACCCCGCGCTCCTGGCACATGCTCTCCGACGCCCTGCACTCCTTCGGCGCGGAACTCGACGAGCAGACCCTCAAGGTGGTCGCGCACGGCACCCTCACCCCCGCGCACGCCGTCTCCTTCTGCGGCTACGCCAAGATCGTCCGCCACACCTTCGGCATCGAGGCCATCCTGAAGGGCGACGCCTCCTGGCCGGCCCGGCTACAGGACCGCGACCTGCTCTACTACCTCGCGGAGGCCTTCCGGGGCCGCCTGCTCAAGGAGCTCCCCGCGCAGAAGGAGCACGTCTCGCCCGCCCTGCGCCAGCACACCCACCGCTTCAAGTCGCTGCTCGTCCAGCTCGCCGAGATCTCCGTCGAGGTAGCCCAGACCGTCATCGCCGATGACGCCGACGGCCGGCCCGTACTGCCCGGCTGGTTCCTGATCGAGGCCGCCCGCGACATGCCGCGGCTGGTCGAGGCCCGCCGGTGAGCCGGAGCGGAAAGGCACGCGCGAAGGCCGCCGCCAAGCCCGACCCGGCCACCCAGGCCTTCGCCGAGGGCATGGCCCTGGTCCAGCAGAACCCGGCCCTCGGAGCCCTCCACGGCAAGGTCTGCCGCGAGGCCGGCTGCCCGCAGTCCCCGGCCGCGGGGCTGGCCGCCGTGTCCTCCAACGGCGTCGTGCACGTCCACCCCACCCGGCGGGCCGAACCCCGCGAGTGGGCGTGGGCGATCGCCCACGCCCTGCTGCACCTCGGCTTCGGCCACGTTCCGGCCGCCAAGGACGAGGACCGGCCCCAGCCGGACCGCTTCGACCTCGCCGCCCGCTGCACGGTCGTCAACCGCTTCTTGCTGACCTTCCCGGTCGGCCGCGCCCCGGACCACCTGCCCGCCGCGTACCCCGGCGGCGACGAGGACGAGCTCGCCGCCCGCTGGCGCCGCGACGGCATCCCGGCCGCCTACGAGCACTGCGGCACGGCGGGCGGCCACCCCGACCAGGTCCTGGTGCCCTGGCGGACCTGGGACACCACCGTCCCCGACTGGCAGACCGCCTTCGCCGCCGCCCTGACCCGCAGCGTCTCCGCCGCCATGGACGTGGCCGGCGGCCGCCGCGACCGGACCACCGGTGAACGCCTCGAACAGCGCCCCTGGGACCGGGCCCTGAACTGGTTCGTGTCCTCGTACCCGCTGCTGGGCGGGCTCGCCGCCGGCCTGACCGTCGTCGCCGACGCCGAGCTGGCCCGCGCGCAGGACATCTCCATCGCCGCCGTCAGCGCCACCGCCGGGGAGATCTACATCAACCCGCTGCGCACCTTCGACGACGAGGAGTGGCGGTTCATCCTGGCCCACGAGATGCTGCACGCCGCCCTGCGCCACGGCGAGCGCCGCGGCCCCCGCGATCCGTTCCTGCACAACGTCGCCGCCGACTACGTCGTCAACGACTGGCTGGTGGAGATGCGGATCGGGAGCATGCCCGAAGGGCTGCTGCACGACCCGGCGCTGCGCGGGCTGTCCGTCGAGGAGGTGTACGACCGGATCACGACCGACCTGCGCCGGATGCGGCGCCTGGCCACCCTGCGCGGCCGGGGCGCCGGGGACATCCTGGGCGAGCCGCTCGCCCACGGCGCGGGGCGCCCGTACACGGACCTCGACGAGTTCTACCGGCGCGGCCTCGTCCAGGGCTTCGACCTGCACGTGCGCGGCGGGCGCGGGCCGCTGCCCGCCGGGCTGGTCCAGGAGATCCGGGCCCTGGCCCACCCGCCGGTGCCGTGGGACGCCCGCCTCGCCCGCTGGTTCGACGAGTACGTGCCGAGGCCGCAGCCCGTCCGGTCCTACGCCCGCCCGGCGCGCCGCCAGGCCTCCACCCCCGACATCCCGCGCGCGGGCCGGTACTTCCCGCCCGAGGAGACCGCCCGCTGCACCTTCGGCGTGGTCCTCGACACCTCCGGGTCGATGAACGCCACCCTGCTCGGCAAGGCGCTGGGCGCGATCGCCTCGTACGCCGGGGCCCGCGACGTCCCGGCGGCGCGCGTGGTGTTCTGCGACGCGGCGGCCTACGACGCGGGCTACGTCGCTCCGACCGAGATCGCGGGCCGCGTACGGGTCCGCGGCCGCGGCGGAACCGTCCTCCAGCCGGGCATCGACCTGCTCCAGCGGGCCGAGGACTTCCCGCCCGGAGCGCCGCTGCTGGTGATCACGGACGGCTGGTGCGACACCCTCCGCATCCGCCGCGAACACGCCTTCCTGGTCCCCCAGGGCGCCTCTCTCCCCTTCACCCCGCGCGGCCCGGTCTTCCGGCTGTCCTGACGCGCGTCACGACCGCTGCCTGCCGCCGAGCCGGTAGACGGCGTAGGTGATGCCGAGGATCACGTCCCCCGCCGCGGTCGGCGGGGTCCGCCAGGTGCCGGAGGTGACCGAGGGGTCCTGGGGCCGTGGGCCCCACTGCGGGGCAGGTGGCACAGGGCGGTCGGTCATCGGCGGACCTCCTGGTCGGGAGGGTCGGACGGGGTGCCCCGGAGGCGGCCCGTCCAGCCCATGGTCGCGCCGACGCGCCTCCCGGGCACGTCCGGAGGGGGCACGCGGCCCGTGACGACGACGCCCCCGCACCGCCGGGTGGCGGAGCGGGGGCGTCGTGCGGGAGCCGGCTCAGTCGAGGTAGTCGCGCAGGACCTGCGAACGCGACGGGTGGCGCAGCTTCGACATGGTCTTCGACTCGATCTGGCGGATGCGCTCACGGGTGACCCCGTACACGCGGCCGATCTCGTCGAGGGTCTTCGGCTGGCCGTCGTTGAGGCCGTAGCGCATGGAGACCACGCCCGCCTCGCGCTCCGAGAGCGTGCCCAGGATCGACTGGAGCTGCTCCTGGAGGAACGTGAAGGAGACCGCGTCCGCGGGCACGACCGCCTCGGAGTCCTCGATGAGGTCACCGAACTCGCTGTCGCCCTCCTCACCCAGCGGGGTGTGCAGGGAGATCGGCTCGCGGCCGTACTTCTGGACCTCGATGACCTTCTCGGGGGTCATGTCGAGTTCCTTGCCCAGCTCCTCCGGGGTGGGCTCACGGCCCAGGTCCTGGAGCATCTGGCGCTGCACGCGGGCGAGCTTGTTGATGATCTCGACCATGTGCACGGGGATGCGGATCGTGCGCGACTGGTCGGCCATGGCGCGGGTGATCGCCTGGCGGATCCACCACGTCGCATACGTGGAGAACTTGAAGCCCTTGGTGTAGTCGAACTTCTCCACGGCGCGGATCAGGCCGACGTTGCCCTCCTGGATCAGGTCCAGGAAGAGCATGCCGCGGCCGGTGTAGCGCTTGGCGAGGGAGACCACGAGACGGAGGTTGGCCTCCAGCAGGTGGTTCTTCGCACGGCGGCCGTCCTCGACGAGGATCTCCAGCTCGCGCTTGAAGGCGGGCTTGTGGTCCTCCTCCTCTTCGAGCTTGTACTCGGAGAAGAGACCGGCCTCGATGCGCTTGGCGAGTTCGACCTCCTGCTCGGCGTTGAGGAGCGGCACCTTGCCGATGAGCTTGAGGTAGTCCTTGACCGGGTCGGCGGTGGCGCCGGCCACCATGACCGTCTGCGCCGGGGCGTCGTCCTCGTCGTCGTCGGACAGCACGAAGCCCTGGGCGCCGGTCTTGGGGGCCTCCTCCTCGGCCTCGTCGACGAGGTCCTCGGCCGCCCAGTCCTCGCCCTCGACGGCCGGGGTCTCACCCTCGTCGGCGTCCTTGGCGCCGGCCTTCTTCGCCGCGGCGGTCTTCTTCACGGCGGTCTTCTTGGCGGCGGTCTTCTTGACCGTGCGCTTCTTCGGCTCGGCGGCGGCCTCGGCCGGCGCCGCCTCCGCGGCCGCGGAGGCCGACGGAGCGGATATCGCCGAAGCCGTGGACGTGACCGCGGGCGCCGCGGCGGTGGCCGCGGTCTTGCGCGCACCGATGGGGCGGGGCGCGGCGGCGGCCTTCTTGGCGACGGTGCGGGCGGGGGCGGCGGCAGCCTTGCGGGGCTTCTTCGCGGCAGCCTTGGTGGCGGGGGCCGCGCTCACGTGAAGGGCGACACCCTCCTCGTCGAGGACCTGGTTCAGGCTGCGCAGGACCCGCTTCCACTGGTCCACCGGGATGCGGCCGGCCTCGAAGGCCTGGCGCACGTCGTCACCGTTGATGTGACCCTGCTCGCGGCCGCGCTCGACGAGCGCTACCAGGGCCTCGGATTCGGCGATCTCCGGAGGGAACGTACGGGACGGGCTGAGCGACACAAGGAGCCTCTCGTTGCGAACAGATAAGGGGTGGGCGGGACATCATCGCGCGAACTCGGGAAACAGACCCGAGGGGGGTCTGTATTCCGGGCCGCGCGAGGACACCTGTCGGTTCATCGCATGCCCGAGTCGATTCGTTACGCGCTGAATTGAGTGACCTGCGCCACGCTGGGGCCGGGCAACCGGATCCGGCGTGGATCCGTCCGCCCTCCGCGTCAGCCCGTTTTGCGGGCTTCGATCAGGAAACGGGCGGTATGCGCGACGAACGGGCCGTCCCGCTCGATCCGTTCGTGCAGCTCGCGCAGGCGGTCCCGGTACTGCACGACCGTGAAGCCGGGCACCATCCAGATCACCTTCCGTAGAAAGTAGATCACGGCTCCGATGTCGTGGAACTCGGTGCGCAGCCGTTCGGAGCGCAGGTCGAGCACTTCGAGACCCGCCTTCGTGGCGTCCGCGACCGCGTCGTCGGGGTGCCGTGCGCGCCTGACCTCCTCCGGCTGTGGCCCGAGAAAGTATTCGACGAGTTCGAAGACGCTCGCCGGGCCGACCTGCTGGGAGAGGTACGTCCCGCCCGGCTCCAGCACCCGGGCGATCTCGTCCCACCAGATGGTCACCGGGTGCCGGCTGGTCACCAGCTCGAAGGCCTCGTCGCCGAAGGGCAGGGGCGGCTCGTCGGAGTCCGCGACCACCACCGCGCCCAGCGGGTGCAGCAGCTTCGTCGCCCGCTCGACATTGGGCGGCCAGGACTCCGTGGCCACCGTCAGGCGCGGCAGGGGGCCGGATCCGGCGAGGACCTCGCCGCCGCCGGTCTGGATGTCCAGGGCGGACCGGACCCGGGCCAGGCGCTCGGCCATCAGCCGCTGATAGCCCCAGGAGGGGCGCTGCTCGGTGGCGCGGCCGTCGAGCCAGGAGAAGTCCCAGCCGTCCACGGAGACGGACTCGGCCTCGGCGACAAGATGGTCGAAAGTTCGCGTCATGTATTGATCGTCGCAGGTCGGGCGCCGGGTGACCACCGGGTTGGTCGACTACAGTGGTCGGCGGGCCGTGACTGGCGTTCGGGTGGATCACCACCGGGGAGCGGCCCGGCGTACCTCAGGACCTCCCGTACGCCGACTGCCGCGCGCCTGGGCGAACCGCGATCCGCAGCGACGTTCAGGAGACCCCGTGACGACTGCCCAGACTGCCCCTGCCGCCGGTACCGCCCAGCTGATGGACGGCACCGCCCTCGCCCGCCGCATCTCGGAGCAGACCGCCGCCCTCGCGGCGAAGATCACCGAGCGCACCGGCACCGCACCCTGCCTCGCGACCGTGCTGGTCGGCGAGGACCCCGCCTCCGTCACCTACGTCCGCATGAAGCAGAACCGCTGCGCCAAGGCCGGGATCACCTCCCGCCACGTGGAGCTGCCGGCCTCGACCACCACGCAGGAGCTGGTCGCGGCGATCACGGCGCTCTCCGAGGACCCGCAGATCAGCGGCATCCTGCTCCAGCACCCCGTCCCGCACCACATCGACGAGCGGGCCGCCTTCGAGGCCATCGCCCCCGGCAAGGACGTGGACGGGGTCACCATGCACTCGTTCGCGGCCATGGGCTTCGGCCTGCCCGGCTTCGTCTCCTGCACCCCGGGCGGCATCATGCGCCTGCTCGCCGAGTACGAGGTGGACCTGACCGGCAAGCACGCCGTGGTCGTCGGCCGCAGCGCGATCCTGGGCAAGCCGGCCGGGATGCTGCTGCTGGAGCAGAACGCCACCGTCACCTACTGCCACTCCCGCACCCGGGACCTCTCCTCGATCGTGCGCCAGGCGGACGTGCTGGTCGCCGCCGTCGGCAAGGCGGAGTTCATCCGGGGCGAGGACATCAAGCCGGGCGCGGTGGTCCTGGACGCCGGCTACAACGAGGGCAACGTCGGCGACGTCCACTTCGAGTCGGCGGCTGCCCGGGCCTCGCTGATCACGCCGGTTCCGGGCGGTGTGGGCCCGATGACGATCGCCGTCCTGCTGGAGCAGACCGTGCGGGCCGCCGCAGCGCAGGCGGGGCTGGACCTCGCCGCCCTCTGATTCCGCCCGCCGATCCGCTGCGCGCGCCGATCGGCGCGTCCGACGCACCGCCCCGGGCCCCGGCCCGGGGCGTTGTGCGTTCCCGGTACTCAGGCGACGACCGGCTCCGGGCCCGGGGCGGGCGCGGCGGCGGCCGCGTCGCGGGCAGCGGCGACGACCGCGGACGTGCGGAACTCGTGGGCCAGCGCGGTCAGCGGGCGGCGGCCCAAACGGTGCGGCTCCGCGACCGGGGCCGGGCCCGGCCCGGATCCGCGCGCGGCGGCGTCCTTGAGGCGGCACGCGGCGGCCACGACGGCGGCGTCCGCGACCGTTGCGGCCCGCGCCTCGTCCAGACCCCGGCCGCGGGCCGCCTCGTACGCGGTGGCGTGTACCCGGGGGTCGAACCAGCCGGCCAGCGCCAGGATGCCGTCGTCGATGACGGACTCGCGGTGGACGAGCCGGATCCCCACCGGGGACCACCAGGCCAGCGGGACGGTCCGTCCCTGGGCCGCGGCGAACCCGCGCAGCGCCTTCCACAGCGGGCGCAGCCGCCGGTACTCACTGAAGCCCGTCCACGTCGCCGACCCGCCGATCAACGGCACGACGAACCCGGCGCCGAGCAGCAGCGCGGAGGCGGAAGCCAGGGGCGGTGCCACGTCAGTGGACAGCACGACCCAGTCGCGGCCGGCCCAGCGGGCGGCCACCGAGGCCCACTTGGCGGTGAGGTAGGCCAGGTCCAGGAGCCCCGCGAGGACGATCAGGGCCAGCCCGGTGCGCAGCGGGCGCAGCGAGCGGTCCGCGCGGGCGAACCACTTGGCGCACAGCCAGGTCAGCGCCGAGGTGCCCAGGGTGTGTGCCACCAGGAAGCAGACGATCATCTCGCGGATCCACGGCGTCGTGGCGTAGTACGTGTCCAGGTCCCTGAGCCGTTCCACCGGCGCGTCGCCGATCACGAACAGGGCGACGATCGCGGCGGTCGCCGTGCCGAACACGACCGCGGTCAGCCGGGTGGCACGGCGCACGGCCGCGGGCGGCCCGCCGCGCCACTGCAGGACCAGGACGACGCACAGCCCGGAGAACACCGTGAGCAGGCCGAACACCAGCGGCGCGGAGAAGTTGACCACGCCGGTACGGCGGTTGACGGCGGCGATCGTCGGCGGCGACGCCAGGAAGGTGATCGGGGCGCCGACGACGAGCAGCGCGCACGCGGTCCGGTTCAGCGGCTGGTCCCAGTTCCGGCGCAGCTCCGGAGCCTTGATCAGCAGCGCCAGGACCATCAGGGAGCCGGGCAGGAGCAGGGAGATCTCGCAGCTCATCGGGCCTGTCCGACGGGGTCGGCAGGGCCGACCGGATCGATTTCCGGACCGGTGGGGGCGGCCCCCGGCCCGGCGCCGGTGCTCCCGGACCCGGTTCTCGTGCCCGGCGCCGGGTCCAGTCCGGCGACGGCCCGCTCCGCGGCGGTGAGCGGCGGAGCTTTCAGTGCGCCCCGGTCGGAGGCGCGCGCCACGTGCCAGACCACCGACGGGCGCAGCCAGTGGGTGGGCTCGATGCTCATGGTGAGGACGTTGAACAGGGCGGCGGTGAGCGCCTCGTCGGTGGTGGCGCCCGTCATCAGCCGGTTGACGTAGCCGTTGAGCAGGCCGGTGCCCGCGCGCGGCTTCATCCCGGTGGCCCCCGGATACAGGATGTCCTGCGACGTGGCGAGCTCCCAGGCGGTGGCGACCTGGGGTGCGATGACGCGCTGCGCCTCGCGGCCGATTCCCGGATGGGCCAGCCCCTTCGCCCGCAGGAGGGTGCGTACGGCCAGCAGGCCCTGGGCGGCGACGGTCATGCCCTGCCCGTACAGCGGGTTGAAGGTGGCGACGGAGTCGCCGACGGCGAAGAAGCCGTCGGGCAGCTCGGCCTTCTCGAAGTAGATCCGGCGGTTGGCGGTGCCCTGGGTGACGGCGACGTCCGTCAGGGGCTTGCGGCCCTCCAGGAGCTCGCCGACGATCGGGTCGCGTACGGACTTGGCGAAGGGGATGAACGCCTCGGGGTCGCCGGTGGGCTGGCCGCCGCGGGTGCCCGACAGGGTGGCCTGCCACCGGCCGTTCTCGATGGGCACGATCGTGGCGGTCTGCCCGGGCACGGGCACCCGGGGGTCGGACTGTACGTTGACGATGGGGAAGCCCATCTCGTGCGCGCCGGGCGGGGCCTCGAAGATCCGGGTCGCGTAGACGAGACCGGAGTCGACCTCGGCCTGCCGGATGCCGCTCACGCCGAGGGCCTGGAGCCACGTCCGGGCGCGCGATCCGCGGCCGCTGGCGTCGACCACGAGATCGGCCGTCACCAGCCGGTCCTGCTCCTCGGGGGTGTCGACGCGGACGCCGGTGACCCGGGCGGCCGTGCCCTCCAGGCCCCGGACCCGGCTCTTCTGGAGGGTGGTGACCCCGGCGAGGCCGGTGATCCGGGCGCGGACCACCGAGTCGAGGAGGTCGCGGCTGCAGGAGATGTTGAACTGCTTCTCGCCGCAGCGCGGGATCCAGCCCTGGGCGGTCTTGGTGACCAGGTCGGTGGGCAGGCTGCGGCGGATGGCGCCAGCCTTCGTCCAGTCGTCGGTGATGCCGGGCAGGATCCGCTCTATGGCCCGGGCGCCGCCCGACCACAGCAGATGGGTGTGCCGGGCCTGAGGGAGCCCACGGCGCGGGGCCGGCCCCTCCGGCAGCGGGTCGGCGTCGATGACGGTGACCGTGGCGTGCTCGGCGAGGACAGCGGCCGCGAGGAGGCCGGCCAGACTGCCGCCTATGACGACGGCGTGGCGGGGCGGGGAGGACTGGTTCATCGTGGCGGGCTCTCTGTCAGGGCCGTGCTGAGGGCATCGGCGTGAGGGATGCGGCGACTGGCTGGTGCTGGTCACGGCGTGGCACGGGGCTTCCCCAGCCGAGTGAGGACTTGATGCGCTCGATCGCCTCGGGGAGCTGCTGCTCCCGGGGCGACGGGAGGCGGGAGCGCAGGATGTTGCCGAGGTGCAGGCCGAAGGTCTCGGCCCGGATCTCCGCCGGATCCCCCTGGTCGGCGCGGGCGGCGGCCTGCCGGACCACCGCGTCCAGCCCGGAGCCGGGGGCGAGCAGTTCGGCGAGGCTGCCGTGGCGTCCCGCCAGCCGGGCGGCCACCAGCATGCCCGGACCGACGCTGTCGCAGGTCCCCTCGTCCAGGTGCCACAGCTCGTGGCAGGCGATGACGAGCTGGTGCTCGGGCCGGGTGTGCTGCTCCACGACGATCAGGTCGACGTCGTCCAGCTCCAGCCACAGCCCGCTCGCGGTGTCGGGCGGGAACGAGGTGAAATGGAAGTCCACCTTCCGGTCTGTGCCGCGCCGTTGGGTGTAGGCGGCGCACAGCGCCCCGATGATCTCCCCGACATCGGCCGGCGCCGTCAGGCGTGCGCCCTCCAGCAGTTCGGAGCCCAGCTTGCGCATGGCCCGTGTGGTCCTCATGGTGTTTCTCCCTCGGCGGCGGCGCCCTCGGTCGGCGCCCCGCCCTTCGTGCCCGGAAGTCCGAGCTGCCCCTCGCGCGCGAGGAGGTCGTCCAAGTGGTCGGCCAGTGACTTCCACCCCTGTGGCGACAGCCGGCCGGCCCGCGTGACGATGCTCCGTACGTCATGCGCACGCAGCACGGCCAGCATCGGATTCTCCCGCTCCCGTTCCACGCACTCCAGTTCGCCCTCGATCAGTGCGAGTGCCGTGGCGAGCGCCTCGGTGTCGTCGGCGAGCAGGAAGCCGGCGTCGACGCCGTAGAAGCGCTGTATCCCGGCGGCCGCGGCGAGGTTCGGCATGCCCTCGCCCTGGGCGAGGCGGGTCAGCGACTGCCCCGACGCGTCGAAGGACTTGGCGATGGCCGTGAGCGAGTGGGCCTGGCCGTCCTCCCGGGGCCTGGTGCGCCGCAGGTGCTCGAACCGCTGGTGCACCTGCTCCTTCAGGGGGAGCCGGGGCGGCCTGCCGTCGAGCGTCTGCCGGACGGCCTGGGGCGTGATACCGGTCAGGTACGAGAGGTGTTCCAGGTCGTCCCGGCCGTCGGAGACGGTGGTCACGGACAGGGCGAGGGCGCGTTCCACCGCGCTCTTGCAGTCGGCCAGCAGGAATCCGGCGTAGACGCCGAAGAACCGCTGCACGCCGGCCGCGTGGCCCATCCGCAGCAGCCCGGTGCCCGCGTTGAGGGGGCCGAGGGAGGCGCCGGGGGCGTCGAAGTCGTGGGCGATGGCGGCGAGCGGCCATTCCCGGCCGTGCTTGTCGCGCCGGGTCGCCCGCAGCAGCCGGAACCGCTGGTGCACGCGTTGTTCCAGCGGTACTTCGGCGGCCGTACCCGCCACCACCGGTGGGATGCGCCCGGGTTCGACACCGGACAGGTGGCTCAGCCGCCCCACCGCCAGCACCTCGGCCGGGTCCCGGCCGCACCGCTCCGCGAGTGCCCCCACGCGCCGCCAGATCGCGGCGAGGTCGGGTCGGGCGGCGGCTCGCACCGGCTGATTCTCCATATGTCGACAAGGCGTTCGAGTGGATCGGGCTGCGTGAAGCCTAGCCCCCCACCCCCGGCCGAACCACGGGAACCCCAATGTTTTGCTGCCGCCCACCTCAAAAAGCGTGGGCATGACCTCGGAGGTAATCGACCCCCGGCGAGAGGGCCCGGCACAGTGGGGGCGTCGGGTTCCGGGGCCGCGCACTCGGTTCCGGGGCCCGGCTCCCACCTGGCCGTTCCACCTCGACGGAGGCTGCCCCATGTCCGCGACCCTGCTCGCCGGTTTCGCCCGTACGCCCGTCCCGCAGCTCGCGCTGCGTCGCTTCCTCGCCCTCGACGCCGTTGTCACCACCGGCAACGGCCTCGCCTACGTCGCCTTCTCCGCGCCGCTGGGGCGGCTGCTCGGGGTCGGGCCGGGGCTGCTGCCGGCCGTCGGCGTACTGCTGGTGCTCTACGGCGCCGCCGTCGGCCTGCTGGCTTCGCGCGGCCGGCCCCCGGTGTTCGCCGTGAAGGCCGTCGTCGAGACCAACTACGCCTGGGCCGCGCTGAGCCTGGTGGCCCTCGCCGTGTGGTTCTCGCCGACCCTCGCAGGGACCGTGTGGATCCCGGCGCAGGCCCTCACCGTCGCCGGCTTCGCCGTCCTCCAGCAGCTCGCGCTGCGCTCAGTCGCCGAGTGAGCGCAGGTACTTCACCGTCGCCGGGTCGGCCGGGAGCATCGTCTCGATGGCCAGCTCGGCGACGGTCACGTCCATCGGGGTGTTGAAGGTCGCGATGGACGACACGAAGGACAGCAGGTGGCCGTCGTGCTCGATGAGCAGGGGGAGCGCGATGTAGGGGACGGGCTCCCGCGGTGCGCCGTCGCCGGGGCGTTCGGCCACCGGATAGGAGGAGACCTCCTCGTACAGCGCGCGCAGCGGTTCGGAGCGGGCCAACGCGATCTGGCGCTCCATCTGGGCGAGCAAGTGCCCGCGCCACTCCCTGAGGTTGTGGATCCTCGGGGCCAGGCCCTCGGGGTGCAGGGTGATCCGCATCGCGTTCAGCGGCGGTGTCAGCAGGTGCTCCGGCAGGCCGTCCAGCAGCATCAGGACGCCCCGGTTGGCGGCGACGACGTCGTACGCGGCGTCCACGACCAGCGCGGGGTAGGGCTCGTACCCGGTCAGCAGCCGCTCGATGCCCTCCCGCAGTGTCTCCATCGACGGGTCGTCCAGCGCGGTCTGCGCATAGTGCGGGGCGTAACCGGCGGCCAGCAGAAGGGCGTTGCGCTCGCGCACCGGGACATCGAGGCGGTCGGCGAGCCGCAGCACCATCTCCTCGCTCGGCCGGGCCCGCCCCGTCTCGATGAAGCTGATGTGCCGGGACGAGGAGTCGGCGCGGCCCGCCAGCTCCAGCTGGCTGATGCCGCGCCGCTCCCGCCATGTGCGGAGCAGGGCGCCGACTGCGGGTGTCGAGGTGGTCATGGCTCCGACGGTAGCCGAGCCCGCCGGGCCCGGGCGCCCGGCGCGATCAGCCGACATCGAAGAGGTTGCGCAGGCCGAGGCGGTACCGCCACAGGTCGTGCCGCTTGGCGGACTCCATCTCCGGCGCCCGGTACAGCGGCCGGACGGTGCACCGCCGCGCCGTCGAACCGTCGCGGTCCAGCAGGCTGTTGACGGCCGCGCGGGCCGAGGCGTTGGCGCCCTCCATCGTCGCCAGGTCGATGTCGACGGCGACGTAGTCCCCGCTGAGGAAGAAGTTCGGGACGCGCGTGCCCGCGCTCGGCCGGTTGGCGAGGGTCCCGACCGGGTGGATCAACAGCTCGTCCTGGTTGGTGGGCTCCGGGGTGCCGAGGCCGTCCACCCCGGGATCCAGGAACCACGAGTGCAGCTTCGAGTCGGACAGCAGGGTCTCCCCCGTGTCGTTGAGGGAGGCCTTCAGCTGGGCCCACACCTCGCGCGCCACCTCGTCGCGGGTGCACCGCTTGGCCGTCTTCCCGTACAGGATCCCCGGCTTGTCCCACTCCGAGATGTCCACCGACAGGCAGTCGACCGCCGCCCCGTCGCCGTAGTCGGCGGGGAAGTCCCGCGCCGGCCAGTGCTCGGCCTGCTGGATCGCCGTCAACGACCAAGGGGAGTCGACGCAGTTGAAGTGGCCGTGCACCAGCGGTGCCCGTTCGGTCAGGTAGAACTGGATGCCGGTCATCCAGTCGGTCCGGAGCCTGTCGCAGCGCCCCAGCATCGGGTCGGCGGCCCGCAGCCCCGCGCTCCAGGTGCGCCGGGCGTGCTCGACGGGCAGGGCGCTGACGTAGTGGTCGGCGGTCGCGGTCTGCCGGGCGCCGTCCGGGCCCTCGACCGCGACCCCGCTCACCCGGCCGCCCGCGTACTGCACCTCCCGTACGGTCCAGCCGATCCTGAACTCCACCCCGAGGGAGCGCAGATGGGCCTCCCACGGGTCGATCCACGCCTCGTTGGTCGGCAGGTTGAGGATCCGGTCCGGCGGGCCGTCCGCCCCGCGGCCCAGGAGGTTGAAGACGAAGGCCTCGCCGAGGGTGCCGACGGTACGGGTGGAGGCCTCCTCCGCCTTGGTCGCCACGATGTTGCGGGTGACGCCGACCGCCAGGATGCGCTGGTACTCGTACGACATCCGTGCCGCCCGGGTGAACTCCCACCACGGGGTGTGCTCCCACACCTCGGCCCGCCGCTCGTCGCAGCTGGTGAGGAAGACCAGTACGCGGTCGACGAAGTACGCCGTCTCGTGCGGAGGCAGCCTGACCAGGGTCTGCAGGATGCCCGACAGGGCGCGCCGCACCTCCTCGGGCGTGAGCGCGGCGGGGGAGTGGCCGGGCCAGGGGATCGGGCCGCGCAGGTCCTCGCGGCCCCCGGCGCGGGCGAACATCATCTCGGGCGGGGCCACCAGGTTGTCCCACACGCCGTTCGCGTTGCCCGCGAAGGGGATGCGCCGCATGGTGTCGGGCAGGTTGTGGTAGATGCCGGGGATGAAGCGGAAGCCGTGCTCCGCGGGCAGCGGCCTGCGGCCGCCGCGCGCGCTGCCCGGCACGTCCATGCTGCGGGCCTTGCCGCCGAGCGCCCGGCGCTCGTACACGGTGACGGCGTATCCGCGCTCGGCGAGTTCGTGTGCCGCGGTCATCCCCGCGACCCCGCCGCCCAGGACGGCGACGCGCCGGCCGTTCGGGGAGGGCGCCGCGGGCGGTGCCGCGGCGGGCGCGGCGGCCGCCGCCGGAGCCGCCAGGGCCGCCGCGGCCTGGGCCGACAAGGTCGCGGCGCCCGTGCCCGCGATGAACGTACGCCTGGAACTCCCGGTGCCGGCCATGGCGAATGCCCCCTCGTTACTGCTGGTAACAGTCACGTCCGGCGCAGGAGCCTAGGGGGCGTGCGCCGGGGGCGGAAGGTGCAGAAGTACCCGAGCGCACTATGGCGCGAAAGGTTCGATCCGGCGTGCACTGTGGGAACCTTGACTACACGTCACGGGGAAAAGGAGCCGGTGCATGCCGAGTGAACCGCTGTCGCAGAAGGAGATCGAGGACCGGTTGCGGGAACTCCCCGGCTGGGCCTTCGAGGACGACCGGATCATCCGTACCTACCGCCTGGGCACGCACTTCGCGGCGAGCGCCCTGGTCGCCCACATCGCCTCCGTCCAGGAGGAGTTGAACCACCACTCCGATCTGACGCTCGGTTACAACACGGTGCGGCTCTCCGTGAACAGCCACGACGCCGGAGGCGTGGTGACGGAGACCGACTTCGCCCTCGCGGAGCGCGTCGAGTCCCTCGCCCCCTCCCACGGCGCGAGCTGATGACCACCACGCACATACCGACCGCGAAACCGCTGCTCGACTACGACGCCGAGGCCGAGGTCTACGACGCCTCCCGCGGCGGCACCCCGCGCGCCGAGGCCGCCGCGGCGGCCGTCCTCAGCCTCCTCCCGCCCGAGGTGGCCACCCTCCTCGACCTCGGCTGCGGCACGGGCATCGTCACCGCCCGGCTGGGGCGCCCCGGACTGCGCGTCCTGGGCGCCGACGCCTCCCACGGCATGGCCGCCGCGGCGCTGCGCCGCGGCGTCCCCGTGGCCCGCGCCGACGCGGCCCGGCTGCCCGTGCGCTCGGGCTCGCTGGACGCGGTGAGCGCGGTGTGGCTGCTGCACCTGCTGCGGGGGCCGGGGCTGGTGCCCGCGGTGATCGCCGAGGCCGCCCGGGTGCTGCGGCCCGGCGGGGTCCTCGTCACCACCGTGGACAAGGATTGCGCGCACGACGTCGGCAGCGACATCGACGCCGTGTTCGCCGCGCATCTGACCCCCACCCCCTCGGACTCCTCCGGGGAGGTCGAGGCCCACGCCTCCCGGGCGGGCCTGCGCCCCGGCGGCGAGGCCCGTTTCACCGGCCACGGCCAGGGCCGCACCCCCCGCGGCTCCGCCGAGGCGCTGCTCGCGGGGCGGTACGCCTCCCGCATCGTCCCGCGGGGCATCACCGCACGCCAGCTGGCGGCCCGGCTGGAACTGCTGCCCGACCAGGACACCCCGCGCCCGGAACCGACGTACCGCCTGCGGAGCTTCGTACGCACGTGACGCTGCGGAACGGGCCCGGCGCGCAACGGGCCCGGCGCCGCTGCCGGGCCCGCCGGACCGGCGCCTACGCCGGTTCCAGCCGCCACCACTGGGACGCGGAATCGGTGTCCTCGACCTGCCGGACCCGGCCCTCCGCGTCGGCCTCCAGCAGCAGGCCGCTGATGCAGGCGATCAGGGACACCACACCGGGAGCGTCGAGGTGCTCCTCGACGATCCACTCCTGCGCGCCGAAGGCGTTGGCACGCCACACCTGCACCCGGGCGCCGCTGTCCGTCGACGCGTTCGCCACGTCCAGGCGCCGCTCGTTGTCCTCGCTCACCACGTGGAAGATCCCGCCGCCGCTGTGCACCGGCGCGATCAGCCACCGGCGGGCGGCCGCCGGAGCGGGCGGCCCGTCCGGGCCGACCCGCACCCGGGAGGCGCCCTCCAGCTGGAGCACCAGCCCGCTGTCCACGTTGCGGATCCGGTAGAGCCCTTCGGGAAGGTTCACGCGCCCGTCCTCACACGTCGAATTCGGCCGGGTCCGGGCCGATCCGGCGGCCCGCCGCGCCCGCGCCCAAGGCGTCCAGCGCGGCCGTCTCGGCGGCGTCCAGCTCGAAGCCGAAGACGTCCAGGTTCTCCCGGATGCGGGCGGGGGTCACCGACTTCGGGATCACGACGTTGCCGTGCTGGAGGTGCCAGCGCAGCACCACCTGCGCGGCGCTGCGGCCGTGCGCCTCGGCGATCGCGGTGACGGCCGGCAGTGTGAGGAGCTCCTTGCCCTGGCCCAGCGGCGACCAGGCCTCGGTGACGATCCCGCGCGCGGCGTGCTCGGCGCGCAGTTGGGTCTGCGGGTGCAGCGGGTGCAGCTCGACCTGGTTGACGGCCGGCACCAGGGAGCTCTCGGCGGCGATCCGGTCCAGGTCCTCGGTGCGGAAGTTGGACACGCCGACCGCCTTGGCGCGGCCGCTCGCCGCGATCTCCTCGAAGGTCTTCCAGATGGTGACGAAGTCGTCGCGCATCGGGCGCGGCCAGTGGATCAGGTACAGGTCGACGTGGTCGAGACCCAGCTTGGCCAGGGAGTCGTCGAAGGCGCGCAGCACCGCGTCGCGGTTCCACGTCTGCTTCGGGCCGTTCCACAGCTTGGTGGTGACGAACAGTTCCTCGCGCGGCAGCCCGGAGGCGGCGACGGCCTTGCCCGTGCCCCGCTCGTTGCCGTAGATCGCGGCCGTGTCGATGCTCCGGTAGCCCGCCTCCAGGGCGGTTCCCACGGCGTGCTCCGCCTCCGAGTCCGGCACCTGCCAGACGCCGAAGCCGAGCTGGGGCATGAGCGTGCCGCTGTTGAGCTTGATGGCCGGGACCTGGTTCACGTCGGGTCGTTCCCTCACGTCGGCGCGTTGCTGCGCGGTGTTACAGCGTCGTACGAGGGGCGACAACCGGCCCCTCGTGCAACGTATTCCCGCCGCGCCGGCCCGCCTCACGCGCTGCCCAGGTACGCCTTCCGCACCAGCGGGTCGGCCCGCACCTCGGCCGGCGTGCCCTCGGCCAGCACCGTCCCGAGGTCCAGTACGACCACGCGCGTACAGAGGTCCATCACGAAGGCCACGTTGTGCTCGACCAGCAGCACCGCGCAGCCGTCCTGCGCCGCCAGCCGCCGCACCACCGCCGCGAGCTGCTCCCGCTCGGGCGCCGACATCCCGGACGCCGGTTCGTCCAGCAGCAGCACCCGCGGCGGATCGGCCACCGCGCGCGCCAGCTCGGCCATCCGGGCCTGCCCGACGGGCAGCCCGCCCGCGTACGCGGTCCCCAGCGCGCCGATCCCGCAGTCGGCCAGCACCCGCTCGCCGCGCACCCTGCGGGCCCGCTCCCGGGCGCGCCGGGACGGGAGGGCGAGCAGGTCGGCGACAGGCCCGCCCCCGCCGCCCCGCCACTCCTGCGCCACCAGCACGTTGTCCGCCACGCTGAGCTGACCGAACAGCTGCTGCCGCTGGAACGTCCGGCGCATGCCGTGCCGGGCCCGCCAGACGGGGGAGCGGCGCGTGATGTCCGCCCCGTCCAGCAGGACCCGCCCCCGCTCCGGCCGGCGGATCCCCGACAGGACGTCGAAGAGCGTGGTCTTCCCGGCCCCGTTGGGTCCGATCAGCCCGCACACCTCGCCCGCCCGGACCCCGAGGTCCACCCCGCCCAGCGCCCGGACGCCGCCGAAGCGCACCCCGACCCCGCCCGCGTGGAGCGCGTAGCCGCTCATGTCCCCATCCCCAAGTAGGCCTCGGTGAGCCGGTCGGCCTCCACCTCGTCCCGCGGGCCGCACCAGGAGACCCGGCCCTGGGAGAGGTAGGCCACGGTGTCGGCGACGCCCAGGATCCCGGCGGCCTTCTCCTCCACCAGGAGCAGCGCGGTGCCGGCGTCGCGCAGTTCGGTGAGCAGCGCGTACACCTCCTCAGCCACGCGTGGGGCCAGCCCGAGGGAGGGCTCGTCGGCGATCAGCACCGAAGGCGGCCGCTGCAGCAGCGGAGCCAGGGCCAGCATCTGCTGCTCCCCGCCGGACAGGGCTCCCGCGCTCACCCCGCGGCGCTCGGCGAGCCGGGGGAAGCGGTCGTAGACGGCGGCCCGGGCGTCGGCCTGCGGCAGGTGAAGGGCCAAATTCTCCTCGACGGTGAGCGACGGGAAGATCCCCCGGCCCTCGGGGGCGAGCAGGACCCCGGCCCGGGACCGGCGTACGGGCCCGTCGCCGGTGGCGTCCCGCCCGCGTATCCGCACCTCCCCGCCGGTGACGGGCAGCAGCCCGGCCGCGACCCGGCACGCGGTGCTCTTCCCGGCTCCGTTCGGCCCGAGCACCGCGAGGATCTCCCCGCGCCGCACGACGAGATCGACCCCGTGCAGCACGAGCCCGCCGTCGTACCCGGCCGTGACGCCGCGCAGTTCGAGCGCGGGTCCTTGACCCCCTCCGGCGTGCGCGGCGCGGGGGCCGGGGAGGACTCCCGGTCGGGGAAGGGGCGGGGCGGGGGAGGGCTCCGCAGGGACCGCGGCGGCGGCGCGCCGCCGCGCCAGCCGTACCGGGACGGCCGCGCAGTACCCGTCGGGGTCGTTGGCGAGGGCCAGGCCGGCCAGGCCGAAGAGGATCACCGGCAGGTGCGCGGACCCGGTCACGTAGTCGGACAGCAGCCGCGGGGCCACGGCGTACACCAGTCCCGCCACCACCGCGTACTGCGGTCGCCGCACGCCCGCCGCCACCACGACCGCCAGCCACACCAGCCCCGTCATCGCCGTGAAGTCCGTCGCCGTGATCCGGGTGTTGTACGAGGCGTACATCACGCCCCCGAAGCCGGCCAGTCCGGCCGACAGGGTGAAAAGCAGCAGTTTCGTGCGCAGTACGGACACCCCGGAGGCGACGGCCGCCGCCGGGGCCGACCGCACCGCGAGCATCGCCCGCCCCGACGGCGATGCGCGCAGCGCCGTCAGAGCGGCGGCGACCAGCGCGACCAGCACCACCAGGGCCACCCCCAGGGCCCGGTCGTCGGAGAGGTCCACCGGCCCGACCACCGGCCGCGGAACCGACCAGCCGGTGTCGCCGTTGCGCAGCCACCGCAGCTGGAACAGCACCTGGTCGGCGAGGAACGCCAGGGCCAGCGTGGCCAGCGCCAGCGACCTGCCGCCCAGCCGCAGCGCCGGCAGCGCGACCAGCGCTCCCAGCAGCGCGGCCGCACACGTGCCCACCGCCAGCGCGGCCACGAACGGCCAGCCCCGGCTCATCAGCAGTCCGGCCACGAGAGCGGCCCCCGTCACGAAGGTGCCCTGGGCTAGGGACACCATCGCCCCGAGCCCGGTCACCACCGTGAAGGACATGAACACCAGTGCCACGGCCAGTCCTTGCGCCAGCAGCCCGCTCCAGAAGGGTGTCGTCACGGTGTAGAACGCGGTGCACAGCAGCCCCGCGCCGGCCGCCCAGACCCCCCAACGCCGGCCCCAGGAGGCCCCGGCCAGGTGGTCCACCGGCGGGGCGTCCACGGCCGCGACCCCGGCGGTCCGCGACCTGCGGGTCAGCACGAGCAGCCCGCCGAACAGGATCAGGAAGGGCACCGCCGTACGGAAGCCGGTGACGGACTCGGCGAAGGACGCGTAGCCGGCCACCAGGTTCTGCAGCACCCCGAGCCCCAGCCCGCCCGCGAAGGCGAGCGGCACGGACGCGAACCGCCCGATGACGGCCGCCGTGGCCGAGACGAACAGGAACAGCGTGAAGTCATGGGCCGACAGCCCCAGCAGCGGGGTCGCCAGCACACCCGCCAGTCCGGCCAGCACCGACGCGATCATCCACGCCACCGACGACAGCCGGTCGGCGCTGATCCCGCGCAGCTCGGTCAGCGAGCGGTTGTCGACGGCCGCCCGCAGCAGCAGCCCGATCCGTGTGTGCCGCATCAGCACCCACAGGGCCACCGCCACCAGCGCGGTGACCACCCAGGTGATCAGCTGGTCGGAGTCGATGCCGACGCCGTCGGTGAGCTGCCAGGACTTCGCCGGGCTCGGCCCCACGCCCGGCAGCCCGAACCGGTTCTCCGCCGGCTTCACCGGGGCGCCCGCGTCCGCGAGCAACTCGACCGCCCACAGGCCGGCAGCGGGCAGTGCCACCAGCAGCCCGATGGTCGCCACGATCTGCGCCGTCTCGCCGACCCGCGCGAGCCGCCGGAACATCAGCCGGTCCAGCCCCCGGCCGAGGCCGGGGGCGAGGACGAACACCACCAGCAGCGCCGCCGGGACCGCCGGCAGGCCCAGCCCGGAGTGCAGTTCGTAGAAGGTGAGCGCACACAGGTAGGCGGTGGCCCCGTGCGCGAAGTTGAACAGCCCGGACGCCGAGTACGAGAGCACCAGCCCGGTGGCGAGCAGCGCGTACAGGGCGCCGGAGACCAGACCGCTCAGGACGAAGACGAGCAGATCCCCCATGTCGCGGCCTACTTGAAGGGGATGGGCTCGTGGCACTTGAACGGGACGGAGACCTCGTACGCGCCGTTCTTCAGCTGTACGAGCGATCCGCAGCCGAAGCTGTCCTTCTGCCCCTTGGGCAGCGAGCGGTCGCCGACGAGCGTGCCGGTGTCGGAGAAGCCCTGCGCGGCTGCCTGGAAGGACTCGACGGTCAGGTCCTTGCCCGCCTTCTGCGCGATGGACAGGAACAGGTCGGCCGACATGTACCCGGTGAGCATGTGCATGCTGAGCGGCACCTCCCTGCCGCCCGCGGCCGCCTTGATGTCGGCCTTGAACCGGTCCATCTTCGGGTCGGCCGACTCGAACGGCTGGAACTGCAGCAGCACGTGGACCCCGTCGAGGGCCTGCCTGGTGGCGTCCTGGGTGAGCAGCCCGGGGTCGTAGTCGGTGGGGTCGGAGAGCAGCCCCTTGTACCCCCCGCGCTTGAGCGCGGTGAAGAGGCCGATGTTGTTGGGGGTCTGCATGACGGAGACCACCGCGTCCGGGGCCTTGCCGTCGTTGCTGGAGAGGATCTCCTTCACGTACGCGGACCAGTCGCTGGGGACGGCCGTGCCGGGCACGGAGGCCTTGGCGTAGGACACCGTGAAGCCGGCGCCGGCGAAGCCCTGCTGGAAGGTCCGGATGCCGAACTTGCCTGCGTCGCTGTCGTTGGCGATGACCGCGACCGACTTGCCCCGGGCCCCGCCGAGGATCTGGGCGATGCCCTCGGGCCAGGTCTGGTTCAGGGTGCCGCCGGGGGAGGGGACCAGGCAGCCGTTGAAGCCGTAGACGTACTTGGGTCCGCAGAAGGAGGGCAGGGTGCCCCAGCCGAAGGTGGGTACCTTCTCCTGCTCCAGGAAGTCGGCGCCGGAGAAGGTCACGGAGCTCATGGGGGACACCGCGAAGACCTTGTCCTGCTGGACGAGCTTGCGGGCGGCCGCCATGTTCTTCGCGGGGTCCTGGCCGTCGTCCTCCGCGCCCAGGTATTCGATCTTGCGGCCGTTGACTCCGCCCTCGGCGTTGGCCCTCAGGTAGCGCGCCTTCGCGCCGAGGTCGGTGTCCTTCTTGCTGTAGCCGCTGGCGGTGGTCATCGACACGATGCCGCCGACCTTGATCGAGTCGCCGGTCACCCCGCGCGTGCTGCCGGGCGCGTCGCCGGGCCCGCCCGCAGCGGTACCGTTGGTGGAGGCGGAATTGCAGGCGGAGACGAGCGCGACGGCCGCCGCCGCGGCGGCCAGGGTGCGGATCGGTCGCAACATGTCGGGGATCCCCTCGCGTCGGAATCCCCGCATTCTGTGGGCGACCTGACGGATCGTCAATATCAACGACCCGTCGAAATGACGAGCCGTCAGATGCGGCGATTCCCCGCTCCGGATCCGCCGCTCCGGATCCGCCGCTCACGTCTGGTAGAGCGCCGCGACCTCCTCCGCGTACGCCTTCTCGATCGCCCGGCGCTTGAGCTTCAGCGAGGGGGTCAGCAGCCCCCGCTCCTCCGTGAACTGCTCGGCCAGCACCCGGAAGGTGCGGATCGCCTCCGCCTGTGAGACGAGGGTGTTGGCGGCCACCACCGCCCGGCGGACCTCCGCCGTCAGCTCCGGGTCGCTCACCAGGTCCGCCGCCGGCATCTGCGGTCTGCCGCGCATCGACAGCCAGTGCGCTATCCCCTCCATGTCCAGGGTGAGCAGTGCCGCGATGTACGGCCGGTCGTTGCCCACCAACACGCACTGCGCCACCAGGGGATGCGAACGGACCCGTTCCTCCATCGCCGCCGGGGCGACGCTCTTGCCGTTGGACGTCACCAGGATGTCCTTCTTGCGCCCGGTGATGACGAGGTACCCGTCCTCGTCCAGCCGCCCCAGGTCCCCGGTCGCCAGCCAGCCGCCCCGCAGCACCGCCTCCGTGGACCGGGGGTCGCCCAGGTACCCGGAGAAGATGTGCCCGCCGTGCAGCCAGACCTCCCCGTCGTCCGCGATGTGCACCGTGCTGCCCGGGATCGGCGGCCCCACCGTCCCGTACTTCGTCGCCTCCGGGGGGTTCGCCGTGGCCGCCGCACAGGACTCGGTCAGCCCGTACCCCTCGAACACCGTGATCCCGGCGCCGTCGAAGAACAGCCCGAGGCGGCGCGACATCGCCGACCCGCCCGACATGGCGTACCGGACCCGCCCGCCCATCGCCTCGCGGACCTTCCCGTACACGAGCTTCTCGAAGAGCTGGTGCTCCATCCGCAGCGTCGCCGAGGGACCCGGCCCGGTGCCGAAGGCCTTCCGCTCGCGCGCCTCCGCGTACCGCACGGCCGTCTCCACCGCCCGGTCGAAGGGTCCCGTACGCCCCTCCGCCTCCGCCTTGCGGCGGGCGGCGGCGAAGACCTTCTCGAAGACGTAGGGGACGCCGAGCACGAAGGTCGGCCGGAACGCCGCGAGGTCCGGCATCAGCTCGGCCGCCGCCAGCACCGGCTGGTGCCCGAGCTTGACCCGCGCGCGGACGGCCGCCACCTCCACCATCCGCCCGAAGACGTGGGCCAGCGGCAGGAAGAGCAGGGTCGACGGCTGGTCGCCCTGCCTGCCCCGGAACACCGACTCCCAGCGGGCCACCAGGGTGTCGGCCTCGTACATGAAGTTGGCGTGTGTCAGCACGCACCCCTTGGGGCGGCCGGTGGTGCCGGAGGTGTAGATGACCGTGGCCGTCGCGTCGGGCGTCACCGCTCCGCGGTGGCGGTGCACGACGTCGTCGGCGACCGAGCGGCCGTCCTCGACGAGGGCGTCCAGGGCCCCGGCGTCCAGCTGCCACAGCCGTCTCAGGTGCGGGAGCCGGTCGATGACCGAACCCACCGTCATGGCCTGGTCCTCGTTCTCCACGACGCAGGCCGTGCAGTCGGTGTCGTAGAGGATCCAGTGCACCTGCTCGGTGGAGGACGTCGGGTAGACGGGGACGGGCTGGGCGCCGATCGCCCACAGGGCGAAGTCGAACAGCGTCCACTCGTACCGGGTGCGCGACATCACGGCCACCCGGTCCCCGAAGCGCACCCCCTGGGCCAGCAGTCCCTTGGCGAGCGCCAGCACCTCGGCCGCCAGCTCGCCGGACGTCACGTCCCGCCACGCCCCGTCGGCCTTCCGGCCCAGGACCACCCGGTCCGGCTCCTCCCGGGCGTGCTGGAAGACGATGTCGGCCAAGCCGCCGACGGGCGCGCCCGTGACGATCGGTGGGACGGTGATCTCACGCAAGGACCCGCTCCTCTCCGCGCGCCGCGGTGAACGTACCTCAGTGTCAAGGGGGGTAGATCGGCGTTCGGACACCTCCACAAGACCTCCCCAGTGATCACGTCGTTCACGCCGCTGACGTGCGGGTCGGAAGGAAACGGGCGGCACGGCGTACGCCCGGCGGTCGCTCCCGTGCGCAGCGTACCGCCCGGGCGGTATGCGGCGGTCGGCCGCCATGGCGGTGCGCGTCGGGAGGTGCGCCTGCAGCCGGTGCGCCTGCGGCCGGTGCGCGTTTCGGCGGTGCGCGTTTCGACGGTGCGCGCCCGGGCGGTGCGCGGCGCTCATCCGCTGCGCGTGAGCCGGTCCGCGCCCGAGAGGACCGCCGCCGCCAGCGCCTCGGCCGCGGGCGACGCGCGCGCCCCGCGCACCAGCGCGAACTCCACCGGCCCCAGCTCGGGCAGCCCGCCGACCCTCACCAGGCCCGGCGGGATCAGCCCCCGCGTGTGCGCCATCACGCCCAGCCCGGCCCGGGCGGCCGCGACCAGACCGCTCAGGCTTCCGCTCGTGCACGCGATCCGCCACGCCCGGCCGTCCCGTTCGAGCACCTCCAGGGCCCGCGCCCGCGTGATGCCCGGCGGCGGGAAGACGATCAGCGGAACCGGCCGCTCGGGATCCACCCGCAGCCCCTCCGCGCCGATCCACACCATCCGGTCCCGCCAGACGAGCCTGCCCCGCTCGTCGCCCGGCCCCCGCCGCTTCGCCAGCACCAGGTCCAGGCGCCCCGCGTCCAGCCGTTCGTGCAGCGTGCCCGACAGCTCCACCGACAGTTCGAGGTCCACCTCGGGATGTTCGTGCCGGAAGCCCTCCAGGATCTCCGGGAGCCGCGACAGCACGAAGTCCTCCGAGGCCCCGAACCGCAGCCGCCCCCGCAGCCGCGTCCCCGTGAAGAAGGCCGCCGCCCGCTCGTGCGCCTCCAGGATCGTCCGCGCGAAGCCGAGCATCGCCTCGCCGTCCTCCGTCAGCTCCACGCTGTGCGTGTCCCGCAGGAACAGCGGCCGCCCGGTCGCCTCCTCCAGCCGCCGCACGTGCTGGCTGACCGTGGACTGACGCACGCCGAGACGCACGGCGGCCTGCGTGAAGCTCAGCGTCTGGGCCACCGTGAGGAACGTACGCAGCTGCACCGGGTCGTACATCCCCCCAGCGTAGGCCGGCTCATCCCGATCCGTGATGACAGTGAGAGCGGTGTACGGGTTTCCCGATCACCGCCGGGGCCCGACCATGAAGGGACGAAGAGCACCCGGTCAGACCCGGCCGGGGTCCCGACCGTCCCCGACAGCAAGTGAGCACCCTGCGCATGCGCCGCCCGCACCTCCCCGCCCGGCTCCGCCCGGACCCGTACGTCCTGGCCCTGCTCGGTACCGTCGGCCTCGCCGCCCTCCTGCCCGCCCGCGGCGCGGCCGCCACTGCGGCCGGCGCCGCCTCCACCGCGGCCGTGGCCCTCCTCTTCTTCCTCTACGGCGCCCGGCTCTCCGCACGCGAGGCACTCGACGGCCTGCGCCACTGGCGGCTCCACCTCACCGTGCTCACCTGCACCTTCCTGCTCTTCCCGGTCCTCGGCCTCGCCCTGCGCGCCCTCGCCCCCGGCCTCCTGCCGCCCCCGCTCCAGAGCGGCCTGCTCTTCCTCTGCCTGGTCCCCTCGACCGTCCAGTCCTCGATCGCCTTCACCTCGATCGCCCGCGGCAACGTACCCGCCGCCATCTGCGCCGGCTCCTTCTCCAGCCTGGCCGGCATCGTGCTCACCCCGCTGCTCGCGGCCGTCCTGCTCGGCGGCCGCACGGGCGGCTTCTCCTTCGATTCCCTCCTCAAGATCACCCTCCAGCTCCTGCTGCCCTTCCTCCTGGGCCAGGCCCTGCGCCGCTGGGTCGGCGGCTTCCTCACCCGCCACAAGAAGGCCCTCGGACGCGTCGACCGCGGCTCGATCCTCCTCGTCGTCTACACCGCCTTCGGCGCGGGCGTGGCCGCCGGCATCTGGCAGCAGGTCAACCCGCTGCGCCTCGGCGCGCTGATGGTCGTGGAGGCCGTGCTCCTCGCGGTCATGCTGCTCGTCACCTGGTACGGCGCGGCCCGCCTCGGCTTCGGCCGCGAGGACCGCATCGCCATCCAGTTCGCCGGGTCGAAGAAGAGCCTGGCCGCCGGACTCCCCATGGCCAGCGTGCTGTTCGGGGCCCAGGCCGGCCTCGCCGTGCTCCCGCTGATGCTCTTCCACCAGATGCAGCTGATGGTCTGCGCCGTCATCGCCCGCCGCCGCGCCGCGGACCCGCTGCCCGAACTCCCCGCCGACCGTGTGGCGGAGGTCTCCCCAACGGCCCAACAGGCCGCGACCCAGGCCCGGTAACGTGCGGTGGTGACCTGGATACGCCCGCTCGGCGCCCACGCCGAACGCCCCTGCACCCTGGTGGTCTGTCGCGGCTGCTGCTGCGGTGACCCCCGCAAGAACCCCGGCTCCGACCACGCGGGCCAGCTCGCCCGGCTGCGCGAGGCCGCAGCCGCGTCCGGGGGCCGCCTGGCCGTCCGTACGAGCGACTGCCTCGGCCCGTGCGCGCAGGCCAACGTCATCGTGGTCCAGCCCACCACCGAGGCCCGCCGCCGGGGCGCCCGCGCGGTGTGGTTCGGCTGGGCCCTCGACGACACCGCCACCGACGAGATCATCGCCTGGGCCGAGTCGGGCGGCCCGGGAGCCACCCCGCTCCCGGCCACCCTTGACCTCCACCGCATCGACCCCCCGACCCCGAAGCCACCGGCCGACACCGGTCGCCGCTCCCGCCGGGGGCGCTGACGGGCAGAACCTCGCCCGCGCGGTGCTCGTCCTGTTCGGCCTGCTGGTCATGGCCGTCGCCTGCTTTGCCGTCTCCGTCGAAGGCAGCGAACCCTCCGCGCCCCTGACGGCGGAAGACGTCATTGGCACGTGGCAGGGGGACCGCGGAGCCCGGCTCGTAGTGACAACCGACGGCCGGGCGCGCCTCACGGACGCCGCGGACTGGACGTGCAATCCGACCGGGCAGCCGGCCGCGGTCACCGCGGAGGGCAGCTGGATCATGGATCGGCATTCCGACGAGAGCCCGGGGACCCTGATCAAGTTCACCGTCGACGGGACACCCCCGGTACCGGGCTGCGCCGACTGGTTCACCGTCAACGGCACCGGCAAGGGAGGGACGACGGGAGACGGCAGCGACGTGTGGGCCAGGTTCCTCGGACACGGTGACAAGGAGCGGTACCGGCGGACCGCTACAGGGTGATCCGCTCCTCGCCCGCGTAGATGTTCATGTCCGGGCCCCGCAGGAAGCCGACCAGGGTCATGCCCGACTCCAGGGCCAGGTCCACCGCCAGCGAGGACGGGGCGGAGACCGCCGCCAGCACCGGTATGCCCGCCATCACGGCCTTCTGCGCGAGCTCGAAGGACGCCCGGCCCGACACCAGCAGGACCGCGCCCGTCAGCGGAAGCCGCCCCGACTGCAGTGCCCGACCGACGATCTTGTCCACCGCGTTGTGCCGGCCCACGTCCTCGCGCAGGTCGAGCAGTTCGCCCTGGGCCGTGAACAGCCCGGCCGCGTGCAGGCCGCCCGTACGGTCGAAGACCTTCTGGGCAGCGCGCAGCCGGTCCGGCAGACCGGCGAGGACCTCCGCGGGCACCCGTACCGGGTCGTCGGCGACCCCGGGGAAGCGGCTCGCCGTCCGGACCGCGTCCAGGCTGGCCTTCCCGCACAGACCGCACGACGAGGTGGTGTAGACGTTCCGCTCCAGCGTGATGTCCGGCACCGGGACGCCGGCGGCCAGCTGCACGTTGACGACGTTGTAGGTGTTCGACCCGTCCTCGGTCGCACCCTCGCAGTAGGTGACGGCCCGGACCTCCGACGCCGCGCCCAGTACCCCCTCGCTCACCAGGAAGCCCACCGCGAGGGCGAAATCGTCACCCGGCGTGCGCATCGTGATGGCCAGCGGCTTGCCGTTCAGCCGTATCTCCAGCGGCTCCTCGGCCACCAGTGTGTCCGGGCGGACACCCGCCGCGCCGTTCCGGATCCGGACGACGCGACGGCGCTCGGTGACCCGTCCCATGGTGATCAGCCCACCCCTTCTGTTTTCGCCGATGCCCGACGTACTCATTCTCACGGTTCCGCATCCGACCAGGTCCCGGGCAGGGAGCTCCTCGGGAAGCTCCAAAATCCGGGGCCGTAATCCTGTCGGGTCACACGCACCCGTACCCATCGGTAGCAGGCAAAGCTGGGTGATCCTGACTTCCGTACGAGGGGGGACCCCGCCCATGACCGGTTCACGCGTGGTGGCGCTAGGGCACTACCAGCCCGCGAAAGTGCTCACCAACGAGGACCTCGCGGCCATGGTCGACACCACCGACGAGTGGATCCGGTCCCGCGTCGGCATCCGCACCCGCCACGTCGCGGGCCCGGACGAGCCGGTGGACGAGCTGGCCTACCAGGCGGCCGGAAAGGCGCTGGCCGGCGCCGGCCTGACCCCCGACGACATCGACCTCGTCCTGGTCGCGACCTCCACCGCGATCGACCGTTCGCCCAACATGGCCGCGCGCGTCGCCGCCAAGCTGGGCATGGGCGGCAGCCCCGCCGTCATGGACATCAACGTCGTCTGCTCGGGCTTCACCCACGCCCTGGCCACGGCCGACCACGCCATACGGGCCGGCTCCGCCACCCGTGCGCTGGTCATCGGTGCCGACAAGATGACCGAGATCACCGACTGGGCCGACCGCACCACCTGCGTGCTCACCGGCGACGGTGCGGGCGCGGCCGTCGTCGAGGCCTGCCAGGAGCCCGGCATCGGCCCGGTGCTGTGGGGGTCGGTGCCGGAGATGGGCAACGCGGTCCGCATCGAGGGCTCGCCGCCGGTTTTCGCCCAGGAGGGCCAGTCCGTCTACCGATGGACCACCAGCCGGCTCCCGCCGCTCGCCCGCAAGGTGTGCGAGAAGGCCGGCGTCGCCCCGGAGGACCTGGCCGCGGTCGTCCTCCACCAGGCGAACCTGCGCATCATCGAGCCGCTCGCCGCCAGGATCGGCGCGGTCAACGCCGTCGTCGCCCGTGACGTCGTCGACTCCGGCAACACCTCCGCGGCCAGCATCCCCATGGCCCTGTCGAAGCTGGTCCAGCGGGGCGAGATCCCCTCGGGCGCCCCCGTCCTCCTCTTCGGCTTCGGCGGCAACCTCTCCTACGCCGGCCAGGTCATCAGCTGCCCGTGACGCTCTCCGTGGCCGCTCCCCGCGCCGGCGCGGCGGGGGAGCGGGCGCCCTCGGCGACCACCGCGCAGACCAGGACGACCGCCAGGGCCACCAGCTGGCCCGCTCCCGTCCAGCCGGTCCCCACCGCAACGGTGGCGAGCGCGAGCACCAGGGCCGTCGCGCGGTAGCGGGCCGGCCCGAGGCCCAGCACCGCCCGGAAGACCAGGTTCCCGGCCAGGTAGAGGGCGACCCCGCCGGCCAGCGCGACCGCCGGGCCGGTGTGCAGGTGCTCCCCGAGGTGCCCGATGGTCTTCTTCACTCCGGCCGCGAAGACGGCGATGCCCAGCAGCACCGGCAGGAACGCGTAGTAGTACGCGGCCATCGCCAGCTTGAAACGCCGCTCCGGCGGGGTGTGCGCGAAGACCTCCTCGGCCCGGCCCTCGTCCCGCACGAAGTACATCCACCACATCGCGGACGCGATCGTGAGCGCCAGGAACGCGCCGCCGGCGATGCCGGCGGACAGGGGCAGCGACCCCACCCCGATGCCGATCGCGATCACGGATTCGCCGAAGACGATGATCAGCAGCAGGCCGTGCCGCTCCACCAGGTGCGCCGCGTTCATCCCGCCGAGCTGGTCGCCGACCGTCTGCTCGGGCACCTCCGGTTCCGCCGCGGCGCCGCTCGCCGCGACCCGCTGTACGACCACCGGCGTCACGAACTGCAGCAGCAGCGCCAGCAGCCACAGTCCCCAGGCCGGCAGCCCGTCGAAGAACCCCGCGGCCGTCACCGCCAGCGCGCACAGCACGTTGGGCAACGCGAACCACAGCACCCCGCGGCCGTGCGCCTGCGTGAACAGCGCGCCGTGCACCAGCACCACCAGCAGATACCCCAGGCCGAAGGCGACACCGCCGGCCCCGAACGCGGTGGGCACGGCCAGCGCGCACACCATGAACGCGCCCATGGCCAGCATGAGCAGTACCCGCCTGGCGGTCCGGTCCGGCGGCACTTGATTGGTCAGGTGCGCGTAGCCGCCGTACATCCAGAACAGCACGGTGAAGATGAGCACGACCTGCCCCGCGCCCCTCGGGGTCAGGTCGTCCGCCAGCAGCACAGTCAACTGCGTGATGGTGAAGACGAAGACGAGGTCGAAGAACAGCTCCAGCGTGCTGACGCGGTGCTCGGTTTCCATGCGCGGCTCCCCCCGGATGTGTGCGCAGCCATCCGACCGTCCGGCGCCGCGGCTGTCCAGCCCGATACCGACATCCGCAAGCCCGACCGGGCCCGTCCGCCCCCTGCCGCGCGCGCCCCCGAGCGCGGCGAGACGGCCCGTCCTGCCGACTGCTCCGGGGCATGCCCGCAGGTCAGCCCGGCGTGGCGGACCACGGCCGGCCCGGATAAGTGGTCGGAGACCCGCCGATCCTTTGCTATTGTTGTCCATGTCGCCGCGGGAAACCGGGGCCGACCACCGGTCCGGGTGGCGGAATGGCAGACGCGCTAGCTTGAGGTGCTAGTGCCCTTTATCGGGCGTGGGGGTTCAAGTCCCCCCTCGGACACCAGCAAGAGCCCCACACATCGTGTGGGGCTCTTCGTGTTGCTCCGGCGAGTACCCCCGCTCACGTACCCAGGACCACCAGTCCTGTGGGGCGGGTCAGGCTGCCCGGGGTGACCGAGGTGAAGGTGTGCGGGAGGGACAGCCGGGGGGCCTCGCCGTCCGGGGCCGCGTCGAAGAGGTAGGCCGCGCCGGCCGTGGTGTCGCTGACCAGGTGCGGGCCCTGGGGCGCGGCCGCGGCCTCCGCGAGCGGGGTACGGAAGAGCTGCCGGAGGTGGCGCAGGGTCTCCGGGGTGACCGGCGCCCGCATCGGCTGGGGCTGGGCCGGGGGCCGGGGTTCGGGCCGGTCGGGCGCGCGGCCGGCCTCGACGGCGGGCGCGGCCGGGGGGTCCGGGGGCACGGCGCCGGTCAGGAGCAGGGCGAGGAGGACCGGTACGGCCTTGCGGCGCAGCGCCTCGGTCGCCGTACGCAGCCGGTGGGCGTGGGTCGCGGGCAGCGACAGCGCGAGACTGCCCGCGGCGCCGCCCATGGCGAGGGGAACGGCCGAGCAGACGACCCCGGGGGAGTATTCGAGCAGGTCGAAGACGGGGGCGCCGGGGGCCACCGCGTCCAGGGCCGTGAACAGGGCCCGGCTGTCGGTGATGGTCTGCGGGGTGAGGCGCGCGGGCCGGTGACGGGCCACGTGGTCGGCGCGGCGGTCGTGGTCGAGCTGCGTCAGCAGGCACTTGCCCACCGCGCTGGCGTGCGCCGCGTCCCGGAAGTCCACCCACTCCCGGACCGGCGGGGTCGCCGGCCCGGCCGCCATCTGCGTGATGTGGACCTCGCCCCCCGCGTACCGGCTGAGGTACACGGCAGCGCCCGCACTGTCCCGGGCCAGGGCCAGCGTGCGCTGGAGCTGCCCGGCCAGGCCGTGGCCGCCGGGGCCGGCGAGCCGGTCCAGGGCCGGGCCGCGCCCGTACACCCCCACCCCCAGCCGGTACGCGTACTCCTCCTCGCACAGCATCGCCAGGAGCGGCCGCAGTTGCGCCTCCGCGAGGCCCGACTCCCGTGCGATCTGGGCGGCCCGCACCCCCAGCGGATGCTGCTCCAGGACGCGTACGACGGCCAGTGCGCGGCGGGCCTCCGCCAGCGCCTCGCCCGGACCGCCCTGTACGACGGTCCCGCGGGCCGCGGCCGTCAGCGCGGGATGGCGCAGAGGCCCGGCGCCGGGCCGGGCCGCCGCCGTCGGCCCGACGACCGTGACGGGAGGCGGCGGCAGGAACGCGCCCAGCGCACGCGAGAGCCCGGCCCGCGGCAGCGGCACCGGGCCCAGGTCGGGGTCCTCGCGCAGGTCGACGTAGCGCAGGACGGCGGCCTGCGCGCACAGCCGGACCTCGCGCAGGTCCCGTCGGCCGCCCGGCCTGAAGCCGCGGCGGCCCAGCTCGCACGCCCAGTGCCGGGCGTCGTGGTGCTCGCCGCGTCGGGAGTGGTCGAGGAAGAGGCAGTAGGCGGCCGTGGCGGCCTTCGCACTTCCGGACGCGGCGGCGAACTGCCACCAGAACCGGGCGCCTTCGCGCATCCCGGCGAGGTGGAGCAGGCAGCCGAAGACGACGGCGCCGGACAGGTCGGTGCGCATGCCGGTGAAGGAGTCCAGGTGCGACGCTGCATCGGGTTCGCACACGGAGGCCAGGCAGAGCGCCTTGAGGTCGCGACGGGCCCGCTCGGCGTCGAGCGGACGGTCCCGGTCCGGGTCGCTCCAGCCGGGGGTCGCGCGGCGCCGGGCGCGGTGCGGGACGGACGGGTGCGGGGTGGCGCGCAGCAGCCGGGCCTCGGCCGCGCCGAGGTCGTAGTGGCGGTAGCGGTCGCGGACGCCCGCCCGGGCGAGGAACTCGGCCAGTGAGCGGGGCGCCGGGTCGCCGTCCGGCCGCTCGAGCCGATCGCGGCGCCTCATGAGCCGGCTGGTTCGGTCGGATCGGCTGCTTCGGCCGGTTCAGACGGATCGGCGGACGTGTCGAGCAGCCGGGCGAGGCGCCGGTGGGCCTGGCCGAGGTAGGAGCGGACCGTGGCCTCGTCCACGCCCATCACGGAGGCCGCCTCACCGGGGGTGCACTGCAGGCCGTACCGAAGGAGCACGGCGTCGCGCTGGCGCTCGGCGAGCCGGGAGACGGCGGAGTAGAAGCGGATGGTGTCGGTCAGCACCTCGTACTGGTCGGTGTGCGCCTCCTTCAGCGCCGCCTCGAAGGCGCTGATGTCCATCGGCTCGGGCTCCTGCTGCCAGGGGTGGCGCCGGTGCTGCCGGTCGACCAGGCAGTGCTTGAGCACGGTCCACGCGTAGGCGTCCAGGCGGTCCATGTGGAGCATGCGCAGCCAGTCGCCCATGATCGAGTCGAAGGTGGCGTCCACGGCCTCCTCGGCCGCCGTGTCCGAGCCCAGCTGCAGATACGCGAAGCGCATGTACGCGGGGCGCCGGTTGGCGTGGAAGGCCCAGTACGACAGGCGTGCCGCCGGGTCCCACTGGCTCATGGGAGTCGGCCGCCGACGCCGGCTCGGCAGTCCCACGGCCCCACCGGACTCCTCCGGTCCGCCATCGCTCACCGTTCCACCTCCGCTCCACCTCGTCCCCTGGTGCGTGCAAGCAGGAAAGCAGCGCGGGCGCACTCGGGGGGCGCAGAGAAGAAACCTGGGAAGCAATGCGTCGCTGATGATCGAACCGTGATCGGTCTCGATCACACAGGCCTCCAGCCAGCACGTATGCATATGCCCCCTGCCGGTGCCGCCGTACCGCGGGTCAGGCGGGTCACCGACCCGCTGTACCATGGGCCCGATCGCGAGGGCCGTGACGGAGAGGTCACTGTCCTCGCTTTTGCGTTATGCCCACCGAGAACAAATGCGGCGCGTGGCCGATCGGCGGTTCGATACGATGAACCGCACTCACAGTCCGTGACGTCACGTCGTACCGCACATAGGAAATGGAGCATCCGAGGATGGCTCGACACCTGATCACCAGCGCGCTTCCGTACATCAACGGGATCAAGCACCTGGGCAACATGGTCGGGTCGATGCTTCCGGCGGATGTGTACTCCCGGTACCTCCGCCAGCGCGGCCACGACGTCCTCTACATCTGCGCCACCGACGAGCACGGCACCCCCGCCGAGCTCGCCGCCAAGGAGAACGGCGTCCCGGTCGCCGAATTCTGCGCGCAGGCCCACGACGCCCAGAAGGCGGTCTACGACGGCTTCGAGCTGTCCTTCGACTACTTCGGCCGCAGCTCCTCGCCGCAGAACGCCGAGATCACCCAGCACTTCGCGCGCAAGCTCCAGGAGAACGGCTTCATCGAGGAGCGCGCGATCCGGCAGGTCTACTCGCCCGCCGACGGCCGCTTCCTGCCGGACCGCTACGTCGAGGGCACCTGCCCGCACTGCGGCTACGACAAGGCCCGCGGCGACCAGTGCGAGAACTGCACCCGCGTCCTGGACCCCACGGACCTGATCGAGCCGCGCTCGGCCATCTCCGGCTCCACCGAGCTGGAAGTCCGCGAGACCAAGCACCTCTTCCTTCTGCAGTCCAAGCTCCAGCACGAGGTCGAGGCCTGGGTCGCCGAGCACGAGGAGGAGTGGCCGCAGCTGGCCTCCTCGATCGCCCGCAAGTGGCTGACCGAGGGCCTCCACGACCGCGCCATCACCCGTGACCTCGACTGGGGCGTCCCGGTCCCGGCCGACACCTGGCCCGACCTGGCGGCCGAGGGCAAGGTCTTCTACGTCTGGTTCGACGCCCCGATCGAGTACATCGCCTCGACCAAGGAGTGGGCGGACGCCGACCCGGCGAACCGCGACTACAAGTCCTGGTGGTACGAGGCCGAGGACGTCCGCTACACCCAGTTCATGGCCAAGGACAACGTCCCGTTCCACACGGTGATGTTCCCCGCCACCGAGCTGGGCACCCGCGAGCCGTGGAAGAAGGTCGACTACGTCAAGGCCTTCAACTGGCTGACGTACTACGGCGGCAAGTTCTCCACCTCGCAGAAGCGCGGCGTCTTCACCGACCAGGCTCTGGAGATCCTCCCGGCCGACTTCTGGCGCTACTTCCTCATCGCCAACGCCCCCGAGTCCGACGACTCGTCCTTCACGTGGGAGCACTTCGCCGCCACGGTCAACAAGGACCTCGGCGGAACCCTCGGCAACTTCGTCAACCGCGTGCTGACCTTCTCCCGCAAGAAGTTCGGCGACGAGGTCCCGGCCGGCAGCCCCGCGGGAGAGCCCGAGGCGAAGCTCGGCGAGCAGATCGCCGAGCTGCTGGCCGAGTACGAGGGCCACATGGAGACCCTCCAGTACCGCAAGGCCGCGGCCGCGCTGCGCGCGCTGTGGTCCGCCGGCAACGCCTACCTGGACGAGAAGGCCCCCTGGCTGGAGGTCAAGACCGACCTGGACGGCGCCGCGCTCACCCTGCGCACCGCGATGAACCTCATCCACCTCTACTCGGTGGTCTCCGAGCCGTTCATCCCGGCCTCGGCGCGCGCCATGCGCTCGGCGTTCGCGCTCGCCGACGACACGGCGACGTGGGTGACCCCGGAGCAGGCCAAGGCCCTGGACGCGGTCCCGGCCGGAACCCCGTTCACCGTCCCGCCGGTGCTCTTCGCCCGGGTCACCGAGGAGGACCTGGAATCCTACCGCGAGCGTTTCGGTGGCACCGAGGCGGGCTGACACCCGTCCGACCGAAGGGGCGCGCCCACCGGGCCGCGCCCCTTCGGCGTGTCCGCGGACGGGCGTTCAGCCTCCGTTGCGGGTGACGGTGGCGACGGCCGTGTCGAAGTGGGCGCGGGCTTCGGCGGTCCGTCCGACCGGGGCGCAGACCCAGACGTCGTAGAGCCGGCGCCTTCCTCCCAGCAGAAGTCGCGGGTGTGCCGGGGCCCTCGGCCGTGGAGAAGCCGTTCCAGGTGAACAGCCAGACGGCCGCCGCGTGGCCGTTGCGCGTGCTCGTCGCGACCTCGGCGTCACGGTAACCGGGGTTGGTCGTCGCCCCCTGGGAGCGGGAGCGCCGGTGCACGGCGAGGGGGCCGCCCGGCTCGGTGTCCGACACCTTGAGGCCGATGCGGAAGCTTTCGGCGGGCGAGGTGACGAGGCAGGGGCGTTCGCAGTCCTCGACGACGCCGTGCACCACGATGATGTGGGGCTGCTTGAGCTGCGCGGCCGCGCGGGCCTCGCGCAGGGTGCGCTCGCGCTGGAGCCGGGCCTCGTCCGGCGACAGGGCCGCGTCGGGCACCATTTCCTGACGGCGACGGAGCGGCCGAGCAGCTGGTCCGTGGCCCGCCACACGACACCCGTGCCGCCGCGCCCGAGCCTGGCATCCAGTCGACAACGCCCCGCGATCAGGCGGGCGTTCTCCCCTCGGTCAGCATGGCGCAATCAAGCCGCATCGCCATCCGGCGCGTGGGCCCGCGCACGGCGGCGTGATCTCCACCGGTCCGCCGCGTGTCGAAGCCGGGCCTTGATCGTTTCTTCAGATGTAGCTCTCATGTCTGCTGGGGAATCGGGAGGACGCGCGGTGACCGCTTGGCAGTACTTCGCCGGGGCGGGGCTGGTGGCTGCGCTCTGTCCGCTCCACGGCCATGTGGCGGTCGCGGCCGACGGCCACGGCCGCGGGGCGCGCGTCGACCTGTGCGTGCCGGCCGGCCAGCCGAAGCGGCCCCACGTACCGCCAGCCGGCCGGCCCTCGGTGCGGGTCGGCGTGCCCGGCGCCGACGGGCCGACGGTGCGCCACCCCGGGCGGATCCCCGAGCCCGCCGCCGGGGTGCGGCCCGGGCGGCCCGCGGTGCCGGGGCTGCCCGGGCCGGCGGAGCCGCCGACTGCCGCGGATCCAGCCGGGCCTTCGGCGGAGGCCGCGGCCGCGCGGGCGGAGCCGCTGCCGCCCGCGCCGGGTCCGCAGGGGGCTTCGGGGCCGGCTCCGGCCGAAGCGCCCGCCCCGCCCCGGCCCAGGGCCGCCGCCGCGCCCGTGAGCGCCTTCCACGTGCGCCCGTACCGCTCTGTCGCCCTGCAGCGGCGCGGCCCGGGCGGGATGTCCACGGTGATGCTCATGGTCGTCGTCACCACGCCGGCCGTTCTGGCCGCCGCCGCGCTGCGCCCCCGGGGCAAGGGCCGCGGCTGACCGCCGACCCCCGTCGTCCACCGCTCCGTCCGTCCGCCGATGAGTCCGCCCGTCGATGAGTCCGCCCACCGCCCCGTCCGCCCACCGATCCACACCGGGAGAATCCACGTGTCCGAATGGCTGGTCCTGGCCATTGCCATGGTGCTCGTCTGCGCCCTCGTCCTCGCCTTCACGGCGATCCGGCACCGCCGGGCCGCCGCCGACGAGGACACCAGCGAAACCCCTGATGTCATCGAGTACATGACGATGATGGTGGGCGTGGTCTACGCGATCGTGCTGGGCCTGGCCATCGCGGGCGTATGGGAGGCGCGCGGCGCCGCCGAGGACAGCGTGCGCCGGGAGGCCCAGGCACTGTACGAGGTCACCCAGCGCGCCGACGTCTACCCGGCCGCGGTCCGCGACCGGATCCGCGGCGAGGTGGACGCGTACGTCAACCACACCGTCGCCGTGGACTGGCCGCTGCTGGCCTCCGGCGAGAGCGCGTCGGCCGAGGGCGGCGAGCTGCTCGGCAAGCTCCGTACCTCCGTCACCCACCAGAGCCCGGCCACCGAGCTGCAGGCGCAGGCCTACCAGCCGCTGCTGGACCACATCGCGGCCGCCGACGAGGCCCGCCACTCGCGCACCCAGAGTTCCGAGTCGACGCTGCCGGGTGTGGTGTGGTTCGGGCTGCTGGTCGGCGGGGTGGTCACCGTCGGACTGATCTTCACACTGCAGATCCGGCGCTCCGGGCGGGAACTGCTGCTGGCGGGGCTCTTCAGCGCGCTGATCGTGTTCCTGCTGTTCATGGTGTGGAGCTTCGACGCGCCGTACGGGCGGGACGGGATGGACTCGGCCGGACCGTTCCAGGAGCTGTTCCCGAAGACCGCGGCGGCCGCGGCCCGCTGATCGGGCCGGCGGCCGGGTGGTGGCCGGTGCCCTTCCCCGTCGGGGCCCCGGCCGGCATCCCCTGGGGAGTGCCGTCAAAGTCCCGCCTGCCGGGCGGGACTTTGACGACTCGGCCTAGACCGTGGCGTGCCGCCGGGCCGCCTGTACCACCGGCGAACGCCGCAGGGCGTCGGAGATCCGCAGCAGATCGCGCGGCCCGTCGGAGGCGGCGGGCAGGGTCTCCTCGTCCTCGCCGATGATCTTTCCCTCCGGGTCCGCCGAGCGGGCCCGTACGGCGGCCGCGACCATGGCCGCGTCGGCGACGGCGCGGGCGGTCTCCTCGTCGGCGCCGTCGGCGACGGCGGTGTCGTAGGCGTCGTCGCGCAGGCCCTTGTCGAAGTAGGGGCCGAGGTGCAAGAACCCGTCGTGGATGTCGGACTCCCGCTGGATCACGCGCAGTTCCCCGGCCGTCCACCAGGCCATCTGCACGGAGGGCGTCCCGACGGGGGCGGAGATCTGCACCTCCTGCCACAGCGGGCCGAGCCGGCGGTAAGTCGCCCAGGTCTGCCAGTGGTCCGAGAGCCGCTGGCAGACGAGCGGCACCACGAAGCCCATCGCGCTGATCAGCGCGCCCAGGGAGGCGAGCGGCGGGGCCACGTAGGTGCTCAGGCCGTCCAGGTCGTGGCCGAGCCAGCGGGCGACGACGGCGGTCATCTTCGTGGCGTCGTAGCCGAGGTTGAACAGGTAGCCGGCGACGATGATCATCAGCCCGATCCGCAGCCAGCCGCGCACCTGGAGCGACCAGCGCCAGCACAGGACCACCATCACCACCGCCGCCACGTGGTGCGCCAGCAGGTAGAGGGCGATCATGTGGCCGACGTAGGGGGTGTTCGCGTAGAAGGTGTCGAAGTCCCGCAGGCGTTCCTCGGGGGTCTCACCGAGGGCGAACAACACGACGAGGGCCACGATCACGATGCTGTAGCCGAGGATCCAGCGGCGCGAGACGCGCTTGGTCCGCTCGGCCGGCCCGCCCCGCCAGTTGACCATCAGAACCAGGCAGGAGGCGCTGAAGGCGGTGATCAGGCAGTACACCAGCGGGGCGGAGAAGTTGACGACCCCGGTCCAGCGGTTGACCGCCGCGATGGTGGGCGGAGCGGCGAAGGAGAACACCGCTCCCGCCAGGGCCAGCAGGGCGACGACCGAGCGCAGGAGCGGGTCGCGCCAGTTGTGCCGCAGGGCCGGCAGCTTGAAGGCGAGGGAGATCGCCATCGCCGCTGCCGGGATGTAGTAGTCCTCACCGGTCAACGGTCGTTCCTCAGTCCCCGGTAGCCGAGCGAGGCCTCGATCCGGCCCGCCAGGTCATCGCGCTGGACGGGGGCCCGATGGCCCGCCGACCCGGCCAGCCAGTTCCGGCAGCGGCTGCCCAGCAGTAAACCGAAGGTCTCGGCCTCGGTCTCCTCCTGGACGTCGGCACGCGTACGCGCGGCGACGCGGCGGACCGTCTCGCCGATGTCGGCCTCGTCGGACAGCAGCCGCGCGGCGACGGCGGCGCCGTCGACGTGGTGGCTGCAGTGGCCGGCCTTCATGTGCCACAGCTCGTGGCCCAGGATGACCAGTTGGTGATCGGGTGCGGTGCGCTCCTCGATGACCACGAGATCGCGGTCCGCCATGTCGAGCCACAGACCGCTGGCCGTCCGGGGCGGGAAGGAGGCCATCCGGAAGTCGACCCGTCGGCCGCGGTGTCTGCTCATGCCCTCACAGAGGGCAGCGTAGAGGTCCACGGGTTCCACGGGGGCGGTCAGCCGGATGCCGGCCACCAGCTCCCCGCACAACCGCCGCTGCTCTCTGCCTATGCTCACCGTTCTCCCCGTCGGCGCGGATCCGGATCAGGACTCAAGGATCAGACCCAGACTTTCGACTGGGTCAGGACTCGTTCGGTTTTACGCTTTCGAGGAGCATGTCCAGCCATTCGGTCACCTTGTCCCGGTGCTTGTCGCTGGGCAGTTGGGCAGCGCGCCAGGCGATACCCCGTACACCATGGTTCTGCAGGAGTCTTGCCAGCGGATCGCCCGCCGATGCGGCCGAGGCCGGTACGGTTTCCCGCGCGCGCCCCGCGTAGTCCTGGAGCAGCTGCTGTTCGGTCCGCTGGAGCGCGTCGGTGAGGGCGTCGGCGTCGTGGGCCGTGAGGAACCCGGCGTGCACCCCGAAGAAGCGCTGGATCGCGTCGCAATGCTCCATGGTGGGGCGGCGATCACCGTTGATCAGGGCCCCCGCCTGCTGCCTCGACATGCCGGCGCCGTCGGCGATCTCCTGTTGCGTGTAGCGTCGGCCGTTCGCCTTGACGCGGGTGCGCCGGAGCAGGTCGAGGCGCTGCAGGAAGCGGGCCTGGAGGTCGGGTTCGCCGGCCGGCCTGCCTTCGAGCAGCGTCTTCACCACATCCGTGGGCACGCCCGAAGCCTCCGAGAGGCGTCGCAGGTCGAAGACCTGGTTCAGCTCGCGGCCCATCTTGCCCGCGAGTTCGGCGACGCGGGTGATGGTCGCGGCCAGGGGTGCGTCGGCCACCGCGACGGGAGCCGGGAAGCCGTCTGTCACCAGTGGTTCTCCTAGATCGCGCGAAGTCGGTACGGCACATGGTCGGCTTCTGGAATCTAGCCGCTCTCGCGCGGAAGGGCTAGAACGTGCCACAGCTGTGGCGGGAATGAGCTGTCAAGAGGCTGGAATTGCCACAATAGTTGACACTCGAATGAAGTCGGTAGCAGGATCGCCACACGGAAATGAAGATCCAGACCGGAGGAGGGGGAGCTCTCAGTGCCACATCTCGCAGCGGTGGGCCCGTCCGATGGCCTCGCCCGAGCCGGTGAGGAACGCCTGGCGGGCGAGGAGTCCGCGCGCGGCGCCGTACGGTCGGAGCGACGCAAGGAGATTTTGCGCCAGCGCCGCGAAGAGCTGGGGCTGAGCCAGGAGGACCTCGCCGCCCGGCTGCGCATCAGCGTGCGTGCGTACGGCAACTGGGAACGCGGCCTGGTGAAGGAGTGGACGGACCGCAAGCTCCTCGCCCTGGCCGAAGCCCTGGAGATGAGCGAGCGGCAGTGCTTCTGGCTCTTCCGCGTCATGGTCGACCGCGACCCGCCGCCCACGTGGCGGGCCTCCGACGAGAACCGGCTCCCCGAGGACCCGGCGCAGCGCGACTACCTGTGCGACTACGCGGCCCTCATGGAAGCCGTGCCCTACCCGAGCTTCCTGGTGGACCACCGGTGGGACGTCGCCCTCACCAATTCCGCCTTCGACCAGCTCTTCCAGTCCGTACGGCCCCACCCGACGGCCCTGCCGGACGACAACTTCCTGCGCTTCGCGCTGTTCCACCCGGACGCCGCGGCCGTGCTGGAGGACCACGAACCGGCCTGGTGCGTACCGCTGCTCGCCCAGTTCGCGGCGGCGCTCGCCGAAGCCCCGGAGGACGAGGGGCTGTGCAGCATCCGCCAGGAGGTGGCCCGTGACCCGTTCATGGAGGCGGCCTACCGCTACGGCGTCCCCCACTGGCTGAGCAAGCGCGGGCCGGAGGCCGCCGAGCAGGACGGGGCGGTGCGCACCGTGCGCCATCCCGACCCGCGGTGGGGCCTGGTGCGCTGCCGGATGGTGGCCGAGACCAGCCGCATGCTGGACGAGATGGGGCTGACCCGGATCACCCTCATCCTGTCCGGGCCGCAGGGCGTGCCGACGGGCCCCGGACGGGGTGGCGCGGCCGTCACCTACCCGCCGCAGGGCGCCAGGCTGCGCGCCGTGCCGTCGCTGGGCGACTGACCGGCCGGGGCAGACTGGTTCCTGCGGGCGGAAGCAGCCGCCGGCCGGGATCCGTGTCGCCGATCGTGACACGGGCCGTGTCACCGATCGTGGCACTGGCGCCGGCGGGAGCGCGGGTGGTGGTACGGGTTACGGGTACTGCCGCCGGTACGGGCATCCGCACCGGCACCGGCACCGGAATCTGCACTGGCGAAGGGCGGTAGGGGCGTGCGGCTGACGATCCTCGGCGGAGGCGGCTTCCGGGTACCGCTCGTCTACGGAGCACTGCTCGGGGACCACGCCGAGGGGCGGGTGTCCCATGTGACGCTCTACGACGAGGATCCCGCGCGGCTCGCCGCCATGACCCGCGTCCTCGCCGACCTGGCCGCGGCCGCAGCGGTGCCCGACGCCCCGGCCGTCACGGCCGCCCGGGACCTCGACGAGGCCCTGAGGGGGGCCGACTTCGTCTTTTCCGCCATTCGGGTCGGCGGCCTCGACGGGCGCGCCGCGGACGAGCGCGTCGCCCTGGCCGAGGGGGTGCTGGGCCAGGAGACGGTGGGCGCGGGCGGGGTCGCGTACGGACTGCGGACCGTTCCGGTGGCCCGTGCGATCGCCCGCAGGATCGCCCGCGTGGCCCCCGAGGCCTGGGTCATCAACTTCACCAATCCGGCCGGCCTGGTCACCGAGGCCATGGCCGAGGAGCTCGGCGACCGGGTGATCGGCATCTGCGACTCGCCGGTCGGCCTCGGCCGGCGCATCGCCCGGCTGCTCGGAGCCCGCCCCGAAGAGGCCTGGATCGACTACGTGGGCCTCAACCACCTCGGCTGGGTACGCGGCCTGCGCATCGGCGGCCGGGACGAGCTGCCGCGGCTGCTGGCCGACACCAAGGCGCTGGAGTCCTTCGAGGAGGGCCGCCTCTTCGGCGCCGAGTGGCTGCGCTCGCTCGGCGCGATCCCCAACGAGTACCTCCACTACTACTACTTCAACCGTGACACCGTACGGGCGTACCAGGAGGCAGGGCAGACCCGCGGGGCCTTCCTGCGCGACCAGCAGCGCGGCTTCTACGCCGAGGCCGGCCGGGCCGGGCTGCCCGCCGGGGCGGCCCTGGCCGCCTGGGACCGGACCCGGGCCGAGCGCGAAGCCACGTACATGGCCGAGAACCGCGAGGCGGCCGGAGTGGGCGAGCGCGACGAGAGCGACCTGGAGTCCGGCGGCTACGAGAAGGTGGCCCTGGCACTGATGCGCGCCATCGCCCGGGACGAGCGGGCCACGCTGATCCTGAACGTCCGCAACGGCTCGACGCTCTCCGTCCTGGACGCCGCGGCGGTCATCGAGGTGCCCTGTCTGGTGGACGCGAACGGCGCCCACCCCGTGGGCGTCGAGCAGCTGCCGCTGCACGCGGTGGGGCTGGTGACGGCCGTCAAGGCCGTGGAGCGGGAGATCCTGGCGGCGGCCGCGAGCGGTTCGCGGGCGGACGCCGTGAAGGCCTTCGCGCTCCACCCGCTGGTCGACTCCGTGGCGGTGGCCCGGCGGCTGCTGGACGGCTACGCGCAGGCCCATCCGGGCCTGGCCCACCTGCGCTGATCCGCCCCGCCGGTCGCCGCGGCGGGCGCGGTGCGGGTCCCTCCGACGGCCCAGCGCCGCATGCGGCGCGGCGGGCGGCCTGTGAGAGTGCGAGATGTGACCACTGCCCCCGCCGCAGTCGCGACGCCTCCCGTGCTCGACCGGCGGCGGCGCAACGTCATCTTCGGCACCATCATGCTGGGCGTGCTGTTGGCGGCACTCGACCAGACGATCGTCGGAACGGCCCTGCCCACGATCGTGGGGGACCTGGGCGGCGGCGACCACATGTCGTGGGTGGTGACGTCCTACCTGCTCGCGGAGACGGTGGCGACGGTCCTGGTCGGCAAGTTCGGTGACCTCTTCGGCCGGAAACTGGTCTTCCAGACCTCCGCCATCGTCTTCATCAGCGGCTCCTTCCTGTGCGGCCTGTCCAGCAACATGACGTTCCTGATCGTGTGGCGCGGCGTCCAGGGCGTCGGGGCCGGCGGCCTGATGGTCACCGCGATGGCCCTGATCGCCGACGTCGTGCCGCTGCGTGAACGCGGCAAGTACCAGGGCATGATCGGCGCAGTGTTCGGCGTCGCCACCGTCATCGGGCCGCTGCTCGGCGGCTTCTTCACCGACCAGCTGACCTGGCGGTGGTGCTTCTACGTCAACGTCCCGATCGCCATCCTGGTGGTCGTGGCGGCCGCCAGGACGATCCCGGTGGTACGCGCCTCGGGCAAGCCGGTCATCGACTACCTGGGCATCGCCCTGGTGGCGATCGGTTCCAGCGCCCTGATCCTGGCCACGAGCTGGGGCGGCAACGAGTACGCCTGGACCTCGCCCGTGATCATCGGCCTGTTCGCGGGCGGTGCGGTCGCGCTGGCGCTGTTCTGCCTGGCCGAGACGCGCGCCGTCGAGCCGACGATCCCGATGCGGCTCTTCCGCAACCCGGTCTTCGCCGTGTGCTCCGTGCTGAGCTTCGTCGTCGGGTTCGCGATGCTCGGCGCGATGACGTTCCTGCCGACCTACCTCCAGTACGTCGACGGGGACTCGGCCACGATCTCGGGCGTCCGGACCCTGCCCATGGTCTTCGGGCTGCTGCTCGCCTCCGTCTTCAGCGGCAACGTCGTCAGCAGGACCGGCCAGTACCGGATCTTCCCGATCGTCGGCAACGCGGTCATGGGCGTCGGCCTGTACCTGCTGTCGCGGATGCATCCGGGGACCAGCACCCTGCTGGAGTCGCTCTACATGTTCGTGCTCGGTGTCGGCATCGGCCTGTCCATGCAGGTGCTGACGATCGCCGTGCAGAACACCGTCGACTACGCCGACCTCGGCACGGCCACCTCCGGGGTCACCTTCTTCCGTACGCTGGGCAGCGCCTTCGGGACGGCGGTCTTCGGCACGATCTACGCCAACCACCTGGGGCCGTCGCTGGAAGCGGCGGTCGCGCAGGCGGCGACGGCCACCGGTCAGGACCCGGCGGCCCTGGCCGAGGCCGCCTCGACCCCGCAGGGAGTGCACCGGCTCGATCCGGCCGCCGCGACACCGGTCATCGAGGCGTACGCGGAAGCCCTGCACACGGTGTTCCTGTGGACCGTGCCGGTGGCGGTGTTCGGGTTCGTCGTGGCGCTCTTCCTCAAGCAGGTCAAACTGCGCGACAGCGCCCGGGCAGGCTCCACCGACATGGGCGACGGCTTCGGCTCGCCGGCCACGGCCTCCGGGGACTCGGCCAAGCTGCTTGAGCTGGCGGTCGGCAAGCTCGTACGGAACATGGGGGCGGACACGGCGCGGGCGATCGTCGAATCCTCCGACACCCGGCTTGACATCGCGGGCGCGTGGACGGTGATGCAGGTGGAGCTGATGACCAGGACGATCGGCTACTCCACCATCGGCCTGGTCGCCGGGCGGCGTTCGCTCCCGCCGGAGGTACTGCTCCCGGTGTTCGACCGGATGGTGGAGGAGGGCTTCCTCTCCCGGGAGGGCGCCTTCTTCAGCCTCACGGCTGCCGGGCAGCGGGAGGCCGACGTCATCTCGGCGGCGTGGGCCCGGTGGCTCGGCGACCGGCTGGAGAAGGACCGGGGCCGGCCGCGCAGCGCCGAACTGCGGGTCGCGGCGGACGCGATCGCCAAGCGACTGCTGGCCGAGGACCTGGGCGAGGGCAACTTCGCACCGAAGGTGGCCGTGCGGCACTGAGGGCTGTCCGGCGGTTGCCTTGTCGATCACGCTGGTCGGTGTGGAACTCCGGGTGGTCTCCCCTCGTCCTTCCCTTCGAGACGCAGGAGGACCTGGGGGCGACGCACATGGGGATCACGATCACGCTGGCCGAGGAGATCATGCTCCTGTCCCTGGACGACGAGTCCGGGGTGGTGAGGCAGCGCCAGTCGGTGGCACCGGCGCTGGCGGGGGCGATCCTGCTCGAACTGGTCCTGGCGGAACGGGTGTCGATCTCGGGGAAGCACCTGGAGCTCAGGAGCACCGAGCCGACCGGGGAGCCGCTGCTCGACGGCCGGATCCGGCTGATCGAGACCTGGCTGCGCGGCCTCAGCCGGCGCCGGGTGTCGCAATGGCTGTCGAAGGACTACATGAAGGCGGTCGCTCCGGTGCTGGAACGCCTCGGCGAGCGCGGGCTGGTGGCACAGCGGGAACACAAGGTGCTGGGGATGTTCCCCCAGCGCCGCTACCCCGAGGCCGACGGGAGGGTCGAGCGCGCCCTGCGGGAGCGGCTCACCGCGGCCGTCCTGGAGCGCGCCGAGCCGGACGAGCGCACGGCCGGCCTCATCGCCCTGCTTCACGCGGCGAAGCTGCACCGACTGGCCTTTCCCCACCACAGGCCCGGGTCGGTGAGCCCCAGGATGGCGGAGATAGCCGACGGCCAGTGGGCGGCCGAGAGCGTCCGCAAGGCCATCCGCGACATGCAGGCCGCCGTGGTGGCGATGACGGTGGTCACGGCCGCAGCGGCGGGCTAGGTCGTGTCGTCGAAGTCCCGCCTGGTCGGCGGGGCCGCCCCGAACCGCGCGTGGTTGGTGTTGCTGTACTCGTACGACGTGGCGGGCGGGAGAGGGCGATCGCCGGCATCTCCTGCGGCGTCCGGGCCCAGCTGGCTGGGCGTCCAGGGATGCCGACAGCTCGGGTGCGTTGACCCCGAGCGCCTCGGCCGCGCGTTCCACCGAGGCCTGAAGCGCGGCCGGGTAGATCTTCTTGAGCGCGGGCGCGACGCGGCGCGCGCGTCGTACAGGGCCGGGGAGCCGGGCTCCGGGGGCAGGCCGACTGCTCCGGCATGCGGGCTTGAGAGGCCCCCAGGCCTCAGGCGCTCGGAGCCCGACCGGTCGCCGGATAGTCGTACGAGGGGACGTCCGGCAGTTCCGTGAGGTCGGGGCGCCAGGCGCGGAGCACCGCAGCCGAGGGGGCGTACAGCGCCGGCGGGATCTCGGCGGGCGCGAACCACTCCCAGCGGGCGATCTTGTGGGGTTCGGTGACGGCGGGCACGCCCTCCGCCATGGTGGTGACGGCGGCAGCCGTCAGCCGGGTCAGGCCGGACTTCGCCTCGATGTGGACGGACAGGACGCGCACGCCCTCGGGGGCCACCCGCAGGTCCGTCTCCTCGGCGAGTTCCCGGGCGGCGGCCTGCTCGAAGCCCTCTCCGGGGTCGACCTTGCCGCCGGGCAGTTCCCAACGGCCGTCGTGCGCCTGGCCGAGCAGCACGCGGCCGTCGTGGCCGATGACGACGAGACCGACGCCGACGACGGCGTTCGGCTGGGGAACGGCCCGTTCGGGACGCTCGCGCTCGGGGTGTTCGGGGCGATCGCCTGTGGTGGTCATGGACGTCCTTCCGGAGGAGTGGCGGGACGGGCGCGAACGTGGATCCGCTCGCCCTGGGGGCCGAAGAGGCTGAGGAACTCGGCAGGCTGCGGACCGGCGTTGAAGAAGGCGTGCGGCGTACGGGTGTCGAACTCGGCGGCCTCTCCGGGGTCGAGCACGAGGTCGTGTTCCCCGAGCAGCAGCCGGACACGCCCCGACAGCACGTACAGCCACTCGTATCCTTCGTGGACCTTCAGTTCGGGTACGGTCGGGGGGCCTTCGACGGGCGGGAGGATCTGTTTGAAGGCGTGCACCCCGCCGAAGTTGCGGGTCAGGGGTACGTAAGTGTGGCCGTGCCGGACGAAGGGGCGCGGGCGGACCCGGGGATCACCCGTCTCCGGCGCGCCGACCAGCTCGTCCAGCGCCACCCGGTGCGCCTTGGCCAGCGGCAGCAGCAGCTCCAGTGTCGGCCTGCGCTGCCCGGACTCCAGCCGGGAGAGGGTGGAGAGGGAGATCCCGGTGGTTTCGCTGAGCTGGGCCAGCGTGGTGCCGCGCCGGCGGCGCAGGGCCCGCAGCCGCGGGCCCACGGCGGTGAGCACGTCGGCGAGTTCCTCGTCCTGCTTCTCGGGAGCCATGACTCCATTTGCCGCTTCGGCAAGAGCATTTGTCAAATGGCAGCTTCGGGCGGACCCTCGCGGACATGGACAACACAGAGGACATGGACAACGCAGAGGACATGGACAACGCACAAGAAGAACCGTTCGACGTGGTCGTCGTCGGTGGCGGCGCGGCCGGACTCGCCGGGGCGCTCACCCTGGTCCGGGCCCGCCGTTCGGTACTGGTGATCGACTCCGGCAGCCCGCGCAACGCCCCGGCGGCGCACATGCACGGCTACCTCGGCCTGGACGGCGAGAGCCCGGCGGCGCTGCTCGCCAAGGGGCGGGCGGAGGTGGAGCGCTACGGCGGGCGGATCCGGCCGGGCACGGCCGTCGCCGCGGACCGGCTGTCCGACGGGGGCTTCCTGGTTCGCTGCGGGGACGGCTCGACCGTGCGGGCGGGGCGGCTGCTGGTCGCCACCGGCCTGGTGGACGAGCTGCCGGCGGTGCCGGGGCTCGGGGCGCGCTGGGGGCGGGACGTGCTGCACTGCCCGTACTGCCACGGCTGGGAGGTCCGGGACCGGCCGGTCGCGGTGCTGGCCGACGGGCCGCTCGCCGTGCACCAGGCGCAGATGTGGCGGCACTGGAGCGAGCGGACCACGCTGCTGGCGCACACCTGGCCGCTGGGCGAGGAGGACCGGGAGCTGGCGGCGGCCCTGGGGATCCGGGTGATCGAGGGCGAGGTGACCGGCCTGGTCGTCGAGGACGACCGGCTGACCGCGGTCACCCTGGCCGGCAGGGAGGCGGTGGAGTGCCGGGCGCTGGTGGTGGCCCCGCGGTTCACGGCCCGTTCGGGGGTCCTGAGCAGCCTGGGCCTGCCGACCACGGGCATGACGCGGGACGGGCACGCGATCGGCCGTAGCGTCGAATCCGACCCGGCCACCGGGGCCACGGCGCTTCGCGGGGTCTGGGTGGCGGGCAACGTGACCGCGCCGCTGGAGAAGGTCGCGGGGGCGGCCGCTCAGGGCGCGCAGGCAGCCGCCGCGATCAACGCCGACCTGATCGAGGCGGAGACCCGGCGGGCGCTGGAGGCCCACCGCGCGGGCGCGGCGGCGGGCGGGGCCGCGGGTACGGTCCACGGCTGACCGGGCGGACGGCGGCGCGGTCGTGGGCGCGGGCGGGGGCTCGACGCGGCGGACATGTGTGCGGGTTTCGGCCCCTCTCCGTACGCGCAGGCTCTGGGCGGTGTGATCGTCGTACGGTCCAACGGTTCGGGGGGACGCTCCATGGCACACGTGCTGGTCATCGGCGGAGGGATCGGCGGCCTCGCCACCGCCCTGCTCGCGGCGCGGCGAGGACACACGGCGGAGCTCTTCGAGCGCGACACGCGCGCCCCCGGCACCGCGCTGGACCGCGACTTCTTCGGCTGGCGGCGGCCGACCGTGGCGCAGGCGGTCCAGCCGCACGCGCTGTTGGGAGCCGCCCGCAACGTCCTGCGGGACGAGCTGCCCGACGTCCACGCGGAGATGCTCCGGCTCGGCGCGCGCGAGCGGCACGAGCTGGACTGGTTCGAGGTACGGCCGCCCGCGCTGCCCGGTGACGAGGACCTCGTCATGCTGCAGGCGCGGCGCATCGTGCTGGAGAGCGCGCTGGCCACGGCGCTGCGCGCGGAGCCCGGAGCGGTCGTCCGCCACGGGGAACCGGTCACGGGACTCGCCACAGCCCCGCAGGCCGGGGGCGAACCTGCCGCCGGGATCCGGGTGACGGGAGTGACCACCGAGGCGGGCGGCTACGAGGGGGACCTCGTGGTGGACGCGGGCGGCCGCCGCGGAGGCATCGAGCGCAGGCTCGGCGCGGTGGGGTGCCGGCCGCCCGTCGTGGAACGGCACCGGACGGGGCTCGCGTACTTCTGCCGCTGGTACCGGCTGCCCGCGGGCATGGAGGAGGGTCCGCGGCGGCCCTGGGCGGTGACCGGCGGGGCCTTCGCCGGGTGCGCCGTCTTCCCGGCCGACAACCGGGTCTTCGCCGTGACGCTGTTCGTGCACACGGCGGACGCCACGCGGTCGGCGTTGCGCGACCCCGCGGTCTTCGAGCGGGCGGCACGTTCCTTCCCGCCCGGTGAGGCCTGGCTGGCGCTCGGCGCGGAGCCACTGTCGGGCGTACTGGCCACGGCCGGCCTGGACAACCGCTGGAGCGCGCTCGTGGACGAGCGGGGTCCGGTGGTGACGGGGCTGGTGCCGGTCGGGGACTCGATCACGCACACCAATCCGACCCTGGGGCAGGGCACCTCGCTCGCCCTGTGGGCGGCGCGCAGGGTGGCCCGTACGGCGCACATGGAGCCGGGGTCCGACCGGTTCGCCTTGACGCACCACGAGTGGGCGGTGCGGACCCTGAAGCCGTGGTTCGACTTCCAGGTGGTCGCCGACGCGGCCATAGGCGAGCGCTTCGCGACGCGGGCGGGGCGTACGGGGACGGCGCGCGAGGTGGCCGCGCTCTTCGACTGCGCGCTGGAGGACCCCGACGTGATGCGCGCCCGGGCGCGGGTCCGGCACCTGGCCGAGCCTCCGGAGCGGGCGTACGCGGACCCGGAGATCCGGGCCCGGGTGGTGCGCTGGCTGGCGGCGCGGCCGGACTACGCGCCGAACGAGGTGGGGCCGGACCGGGAGGAGTGGGAGGAGCTGACGGCGGGCTGACGCGCGGGGACCCGGCCCCGGTCCATGTTCCGGTCCATGTTCCGGTCCCGGTCCCCGTCCCGGTCCCGGCCTCAGGCGTCCGGGGACGGGCCCAGCACCTCGGCGAGGTCGTAGCCCACGACCTCCTCCAACTGGGCGTAGGTGCAGCTCTCGGGGGTCCGGTCGGGCCGCCAGCGCCGGAACTGGGCGGTGTGCCGGAAGCGGTCCCCCTCCATGTGGTCGTAGGCGACCTCGATGACGCGCTCCGGGCGCAGCGGTACCCAGGAGAGGTCCTTCTTGCCGGTCCAACGGCTCTGCGCGCCGGGAAGCCGGGCGCTCTCGTGCGCGGACTCCTCGGCCCAGGCCGCCCAAGGGTGCCCTGCCGGATCCGGCATCCGCAGGGGTTCGAGCTCGTCCACCAGCTCGGCCCGGCGCTTCATGGGGAAAGCGGCGCAGACACCCACGTGCTGGAGCGTGCCCTGTGCGTCGTGGAGGCCGAGCAGGAGCGATCCGACAATCGGACCGCTCTTGTGGAAACGGAAACCGGCGACGACGACGTCGGCGGTACGTTCGTGCTTGATCTTGTACATGAGGCGGGCGTCGGGCCGGTAGGGGAGATCGAGCGGTTTGGCGATCACTCCGTCGAGCCCGGCGCCCTCGAACCGGTCGAACCACTCCTGCGCGAGCGCGGGGTCGGTGGTCGCGGGCGCGAGATGAACGGGGGGCCGAGCGGTGGACAGGGATGCGACCAGGGCGGTACGGCGGTCGGTCAGCGGGGTGTCGAGGAGCGCCTCGTCGTCGAGGGCGAGCAGGTCGAAGGCGACGAAGCTGGCGGGGGTGGTCTGGGCCAGAAGGGCGACACGGGACTGCGCGGGGTGGATCCGCTCGGTCAGCCGGTCGAAGTCCAGACGCCCGCCATGGACGATCACGATCTCGCCGTCCACGACGCACCGGCTGGGCAGATTCGCCTTCAGGGCTTCCACCAGCTCGGGAAAGTACCTGGTCAAGGACTTACCCGTGCGGCTGCTGAGCTCGACCTCGTCGCCGTCGCGATGCACGACAGCCCGGAAGCCGTCCCACTTGGCCTCGTACTGCATGCCGGGCGGGATCTTCGCCACTGACTTGGCGAGCATCGGTTTGACCGGCGGCATCACTGGCAGATCCATGCATTCGATTCTGCGGTGGTACGTCCTGACCCGCCCGGTATGCGCGCGCGCTCCGGCCCGCCTACCGTGGCGCACATGGGTGCTGCTGGCAATGCGATCGAGCTGGAGGCGGCCGGGCGGACGGTACGGCTGTCCAGCCCGGACAAGGTCTACTTCCCGGAGCGGGGCCTCACCAAGCGGCACGTCGCCGAGTACTACCTGGCGGTCGCGGACGGCATCGTTCGCGCTCTGCGCGACCGGCCGACGACTCTGGAGCGCTATCCCGACGGGGTGGAGGGCGAGTCCTTCTTCCAGAAGCGGGCCCCGAAGAACCTCCCCGACTGGATCCCGACCGCCCACATCGCCTTCCCGAGCGGCCGTACGGCCGACGAGATCTGCCCGACCGAGCCGGCCGCCGTCCTGTGGGCGGCCAACCTGGGCTGCCTCACTTTCCACCCCTGGCCGGTCCGCCGCCAGGACACCGACCGGCCCGACGAGCTGCGCATCGACCTCGACCCGCAGCCGGGCACCGACTACCACCACGCGGTGGCCGCCGCCCACCAACTGCGCGCCCTGCTGGAGGAGCTGGGCCTGCGCGGCTGGCCCAAGACCTCCGGCGGTCGGGGACTGCACGTCTTCGTCCCCATCGAGCCGCGCTGGACCTTCAGTGAGGTCCGCCGGTGCGCCATCGCCCTCGGCCGGGAACTGGAGCGCCGCATGCCGGGCAAGGTCACGACGGCTTGGTGGAAGGAGGAGCGCGGAGAGCGGATCTTCGTCGACTACAACCAGACGGCGCGCGACCGCACGATCGCCTCCGCCTACTCGGTCCGCCCGCGGCCGCACGCCCCGGTCTCCGCGCCCCTGCGCTGGGACGAGGTGGACGACGCCGAGCCGCGGGACTTCGACATCGTGACGATGCCGGCCCGCTTCGCGGAACTGGGCGACGTGCACGCGGACATGGACGACCACGCCTTCACCCTGGACTCCGTACTCGAACTCGCCGCCCGCCACGAACACGAACACGGCCTGGGCGACATGCCGTACCCCCCGGACTACCCGAAGATGCCGGGCGAACCGAAGCGCGTCCAGCCCAGCCGGGCCAAGCACGAGGACTGATCGCCTTGCGGCCCGGCGGCTTCCACCGGTGCGGTCATGCTTTCGCATCGTGCCACTGTCAGTGGGGGGTGCGATGCTCTCGGAGCGGCGGCGTGCGTCATGTTGATCAGGCGTATAGCGGACGTCCATCCGCGCTGAGCAGTATCTGCGGCATGTCTATCAACACCTCTACCGCAGCCACCGACACCGCCGCCTGGTACGAACTCGCCCTGTGCGCCCAGACCGGCCCGGGCTTCTTCTTCCCGGAGCCGGGCTCCTCATTGCGCGAGGCGAAGCGGTTGTGCGGGGCGTGCGAGGGGCGGGCGGCGTGCCTGGAGTACGCCCTGGCCAATGACGAGCGCTTCGGGGTCTGGGGCGGCCTGTCGGAGTCGGAGCGCCTCGCGCTGCGCCCCGGCCGCCGCTGATTCAGGTCCGCGTGGCCTTCCCACTGGCACGCACCAGCCCCACCCGCCGCGCGAGGTCGAACCCCTCGCCACCACACTCCTCGCGCCGCGGCGTGTGGGGCACCACCCGAACGGGGTAATGCCCCCCGACGGGCGACACGACCCCACCGAAACGAGGGTCTCCCGCGAACCAGATCCGGTCGGGGTGGTCGTTCTCCACCTGCGCGAGCGCGATGGGGAACGGGAGGATCCGCAACGTGGCAGCGAAGTCCTCCCGGAAAGGGATCACGATGGTCGCGGGGCTCCCGGGCGGGCGGCGTGGGTACTGGCACGGCCAATCCCGCCAGGGGTAGGCCTGCAAAATGGCCGCGACGCGATGTCGCCTGACGAAGGCGATGATGACCCAGGGCAGGTAAGGCGCGACTAGCACAGCGATCATTGCGAAGACCGTGCCTGCATGGGGAACCCTGTCGATGAAGGCTAGGGCGATCAATGGGGGGCCGCCGAGGCTGAGCACCCACTTGAGGCGTCGGACGGCCAACCGCTTGTAGCCGACTGGCGTGGGAGGGTGGTCCCAAGCGACCTTGGTGAGTGCGAGGCTCACAGGAGCACCTCCAGGATGCGTGAGGCCCCGGATGCCGTCGGCGCACTCGCCTCTGGGTCGGAGAAGAGGGTGGTGTGTGCGACCGCTTCGAGGATGTCCGTGTAAGCGTCGGCGTGTTGGATTGAAGCGCTGGTCAGATCGAGGACGAGTAGGTGGAGTCCCTCTGGATGCACGGTCGCGACTCTGGCCTGAAATAGGCGATGCTCGACGTTCGGTACGGAAATTGTCCCGGCAATCAGGCAGCAGGGGAGCCCCGACGCGAGATCGATGAACCGACGGATGGAGCTGGTCCAGAGCGATGAGCGGGCGATGGCCAGCGCCGCACGTGCAACAGTGAGGCGTGGGTTGGGCTGCTGGACAGGCCGGAGGGTCAGGGCGAACAAGGACGTCGCGACGCCGACTGGCTCTTCGGGGTGAAGGCCGATCGCGGTGTGTACGACATCATGGTCTGCGAGTTCTTCGAGGCCATCGATGAGCTGAGACAGTTCTTGTTGGGCGTCGGAGCTGCCCAGGGCTTCGGCGACGGCCTTCAGTGCAGCCCTGTCGCTGGGGCCGATGTCATGGAAGCCGGCAGGCAGCCGGAACCAAACCGGCGGTAGGGAGTTCTGCTGTGTCACGGCCTCAGCACCGACCAGGCATGGTGGGACTTCTTGACGGCTGAGGGGGCGTCGTCGAGCACGCCGCGGGCACCGTCCACCGATGTGCAGCTGTGTTCGAGAGCCTCATTGTCCGGGGCGTAATCGAGGATGCCGGTCAGCGCGCCCGTGCCAGCCACCGCCACACCGACCCGGTCGCGGGTTTCCTGAGTCGATGACCGCATGGCCCATCCCGTGAGCGGGCTCTCCACCTGCCGCAGCTCGTCGGACGTGGACCAGGCCGCCTGCCGGAAGGCCGTGCTTCCCGGGGCGAGCCCTGTCAGGGCGCTGGCCTCCGGGGCGGCTGCCATGGCCGCGCGGGCGGCCGCCGTGCCCGCCTTGGCGCCGGAGGCGATCGCGGCCACGCCGGGGACGGAGCCGGCGGTGTCTCCCAGGAGGGTGACGCTGCTCTTCCAGAAGTCGGCGTCGAACTGGCCCTTGGTGAAGCCGTCCGTCAGGGACTTGCGGAACTTCGCGTCCGAGACGTGCATGGCCAGCGCGGCCAGAGACAGGCCGCTGCCGACCAGCATGATCGCGAGGCCCGCCGGCGGGAAGAAGAGGGCCACGCCGGCGCCGATCGCGCCCAGGATGGCCGAGGCGTTCGAGAGGGCGTCGGCCGGGTCTTCGGTGATCTTGTGCCAGATCGAGGACAGGAGGCCCGGTTCCTTCGGGGCCAGTTTGTCCGTCGCCGCGTTCAGCGTGGCCGCCACGCGGCGGGCCGCCGCCGCGTGTTCGGCGGCCAGTTCGCGGGCCAGGCGGCGGACGTCGGCGAGGGCCTCCTCCGTCTTCGCCGCCCCGGCCTGCGCCTCGTACCAGGCGGCCAGCTCGCGGTGGGCGACCAGCGTGTCGTGCCACCCCGTGAGCCGGCGGGCGGCCTCCGCCAGGGAGGTGTGGGCCGAGGCCAGGTAGCGGGGGAGATCCCGGGAGAGGGAGGCGCGGAAGGCGGTCGCCGCCTCGCCCTGCCAGGACGAGCTGTGGGAGACGAGGTCCGTCACCACCCGGGAGGCCTCGCCGAGGGACTTCGCCGACGCGCCGAGCTTCCTGGTCAGCGCCAGCACCGCGGCGGCGTTCCCGGGGGCGGGGTCGAAGCCCAGCGCCGCGTGCTCAGCCATGGGTGGCCGCTGCCCGGAGGAAGGCCGCGCGGACGGCTTCCTCCAGCTCCGTGTACTGCGCGGCGCTGCGGTCCACGCCCTCCCGTACGGCCTTGACCCGCTCGGTCAGCTCCCGCGTGCCGTAGGCCCACCGTTCCTGGAAGCCGTCGCACGCCGCATCGAGATCCGCCGTGCCCAGCTGGTCGGGTCGTACGTGGGCCAGTGCCCGCCGGGCCTCCCGCAGGGAACTCAGCGAGGAGTCCAGGGCGCGGGTCAAGCGGGTCAGCTGGTCGATGTCCACCTGCAGTGACGTCATGACGCGAAACCCTGGCAGAGCAGCGCTCCACCAGGGCAATCGGCGTCACTCGCCCGAGCGGGCGGAATCCGGTCAGGTCAGCCCTTGCGGGCCGCCAGGCGGGCCGCGCGGGCGGCCAGGCGCTCGTCGAACTTCTTGGCCTCCGAGTCCAGGCCGTTCATGAACAGTCCGAGCTCGTCCTGGGCCTTCTGCCCCTCCGGACCGAGGTCGGCGATGTCCATGACCTTGAGGAAGCGAAGCACCGGGGCCAGTACGTCGTCGTGGTGGATCCGCAGGTTGTAGACCCCGCCGATGGCCATCTGCGCGGCCATGCGCTCGAAGCCGGGCATGCCGTGTCCGGGCATCCGGAAGTTGACGACGACGTCCCGCACCGCCTGCATCGTCAGGTCCGGGGCGAGCTCGAAGGCCGCGCCCAGCAGGTTGCGGTAGAAGACCATGTGCAGGTTCTCGTCCTGCGCGATGCGCGCCAGCATGCGGTCGCAGACCGGGTCACCGGACTGGTGGCCGGTGTTGCGGTGCGAGATGCGGGTGGCCAGCTCCTGGAAGGCCACGTACGCCACCGAGTGCAGCATCGAGTGGCGGTTGTCGGACTCGAAGCCCTCCGACATGTGCTGCATCCGGAACGCTTCGAGCTTGTCCGGGTCCACGGCGCGCGAGGCCAGCAGGTAGTCGCGCATCACGATGCCGTGGCGGCCCTCCTCGGCGGTCCAGCGGTGCACCCACGTGCCCCAGGCGCCGTTGCGGCCGAAGAGCGTCGCGATCTCGTGGTGGTAGCTGGGGAGGTTGTCCTCGGTCAGCAGGTTCACGACCAGCGCGATCTTGCCGATGTCGGTGACCTTGGACTGCTGCGGGTCCCAGGCCTCGCCGTCCTCGAAGAAGCCCGGGAAGTTCCGGCCGTCGCTCCACGGGACGTACTCGTGGGGCATCCAGTCCTTGGTGACCTTCAGATGGCGGTTGAGCTCCTGCTCGACCACCTCTTCCAGCGCGTACAGCAGCTTGGCGTCGGTCCACGCCTCCGAGCTGCCGAGGTGGGGAGAGGTGATCGTCACGGGTACTCCTGGGTGCAAAGCGAATTACCTACGGTTCCGTAGCCTACGGAGTCGTAGGTTAAGCGCGACATCAAGCCCAGCCAAGCCCCCGGTGTGGCTATGTCTGGTTACATCCCGTTATCTATACAGTTTGGGAGGGCTCAGGAGGGGCAGCGAAAGGGCAAATTCACGCCAGTAGGTGGTCCGCCGCTCCCGCCTTGACGGCGCGACCGGCCGCGGGGGGCGTCGGCTGAGTCGCATGCGCACGCGGCGGACCCCGTCGTTCCGATGTGCGCCCGCCCGCCGGCGTCCCGGTCGAAGCGGAAGCAGTTCGCGCCCTCGCTGCCGAACGGCACCGCCCGGGCGACTGTCCGACCGGCAGTGGCGTCGGGGCGGCCTCGGGGATGCTCATGGCGTTCTCCGGTCTGCGCGAGAGCTCGCAGGTCCCGCACGGCGGTGCGGATGGGAGCGGGGGCACCGGACGATCCTGGCCATCCGCGCAGCCGCTTCAGCAGCCCCCGGACCCCGGGAAGCCCCCGGCGCTGAACTCGCTGCCGGAGGCCGCCTCCCGCGAGGCGCTGCGGATGCGGTTCGGCGGGCCGGGGGTGTCCGGGAGCAGCTGGAGCACGTACTCGCGCAGTCGCGTGCACCACCGCCTCGTGCGCCTCGTGCGCCTCGTGCAGCGGCGGACGCTCCCGCGCGCGAACACCTGCCGGCGTGCCGTCCGCAGCGCGAGGCGGGCCCGGAGCTCGGGCGGCGCCGACGGCGGGTCGGCAACACCGAAGACGGCCCGCCGTGCGCCCCGGTCCGGAGCAGCCCCGGCCCGCGCGTGCGCCCCGGCCCGGAGCAGCCCCGGCCCGCGTGCGTGCCCCGCCCCCGCGCCATCGCCGCGAGCAGGCCCACGAGCTCGGCGGCCGGACAGCCGTAGTGGCCGACGAGGGCCCGGACGCACTCCGCGCTGATGCCGCAGGCCCGATTCGATGTCCGGGATCCGGGTGCGGTCGCCCCCCGGCGGGCCGGTGGCGTGCCCCGTCAGGCGGTTATCCGTGCCACAGCGCCTCCCGGACCTCCTCGGCCGTGGTCGGCCGGAGCTCGCCGTCCAGCAGCAGCCAGCGCGTGACGCCGATCGACTCCAGGAACGGCACGTCGTGGCTGGCCACCAGCAGCGCGCCCTGGTAGGACTCCAGGGCGTCCGTCAACTGCCGCACGCTCGACAGGTCGAGATTGTTCGTCGGCTCGTCCAGCATGAGGAGCTGCGGGGCGGGCTCCGCCAGCAGCAGCGCCGCCAGCGCCGCCCGGAACCGCTCGCCGCCCGACAGGGTGCCGGCCGGCCGGTCCGCCCGCCCGCCCCGGAAGAGGAAGTGCGCGAGGCGGGCCCGGATCACGTTGTTTGTGGCCTGCGGGGCGAACCGTGCCACGTTCTCCACGACCGAGCTGTCCTCGTCCAGCACGTCCAGCCGCTGCGGCAGGAACCGCGTGGTCACATGGGTCACCGCGGTCCCCGACTCGGGTGCGAGCTGCCCCGCGATCGTGCGCAGCAGGGTGGTCTTCCCCGAGCCGTTGCGGCCCACGAGGGCGATCCGCTCCGGGCCCCGCAGCTCCCACTCGCCGGGTACGGCGGCCCCGTGGGGCAGGCGCAGATCGCTGAGGGTCAGGACGCGCCGCCCGGGCGGTACCAGGGTGGCGGGCAGTTGGATGCGGATCTCGGCGTCGTCGCGGACCGCCTCCACCGCCTGGTCCAGCCGCTCCTTCGCCTGGGCCAACTTCTCGGTGTGCATGATCCGGTGCTTGCCGGCCGATTCCTGCGCCGCACGCTTGCGCGCGCCCATCACGATCTTCGGCTCGCGCTTGTTCTCGAACATCTTCTGGCCGTACCGCTTGCGCCGCGCCAATTTGACCTGCGCGTCGGCCAGTTCGCGCTTCTGCCGCCGTACGTCGGCCTCCGCGACCCGGACCATCCGCTCGGCCGCCTCCTGTTCGGCGGCGAGCATGTCCTCGTAGTCGCTGAAGTTCCCCCCGTACCAGCGGACTTCCCCGTCGCGCAGATCGGCGATCTGGTCGACCCGTTCCAGCAGCTCTCGGTCGTGGCTCACCAGGAGCATTACCCCGGACCAGGACTCGACGGCCGCGTAGAGGCGGCGCCGGGCGCGCAGGTCGAGGTTGTTGGTGGGCTCGTCCAGCAGCAGGACGTCGGGCCGCGCGAGCAGCAGTGCGGCCAGGCGCAGCAGGACGGACTCGCCGCCCGAGAGCTCACCGACGGTGCGGTCCAGGCCGATCCGGGCGAGACCGAGCTGGTCGAGCGTGGCCAGGGCCCGCTCCTCCACGTCCCAGTCGTCGCCCACGGCGGCGAAGTTCGCCTCGGTGGCCTCGCCCGCCTCGATGGCGTGGAGTGCTGCGCGGGTGGCGCGGATGCCCAGTGCCTCGTCCACGCGCAGTGCAGTGTCGAGGGTGACGGTCTGGGGGAGGTGGCCGACCGTGCCGGCGACGGACGACTGGCCCTCGGACGGCTTCAGTTCACCGGCGATCAGTTTCAACAGGGTGGACTTGCCACTCCCGTTGAGTCCGATCAGACCGGTGCGGCCGGGGCCGACGGCCAGCTGGAACCCGTCGAACACGGGAGTGCCGTCGGGCCAGTCGAAGGAGAGGGCGGAGCAGGTGATGAAAGCAGGGGCGTGACTCATGGAGGCCTCCAGGTTGCGTGAGTGGTGCGTGCAACGCGGGGAGACAGCCGACGCTCGGATCAGCGACCGTGACGGTGATGCGGGATCACGGTGGTGTTGACGGTCGCGGGTTTCGCGATGGTCGCGGTGGTCGGTGTCTCGGACCTCAGAAGAGCAACGTCCTGCTCCGTTCGACGGGGATGGGGCGTCTTCGAAGCTACGGGCGGCGCCGACCGCCCGCAAACGATTTACGGCGGGCGATCAGCAGGTGTCGCGCATCAGCTCGGCGAGGCTGTGGTCCATGTCGAGGTAGAGGTGCTCCAGACCGGGCGGGACGACGGCCGCCGCCCGCTCCAGGAACCGGTGCAGCTCGGCCGTCAGCATCAGCACGATCGCGACCCCCTCCACCGCGTGGAACTCGATCGTGGTCCGGTCCCCGTCGTAGGGCCGTACGCGCACGTCACCGCAGCCCGACGGGCGGTCAAGGCCGGACTCCAGCAGCTCGCGGGAGAAGGTCCACGAGACCTCGACGCCCTCCAGCGTGGCCGGGGCGGGGAAGGCCATGCGCACGGCGAAGGGATCCGCCCGGTCGTAACAGAGTGTGACGGGAACGCTCTCGACCTTCGGCGCGGTGGCGACCAGACGGGCCTGCGCGGCCTGCTCGATGACAGTGATCAAGGCTCACTCCCTTGCGGCGGATCTGCGGCCGGACTGTGGGGTGGGGCCCGGCAACCCGATAGACGCCGGAATCGGCAAATCCGTGCATGGGCATGTGAGTGAGCTGTGTCACCGACTGGCCGGAAGCTGCCTGTGTGATCGCACAGAGTGACCGGGTGGGCGGAAGTGGCCGAAGGTAGGCCGGTGCGCCGCGCAGGGGCGGGAGGCGCCGCAGAAGGGCCGGTTGTCGCTCACTCCACCGGCGCAACGCCCGGTCGGACGCCCTCTGGACGGCGGATCCGGTCTGCGTTAGCTTCCGGCGCCATGAGACTTCTGGATGTTGGAATTGGCATGTCCGCGGCAATCCTGACCGTGGGGGTTCTCACCGGACCCGCCCACGCCGCCGCGGACCCCGACGCGGAGCCGGCGGCCGGCCGGGGGCAGGACCTGCGGGCCGCCGGCTGGGCCCTCAAGGAGACCGGGAAGACCGCCCGCTTCCGGGGGCTCTCCGCCGTCAGCCGGAGCACGGCCTGGGTGGCCGGCTCCAAGGGCACCGTGCTGCGCACGCTCGACGGCGGCCGCAGCTGGCAGGACGTCTCGCCGCCCGGCGCCGTCGCGGAGGGACTGGAACTGCGCGACATCGAGGCGTTCGACGCGCGACGCGCGGTGGCCCTGTCCATCGGCGAGGGCGAGGCCTCCAGGGTGCTGCGCACCGAAGACGGCGGCGCCACCTGGACCGAGCCCTTCCGCAACCCCGACCCGCGTGCCTTCTACGACTGCCTCACGTTCTTCGACGCCCGGCACGGGCTGGCCATGAGCGACCCGGTGGACGGGAAGTTCCGCATCCTGTCCACGGACGACGGCGGGCGGCACTGGCGGGTGCTGCCCGGCGACGGCATGCCCGAGGCGCTCCCGGGCGAGGCGGGTTTCGCGGCGAGCGGCCAGTGCCTGGTCAGCGCCGGCCCGCGCGACGTCTGGCTGGCCACCGGGGGCGGGGCGAGCGCGCGGGTCCTGCACTCCGCGGACCGTGGCCGGACCTGGCGGGTGGCCGAATCCACCGTTCCGGCGGGCGACCCGGCGCGAGGGGTCTTCGCCCTCGCCTTCCGGGACCGTACCAGGGGCCTCGCCGTGGGCGGCGACTACCGCACCGGGCAGGCCTCCCCGCAGGCCGCCGCCGTGTCCTCGGACGGAGGACGCAGCTGGCGCCAGGCGACGACACCGCCGCGGGCCTACCGGTCCGGCGCCGCCTGGTACCCGTACAGCGGCGGGACGGCCCTCGCGGTCGGGCCCACGGGCACGGACGTGACGACGGACGGGGGCCGCACCTGGCGGCCGCTGGACGAGGGATCCTTCGACACGGTCGACTGCGCGGCCGACACGGGATGCTGGGCGGCGGGGGAGAAGGGCAGGGTGGCGCGGCTCGAACGCCGCTGACCGGCGGCCCTGACGGTCCGGTGACGCCCCGCGGACTTCCTGGGTCGTGTCGTCGAAGTCCCGCCTGGCCGGCGGCACTTCGACGACACTCCCTAGACGACCGGGTTCTCCCGCACCGCCGCCAGGTCCGCCGACGTCTTCGTGGCGATGAACTCGGTGATGCGGTATTCGCACACGCCCGCGACCGTGAAGGGGTCCTCGGCCGCGATCCTCTCGATCTCTGCCCGGGACACCCCTCCCGCGAGGATGAGGCCCCCGTCGCGCGGGACCTTGCGCCCCGACGCCAGGAAGACGCCGGAGGCGTAGTAGCCGTCCAGCCAGGCGAGGTGGGCGTCCAGCTCGTCCTCGACGGCTTCGATGGGCGCGGTGTAGTTGAGCTCCATGACGAACATGATCGCCAGGCTACTCTCGCTCCTCATGACGAGTGTGAAGACCCCCGCCGACGAGGCCGAGGCCCGGGCGATACAGGACGAACTGCGCCATCGCGTCGTGCTCACCGAGCCCGGACCCCCACCCGGGCACGGGCTCGTGACCGGAGTGGACGTCGCCTACGACGACAACCGCGACCTGGTCGCCGCCGCGGCCGTGGTGCTCGACGCCGCCACCTTGGAAGTCGTCCAGGAGGCCACCGCCGTCGGGCACGTCAGCTTCCCCTACGTGCCCGGGCTGCTCGCCTTCCGCGAGCTGCCGACCGTACTGGCCGCCCTCGACGCCCTGACCGTCGAGCCGGGCCTCGTGGTCTGCGACGGCTACGGCCTCGCCCACCCCCGCGGCTTCGGTCTCGCCTGCCACCTCGGAGTGGTCACCGGGCTCCCGTCCATCGGCGTCGCGAAGAACCCGTTCACCTTCACCTACGAGGAACCGGGTACCCGGCGGGGCGACGCCGCCGCGCTGCGCGCCGCCGACGGGGCCGAGGTCGGACGGGCCCTGAGGACGCAGGACGGGACCAAGCCGGTGTACGTATCCGTCGGACACAAGGTGTCGCTCGACAACGCCTGCGCGCACGCCCTGGCCCTGAGCCCCCGCTTCCGCATCCCGGAGACCACCCGCCACGCCGACTCCCTGTGCCGCAGGGCGCTGCGCGAGGCCTCCTGAGCCGGCCGGTCCGTCAGCGGGCGTCAGCCACCCGGAAGGTGATCCCCGCCTTCTGGAGGCGGTGGATCAGCGCGTCGCCCATCGCCACGGCCGTCGTCACCTGGCCGGCGGACTCCGGCAGGGCGTCGTGGGCCAGGCACAGGGCCGACTCCGCCAGCATCTTCGCGGTCTCCCCGTAGCCCGGGTCGCCGCCCGACACCTCGGTGAGCACGCGCCGGCCGCCGCCCTCGCCCACGAACCGCACGGTGAACCAGCTGCGCGCGCGCCGCTCCGCGTCCGGCCCCCGGCCCGGCTCCCAGCGGTTCATCAGCCACCGCCGGACCGGCGGCACCTGGGCCAGGGCCGCCGTCGCGCCCACCGCCGCCGTACCGCCCACCGCGACGGGCAGGTGCTTGACTGAGGCGTAGTGCCGGTAGCGGAAGTCCGGGCCGTAGCGCTCCAGCGCGGCCGCCGACCGCGTCACGATCCGCGGGTCCAGCGACGGCAGCGGCAGTGCCCACGTGCCGGTCTCTCGGCTGAACCGGGGCGCGCCCAGCGGCCCGCGGGCCCGCCGCCCCAGCAGCCGCGGCTCGTGCAGGCGGCGGGCGTGCCCGGCCGCCAGGGTCTGGGGGCCGCGGCCCAGCGCGGTCAGCGCGGAGGCCAGGGTCCCGCCGGAGAAGAACGCGTTGGACCGCATGAACCCGTCGACCGTCAGCGGGACCCCCTCCGGCAGCTGCCGGACCGTGAAGTACGCGCCGAGGTCGGCCGGGATCGAGTCGAAGCCGCAGGCGTGCACCAGCCGGGCCCCGCTCTCGCGGGCCCGCGCGTCGTGCTCCACGTACATCCGGTCCACGAACTCCGGCTCGCCGGTGAGGTCCACGTAGTCGGTGCCGGCCTCGGCGCAGGCGGCCACGAGCTCGGCCCCGTACCAGATGTACGGGCCCACGGTCGTGGCCAGTACCCGGGTGGACGCGGCCAGTTCGCGTACGGCCGCGGCGTCCCGGGCGTCGGCCCGCAGCAGCGGCAGCGTCGCGCACCCGGGGTCGATCGCGGCCAGCCGCTCGCGCAGCCGCTCCAGCTTCGCGAGGTCCCGGCCGGCGAGGGCCCACCGGCAGCCGGCGGGCGCGTGCTCGGCGAGGTATTCGGCGGTCAGTGCGCCGACGAACCCGGTGGCGCCGAAGAGGACGACGTCGTAGGCACGTTGCGGTCGGTCCTGCGGGACCCCTGCGTTCATGAGCGCTCCTGGCGAGTGGGTGTCGGTGGCCGAGGCTAGCGCGGTACCCGGCCGTTCGCGCGGGCAGGTGGTCGGCACGTGCCGAGAACCGGCCCCGCCACGACGGCGGCGCCCCGGGAGCGGCCGTGCGGCCGCGCCCGGGGCGCCGTGGGGTTCACCTGCGGTGGATCAGCCCTGCTGGTAGAGGCCGAAGAGGTCGACGATCAGGTCGACGTCGTCCCAGCCCCGGTTCCAGAGGTCGATGATGCCGTTGCTGCCGGTGCTCGCCTGGACCAGGTTCGGGACGGTGTCGCCCTTCTTCCAGTTCAGGTTGGAGGAGTTCGGCGGCGTCGGCCAGGCGGCCGTCTCGTTGATGTAGTCGTCGATCGAGTTCGGGTCCGGGGTGACCGTGAGGTACCCGTCGCCCTCCGGGTTGGTGACCGTGGAGTTCAGCACGAAGCCCGTGATGCTCGGGTCGTCGTAGGACATCGGCATGTAGATGTAGCTCTGGCCCCACAGCTTCCCGTAGACCGGGTCCTGGGGGTCACGGGTGTCGACCAGGCGCTCCGGCGAGAGCGGCAGGAAGGCGCTCGTGCTGTCGGTGCTGTAGTAGCCGACGACGTCCACGACGACGTCGGTGCCCGCCCAGGCGCCGTTGAAGACGCTGATCTTGCCGTCCTGGCCGACGGGGACGATCACCGAGTTGGCGATGGTCTGGCCCGCGGTGAAGTTCAGGTTCGACGCGGTCGGGGTGGCGCCGCCGCCCGGGAAGACCGACAGGTGGCCGGCTTCCTTCGGGTTGGTGACCGTCACGTTCAGCGCGACGGCGCTGATGCCCTGGGGCACGCCGCGCAGGCCGCTGATCTGGGTGGAGAAGGTCTTGCGGCCGCCGAGCTGGCCCTTCACCGTGCCGAGGCCGTCGCGGGTGTCGACGAAACGGGCCGGGGTGACCGGGGTGTAACCGCTGGAGGCGGTCTTGGAGAAGAAGCCCGTGACGTCGGCGATCAGGTCGACCGGCATGCCGCCGCGGTTGGCGATCTCGACGTAGCCGTTCTTGCCGACCGGCACGATGACCAGGTTCGGGACGGTCTGACGGGCCTTGTAGTTGACGTTCGACGTGGTCGGACGCTCGGTGCCCTCGGGGAAGGCCGTGATGTGGCCGTCGGCGGAGGTGTTGGTGACCGTGACGTTGAGGACCACGGCCGTGACGCCGGCCGGGATCCCGCCGTTGCCGCCGACCTTCACGCGGGTCGAGCTGTACGGCTGGACCATGCCCATCGGCGCGCCGGTGCCGTTGCGGGTGTCCAGCAGACGGGTCGGGGCGTACGGGGTGAAGTCCGAGCCGTCGGTGACGAACGTGACCTGGTTGACGGCCGAGACGTTGTTCGCGGCGTCGGTCACGGTGACCTTGACCGTGTAGGAGCCGACCTCGGCGTAGGTGTGGGTCGTGGACCGGATGTCGGAGCCGAAGGCGTCGAAGACGTCCGACTTCCCGTCGCCCCAGGCGATGGTGACCTTGAGCGCGGTGTCCGCGCTCGTGACGGTGGTTTCCACCTCGGTCCCGTGCGCCGACGTGCCGTAGGCCGTCACGCCGACCGCGAGGTCCGCGTTGGCGGCGACGGACTGGGCCTGCGGGGCGGCGGCCGCACCCGTCTTGGCGGTCGGCAGGGCCGTGCGGACCGAGCGGTCCGCGGGGCTGCTGAAGGCGTGGCCCTTGGCCTTGGCGTCCTTGCCCAGCTCCAGGTCCGGCTTCGTGGTGCCGCGCGCGTCCGGCTTGACCGGGTCCGCCTGGGCCACGCCCGGGATGAGGCCAACGCCCGCCGCGATGGCGGCAGCGGAGATTACAAGACGGCGACGACGCACCGGTCCCCCATTTATCTGATTGAACGCTTGATCAGCTCGAAAGCGTGTTCAGAGTACAGAGTCCCGGGACGATCCATCAGGGGGGCCGCCCCTGGATCTCACCGCCGTTCCGAGGGGCCGGATCCGCCAAAGCCGGCCGATCCCGGCGGAGCCCGGCCAGGGGGCTTGTGCTCGATGGAACACGTTCCTAGCATCACCGGTGTTACATCAGTTGTGTCACACGGTCGCACACCAGGCACACGAGGCAGACCAAGCACACCGCAGACGCTGGGGGCTCGATGGCAGTGACAGGGAACGGGACCGGGAGCGCGGCCGGAGCGGGAGCCGGCACCGGGACGGCCCGCGGCCGCGGCCCGCTCGCCGGAGTGCGCGTCGTCGAGCTGGCCGGCATCGGCCCCGGACCCTTCGCCGCCATGCTCCTCGCCGACCTGGGAGCGGACGTCGTACGGGTGGACCGGCCCGGCGGGGGCGCACTCGCGGTCGATCCCGCCTACGACATCACCAACCGCGGTAAGCGCTCCGTCCTGGTCGACCTCAAGTCCGCCGACGGGCCCGCCCGCGTCCTGGAGCTGGTCGAGCGCGCCGACGTCCTCGTCGAGGGCTTCCGCCCCGGGGTCGCCGAGCGGCTCGGCGTGGGCCCGGCCGAGTGCCACGCCCGCAACCCCCGCCTCGTCTACGGGCGGATGACCGGCTGGGGACAGGAGGGCCCGCTCGCGCACACCGCCGGCCACGACATCGCCTACATCGCCGTCACCGGGGCCCTGGGCATGATCGGCAACCCGGGAGAGCCCCCGGCGGTCCCGGCCAACCTGGTGGGGGACTACGCGGGAGGCTCGCTCTACCTGGTGATCGGCGTCCTCGCCGCCCTCCAGCACGCCCGGACCACCGGCACCGGCCAGGTCGTCGACGCGGCCATCGTCGACGGCACCGCCCACCTCACCGCCATGATCCACGGCATGATGGCGGCGGGCGGCTGGCAGGACCGCCGCGGCGCCAACCTCCTCGACGGCGGTTGCCCCTTCTACGGCACCTACGAGACCTCCGACGGCGGGTACATGGCGGTCGGCGCGCTGGAGCAGCAGTTCTACGACACCTTCACGCAGCTCCTCGGCATCGGGGACGGGGCGCCGGCCCGCAAGGACCCCGCCCGCTGGGGCGAGCTGCGCGAGGCCGTCGCCGCACGCTTCCGGACCCGTACGCGCGCGCAGTGGACGGCGGTGTTCGAGGGCACCGACGCCTGCGTGGCGCCCGTGCTCTCCCTGCGCGAGGCCCCCGGCCACCCCCACCTCGCCGCCCGGGGGACCTTCACCGACTTCGGCGGGATCGTGCAGCCCGCCCCCGCCCCGCGGTTCTCCGCGACCCCGGTGTCCGTCACGGGCGGCCCCGCCCGACCCGGAGCGCACACCGAGTCGGTGGCCGCCGACTGGGACGTACCGGCCCTGCTCGGGAAGGACGGCTGACCGATGGAACTGTCGATGATGCTCGACTACGCGGGGGACCCGCGCCGGGCCGCCGACGAGGCCGCCGCGCTGGAGTCCGCCGGACTCGACGCCGTGTGGGTGGCCGAGGCCTGGGGCTTCGACTCCCCGACGATCATGGGCTACCTCGCCGCCCGCACCGAGCGGCTGAAGATCGGCTCGGCGATCATGAACGTCTACTCGCGCACCCCCGGCCTCATCGCGCAGACGGCCGCCGGACTGGACGCCCTCTCGGGCGGCCGGGCGCTCCTCGGCCTCGGCGCCTCCGGCCCGCAGGTCGTCGAGGGCTGGCACGGGAAGCCGTACGACAAGCCGCTCGGCCGCACCCGCGAGACCGTCGAGCTGTGCCGGCGCATCTGGCGCCGGGAGACGATCGACCACCACGGCATCACGGACATGCCGCTGCCGCCCGAAAAGGGCGGTCGGCACGGCAAGCCGCTGAAGATCCTCACCCGGCCGGTGCGCGACGCCATCCCCGTCTACATCGCCTCCCTCGGCCCGGCGAACGTCACGCTGACCGCCGAGATCGCGGACGGCTGGCTGCCCACGCTCTTCCTCCCCGAGAAGGCCGCCGCCGTGTGGGGCGGCCCGCTCGCCGAGGGCGCGGCGAAGCGCGCGCCGGAACTCGGCCCGCTCCAGACCGTCGCGGGCGGCCTGCTCGCCATCGGCGAGGACGCGGCCGCCGTACGCGAACGCGCCCGCCCGCAGATCGCGCTGTACGTCGGCGGCATGGGCGCGGTCGGCAAGAACTTCTACAACGACCTCGCCGTCGCCTACGGCTACGGGGACGCTGCCCGCCGGATCCAGGAGCTCTACCTCGCCGGACGCACGCGCGACGCCGCGGCGGCCGTGCCGGAGGAGTTCTGCGAGCTGATGACCCTGTGCGGGCCCGAGGGCTACGTACGCGAGCGTGTCGAGGCCTTCCGCGAGGCGGGCGTCACCATGCTCAACGTCACACCTGTCGGCCCCGAGCCCGCCCGGCTGGTCGAAACCGTCAAGAACTGGCTTTAACCGGCCCTAAGGAGCCTTCCGATGCAGCGAGCCGTCCGATGAAGCGCCGGATCTTCGACGCCGACCACGAGGCGTTCCGCGAGACCGTCCGCACCTTCCTCGCCAAGGAGGTGCTGCCGCACTACGAGCAGTGGGAGAAGGACGGCATCGTCAGCCGCGAGGCCTGGCGGGCCGCCGGCCGCCAGGGGCTGCTCGGGCTCGCCGTCCCGGAGGAGTACGGCGGCGGCGGGAACACCGACTTCCGCTACGCCGCCGTCATCGCCGAGGAGTTCACCAGGGCGGGCGCCCCCGGACTCGCCATCGGCCTGCACAACGACATCATCGGGCCGTACCTGACCTCGCTCGCCACCGAGGAGCAGAAGCGCCGCTGGCTGCCCGGCTTCTGCTCCGGCGAGACCATCACCGCCATAGCGATGACCGAGCCGGGGGCGGGCTCCGACCTCCAGGGGATCCGGACCACCGCCGAGGACCGCGGCGACCACTGGGTGCTGAACGGCTCCAAGACCTTCATCTCCAACGGCATCCTCGCCGACCTGGTGATCGTGGTCGCCAAGACCACCCCCGAGGGCGGGGCGCACGGCCTGTCGCTGCTGGTCGTCGAGCGCGGCGCGGAGGGCTTCGAGCGCGGCCGCAACCTCGACAAGATCGGCCAGAAGGCACAGGACACCGCCGAGCTGTTCTTCCACGACGTGCGCGTCCCGAAGGAGAACCTGCTCGGCGAACTGAACGGCGCCTTCGTCCACCTGATGACCAATCTGGCGCAGGAGCGGATGGGCATCGCGATGGCCGGGATCGCCGCCGCCGAGTACCTGCTGGAGATCACCACCCAGTACGTGAAGGAGCGCGAGGCCTTCGGGCGTCCGCTGTCCAAGCTCCAGCACATCCGGTTCGAGATCGCGGAGATGGCCACCGAGGTCGCCGTCACCCGGACCTTCCTCGACCGGTGCATCACCGACCACGCGAACGGCGAGCTGGACCACGTGCACGCCTCGATGGCCAAGTGGTGGGCCACCGAACTGCAAAAGCGCGTGGCGGACCGCTGTCTGCAGCTCCACGGCGGCTACGGATACATGACCGAGTACCGGGTGGCGAGGGCCTTCACCGACGGCCGGATCCAGACCATCTACGGCGGTACGACCGAGATCATGAAGGAGATCATCGGCCGGTCCCTCCTCAGCTGACCCCGTCGGCCGGAGCCCCGGCCGACCCCCCGGCCGCCCCCCCCGGCCGAACCTTTCCCCGCGGCCTCCCCGAGGACCTTCCCAGGACCTTCCAGCACACCGAAAGGCTTGACCAGTGAGCACCGAAGCTTACGTATACGACGCGATCCGCACCCCGCGCGGCCGCGGCAAGGCCAATGGCGCCCTGCACGGCACCAAGCCGATCGACCTCGTCGTCGGACTCATCGACGCCCTGCGCGAGCGCAACCCCGGTCTGGACCCCGCCACCATCGACGACATCGTGCTCGGCGTCGTCGGCCCGGTCGGAGACCAGGGCTCCGACATCGCCCGTATCGCGGCCATCGCGGCCGGGCTCCCGGACACGGTGGCCGGCGTACAGGAGAACCGGTTCTGCGCCTCCGGCCTGGAAGCCGTCAACCTGGCCGCCGCGAAGGTCCGTTCCGGCTGGGAGGACCTGGTCCTGGCGGGCGGCGTGGAGTCCATGTCCCGGGTACCGATGGCCTCGGACGGCGGCGCCTGGTTCGCCGACCCGATGACCAACTGGGACACCGGCTTCGTCCCGCAGGGCATCGGCGCCGACCTGATCGCCACCATCGAGGGCTTCTCCCGGCGCGACGTCGACGAGTACGCGGCCCTCTCCCAGGAGCGCGCCGCCGCCGCGATCAAGGACGGCCGCTTCGCGAAGTCCGTCGTCCCGGTCACCGACCGCAACGGCCTGGTCGTCCTGGACCACGACGAGTTCGTCCGTCCGGGGACCACCGCCGACACCCTCGCCAAGCTCAAGCCGTCCTTCGCGGACATCGGCGAGCTCGGCGGCTTCGACGCCGTCGCCCTCCAGAAGTACCACTGGATCGAGAAGATCGACCACGTCCACCACGCGGGCAACTCCTCCGGCATCGTCGACGGCGCCTCGCTCGTCGCCATCGGCTCCCGCGAGGCGGGGGAGCGGGGCGGCCTCACCCCGCGCGCCCGCATCGTCTCGGCGGCCGTCTCCGGCTCCGAGCCCACCATCATGCTCACCGGGCCCGCCCCGGCCACCCGCAAGGCCCTCGCCAAGGCCGGCCTGACCATCGACGACATCGACCTGGTCGAGATCAACGAGGCCTTCGCCGGAGTCGTGCTGCGCTTCGTCAAGGACATGGGCCTCTCCCTCGACAAGGTCAACGTCAACGGCGGCGCCATCGCGCTGGGCCACCCGCTCGGCGCCACCGGCGCGATGATCCTCGGCACGATCGTCGACGAGCTGGAGCGCCAGGACAAGCGCTACGGCCTCGTCACCCTCTGCGTCGGCGGCGGCATGGGCGTCGCCACCATCGTCGAACGCCTCTGAACCGTCCTGTCTCCCCCGACCCCTCCGACACGGAAGTAGCGAACATGAGCGAGTCCACCACGATCCGCTGGGAACAGGACGAGACCGGCGTCGTCACCCTGATCCTCGACGACCCGAGCCAGTCCGCCAACACGATGAACCAGGCCTTCAAGGACTCCATCGCCGCGGTCGCCGACCGCGCCGAGGCCGAGAAGGACTCCATCCGCGGCATCATCTACACCTCCGCGAAGAAGACCTTCTTCGCCGGCGGCGACCTCAAGGACATGATCAGGCTGCGCCCCGAGCACGCGCAGCTCGCCTTCGACACCGGCACCGAGATCAAGCGGTCCCTTCGCCGCATCGAGACCCTCGGCAAGCCCGTCGTCGCCGCCATCAACGGAGCGGCCCTGGGCGGCGGCTACGAGATCGCCCTCGCCTCCCACCACCGCGTCGCCCTGGACGCGCCAGGCTCCAAGATCGGCCTGCCCGAGGTCACCCTCGGCCTCCTCCCGGCGGGCGGCGGCGTCACCCGTACCGTGCGCCTGATGGGCATCGCCGACGCGCTGCTCAAGGTGCTGCTCCAGGGCACGCAGTACACCCCCCAGCGCGCCCTGGACAACGGCCTCGTGCACGAACTGGCCGCCACGTCCGAGGAGATGCTGGCCAAGGCCCGCGCGTTCATCGACGCCCACCCCGAGTCGCAGCAGCCCTGGGACGTACCCGGCTACAAGATCCCCGGCGGCACGCCGTCCAACCCGCGCTTCGCCGCGAACCTCCCGGCCTTCCCGGCCAACCTGAAGAAGCAGCTGAACGGGGCCCCGTACCCGGCGCCGCGCAACATCCTGGCCTGCGCCGTCGAGGGCTCCCAGGTGGACTTCGAGACGGCGCTGACCATCGAGGCCCGCTACTTCACCGAGCTGGTCACCGGACAGACCGCCAAGAACATGATCCAGGCGTTCTTCTTCGACCTCCAGGCCGTCAACGCCGGCCGCAGCCGCCCGCAGGGCGTCGAGCCGCGGCAGGTCCGCAAGGTCGCCGTCCTCGGCGCCGGCATGATGGGCGCCGGCATCGCCTACTCCTGCGCCCGCGCCGGCATCGAGGTGGTCCTCAAGGACGTCACCGCCGAGGCCGCCGCGAAGGGCAAGGCGTACTCCGAGAAGCTGCTCGACAAGGCGCTGTCCCGCGGCCGGACCACCGAGGCGGGGCGCGCCGAGCTGCTCGCCCGGATCACCCCGACCGCCGACGCGGCCGACCTGGCGGGCTGCGACGCCGTCATCGAGGCCGTCTTCGAGGACACCGCCCTCAAGCACAAGGTGTTCCAGGAGGTCCAGGACGTCATCGCGCCCGACGCGCTCCTGTGCTCCAACACCTCGACCCTGCCCATCACCGGGCTCGCCGAGGGCGTGGAGCGGCCCGCCGACTTCATCGGACTGCACTTCTTCTCGCCCGTCGACAAGATGCCGCTCGTCGAGATCATCAAGGGGGCGCAGACCGGCGACGAGGCCATCGCCCGCGCCTTCGACCTGGTCCGCCAGATCAACAAGACTCCGATCGTGGTCAACGACTCGCGCGGCTTCTTCACCTCGCGCGTCATCGGCCAGTTCATCAACGAAGGCGTGGCGATGGTCGGCGAGGGCGTCGAGCCCGCGTCGATCGAGCAGGCCGCCGCCCAGGCCGGCTACCCGGCCAAGGTGCTCTCCCTGATGGACGAGCTCACCCTGACGCTGCCGCGCAAGATCCGCAACGAAAGCCGCAAGGCCTTCGAGGCGGAGGGCCGGGCGTGGACCGAGCACCCCGCCGACACCGTCATCGACCGGATGGTCGACGAGTTCGGCCGCCCCGGCCGCAGCGGCGGCGCAGGCTTCTACGAGTACGACGAGTCGGGCAGGCGCACCCGCATCTGGCCCGGCCTGCGCGAGCACTTCGCCAAGCCGGGCCACGAGGTCCCCTTCGAGGACATGAAGGAGCGGATGCTCTTCTCCGAGGCCCTGGACACCGTCCGCTGCCTCGACGAGGGCGTCCTCACCTCGATCGCCGACGCCAACATCGGCTCCATCATGGGCATCGGCTTCCCGGCCTGGACCGGCGGCGTGATCCAGTACATCAACGGCTACGAGGGCGGCCTCGCCGGCTTCGTAGCACGCGCCCGTGAGCTCGCCGGAACGTACGGCGAGCGGTTCACCCCACCGGCCTCCCTCGTGGAGAAGGCCGAGCGCGGCGAGACCTACCGCGACTGAGCACGGACGGCCGTCCCGGTCCCGCCCCGAGCGGGCCCGGGCGGCCGTCGGCGTCAGCGGTCGGAGGCGGCCAGGTGGGCGAACGGCCCGTGCTGCCGGGCGCCGTCCGGGGCGGACCAGCCGGCCAGCACCCGTCCCGCTGAGCCGTCGCCCTCGGGAGCGCGACCAGGACGGAGCACCCGGCACACGGTCAGGGTCGACACCGGGCCCTCGTCCATCACCGGGCCCACCGTGACCAGGCTCGCGTCGGCGGTGTCCGTCACGGTCCCGGGGCCGGTCAGGTCCTGCGCCATCCCCGCCGCCCCGGTACGGACCTCGACCGTCGGGTCGGGGGCGTCGCTCGCGTTCTGGTCCTGGGCGGTGGTACGGCCCGCCAGCAGGGCGAGCAACTGCTCGACCAGGACCACGTCGTGGGTCCCGTCGTAGATCCATCGACGTCCCAGCACACCGTGCTCGGACGTGCCGATCAGGCCGTCCGCGGCGGATGCCAGCGGCATCCCGCGGTAGGTCATGGGGACCTGGTAGGTGACGGGGGAGGCCCCCGAGGTGTCGGTGACGACCATGAACTCGATGCCGACCTCGCCGTCCGGGTCGTCGAGCCGGAAACCGCCGGCCTTGGCGAGCAGCGGTGCGTCCCCGCCCCGGTACCAGGGCTTCGACGGCAACCAGGAGGCGATCAGTTCGAGCTTGCCGGGGGACATGGTGGTGCGGTGAATGACTGCCATGCGCCGTGAAGTTACCCGATGGCGCCGATCACTCGTCACCGGACGTGAACGCCGTCCGCAGTTCCTCCCGCAGCGACCGCTGGAAGGCCGTCACCAGCGCCTGCACCACCATCGGCTGCATGTGCGCCGACAGAGCCTTCATCGACTCCACCCGCTCCGGATCGCTCTCTCCCTCCGTGAACGGACCCCACACCTCGTCCCGGAACAGCGCCGTCAGCTCGTGCGCCGCCGACCGGGTGTGCTCCACCAGCACCTTGCGCGCCGCCAGGATCGTCTCGTGCGCGATCGGCACGTCGAGCAGGGCGACCCCGAGCCGCAGCAGCCCCACGTCCACCCGGAACCCGTCCCCCGAGGCGGCCAGCACGTTCATCGCCGTCAGCCGCCGCACGTCGGTCTCCGACAGGCTCCGCCCCGCCCGCTTCTCCAGCTCCTCCCGCGAGACCTCCTGAGCCGCGTCCGGGGCCCAACTGGCCACCATCGCCCGGTGGATCGCGAGATCGTGCGCGCTCAGGTCGTCCGGCAGCGCGTCCAGGTAGCGCTCGATGGCGGACAAGGTCATCCCCTGGTGCTGGAGTTCCTCGATCAGGGCCAGCCGCGACAGGTGCTCCGGCCCGTAGTGCCCCACCCGACGCGGACCGATCACGGGAGGGGGCAAAAGCCCGCGGGTGCTGTAGAACCGTACCGTGCGCACGGTGACGCCCGCCCTGGCCGCCAGCTCGTCGACGGTGAGCATCGGCTCGGGTGCCTGGTCGGCCATCGTCTGCGCCTCGCTCTCTGCTCCACAGCTTGGGTTCAACAGTATTGCTGTCGCACCAACGATGTGAAACGGCCAGGAGCTGCCCATGACCACGAACCTGCGACTGCCCGGACGCCCCGAAGAGATCACCTTCCCCGCCCTGCTGGCCCGCAACGCCGCCGAGCACGGGGACCTCCCCGCCCTCTCCTGGCGGGCCGGCACCGACGCGGCCGGGTGGACGACGCTCACCTGGAGCGAGGTCCGCCACAAGGTCGCCGTCCTCGCCGCCGGCTACGCGGCCCTCGGCGTCGGGCGCGGCGAGCACGTCCTGCTGATGATGGGCAACCGCCCCGAGCACTGGCTCAGCGACCTCGCCCTCTTCCACCTCGGCGCCGTGCCCGTCACCGTGTACGGGACCTCCGCGCCCGAGCAGATCGCGCACATCGCCCGCCACAGCCGGGCCCGGGTCGCCGTCGTCGAGGGGGCCCGCGAACTCGTCCGGTGGGAACCGCTGCTGGCCGCCGCGGACGTCCCCCTGGAACGCCTCGTCGTCGCCGAGGCCGCCGAGGCCGGCCGCCACGGCACGTACGCCTCCCTGTACGCGAGCGGCGCCCGGACCCACCGCGCCGACGCCTTTGAGAAGGCCTGGCAGGAGACCCGCCCCGAGGACCCGCTCACCGTCGTCTACACCTCGGGCACCACCGGCGACCCCAAGGGCGTACGCCTGACCCACCGCAACCTGATCCTCCAGGCGGTCCGCCTCGACCGGCGCGTGGACCTGCCCGAGCACGCCGAGCACATCTGCTACCTGCCCTTCGCGCACATCGCCGAGCGGGTCCTCGGTATCTACCTGCCCCTGCTGAGGGCCTCGCACGTCATGCTGTGCTCCGATCCCGCCTCCGTGTCGGCGGCCGTCCGCGAACTGCGCCCGGTGCAGTTCTTCGGGGTGCCCCGGGTGTGGGAGAAGCTCGCCGCCTCCGTCCGCGCGGTCCTCGCGCAGCTCCCCGAGGACCGGCGCAGCGCCATCGAGGCCGCCAACGACCTCGCCCGCGCCCGGGCCGGCCACCACGAGCGGGGCGAGGAGGTGCCCGCCGCGCTCGAAGCCTCGTACGCCTCGGCGAAGGAACGGACGCTGGACCCGCTGCTGCAGTTCGCGGGCATGGACCGGCTCGCCTGGACGGCCAGCGCCACCGCGCCTATGCCCATCGACGTGGTCCGCTTCTGGGCCGGCTGGGGCATCACGATCATGGATGCCTGGGGGCTCACCGAGACGGCCGGGGTGTGCACGCTCAACAGCGCGGACGGCTTCCGGCTGGGTTCGGTGGGCCGGCCGATCGAGGGGGTGGAGCTGCGGATCGCCGAGGACGGGGAGGTCCTCACCCGCGGGGCGACCGTCTTCGGCGGCTACCTGCGGCCGGACGGCTCGGTGGAGAGCGCCTGCGACGCGGAGGGCTGGTTCCCCACGGGCGACGTCGGCCGGATCGACGACGACGGCTTCCTCTGGATCACCGACCGCAAGAAGGAACTGATCATCACGTCCAACGGGAAGAACGTCTCGCCCGCGCTGGTGGAGAACACGGTCAAGGAGCACCCCCTCATCGGCCAGGCGCTGGTGCACGGCGACGGCCGCTCCTACCTCGTCGCCCTGCTCGTCCTGGACGCCGAGCTGGCCCCGGTCTGGGCGGCCGCCCGGGGCATCGAGGCCGCCTCCCCCAGCGCGCTGGCCGAGCACCCCGCCGTCCGGGAGGAGATCGCCCGTGCGGTCGAGGCGGCCAACGCGCGGCTCAACCGGACCGAGCAGATCAAGCGCTACCGGCTGCTGACCGGGGAGTGGGGCCCCGAGACCGGGGAGCTCACGCCCTCCCTCAAGCTGCGCCGCCGGGTCGTCCGCGACAAGTACGGCGCGCTGATCGACGGCCTGTACGAGGAGCCGCACGGCGCCGTGTGACCCCGGCGGCCGCCGGCCGGCGGGCGCCCTCGCGCCCACCGCCGGCCGGCGGCGCGGGAGTCAGCGACCGATCAGCGGGTAGTGGTCGGATAGAGACTATTCAAAAACAGGTAGATGCCCCTCAGCGCTCGGGATGCCGTGCCGCCCGGCGCGCCGCAGGCTAGGGGCATGGACCGTGCGCCGATCCTCGTGCACCGGATCTCCCCGTCGAGTGGTCGGCGGGTCGTGATCCGGGTTCGTGGCGTCGACACGGTCCTCGGCGTCGCCTACAACGACACGGACCTGATCGAGTTCCTGCGGCGCATCGACATCGACGACCCCGACGAGTTGGTCCTCGGCGACTCCGAGGTCATCGCGTGGCAGGGCGGGCAGCCGCACTATGCGGTCGGCGTCGGCGAGGCGTGACCGGCCTCCGGTCTACATGGCCGCTCGTTCCTCGCGGATGTCGCTGACGCTGGCGAGGAGGGTGCCTTCCGACTGTTCGTAGTGGGACAGGGCCAGGCCGAGCCCGAAGAAGGTGGGGGCCCATTCGCCCACGAAGATTCCCCACCGGTCGGCGCGAGCGATGCCGGCGCCCGGTTCGGCGTTGAGGGACATCGCCCATGCGGCGATGGATAGACCGATCGAGGCGAACGCTGCCGTGTACGCGTGCTCGCTTCGCATGCCCATCTCGTGCAGCTTCTTGATCATGGCCATCCCTTGTGTGTGAGGGGGAGGATCTCCTTCAGGTTCACCCGGCTGGCGCGTGTACGCATCCCGGCGGTGTGGCGGCCGGGCGACGACGGCGCGGACAGGCGGGCGAGGAACTCTGGACATGGATCGACCTGCGCCCAATCTGACCTACGCGACGACCTTGCCGAGGGCCAAGACGTCCGCCTGCCCCATGTGCCAGTGCCCTTCATCCTGCACCCGCGAACTGCCGTGCTGCGTTCCCGGGGTGTCGCCGTCCAAGCGATGCCAAGGGAGGCGGGCCGGCTGATTGACGACGACGAGTCCGGGCTTCGGCGTTCGGCATTCAAGAGCGACGTAGAGCCACCAGTCCTCACCACATCCCAGCATTGCGCTGTGCTGCCGGTCGAGGATGGAAAGGCTCGTTGGCCCACCCCGGCCCTTGACCTCGATCAGCCTAGCGAGTGAGCCGTCGGGGTGTCGCGAGACTAGATCGCAGGTCAGACGGTTCACGTCTTTGTGCCGTTCGGCGAGCCAATCGCGGACCTCGCTCCCCAAGTTGCCCCAGTTGTTGCTGACGTCAGTCGCCTGTCGCCCCTGTGCCTGTTCATACTCGACGGCCAGGGCCATGGCGATTCGCTCTACCGTGTTGGCGATCACCCAGCCGAGCTTGCCGCCGGGTTCAGCCGAGGCGGTCGGTTGTTGAATCTTCGATTGTCACGGTTCGGCTACTGCCGCACCCTGTCGCCCGCATCCCCCTACGGTGACCGCATTCGCACCCGTCCCCTGGGGGTTTCCATGTCGCAGCAGTTCCCGCCGCCCGGCCAGCCGCAGCCCGGATACGGCTACCCGCCCCCGCCCCAGCCGAAGAAGAACAGCGCCGGGAAGATCATCGGCTTCGGGTGCCTCGGAATCGTCGGCCTGTTCGTTCTCCTCGCGATCGTTGGTGCGCTCATCGGCGACAGCGGCGACAGCACCGCCGAGAAGAAGCCGACCCCGCCGGCGGCCGCCGCGTCGTCGGCGCCGGCGAAGGCCCCGGAGTCGAAGCCCGTGGAGCCGGAGAAGAAAGCCGACGTCGTAGTGGTGGCAAAGGCGGCGGAGTTCAAGAAGACGATCCTGGCGCAGGGCGACGGCTACACGAGCGTGTCGGTGACCGTCACGAACAACTCGTCGAAGCCGATCAACGTCAACCCGCTGTACTTCGCGATCACCGACACGAACGGCACCAAGCACAACTCGGAACTCGGCGTAGACGAGAACCAGATCGGCACGGTGGAGCTCGCGCCGGGCGAGAACGTCACCGGTGCGGTCACCGGGAAGGGGGCGTTCACGCCGAAGGCGGTGACGTACACCGACGGGCTGATCGGGAAGTCAGTGCGGGCCGACGTGTCCTGACCCGGCTGGCTGCTGCGCCCCACCTGCGCCCACTCCGGGGTGGGGCGCAGCTGTGTGCAGGCCACCGCGCGGCCTACATGGGCGGGCCCGCTTCCCCGCGCCGCTGGTCCGCGAGTCGGGCCCGCAGTTGGAGCAGGATGATCCGGCGGAGTGCTTCGCGTTCCGTCTCGATGCCGTCCTGCAGGAGAAGTCGCCACAGAGACCATTCCTGGCGGAGCGCTGGCCGGATCTCCCGGCACTGGTAAGCGAATCTCGTGCCGTGCGGCTGCGGGGGCACTCCGGCGGGCAGTACGGGGCCGGGGACGCTTTTGTTGTACCGCGGCTGCTCGATGGAGATCGCGTCGCGTGATGCGGGGGGGGGGGGGGGGGGGGGGGGCCTGGGGGGGGGGGGGGGGGGGGGGGGGGGGGGTGCGGGGGGGTCGGGGGTGCGGGCGGGGCCGGGGGTGCGGGGCCACGGGGGCGGGGCCTTC
>NZ_JBVHJO010000006.1:188126-523740 GCF_055559995.1 Streptomyces sp. NPDC023541
GCCCCCCCCCCCCCCCCATGCGCCGTGGGGGCGGGCGGTGCGCAGTGGGTGGAGGTCGGTCCAGTGGCCAGCGATGAGGTCGAGCTGGGCGAGGGTGGTGGCGGTGCTGGTGGTCATCGTGTGCTCCGTGGGCTGGGCGGGGTACGGTGTGGCCACCTGGGGGCGCATCCGGTCTGTGCCGGACGGTGGATGCGCCCCTCGCGCATGCTCAGGCGGGGCGGTTGTGGTACTCGTCGCAGTTCCGGCAGCCGGGCGGGCCGTCGAGGCGGCAGACGTCGGGGCACGGCCAGCGGACGAGGCAGCCTGAACACCGGCCGTCGGCGGTCTCCAAGTGCGCGGCTCGTACGCGGGCGATGGCGGCCTCGGCCTGCTCGGCGCGCTGCTCGGCCTGCTGCCGGGCCTGGTGCGGGGTGAGCTTGCCGACGCGCTGGAGGATGAAGGCGAATCGCTCGGGCGCCTCAGCGACCTTAATGACCATCTCGATGAGCGCTACGAAGTCCACCCCGACCTGGCCGAGCTGTCTGTCGAGGGCCTCACGGGCTACATCGCCGGGCGCACCGGGTACGGCAAGATCGCCACCCGGTGGAACGAGTTTGGGGTCCTGAATACCCGCGGCCGCCCGTGGCAGGACCAGACCGTCCGCTCGTACTACGACAGCGGCTTCGGCGCCGGCCTGCTCGTCACCCACCGCCGGGACGTCCAATGCGGCGACCCCGGCCGCTGCCAAAAGCCCCCGCACTACTCCCAACTGCCCGCAGAGCACGAGGCGATCTGGACGGGGGAGGAGTGGGACGGCTACCGCGAGCGTCGCGAGGCCCGCCGTGCCATGTCACCCCGTAGCCACAATCCCGCTTACCCGCTGACCGGGCTCATCCGCTGCGGCGAGTGCGGCGGCTACCCGCTCAACGACAACGCACACGGCCAGTCCTGCTACGCCTACCACTGCGGCGCCAAGGCCCTGCACGCGGTCGTGCACGACACGGTGTGGATCCGGCGCGCAGTCGTCGAGGCGCGTGTGTACGACTGGCTCATCGAGGTCCGGGAGGAGATCGACGCGATCGCGGCCGGCACGGTGGTCGTGCCCGCCCCCCGCACGGCGCCGGATGTGGGCGGGCAGCGGGCCGCTCTGGAGGCGCAGCTCTCCAAGGTGTCGGTAGCGCCTCGGTCACCTACGAGGCCACATACCCCACAACAGGATAATGGTCGGAGAGGTTGGTGTAGGTGTAGGAGGTGCCCCAGCTGGAGACCGTCCAGGGCGCCGACTCCTCCTTGACCACGTTGTTCTCCCAGCCCGCCGGACGGGCGTTGCCCTTGCGGTAGAGGACGTAGTCCAGGTCCTCGCGCGGGTCCGTCGGGTAGCGGTAGTTCGCTATGGAGTTCATCGCGGTGTCGAAGGAGTACGGGTGGCCCGTGCGCGAATCGGCGTCGGCCAGGTCGGCGTCGGCGAGCAGGCTCGCGTACTCGGGGGTGCGCGAATCGACGTTGAGGTCGCCCGCCAGGATGACCTGCTCGTTCGCCGGGATGTTCTTGGCGTCCAGGAAGGCGTCGACGGCCCGGAACTGACGGGCCCGCATCTGCGCCGCCTCACCCGCGCCGCAGCCCGGGTCGGTGGACTGCGCGTGGGTGCCGACCACGTGCACCTTGGCGCCGTTCACGTTCAGCACGACGTAGGCGAAGCCCTTGTTGGACCACCAGTCGGCGCCGCAGGCGTCCTTGTAGACGAACTGCTCCTTGCGGACGATCGGCCACTTGCTGAGGATCGTCACGCCGCCGTCCTCCGGGGTGGTGGAGGAGTAGGCGCCGCCCGTGGCGTCCCAGCCGTTCTTGCTGCGGCCGACGACCGGGGTCTGGTACGGGTACTGCGCGGCGGAATTCGCCTTCAGCGCGTCCGAGGAGCTGTTGTCGAAGGCCTCCTGGAGCACGACCACGTCGTGGCCCTTGTAGAAGGACGTCCTGGGGATCTCCGCGGCCCGGTGGTCCTGGCCCCAGTTCGGGTAAAGGCTCTTGCTCATCAGGAACACGTTGTACGACAGGACGCTGAGCCGCGGGGCGGCGGCGTTCTCCGCGGCCGTGGCGGCGGGCGCGGCGGTGGTGGCCAGTGCGCCTGCGGCGACCGCGGCGACGGCCGTGGCGGCGGCGCGGCGCGAGCGGGTCGTGGGAAGCAGCATGAAGGTCTCCGTCATTCCTGCGGGGGAAGATCGACGCCGTCATACAAGCAGCAGCAGTTACCTCTGGGTAACACCCGTGCAGCGACTTTCTGTCCGTAAGACGGCCGTCCGGTGCTCGCATACTTGTCATATGACGAAGACGGACCCGGCAGACCCCGCCGGACCTGCGGCCACGCGCCGCACCGACCCCGCGCCGCCCCCGCCGGGCGGCGTGCTGTGGACCATCGCCGGCGACGTCCGCGCGCTGCTGATGCTGCCCGCCGCCTTCACCCTGCAGGTCGCGCACCCGGCCATCGCGGCAGGCGTCGACCAGTACTCCGTCTTCCGCACCGACCCCTGGGGCCGCGGCGAGCGCTCCCTGCGCTCGGTCCAGCTGTGGGTGTACGGCGGTGAGGCCGCCGCCGAGGAGGGCCGCAGGGTACGCCGCCTGCACAAGGACATCCAGGGCACCGACACCCGCGGCCGCCGCTACCACTCCCTCGACCCCGCCTGCTACGCGTGGGTGCACGCCACCGGCTTCCCGGTCTACCTGTACGCCGGGCGCTACCTGCTGCGCCGCTTCACCCCCGCCCAGGAGCAGCGGCTCTACCGGGAATGGCTCCAGGTCGGCCGGATCCTCGGCCTGCGCGACCGTGACATGCCGCAGACCATCGAGGAGTACTGGACCTACTGGGCGCGGATGCTGGCCGAGGAGATCGAGCCGACCGCGGTCGCCCGCGAGCTGGTCGCCACCGACGTGCCGCTGCCCCGGCCGGAGGGCGGCCCGCTCCTCGTACGGCTGCTGCTCCGGCTGACATGGCCCGCCGTGCGGGCGGCCTTCCTGCGCCTGCGGGCCTTCGTCACCGCCGGGTACATGCCGCCGGAGGCGCGCGCCGCGATCGGGCTGGAGTGGAGCCCGGCGCAGGAACGCCGGCTGCGGCGCTTCAGCACGGCCGTCCGCCTGATCGTCCCTCTGCTTCCGGAGCGGCTGCGCTACCTGCCGATCGCCTACCGGGCGCGCGCGGAGTGGCACGCGGGACGCCGCTGACGGCCCCCGGGTACGGCACGCGGCCCCCGCGGGCTGCGGGGGCCGCGTACCGGGAGCCGCGTACCGGGAGCCGCGTACCGGGAGCCGCGTACCGGGAGCCGCGTACCGGGAGCCGCGTACCGGGAGCCGCGTACCGGGAGCCGGCGGCGCTGCCCACCGGTCGCTCCCGTCAGTGGTTGTGGATCGTGTTCGTCTCCGCGATCTTCTTCCAGGACTTCGGCTCCGCGTCGGGCTTCGCCGGGGCGGACCGCTGGGCCGAGCGGGCCTCGGCCGTGGCCGCCGCCGGGTTCAGTGCCGACGCGTCGGGCTTGCCCGGGGTGTAGAGCCAGGTCTCGAACAGCTGGGCCAGCGGCTTGCGGGAGACCTTCTCCGCGTACCGGACGAAGTCCCCGACCTTGGCGTTGCCGTAGGCCCGCTCGGTCGGCCAGCCCTTGAGGATCTGGAAGAACTTCTCGTCGCCGATCTCGTTGCGCAGCGCCTGCAGGGCGATCGCGCCGCGGTCGTAGACGGCCCCGTGGAACTGGTTCTCCGGACCGGGGTCACCCGGCTTGACCTGCCAGAAGGCGTCCTGCGCCGGGCGCAGGGAGTAGGCCCAGTCGGCGAGCTCCTGAGCGGTGCCCTCACCCTCCTTCTCCGACCACAGCCACTGGCTGTAGCGGGCGAAGCCCTCGTTGATCCAGATGTCCTTCCAGCCCTCCACCGAGACGCTGTCGCCGTACCACTGGTGGGCCAGCTCGTGCACGACCACCGAGACGTTCGCGCCGTTCTGGAACTGCCGCGGACCGTAGAACGGCCGTGTCTGGGTCTCCAGGGCGAAGCCGGCGTTCACGTTCGGCACGTAGCCGCCCAGCGCGTTGAAGGGGTACGGCCCGAAGACCCCCTCCAGCCACTCGGTGACCTCGCCCGTCCGCTCCACGCTCGCGCGCGCGGCCCCCGCGTTGTCGCCGAGGTCCTTGCTGTACGCGTTGACGATCGGCAGGCCGCTCGCCGTCCTGTCGGTGGTGATGTCGAACTTGCCGACGGCAAGCGTGGCCAGGTAGGTGGCCTGCGGCTTGTTGGAGCGCCAGTTGTACCGGGTCCAGCCGAGCCGCGAGGTCTGCGACTGGAGGACGCCGTTGCTGATGGCCTGGGTGCCGTCGGGCACGTTGACCGAGACGTCGAAGGTGGCCTTGTCCAGCGGGTGGTCGTTGCTCGGGAACCACCACACCGCCGAGTCGGGTTCCTGCGCCGCCACACCGCCGTCGGGGGTGCGGTGCCACGCCGTCCAGCCGTCGACCTTCAGCTCGGACGGCTTGCCCGCGTACGTGACGACCACGGTCAGCGGGGTGTTGCGGGCCAGCGGCTTCGCCGGGGTCACCTCCAGCTCGTGGGCGCCGGACGTGGCGAACTTCGCCTTGGCGCCGTTCACCCGGATCTCCCTGACCTGCAGGCCGAAGTCGAGGTTGAAGCGCGACAGGTCCTGCTTGGCCGTGGCGATCAGGGTCGCGGTGCCTTCGAGCAGGTCCGTCGTCGGCTGGTACTTCAGGCGCAGGTCGTAGTGCGACACGTCGTATCCGCCGTTGCCGCTGGCCGGGTAGTAGGGATCGCCGATACCCGGGGCGCCCGGACCGGAGCTCGCCGCCGACGCCGGGATCACCAGCAGGAGGGAAGCGGCGAGCACGCTCGGGACGATGACTTTGCGGTGCACGAATGACTCCAAGTGGTAGGGGAGACAGCTCGGTTCAAGGTCGTCGCTCGACCGTATTCACCCCTGGACCCTCAGGTCATGTCCATGACCCCCGCTGTCACACGATCGCCATTCGGCCGTCACGTGTCCGCGGGCGGAACGCCGCTGAGCCGCCCGCGCGGGTGCTGCCCGCACCCGGCCGCACCCGCCCCGGCCTGCGGTCCGACCGCCCGGCCACCCGGACCCGACGCCGCCGCCGACCGCCCCGTCCGCACCCGGCGGATCGTCCGGATCGGCACGACGCCTGCCCGCCGTGCACCCGTCCCCGAAGGCGTCCGGTCGCCTTCACGCCCCCTCGGCAGTGTGGGGCAGCGCCCGGTGGGGAACGGAGGCTCGTGAGTGTCGACCGGAGGGGGCGCCATGGAGATCGCGGCGTTGGCGGTGTCGTTGGCACTCGGAATTTCGGGCGCGGTGTCGTGGCGACAGCGGCTGCCCAGTTGCTGACAGACCACTGCCCGACGAGGCTCCCGGCAGGCTGTCAGGGATACCGAACAGTCGGTATCGTGCCGCGCATGACCCTTCACCCGCTCGCCGCGCGACGCTGCTGGCATGCTGCCGTCAACCCGCTGCACGCCACCGTGTACTTCTCGCCGGAGATCGCCGAGGAGTTCGCCGCCCTCGGGACAACCGACCCCGTCGCGGTCAACCTGGCGCACCGCTCAGCCGCGATGGGGGCCGTCGGGGCCGGCGCGGTCACCGCCGCCTTCTACAACTACCGCCACGACCTCGTCGCCCGGCACCTGCCCGCCGTCTGGAACACCGTCACCCCGGACCAGGCCCTCGCCGCCCGGCTGCGCGCCGCGGACGCCGCCCTGACCCGCCTGCTCGGCGCCGACACCGTGAAGTCCCCCGAGGTGGCCGAGGCCGCCGACCTGGCGATGCGCGCCACCGAAGGCTGCACCCGGCACGGCCGCACGCTGTACGCGGCCCACGCCGACCTGCCCGTACCCGAAGAGCCGCACCTGCGGCTGTGGCACGCCGCCACCCTGCTGCGCGAGCACCGCGGCGACGGCCACCTCGCCGCCCTCCTCCTCGCGGGCCTGGACCCGGTCGAGGCACTGGTCAGCCACACCGCCACGGGCAAGGGCATGACCCCGAAGTGGCTCAAGGGCATGCGCGGCTGGACGCAGGACGACCTCGACGCCGCGGCCGGCCGCCTGCGCGAGCGCGGCGTGCTCGACGCCGCCGGCGAGCTGACCGAGGACGGCGCGGCCCTGCGCGAGCAGCTGGAGAGCGACACCGACCGCCTCGACGCGGCACCCTACGAGCACCTGGGCGCGGACGGACTGGCCCGCCTCACCGAGCTCGGCGGCGCCCTCGTCGTCAAGGCCGTGACCGCAGGAGCCTTCCCGAGGGACCTCATGGGCAGGGCCTGACGGGCAGGGCTCCCGCGGTCCGTCACGACCACCTGCCACAATTGGCAGCCTTCCAGTGCAAACGAAGGCAGGCGGGACCCGATCGTGACGATGTCCATCGAAGGCAGGATCGCCGAGGAGCTCGGCGTACGGGAGCGGCAGGTCAAGGCCGCCGTCGAGCTGCTCGACGGCGGCTCCACCGTGCCGTTCATCGCGCGCTACCGCAAGGAAGCGACCGAGATGCTCGACGACGCCCAGCTGCGCACCCTCGAGGAGCGGCTGAGGTATCTGCGCGAGCTGGAGGACCGGCGCGCGGCGATCCTGGACTCCGTACGGGAGCAGGGCAAGCTCGACGCCGAGCTGGAGGCCCGGATCAACGCGGCCGACACCAAGGCGCGCCTGGAGGACATCTACCTGCCCTTCAAGCCCAAGCGCCGGACCAAGGCGCAGATCGCCCGCGAGGCCGGCCTGGAACCCCTCGCGGACGGCCTGCTGGCCGACCCGTCGGTGGAACCGGCCGCCGCGGCGGCCGCGTTCGTCGACGCCGACAAGGGCGTCGCCGACCCGGCTGCCGCCCTGGAGGGCGCCCGCGCCATCCTCACCGAGCGGTTCGCCGAGGACGCCGACCTCATCGGCGAGCTCCGCGAGCGCATGTGGGGCCGCGGCCGGCTCGCCGCGAAGGTCCGCGAGGGCAAGGAGGAGGCCGGCGCCAAGTTCGCCGACTACTTCGACTTCGCCGAGCCGTTCACCGCGCTGCCCTCGCACCGCGTCCTCGCCATGCTGCGCGGCGAGAAGGAGGAGGTCCTCGACCTCAACCTGGAGCCGGAGGCCCCCGAGGACGCCGGCACCCCCGGCCCCTCCACCTACGAGGGCATGATCGCGCGCCGCTTCGGCGTCGCCGACCGCGGCCGCCCCGGTGACAAGTGGCTCGCCGACACGGTCCGCTGGTGCTGGCGCACCAAAATCCAGGTGCACCTCGGCATCGACCTGCGGATGCGGCTGCGCCAGGCCGCCGAGGACGAGGCCGTGCGCGTCTTCGCGTCGAACCTGCGCGACCTGCTGCTCGCGGCGCCCGCCGGCACCCGGGCCACCCTCGGCCTCGACCCGGGCTTCCGTACCGGTGTGAAGGTCGCCGTCGTGGACGCCACCGGCAAGGTCGTGGCCACCGACGTGATCTACCCGCACGTGCCCGCCAACAAGTGGGACGAGTCGATCGCCAAGCTGGCCCGCCTCGCGAAGGAGCACGCGGTCGAGCTGGTCGCCATCGGCAACGGCACCGCGTCCCGGGAGACCGACAAGCTGGCCGGGGACCTGATCTCCCGCCACCCCGACCTCGGGCTCACCAAGGTGATGGTCTCGGAGGCGGGCGCCTCCGTGTACTCCGCCTCCGCCTTCGCCTCGCAGGAACTGCCCGGCATGGACGTGTCGCTGCGCGGCGCCGTCTCCATCGCCCGCCGCCTCCAGGACCCGCTGGCCGAACTGGTCAAGATCGACCCGAAGTCCATCGGCGTCGGCCAGTACCAGCACGACCTGTCCGAGGTGAAGCTGTCCCGCTCCCTCGACGCGGTGGTCGAGGACTGTGTGAACGGCGTCGGCGTCGACGTCAACACCGCCTCCGCGCCCCTGCTCTCGCGGGTCTCCGGCATCAGCGGGACCCTCGCCGAGAACATCGTCGCCCACCGCGACGCCAACGGCCCCTTCAGCAACCGCAAGGGCCTCAAGGACGTGGCCCGCCTCGGCCCCAAGGCGTACGAGCAGTGCGCGGGCTTCCTGCGGATCCGCGGCGGGGACGACCCGCTGGACGCCTCCGCCGTGCACCCCGAGGCCTATCCGGTGGTCCGGGCGATGGGGAAGACGGCGGGCGGCGAGGTGGCCGCGCTCATCGGCAACACCGGCGTCCTGCGCTCCCTGCGGCCCGAGCAGTTCGTCACCGAGGCCTTCGGTCTGCCCACGGTGACCGACATCCTGCGCGAGCTGGAGAAGCCCGGCCGCGACCCGCGCCCCGCCTTCAAGACGGCGACCTTCAAGGAGGGTGTCGAGAAGATCGGCGACCTGGCCCCGGGGATGATCCTGGAGGGCGTCGTCACCAACGTGGCCGCCTTCGGCGCCTTCATCGACATCGGCGTCCACCAGGACGGTCTGGCGCACGTCTCGGCGCTGTCGAAGACCTTCGTCAAGGACCCCCGGGACGTGGTCAAGCCCGGCGACATCGTCCGCGTCAAGGTCATGGACGTCGACATCCCGCGCAAACGGATCTCGCTGACCCTGCGGCTGGAGGACGAGGCCGGGGCGGAACGCGGTGCCGGCGCCCCGCGCCAGCGCGACGAGCGGCGCGGCGGCGGCCGTCCCCCGCAGCAGCGCGGCGGTGCGGCCGGCCAGGGCGGCGGCCGCAACCAGGGCGAACGCGGCCAGTCCCAGGGCGGCGGCCAGGGCCGGCAGCGGCAGGGCGGCGGCGCACCCGCCCCCGCGAACAGCGCGATGGCCGACGCCCTGCGCCGGGCCGGCCTCACCGCTCCCGAGGAGCGCCGCAAGCGGTGACCCGGGCGTCGCGGGGGTGCGGGAGGACTTCCGCACCCCCAGGGGCGGCCCCCGGCCACCCGGCGCGTGAGGATCTTCGTTCGTGATGGCCGAATAGGTTCCCCACCTGGGGACTTTCCTTGCCAACTCGCGTACAAGATCTGTAGGCATGGTGGAACGCCCGTTCGTCACCGGCGGACGGGCTTCCGTGTTTCCTCCCTCAGGACTGCATTCCCCGAGGCCGCCTTGAAGGCACAGGACGTCATGCCCATGCCCACACACGCCTACCGACGCTGCCCCGGAAAGGGTCCGAAGAGGGATCACATGTCCCACCGGCAACTCAGCCTTCGCAAAAGGTGCGAGAACATTCTCGGCCATCTGGATCTGACCCACCCGTTCTCCCTCGACGTCCTGTGCGCACGGATGGCCGAGCAGCGCGGCCGCCCCATCCGGCTCCACCCGCTCCCCAAGGAGGCGGCTGAATCCGGGGTCTGCGGCCTGTGGGTGGGCACGGCCAGCGTCGACTACGTCTTCTACGAGGCGCAGACCACCCCGCTGCACCGCGAGCACATCGTCCTCCACGAGCTCGGCCACATCCTCTTCGGACACAACTCGCTGGAGGGCGAGGACACCGACGACGGCGCCCCCGTCGTGCTCGGACGCACCAACTACACCACCCGCCAGGAACAGGAGGCGGAGATGCTCGCCAGCATGATCCGCATCCGCACCGCGAACGCCGGCCCGCGCACCCCCGCCCGGGAACGGGGCACCCTGGCCCGCCTGGAGTCCGCCATGGGGTACGAGCGGGGCACCGATGGCGAATGACCTGACCGACTTCGGCAACTGGCTCGCCGTCCCCGGCGTGGTGTGCCTGTGGGCCGCCGTGCTGCTGCGCGCCCCGGGCGCCCTGCGCTCGCCCCAGCAGCGCGGGCTGTGGCTGGCCGTCGCGACCGCCGCCGCCGCGATGACCCTGAACCTGCCCGAGGTCGTCGCCTACGCCATGGACCGGGGCGCGGCCTACGCCCACGCCATCGGCCTCGTCCGCAACCTCATCGGGGTGCTGTCGGCGGGCGCCGTGCTCTACTTCGTCGCCGCCGCCACCCGCGGCCGCCGCCTCCAACTCGCCTCCTGCGCCGCCACCACGGCCTGGCTGGCCGTCCTCGTGGCCCTGGACGCCGCCGCGCCCGGCCACGGCACGCACACCATGCCCCCGGTCGGCGACCCGGTGCCGTCCCTCGCGTACTGGCTCGTGCTGATCTCGGCCCACGTCATCGCCAACACCCTCTGCGTGGCGCTGTGCTGGCGCTACAGCCGGCGCACCCGGAGCCGCGGGCTGGCGGCCGGCCTGCGCCTCTTCGGCCTCGGTACCGCGCTCGCCGGACTGTTCTGGCTGGCCTACCTGGCCAAGGCGCTGTTCGCCAGCACCTGGGCGATGCCCGCCCTCCCGCTGCTGATGAACCTGCACGGCCTGCTGCGCGCGGCCGCGATCCTCGTGCCCACCCTGTTCACCTTCCGCCGCACCTTCGCCGACATCGCCACCGCCTGGCGCCTGTGGCCGCTGTGGCGGGACCTGGTCGAGGCGGTTCCGCACGTCGCCCTCAACAAGCCGAGGAGCTCCCGGGTGGCGGAACTGCTGTGGCCGCCGGTCCAGCGCGACCTGCTGGTCTACCGCAAGGTCATCGAGACGCGCGACGCCATCCTGATCCTGGGGGAGTACGCCCGTCCGGGCGCCCTGGAGCAGGCGCGCGGCCACGTCGCCGGCCACGGGATCCCCGAGCAGCGGCGCACCGCGGCCGCGCTGGCCCGCGTACTGAAGGACGCACGGCGGGCCAAGCTCGCCGGACTGCCCGGGCAGGCGGGCGAGGCGGCCGCGCTGGAACTGCCCGCGGCCATCCAGAGTTCGAACGAAGGCGGGGACCTGGCGGACGAGGCCCGGTTCCTCGTCGACGTCGCCGAGGCCTACACCTCGCCGGCCACCACCGAGGAAGTGAACGCGTCGTGACCACCGTACTGATCACCGGAGCCAGCGCCGGACTGGGCGCGGCCTTCGCCCGAGGATTCGCCGCCAAGGGCTGCGACCTGGTCCTCGTCGCCCGCGACAAGGACCGGCTCGGCGCCGTCGCCGACGCACTGGCCCGCGAGTACGGCACCGCCTCCGAGGTGCTGCCCGCCGACCTGCTGGACCCGGCGGACCTGACAGCGGTCGCCGAACGGCTCGCCGACCGCGCCCGGCCCGTGGACATCCTGGTCAACAACGCGGGTTTCGGGCTCCCCGCGCCCTTCCCGTACAGCCCGGCCGAGGACGAGGAGCGGATGCTCGACCTGCTCGTCAAGGTCCCGCTGCGGCTCACCCACGCCGCGCTGCCCGGCCTGCGCGCGCGCCGCCGCGGGGCCGTCGTCAACGTCTCCTCGGTGGCCGGACTGCTGCCCACGGGCACCTACGGGGCCGCCAAAGCCTGGATCACCGCGTTCAGCGAGTCCCTCCGGGTGGACATGGAGCCCTACAACGTCAGGGTCCTGGCCGTCGTCCCCGGTTTCACCCGCACCGAGTTCCAGGAACGCGCCGGGATGGACGTCAGCGCGCTGCGCGACGCGGTCTGGCTGGAGCCGGAGGCCGTGGTCGAGCAGGCGCTCAAGGACCTGGCCCTGCGCCGCCCGGTCAGCATCACCGGCCGCCGCTACCAGGCCTACGCCCTCGCCGTCCGCCACCTCCCGCGCACCTTCGTCGCCCGGAAGATGGCCCGCAAGCGCCGCCCCCCGACCGACGCGGAGGCGTGACGGGCCGGACGCGTCACGGGCCCGGACGTGTGACGGGCCCGTACGGGTCACCGGCCCGGACGCGCGACGGGCCCGGCCGCCGCTACAGCTCGGTGACCTTGCCGGCCGAGACCTCCAGGCGGCGGGTCACGTGGACCGCGTCGAGCATCCGGCGGTCGTGCGTGACCAGCAGCAGGGTGCCCTCGTAAGTCTCCAGGGCGGACTCCAGCTGCTCGATCGCCGCCAGGTCGAGGTGGTTGGTCGGCTCGTCCAGGACCAGCAGGTTCACCCCGCGGCCCTGCAGCAGGGCCAGGGCCGCGCGGGTGCGCTCGCCGGGGGAGAGGGTCGCCGCCGGGCGCAGGACGTGAGTTGCCTTCAGCCCGAACTTGGCCAGCAGTGTGCGCACTTCGGCGGGCTCGGTGTCGGGGACCGCCGCGCAGAACGCCTCCAGCAGGGGCTCGCCGCCGAGGAACAGGCCGCGTGCCTGGTCGACCTCGCCGACCAGGACGCCCGAACCGAGGGCGGCGGAGCCGGAGTCCGGGGCCAGCCGGCCCAGGAGCACGGCGAGGAGGGTGGACTTGCCGGCGCCGTTGGCCCCGGTGATCGCCACCCGGTCCGCCCAGTCGATCTGCAGGCTGGCCGGACCGAAGGCGAAGTCCCCGCGCTTGACGGCCGCCTCGCGCAGAGTGGCCACCACGGAGCCCGAGCGCGGGGCGGCCGCGATCTCCATGCGCAGCTCCCACTCCTTGCGGGGCTCCTCGACGACCTCCAGCCGCTCGATGGCACGCTGCGTCTGGCGGGCCTTGGCGGCCTGCTTCTCGCTGGACTCGCCGCGCAGCGCCTTGCCGATCTTGTCGTTGTCGGTGGTCTTGCGGCGGGCATTGCGCACGCCCTTGTCCATCCAGTTGCGCTGCATCTGGGCCCGCCCCTCGAGCGAGGCCCTCTTGTCCGCGTACTCCTCGAACTCCTCGCGCGCGTGGCTGCGGGCCCGCGCGCGTTCTTCGAGGTAGGAGTCGTAGCCGCCGCCGTAGAGGTTGATCTGCTGCTGCGCCAGGTCGAGTTCGAGCACCTTGGTGACGGTCCGCGCCAGGAACTCGCGGTCGTGGCTGATCACGACGGTGCCGGCGCGCAACCCCTTGACGAACCGCTCCAGCCGTTCCAGACCGTCCAGGTCCAGGTCGTTGGTCGGCTCGTCGAGCAGGAAGACGTCGTAGCGGGAGAGCAGGAGCGAGGCCAGGCCCGCACGGGCCGCCTGGCCGCCGGAGAGCGCCGTCATCGGCAGGTCCAGGCCGACCGCGAGACCCAGCTCGTCGGCCACCTCCTGGGCGCGCTCGTCCAGGTCTGCGCCGCCCAGGTCCAGCCACCGGTCGAGCGCGGTCGCGTACGCGTCGTCCGCGCCGGGCGTGCCGTCCACCAGGCCCTGCGTCGCCGCGTCGAGTTCCGCCTGAGCGGTGGCCACGCCCGTACGCCGGGCCAGGAAGTCCCGGACCGACTCCTCGGGCCGGCGCTCCGGCTCCTGCGGGAGGTGGCCGACGGCGGCGGTGGGCGGCGAGAGCCGCAGCTCCCCGGTCTCGGGGGCGTCCAGCCCGGCGAGCAGGCGCAGCAGGGTCGACTTCCCGGCGCCGTTCACGCCGACGAGACCGATGACGTCACCGGGCGCGACGACGAGGTCGAGATCGGCGAACAGTGTGCGCTCGCCGTGCGCGGCGGTGAGCTTCTTGGCGACGAGGGTTGCAGTCATGATGAGGCCGATCCTATCGGCGCGCCGACCCGGCCCCGGTTGACGGCAGGTCCGCGGTCACGAGGTGAGGTGGTCCGAACACGATACGTTGCCACGGGCCGGTGCGGGGGGTGCAGGGACCGGGCCGCAGCCGTTCGACCGCTCCGGAGGAGCCATGCAGATCGCCGTACTGCTCTACGACCGCTTCACCGCCCTCGACGCCATCGGCCCCTTCGACACCCTCGGCCGGCTGACCGGCGCCGAGGTCGTCTTCGTCTCCGAGCGGCCCGGGCCCGTGCGCACCGACAACGGGGCGCTCGCGCTCGTCGCCGACAAGGGGCTCGACGAGGTCACCCGCCCCGACGTCGTCCTCGTGCCCGGCGGGCCGCACCCCGAAGTGGAGATGGCCGATCGCGTGGTCATGGACTGGCTGCGCACGGTCGACGCCAGCAGCACCTGGACCACCTCGGTGTGCACCGGATCCCTGCTGCTGGCCTCCGCCGGGCTCCTGGAGGGACGGCGGGCCACCAGCCACTGGCTGTACCTGGACCAGCTGGCGAAGTTCGGTGCCGAGCCCACCGGCGAGCGCGTGGTGTTCGACGGGAAGTACGTGACCGCCGCCGGGGTGTCCTCCGGAATCGACATGGGACTCACCCTGCTCGGCCGCATCGCCGGAGACGACTTCGCCCGGGCCGTCCAGCTGATGACCGAGTACGACCCCCAGCCGCCCTACGACGCCGGCTCGCCCGACAAGGCCCCGGCCGCCCTCGTCGCGCGGCTGCGCGGCCACGGGATGCCGGGCTAGCGAGTGTCCGCAGAGGAGCGTCGGCCGCCCGCGGCCCGCCGCGCGGGCGGGACTCTGCGGACACGGCCTCAGAGCGTGTCCTCCGTCGTCACGGCGTCCACGTGAAGTGCGGAGCCCGGCGGTCCAGGAACGCGGCGACCCCCTCGGCGGTGTCGTCGCTCCCGGCCGCCTGCGCCTCCCAGTGGCCGTCCCGGTCGGTGCGGCCGTCCGCGAACTCCTTGGCCGCCGCCTGGGTCAGCTGCGAGCGGGAGGCCAGGATCCGGGTGAACTCGGCCACGCGCTTGTCCAGCTGACCGGCCGGCAGCAGCTCGTTCAGGAACCCGGCGCGCAGCGCCTGCTCCGCCCCGATCAGCTCCGCGGAGAAGAGGAGGTACTTGGCCCAGGCCGGACCCACCAGGGAGGCGAGCCGGCGCGTGGAGGACGCCGGGTAGACGATGCCCAGCTTCGCCGGGGTCACCCCGAAGGAGGCCCCCTCCTCGGCGAAGCGCAGGTCGCACGCGGCCGCCAGCTGGCTGCCGCCGCCCACGCAGAACCCGCGGATCGCCGCCAGCGTCGGCTTAGGGAAGGCCGCCAGGGCCTCCTCCGCCGCGACGGCCAGGGCCCGCGGGTCGTCGTCCCCGTTGAGGGAGGAGATGTCGGCGCCCGCGCAGAACGTCGGCCCGGCCCCGGTCAGGACGAGCACCCGTACGGCCGGGTCGCCCGCCAGGACGTCCAGCAGCCCGGGGAGCGCCCGCCACATCGCGGCGGTCATGGCGTTGCGCTTGGCGGGGTGCGAGACGACGACGGTGGCGACCCCGTCGGAGACCGTGTGCAGGAGGGTTGCGTCCATGGCTGCGTCCATGCGCCGGATGCTATCCCGGGCGGTGAATCCTATGATCAGAGAGTCCGCCGGGGGTGCATCGGGGGTGCGAGGAGGTGGCACGCCCATGGGCGCAGACCGTGCGCGGCGCACCGCGGCCGGGACCGGGCAACCGCAGCGGGAGAAGGCGAAGGCCAGCCGCAGCTTCGGGCTGATGGCCGTGCTCGGGGTGCTCCTCGTGCTGGCCGGTGCGGTCGGTCTCGTCCACACGGGCCTGGCCACGCTGACCTCGATGCTCCTCTTCGGCTGGCTGCTGCTCATCGGCGGCGTGGTCGGCCTGGTGCAGGCGGTGCAGTCGCGGGGCAGCAGCCACTTCTGGCTCGCCGTCATCGTCGCCGCACTCAACATCGCGGCGGGCTTCGTGATCCTGCGCCGCCCAGAGGCGAGCGCCGAGGCGCTGACCATGTTCGCGGCCCTGCTCTTCCTCACCGGGGGACTGGTCCGGCTGGTCGGCGCACTGGTGGTACGCGGGGCCGACTTCGGGCTCGCGCTCGTCCAGGGAGCCTTCGGCGTGCTGCTCGGCTTCCTGATCCTCTCCAACTGGCCCGGCAACAGTCTGTACGTGATCGGAACCTTCTTCTCGCTCGCCCTGCTGTTCGACGGCCTGAGCCTCATCGCCATGGGCATGGGGGCGCGGCGCATTCTGGGGTTGGTCAGGGAAGACGAGGCGGGGACGGCGGCGGGGCCGGAGACCGGCGCCGAGCAGGGGGCGGGCGATGCGGCCGAGAAGCGTCCGGCAGAAGATCAGGAACAGACCAACAACTGACGCTGTCATAAGCCAGTGGTCAGAAAGTGTCCGATTGCCGCTGACTTCTGGTCAGCAGTACGGCCCCGACCCGCGGCTTCCCCACTCTTGTCGCGTGGAGACGATCGAGCGTGAAGACGGGGGCCGGAAGATGGACGCCAGCGGGAGCGGCCCGCAAGCCGAGGAGGGGGCGCCGGGGGCTCCGGCCGACCCCCTCGCCTACGAGGGCGTGTGGAGGTTCACCGCTCCCGCAGTAGAAGAATCCGTTCCGCAGGCCCGCCGGGCCGTCCGGGACCTGCTCGGGCGCCAGGGGGTGCCGGCCGATCAGGACCTCGTGTACTCCCTGCTCCTGATCGTCTCCGAACTCGTGACGAACTCGGTCCGGCACGCGGCTTTGCTCTCGCCCGAGGTCGCGGTCGAAGTCGCGATCGGCCGCGAGTGGATCCGGGTGGCAGTCGAGGACAACCACCCCTACCGCCCCAAGGCGCTGGAGGCCGACTTCGGCCAGACCGGCGGCCGCGGCCTGCTGCTCGTCCGGGAGATCACCCTGGAGGCCGGCGGGGCCTGCGACGTCGAGCACACCTCGACCGGCGGCAAGGTCATCTGGGCGGCCCTCCCGCTCGCCACCCCGCCGACCGTCCGCTGAGCGTCGGACGGCCGACGGCGAGCGGCGGGGGAGACGGGGACGGCGTACGGGCTACCAGCCCGCCGCGTCGCCGGTCAGCTCGCGGATCGCGGGCCGCGCCGCGTCCAGCACGGTCATGAACCAGGCCGAGAACGGCACTTCGGCGTGCCGCTTCGCCAGCTCCTCGGCGGTGACGAAGGCGGTGTCCTCGACCTCTTCCGGATCCGGCCGCACGGCAGCCTGCGCAAGTCCCACGAACAGGTGATTGAACTCCTGCTCCACGAGCCCCGACGCGGGGTCCGGGTGGTTGTAGCGCACCGTTCCCGCCTGCGCGAGCAGCGACGGCGACAGCCCCAGCTCTTCGTGGGTCCGTCGGGCCGCAGCCGCGAACGGGGACTCCCCGGGGTACGGGTGGCCGCAACAGGTGTTCGACCAGACGCCCGGCGAGTGGTACTTCCCGAGGGCCCGCTGCTGGAGCAGCAGACGGCCCTGCTCGTCGAACAGGAACACGGAGAACGCCCGGTGCAGCTGCCCGGGCGCCTGATGGGCGGAGAGCTTCTCCGCCGTGCCGATGGTGTTGCCGGACTCGTCGACCAGTTCGAGCATGATCGGTTCTTGAGTACCGGTGCCGTTGGACGCGCTGTTCGCGGCGGTGGCTGGTGTGGTCGGCATACCCATCCTTCGCTTCGGACTTCGGCCTTCAGTCTGCCGTACAAAAGAGGCTTGTCCCCACTTCGGAGATCCGTGCATGTCCGCCCCCCGTCGCGTGCTAGGACCTCGGCGACGGGGGGCGGATCGCGTCACGCACCGCTCACGCGCGTCAGACTCCGAACGGGGCCGGATACGTGATCGTGCCCGCCGGGACCGGGACGGAACCGTCCAGCACCAGCGCCATCAAGGCCCCGTCCGGAACCTCGAAGGGCGCCCGGATCCCGAACCGCGACGCGGCCGTGAAACCGAAGCGCGGGTAGTAGGACGGGTGCCCCAGGACCAGCACCAGCGACTCGCCCCGCTCCCGGGCCGCCGCCAGCAGGGCCCGGACGACCGCACTGCCCGCCCCCGAGCGCTGGTGCGCCGGATCGACGGCCACCGGGGCCAGCGCCAGCGCCGGGGCGCCGCCGACCTCGCACCGGGTGAGCAGGGCGTGCGCCGCGACCGACCCGTCGGGGGCCTCGGCCACGTACGACAGCCCCGGCAGCCAGGAGCCGTCCGCGCGCAGGGCGTCCACGAGATCCGCTTCCAGAGGGGTCTGGAAGGCCGCCAGATTGACCGCCCGTACGGCGGCCGTGTCCGCCGCGGTCTCCGGCCGGGTCGGCCAGACGTCGCCGTCACCGGCCTCCACCGGGCGCAGGACGTAGCCCGTGTACCCGTACTCGTGGCCGTGACGGGCCCGTACGCCCAGCTCCTCGCGGGTGGCGGCCAGTGCCCGCGCCATCGCGGGGGAGGGCTCGCCACCGAGGTCGCGGACCCGCTCGGCGAGCGGGCCGTAGTACTCGTCCCAGTCGGAGCCGGGCAGCGGGTGCACTCCGAGTACCCGGTAGCCGGCGGCCCGGGCGGCCGCGAGGTTGCCGGCGGTCGAGCGCAGCGGGTACTGGGCGTCCCAGAAGGCGCGTGCTCCGGCGGACGGCTGCGCGGCCGTCCACTCGCACTCGGTCAGCACGAGCGTGCCGCCCGGGGCGAGCAGCCGCTTCCACCGCGCGAGCGCGGTGTCGAAGCCCAGGATGTATGCGGAGCCCTCCGCCCAGACGAGGTCGTAGGAGCCGTCCTCGACCTCCTCGGCGGGGAGCGCGTTCATGTCCGCCTCGACGGTGCGGACCCGGTCGGCGAGCCCGCGGGCGGCGGCGGCCGTGCGGAGCTCGTCGAGGAAGGGGGCGTGCAGGTCGACGGCGGTCACCTCGGCGCCGCCGCCGGCGGACCCGCCCGCCTCGGCTGCGAGCAGCAGCGCGCTGCGGCCCGGACCGCAGCCCAGGTCGAGGACGCGGGGCCGCTCGGGCAGGGGTCCGCACAGGGACAGCAGGCGGCGGGTGCTCGCGTCGGAGCCCGGAGCCTGCCGGGGCAGTGCGTGATGAAGGGTGAAGAACGCCTCGACGGCGTCGTCGATGGTGCCGGTGAAATCGGTGTCGTCGGTCAACGTGAACCCTTGAAAAGGGGCTCCGGCCGATCTGGGGCTCCCCTCGGCGCACGCTGGGGGAGCGGTGGATCAGGCCCGGCCGGTCGCCCGGGGGGAAGTGGGGATGCACCGGAGTTCGCAGCGCTCGGCCGCGACCACTGCGACGGTCATCAACCCACCTCTTTCCACCCGACACCTTCAGGGGCGTGTCCACCGTAACATCCACGCCGTTTGTGGTACCGCGTCGTGATCACCGATGATGATCGCGACCCGGCCCGGAGCCCGGATATTCGGCTTGTCGGGGCGTGAACGGGTGATGAACCCCTGCTTCCATTCATCCGATAGCCTCTGCCGACGTGCCGCCGCCCCACGGGCGCGCCCGTTCGGAATCCGTTACAAGGAGTGAGTTCGTCTGCCGACCGTCATCCTCACCGGCCTGCCGGTCCCCGGATCACCGCTCGCGGACGAGCTCCGCTCCCTCGGCTTCGAGGTCCGCCCGGCCGCCGGCCCCCAGGACGCCGCCGCCGCACTGGCCGGCGTACCCGCCGATCAGCGGGTGGCCGTCGTGGACACCGCCTTCGTCGGGCACGTCCACGCGCTGCGGCTCGCGCTGACCGACCCGCGTTTCGACGCCTGCGCCGTCACCGGCGCGCTCTGCGTGCAGGCGGGTGCCCGCGAGGCCCTCGACAAGGCCGTCGCCACCGAGGGCGCCGACGGCTCCCGCCCCTACGCCGACCGGCTCGCCGCCGCCGTCGAAGCCACCGGTACCGCCGTCCAGCGGCCCGAGCTCGGCAGCCTGGTCGCCGCCGTCCCCGCCGACGCGGACGAGCGCGCCGCGGCCTCGGCCGCCGTCGCCGCCGTGGACGAGGAGGCCGTACGCCTGCGCTCCGCCGTGAAGTCCCGCGACGGGTTCTTCACCACCTTCTGCATCAGCCCGTACTCGCGCTACATCGCCCGCTGGTGCGCGCGCCGCGGCCTGACCCCCAACCAGGTCACCACCGCCTCGCTGATCACCGCGCTGATCGCGGCCGGCTGCGCCGCCACGGGCGAGCGCTGGGGCTACGTCGCGGCCGGTGTGCTGCTCATCGTCTCCTTCGTCCTGGACTGCACCGACGGGCAGCTCGCCCGCTACTCCCTGCAGTACTCGACGATGGGCGCCTGGCTCGACGCCACCTTCGACCGGGCGAAGGAGTACTCCTTCTACGCGGGCCTCGCGCTCGGCGCGGCCCGGAACGGCGACGACGTCTGGGGTCTCGCCCTCGGCGCGATGATCCTGATGACCTGCCGGCACGTCGTGGACTTCTCCTTCAACGAGGCCAATCACGACGCCACCGCCAACACCAGCCCCACGGCCGCCCTCTCGGACCGGCTCGACAGCGTGGGCTGGACGGTCTGGGTCCGGCGGATGATCATCCTGCCGATCGGCGAGCGCTGGGCGATGATCGCGCTCCTGACCGCCTGCACCACCCCCCGGATCGTCTTCTACGCCCTGATCGTCGGCTGCGCCTTCGGTGCGCTCTACACCACCGCAGGCCGGGTGCTCCGCTCCCTGACCCGCAAGGCCCGGCGCACCGACCGCGCCGCCCAGGCGCTCGCCGACCTCGCCGACTCCGGTCCCCTCGCCGAGCTGCAGGCCCGCCTGCTGCGCGGCCGTGCCGGATCCTTCGGCTCCGTGTACGTCGCAGCCCTCGGCACCGTGCTGATGGCCGGGGCCGCCCTCTACCTCCCCTTCGGCGACCCGCGGCTGATCGCCGTGGCCGTGATCTACGCCATGACCGCCGGTCTCGCCGTCGCCGCCCCGCTGGGGGGTGCGCTCGACTGGCTGATCCCGCCGCTGTTCCGCGCGGCCGAATACGTGACGGTCCTCGCGCTCGCCGCCAAGGCGGGCGTGCCCGGGGCCCTTCCCGCGGCATTCGGCCTGATCGCGGCGGTCGCCTACCATCACTACGACACGGTGTACCGCATTCGCGGCGGCACCGGCGCGCCCCCGCACTGGCTGGTGCGGACGATCGGCGGCCACGAGGGCCGGGTCCTGCTGGCCACGGTCCTCGCCGCCGTCCTCGTGGACCGCGCATCGGACTTCCCCGTCGCGCTCACGGTCGTGGCCGTGTTCGTGGCACTCGTGGTGCTCGTGGAGAGCATCCGCTTCTGGGTCTCCTCCGGGGCACCCGCCGTACATGACGAAGGAGAACCAGCATGATCGGCCTTGTACTCGCTGCCGGTGCGGGACGCCGCCTGCGTCCCTACACCGACACCCTGCCCAAGGCCCTCGTGCCCGTCGGCCCCGAGGGCGACGAGGAGAGCCTGACGGTCCTCGACCTGACCCTCGGCAACTTCGCCGCGGTCGGTCTCACCGAGGTCGCGATCGTCGTCGGCTACCGCAAGGAGGCCGTCTACGCGCGCCAGGCCGCGCTGGAGGCCAAGTACGGCCTGAAGATCACGCTGATCGACAACGACAAGGCCGAGGAGTGGAACAACGCCTACTCCCTGTGGTGCGCGCGTGAGGTCCTGCGGCGCGGTGTGATCCTCGCCAACGGCGACACCGTCCACCCGGTCTCCGTCGAGGAGACCCTCCTCGCCGCCCGCGGCAACGGCCAGAAGATCATCCTGGCCCTCGACACGGTCAAGAGCCTGGCCGACGAGGAGATGAAGGTCGTCACCGCCGACGGCAAGGGCGTTCAGAAGATCACCAAGCTGATGGACCCCGCCGACGCCACCGGCGAGTACATCGGTGTCACGCTGATCGAGGCCGAGGCCGCCGAGGCCCTCGCCGAGGCCCTGAAGACCACCTTCGAGCGCGACCCGGACCTGTACTACGAGGACGGCTACCAGCAGCTCGTCAACGACGGCTTCACCGTCGACGTGGCCCCCATCGGCGACGTCAAGTGGGTCGAGATCGACAACCACGACGACCTCGCCAAGGGCCGGACCATCGCATGCCAGTACTGACGAGGCTCATCCCCTCGCCCGTCGTCGTCGACATCAGTCGCGGGGCGATGGACGACCTGGCCGGTCTCCTGGCCGACCAGCGGATCTCCGCCTCCGGCAAGCTGGCCATCGCGATCAGCGGGGGCTCCGGCGTGGCGCTGCGCGCCAAGCTGGAGCCCGTGCTGCCGCACGCCGACTGGTACGCGGTCGTCGACGGCACCATCGACTCCGCGGTCAAGCTGGCCGACGACATAAAGGGCCGCCGCTACGACGCCGTCGTGGGCCTGGGCGGCGGCAAGATCATCGACGTGGCCAAGTACGCCGCGGCGCGGGTCGGGCTGCCCATGGTGGCCGTCGCCACCAACCTCTCGCACGACGGCATCTGCTCGCCGGTGTCCATCCTGGACAACGACAACGGCCGCGGCTCCTACGGCGTCCCCACCCCGATCGCCATGGTGATCGACCTCGACGTGATCAAGGAAGCCCCGGTGCGGTTCATCCGCGCCGGCATCGGCGACGCGATCTCCAACATCTCGGCGATCGCCGACTGGGAGCTCTCGCACCGGACCACCGGCGAGCCCGTGGACGGCCTGGCCGCCGCCATGGCCCGTACCGCGGGCGAGTCCGTGCTGCGCCACCCCGGCGGCTGCGGCGACGACGAGTTCCTCACCGTGCTCTCCGAGGCGCTGGTGCTCTCCGGCATCGCCATGTCGATCAGCGGGGACTCCCGCCCCTCGTCCGGCGCCTGCCACGAGATCAGCCACGCCTTCGACCTGCTCTACCCGGGGCGCTCCGCGCTCCACGGCGAGCAGGTCGGCATCGGGGCGGCCTTCGCGATGCACCTGCGCGGAGCCGCGGACGCGGCCGGCCACTTCGTCGAGGTGCTGCGCCGGCACGGCCTGCCGGTGGCGCCCGAGGAGATCGGCTTCAGCATCGACGAGTTCGTCGCGGCCGTCGAGTACGCCCCCCAGACCCGCCCGGGACGCTTCACCATCCTGGAGCACCTCAACCTGTCCGCCGCCGAGATCAGGGACGCTTACGCCGACTATGCCAAGACCATCCGTAGCTGAACTCCGGCCCGTCGTTCACCCCGCGGGCGTGAAGGACCGGGTCAGCGGCGAGCACTGGGGCGGGCGCCTCTACATGCGCGAGATCTCCCTGCGCATCACCCGTTTCCTGGTCACCACCAAGGTCACGCCCAACCAGCTGACCTACCTGATGACCCTCGCCGGCGTCCTCGCCCTGCCCGCCCTGCTGGTGCCGGGCATCTGGGGCGCCGTCCTCGGCGTGGTCGCGGTCCAGATGTACCTGCTGCTCGACTGCGTCGACGGCGAGGTCGCCCGCTGGAAGAAGCAGTACTCGCTCTCCGGGGTCTACCTGGACCGGGTCGGCGCCTACCTGTGCGACGCGGCGGTCCTGGTCGGCTTCGGCCTGCGCGCCGCCGACCTGTGGGGCACCGGCGGTGCCGACTGGCTGTGGGCCTTCCTGGGCACCCTCGCGGGGCTCGGCGCCATCCTGATCAAGGCGGAGACCGACCTGGTCGGCGTCGCCCGCCACCAGGCCGGCAAGCCCGTGGTCAAGGACGCCGCGGCCGAGCCGCGCGCCAAGGGCATGGCCCTTGCGCGCCGGGCCGCCGCCGCGCTCAAGTTCCACCGCCTGATCCTCGGCATCGAGGCCTCGCTGCTGATCCTGGGGCTGGCCGTCCTGGACCAGATGCGCGGCGACCTGTACTGGTCCCGGGTCGGCGTCGCAGTCCTCGCGGGCATCGCGATGCTCCAGACCGTGCTGCACCTGGTGTCGATCCTCGCGTCCAGCAGGCTCAAGTGAGCGCCCCGATGCGGCTGGGCGCCGTGATCATCACCATGGGCAACCGGCCCGACGAGCTCAAGGCGCTCCTCGACTCGGTGGCCCGCCAGGACGGCGACCCGATCGAGGTCGTCGTCGTGGGCCAGGGCGTGAAGGTCGCCGAGGTGGTGGACCTGCCTTCGGGCGTCCGCTGCGTCGACCTGCCCGAGAACCTCGGCATCCCGGGCGGCCGCAACGTCGGCATCGAGGCCTTCGGCCCCGGCGGCCGCGACGTGGACGTGCTGCTCTTCCTGGACGACGACGGGCTGCTGGAGCGCACCGACACCGCCGAGCTGTGCCGCCAGGCCTTCGCCGAGGACCCCGCGCTCGGGATCATCAGCTTCCGGATCGCCGACCCGGAGACCGGGCGGACGCAGCGCCGCCACGTGCCGCGGCTGCGGGCCTCGGACCCGATGCGGTCCTCTCGCGTGACCACCTTCCTGGGCGGCGCCAACGCCGTCCGCACGACGGTGTTCGAGCAGGTCGGAGCCCTGCCGGGTGAGTTCTTCTACGCTCACGAGGAGACCGATCTGGCCTGGCGCGCACTCGACGCGGGGTGGCTGATCGACTACCGGGCGGACATGGTGCTGCTCCACCCGACCACTGCCCCCTCCCGGCACGCGGTCTACCACCGTATGGTTGCCCGTAACCGGGTGTGGCTCGCCCGCCGCAACCTGCCCGCCCCGCTGGTCCCGGTCTACCTGGGCGTCTGGCTCCTGCTGACGCTCGTACGGAAGCCCTCGGGACCCGCGCTCAAAGCCTGGTTCGGCGGATTCCGAGAGGGATGGACCACTCCCTGCGGACCCCGCCGCCCGATGAGATGGCGTACGGTCTGGCGGTTGACCCGTCTGGGCAGACCTCCCGTCATCTGACAAGCCCGCGTCTGGGAACATGGCGCGATCACGGGCCTCGAGCCACCAGCCTGATGCCCACCTGGCCGCATCTTGAAGACGAAAGTTTCAACTTGTGAGTGACACAACCCACGACGGCGCCCTCGCCACGAGCAGGCCGCCGTCCGCAGACGCGGGGCTCAGCGCCGCCGAGCTCGCCAGGAAGTACGGCCTCTCGGTCAGCGGTGCCCGGCCGGGTCTGAGCGAGTACGTGCGGCAGCTCTGGGGCAGGCGCCACTTCATCCTGGCCTTCTCCCGGGCCAAGCTGGTCGCGCAGTACAGCCAGGCGAAGCTCGGCCAGGTCTGGCAGGTGGCGACCCCGCTGCTGAACGCGCTGGTCTACTGGCTGATCTTCGGCCTGATCCTCGGCGCGGGCCGGGAGATGCCGAAGGACGTCTACGTCCCGTTCCTCGTGATGGGCATCTTCGTCTTCACCTTCACGCAGAGCTCGGTGATGGCGGGCGTCCGGGCGATCTCGGGCAACCTCGGGCTGGTGCGCGCGCTGCACTTCCCGCGCGCCTCCCTGCCGGTGTCGTTCTCGCTGCAGCAGCTCCAGCAGCTGATGTACTCGATGATCGTCGTCTTCGTGATCGCCGTCTCCTTCGGGAACTACCCGCAGCTCTCCTGGCTGCTGGTCATCCCGACGCTGGCGCTGCAGTTCGTCTTCAACACCGGCCTCGCCATGATCTTCGCGCGGATGGGCTCGAAGACCCCCGACCTGGCGCAGCTGATGCCGTTCGTGATGCGTACGTGGATGTACGCCTCCGGCGTCATGTTCCCGATCGGGATCTACCTCAAGGACCACCCGCAGTGGATCAGCGACGTCCTGCTGTGGAACCCGGTCGCGATCTACATGGACCTCATCCGGTTCGCGCTGATCGACGACTACGGTTCGAGCAACCTGCCCCCGCACGTGTGGCTCTTCGCCGTGGGCTGGGCCGTGGTGATCGGCCTCGGCGGCTTCGTGTACTTCTGGAAGTCTGAGGAGCGTTACGGCCGTGGCTGACAACACCCAGGGGCGCGTCCCCACCGTGATCGCGGACGGCGTCCACATCGTCTACCGCGTCAACACCGGCAGCAGCGGCAGGGGCGCGGCCACCGCGGCGCTCAGCAAGATAGTGCGCCGGAAGAAGGGCGACGCGCCGGGCGTCCGCCGGGTCCACGCCGTGCGCGGCGTCTCCTTCACCGCCTACCGCGGCGAGGCCATCGGCCTCATCGGCTCCAACGGCTCCGGCAAGTCCACCCTGCTGCGCGCCATCGCCGGCCTGCTGCCCTGCGAGGAGGGCAAGGTCTACACCGACGGCCAGCCCTCGCTGCTGGGCGTGAACGCCGCGCTGATGAACGACCTCACCGGTGAGCGCAACATCGTCCTCGGCGGTCTCGCCATGGGAATGAGCCGCGAGCAGATCAGGCAGCGTTACCAGAGCATCGTCGACTTCTCTGGCATCAACGAGAAGGGCGATTTCGTCTCCCTGCCGATGCGCACCTACTCCTCCGGCATGGCGGCGCGACTGCGGTTCTCCATCGCGGCGGCCAAGGACCACGACGTGCTGATGATCGACGAGGCACTGGCCACCGGTGACCGCTCCTTCCAGGTGCGTTCGGAGAACCGCATCAAGGAACTCCGGGAGAAGGCCGGCACGGTCTTCCTGGTCAGCCACAACAACAAGTCGATCAGGGACACCTGCGACCGGGTGCTGTGGCTGGAGAAGGGCGAGCTCCTGATGGACGGACCCACGGAGGAAGTCGTCTCTGCCTATGAGAAGGCCACCAACGGCTGACCTCCGGGTCGCGAGGCGCCCCGCGAGCGCCTCTCCGCTTCACCGAAGGCCCCCGCCGCGCAGCGCGGCGGGGGCCTTTAAGCGTGCTCTCGCATTACGTCGCATGCGCGTTCTCGTATTGCGCGACGACATTCGGTGGCGCAGCGAATACCCGAGCGGCCTCCGCGACGTTCTACAGCGTAAGCTGATGCGGTCCTGAATCGCGGCAAGAGGGGACGATTCCCCGCAGGTGAACGGCCCTGGGGCGGCCCCGGTAAAACCCCGGCGGCGTGTCCGAAATGGGATGTATTGGGTCGGCAGTGTAGAACGGGAGATGTGACGGCAATGGCTACGGGAATTCTCCGGCCCCCAGGGACGGCGGCCGTCCCCGCCCCGGGCGGCGGGCGGTGAACCCGGGGCACGGCACCCGACCCCTGTCCGACACGGTCCACGTGAGCGCCACCCTCGACAAGGCGACGGCGGAGAACTTCCCCGTCGCCCCCGCCTTCCTGCCCCGCGCCTGGCGCGACGGGCTGATGGCCGTCTACGGCTACGCCCGCCTCGTCGACGACATCGGCGACGGCGACCTCGCCCCCGGCGGACGCGACGCCGTGCTCCTCGGCCTCGACCCGGCCGCGGTGGACGACCGGCTCGCCCTGCTCGACGCCTTCGAGACCGACCTGCTGCGCGTGTTCGGTTCCGCGGACGGCCCCCCGCGCCACCCCCTGCTGCTCGCCCTGCAGCCCGTGGTGCGCGCCCACGGCCTGACCCCCGAGCCCTTCCTCGCACTGATCGAGGCCAACCGCCAGGACCAGCGGGTCACGCGCTACGAGACCTACGGCGACCTCGTCGCGTACTGCGAGCTGTCCGCCAACCCGGTCGGCCGCCTCGTGCTGTCCCTCACCGGCACCGGCACGCCCGAACGCATCCGCCTCTCCGACGCCGTCTGCACCGCCCTCCAGATCGTCGAGCACGTCCAGGACGTGGCAGAGGACCTGGGCCGCGACCGGATCTACCTCCCCACCGAGGACATGCGGCGCTTCCACGTGTCGGAGGCCGATCTGGCGGCTCCGTCCGCCGGCGCCTCCGTACGCGCCCTGGTCGCGTTCGAAGCCGAGCGCGCCACCGCGCTGCTGGACGAGGGGCTCCCGCTCGTGGGCAGCGTGCACGGCAGGCTCCGACTGCTGCTCGCGGGCTTCGTGGGAGGGGGGCGCGCTGCCCTGCGGGCCGTCACCGCCGCCGGCTTCGACGTACTCCCCGGCCCGCCCAAACCGACCAAGAGCGGCCTGCTCCGCGAGGTTGCCGCCGTCCTGCGCACAGCGCCGAGAAAGAGGTGAGCCCGACCGTGGAGGGCCCCACACACGCGTCCGCACAGACTGTGATGTCCGCACCGGTCTCGGCGGCCTACAGCTACTGCGAAGCCGTCACCGGTTCACAGGCGCGCAATTTCGCGTACGGAATCCGGCTGCTGCCCACCGACAAGCGCCAGGCGATGTCCGCGCTCTACGCCTTCTCGCGGCGGGTCGACGACATCGGCGACGGCACGCTGCCCGCCGAGGCGAAGTTCGCCCGCCTGGAGGAGACCCGATCCGTTCTGGGGCGGATCCGGGCCGGGGAGGTCGACGAGGACGACACCGACCCGGTCGCGGTCGCGCTGGCGCACGCCGCCCGCCGCTTCCCGATCCCGCTCGGCGGCCTCGACGAGCTCATCGACGGCGTGCTGATGGACGTCCGCGGCGAGAGCTACGAGACCTGGGACGGCCTCAAGACCTACTGCCGCTGCGTGGCCGGAGCCATCGGACGGCTCTCCCTGGGCGTCTTCGGCACGGTGAACGCACCGGGCCCGGGCAGGCCCGACGCCGAGCGCGCCGCCGAGTACGCCGACACCCTCGGCCTCGCCCTGCAGCTCACCAACATCCTCCGCGACGTCCGCGAGGACGCCGCCAACGGACGCACGTACCTGCCCGCCGAGGACCTCGCCAAGTTCGGCTGCTCGGAAGGCTTCCGGGCGGGCCGGCTCCCCGCCGGAGCCGACTTCGCCGGCCTGGTCCACCACGAGGTGCGGCGCGCCCGCTCACTGTTCGCCGAGGGCTACCGGCTGCTGCCGATGCTCGACCGGCGCAGCGGCGCCTGCGTGGCCGCCATGGCCGGCATCTACCGGCGCCTCCTCGACCGCATCGAGCGCGAGCCGGAGGCGGTCCTGCGCGGCCGTGTCTCGCTGCCGCCGCACGAGAAGGCGTACGTCGCCGTGCGCGGCCTGTCCGGCCTCGACGCCCGCACCGTCTCCCGCCAGGCCGTCCGGAGGCGGATGTGACGCTTCCGACGAAGGCGGCCCCGCCGCGCGCCGCCACCGCCCGACGGCACTCCACGGCCCTGCCGACCCCGTTCCCGGCCGGCCCGGCCGCCGCCGCGGCCCGGGCAACCGCCCGGGCGGCAGCCGTGTTCCGTCCCGCCGGCGCCGTCCGGGACCTCCCGGCCGGCCCGGAGGGCGCACGTACGCGTGCGGGCACCGCCCCGCACGTCACGGGTGGGACCACCGGCCCGTCCGGCGCGCCGGGGACGCCCCCGAGCACCCACCCGGCGTGCGCCGGCGGCGCCCGGCGTACGGGCGCGGCGTGCCGTCCCGGCCGCGCGCCGGCCGGGGCAACCACGCCGGCGGCGGACGCGTCCCTTCCTGCGGACCGGGGCCTGCCCACCGGACCGGGCGACCGCACCACGGGGGAGGGCGCGTGACCGGCACCGACCAGCACGCCGTCGTCGTGGGCGGCGGACTCGCAGGGGTCACGACCGCCCTCGAACTCGCCGACGCCGGGCTGCGCGTCACCCTGCTCGAAGGCCGCCCCCGGCTCGGCGGGCTCGCCTTCTCCTTCAAGCGCGGCGACCTCAACGTCGACAACGGCCAGCACGTCTACCTGCGGTGCTGCACGGCCTACCGGTGGTTCCTCGACCGCGTCGACGGCGCCGCCCTCGCCCCGCTCCAGGACCGGCTCGACGTACCCGTCCTCGACGTCGCCCGGCCCGGCGGGCCGCGCCTGGGACGGCTGCGCCGCGGCGGTCTGCCCGTGCCCCTGCACCTCGCCGGAGCACTGGCCCGCTACCCGCACCTGTCCCTCGCCGAACGCGCGAGCGTGGGCCGCGCCGCCCTGGCGCTGCGCCGCCTCGACCCGGCGGACCCGGCGCTGGACGGACTGGACTTCGCCACCTGGCTCGGCCGCTACGGCCAGTCCCCCCGCACCATCGAGGCCCTGTGGGACCTCGTCGGCATCGCCACCCTCAACGCCACCGCCGCGCACTCCTCGCTGGGCCTGGCCGCCATGGTCTTCAAGACCGGCCTGCTCTCCGAGAAGGGCGCCGCCGACATCGGCTGGGCCCGCGTCCCGCTCGGCGACCTGCACGACACCCTCGCCCGCAAACAGCTCGACGCGGCCGGGGTGCGGACCGAGCTGCGCACCCGCGTCACCGCCCTGTCCCGCACCGCCGAGGGCGCCTGGCGCGTCGACACCGAGGAGGAGTCCCTGGAAGCGGGCACCGTCGTCCTCGCCGTACCGCAGCGCGAGGCGCACGGGCTGTTGCCCGCCGGCGCCCTCGCCGACCCCGACAAGCTCCTCGACATCGGCACCGCGCCGATCCTGAACGTCCACGTCGTCTACGACCGCAAGGTGCTCAAGCAGCCCTTCTTCGCCGCACTCGGCTCCCCGGTGCAGTGGGTCTTCGACCGCACCGACTCCTCCGGACTCCCCGACGGCGGCCAGTACCTGGCGCTGTCCCAGTCCGCCGCCCAGGACGACATCGACGAGCCCGTCTCGGTGCTGCGCGCCAAGTACCTGCCCGAGCTGGAACGGCTGCTGCCCGCCGCGCGGGGGGCCAAGGTACGGGACTTCTTCGTCACGCGGGAGCGGACGGCGACCTTCGCACCCACGCCCGGCGTCGGCCGGCTGCGCCCCGGGACGCGGACCGACACGCCGGGGCTCTACCTGGCCGGTGCGTGGACTGCCACGGGTTGGCCCGCGACCATGGAGGGCGCCGTCCGGAGCGGGCTGAGCGCGGCGCAGGCCGCACTCGCCGCGCTCGGCCGCCACCGCGAACACCCTTTGCAGGAGGCGGCATGAGGACCACCACCACCGGCACGGCCGGCACCACGAGCACCACGAGCACAGCACGTACAGGAACAAGAGGAGAGCCAGTGAACCCGGGGAATCCGGCTGTCGAGAACACGGATGCCAGTGTGGGCGCAGCCGGAAGGGGCGTGGAGAAGGCGGACACCGTCGCACTCCTCGAACGCGGCCGTACGATGTCGACCCCCGCACTCCGCGACGCAGTGGACCGGCTCGCCGCGCCCATGGACACCGTCGCCGCCTACCACTTCGGCTGGATCGACGCCCAGGGCCACCCGGCCGACGGCGACGGCGGCAAGGCCGTGCGCCCCGCCCTCGCCCTGCTCTCCGCGGAGGCCGCGGGCGCCGCACCCGAGGTCGGCATCCCCGGTGCCGTCGCGGTCGAGCTCGTGCACAACTTCTCGCTGCTCCACGACGACCTGATGGACGGCGACGAGCAGCGCCGCCACCGCGACACCGTGTGGAAGGTGCACGGACCGGCGCAGGCGATCCTGGTCGGCGACGCCCTCTTCGCCCTCGCCAACGAGGTCCTGCTGGAGCTCGGCACCGTCGAGGCGGGCCGCGCGACCCGCCGGCTGACCACCGCCAGCCGCAAGCTCATCGACGGCCAGGCCCAGGACATCTCCTACGAGCACCGCGAGCGCGTCAGCGTCGAGGAGTGCCTGGAGATGGAGGGCAACAAGACCGGCGCCCTGCTCGCCTGCGCGGTCTCCATCGGTGCCGTGCTCGGCGGCGCGGACGACCGTACGGCCGACAAGCTGGAGGAGTACGGCTACCACCTCGGCCTCGCCTTCCAGGCCGTCGACGACCTCCTCGGCATCTGGGGCGACCCGGAGTCCACCGGCAAGCAGACCTGGAGCGACCTGCGCCAGCGCAAGAAGTCCCTGCCGGTCGTCGCCGCCCTCGCCGCAGGCGGGCCGGCCTCCGAGCAGCTCGCCGAGCTGCTCGCCGCCGACGCCAAGAGCAGCGACTTCGAGAACTTCTCGGAGGAGGAGTTCGCGGCCCGGGCGGCGCTCATCGAGGAGGCCGGCGGCCGTCAGTGGACCGCGGACGAGGCGCGCCGCCAGCACGCCGTCGCCATCCGCGCCCTGGACGACGTCGACATGCCGCAGCGGGTGCGCGAACAGCTCGTGGACCTCGCCGACTTCGTCGTCGTACGCAAGAGGTGACCGCCACCCGACAGCGGATATGAATCGCGAGTCGCCGGCCGGCGCCCCCACCTGATCGTGGCGGCTCCGGCCGACGGCGGACCCCAGCACAGCACAGGACACTGTTCTAAGGGGAAGCCATGACAGCGACGACCGACGGCAGCGCGGAGAGCGCCGGCGCCGGCAGCGAATCCACGCCGGGCGCCCCGCCGCCCGGCCCCGCCGGGGCGGCCGCCCCGCGGACCGAGTACGGGCTCCCGGGCCCGCCCGACCCGGCCGTCCAGGCCGGCCCCCGGCACGGCGCCGTGCCCTCCGTGCCGGTCGCGCTGAGCGAGCGGATCGCCGCCCCGCCCGACCCGGGCCGGCGAACCGGCCCGCCGGCCGCCTACCGGCCGCCGGGGAAGCCCGGTCCCGGCCGGACGGCGACGGCGGCGGACCTGCCCCGGCCGCCCGACGGCTGCCCCCGCGAGGTGTACGAGGCCACCGCGCGCGCCACCCTGCACCTCCTGGACCGCCAGGACCCCGCGGGCTGGTGGAAGGGCGACCTGGAGACCAACGTCACCATGGACGCCGAGGACCTCCTGCTGCGGCAGTTCCTCGGCATCCGGGACGAGGCCACCACCTACGCCGCCGCCCTGTTCATCCGCGGCGAGCAGCGCGAGGACGGCACCTGGGCCACCTTCCACGGCGGACCGCCCGAACTCTCCGCCACCATCGAGGCCTACGTCGCGCTGCGCCTCGCCGGGGACCGGCCCGACGCCCCGCACATGAGCCGCGCCTCCGCCTGGATCCGGGCCAACGGCGGTATCGCCGCCGCCCGCGTCTTCACCCGGATCTGGCTCGCGCTCTTCGGCTGGTGGAGCTGGGACCACCTGCCCGAACTCCCGCCCGAGCTGGTGTTCCTGCCGCCCTGGGTCCCCCTGAACATCTACGACTTCGGCTGCTGGGCCCGCCAGACGATCGTCCCGCTCACCGTCGTCTCCGCGCTGCGCCCGGTCCGCCCGGCCCCCTTCGCCCTCGACGAGCTCCACACCGACGCGCGGACCCCGTACCCCGCCACCCGCATGGCACCGCTGACCAGTTGGGACGGCGCCTTCCAGCGGATGGACAGGGCCCTGCACGTCTACCGGCGGTTCGCGCCGCGCCGGCTGCGCAAGGCGGCCATGGACACCGCCGCCCGCTGGATCGTCGAACGCCAGGAGAACGACGGCTGCTGGGGCGGGATCCAGCCGCCCGCCGTGTACTCCGTCATCGCGCTGCACCTGCTCGGCTACGACCTCGGGCACCCGGTGATGCGCGCTGGACTGGAATCCCTGGACCGCTTCGCGGTGCGGCGCGAGGACGGCGCCCGGATGATCGAAGCATGCCAGTCCCCGGTGTGGGACACCTGCCTCGCCGCGATCGCACTGGCCGACGCGGGCGTGCGCCCCGACCATCCGGCGCTGGTCAAGGCCGCCGACTGGATGCTCGGCGAGGAGATCACCCGCACCGGCGACTGGGCGGTGCGCCGGCCCGGCCTCGCCCCGGGCGGCTGGGCGTTCGAGTTCCACAACGACACCTACCCCGACATCGACGACACCGCCGAGGTCGTCCTCGCCCTGCGCCGCATCAGGCACCCGGACCCGGTCCGGCTCGACGCGGCCATCGCCCGCGGAGTGTCCTGGAACCTCGGCATGCAGTCGAAGGACGGCGCGTGGGGCGCCTTCGACGCCGACAACACCAGCCCCTTCCCGAACCGTCTGCCCTTCTGCGACTTCGGCGAGGTCATCGACCCGCCGTCGGCCGACGTCACCGCCCACGTGGTGGAGATGCTCGCGTTCGAGGGCCGGGCGGGCGACGCCCGGACCCGGCGCGGCATCGCCTGGCTGCTCGACGCGCAGGAGCCGGACGGCAGCTGGTTCGGCCGGTGGGGCACCAACTACGTCTACGGCACCGGGGCGGTGGTGCCCGCCCTCACCGCGGCCGGCATCGCCCCGAGGCATCCCGCGGTCCGCCGCGCCGTGCGCTGGCTGGAATCCGTACAGAACGAGGACGGCGGCTGGGGGGAGGACCAGCGCTCCTACAAGGACCGGTCGTGGGCCGGGAAGGGCGCCTCCACCCCCTCACAGACCGCCTGGGCGCTCATGGCCCTGCTGGCGGCCGGCGAGCGGGACGGCAAGGCCGTCGAACGGGGCATCGCGCACCTGGTCGGCACCCAGCGGGAGGACGGCTCCTGGGACGAGCCGTACTTCACCGGCACCGGCTTCCCCTGGGACTTCTCCATCAACTACCACCTCTACCGGCAGGTGTTCCCGCTGACGGCGCTCGGCCGCTACCTGTACGGGGAACCGTCCGCCCCGGCAGGCTCGGCCCCCGGGCGGCCCTGATGCCCGCCGCCGGAGGGGACCGCGCCGGGCAGGCCGGCCCGCTGCTGGTCGCGTGCGCACTGCGCATCGAGCAGGTGGCGCTGGGCAGCACCGGGCGCGGCCTTTTACGCGCGACCGGCGGGGCTCCGGCCGGGGCGTACACCCTGCTGCGCACCGGGATGGGCCCGCGCGCGGCCGAACGCGCCGTCCGCCGGACCCTGGACCGGCCCGGCATGGACCGGGCCGCCGTCCTCGCCACCGGGTTCTGCGCCGGTCTCGTCCCCGGGATGAGCCCCGGCGACCTCGTCGTCGCGGAGGAGACCCGCGACCCGCGGGGGACCGTCCCCTGCGCCGGGACCGCGCTGCTCGCCGAGGCGCTCGCCCGGGCCGCCCCCGGCCGGACCGTGCACACCGGCCCGCTGACCGGCTCCGACCACGTCGTCCGCGGCCAGGAGCGCGCACAGCTGCGCGCCACGGGCGCCGTGGCGGTCGACATGGAGTCCGCGGCGACCCTCTGGGCCGCCGTCCGGGGTGCCGACCGCCCTGTTGCGGCCGTCCGGGTGATCGTGGACGCTCCGGAGCATGAGCTCGTCCGAATCGGCACGGTGCGCGGGGGAATATCGGCCTTCCGTGTCCTGCGTGCCGTACTGCCCGCGTTTTACGAATGGCACCGTTCTTCGCTGCTCCCCAGGAGGTGAGCCAGATGGCCATGCCGCTGCGCCAGACCATCAGGGTCGGGACCTATCTGCTCGAACAGAAGCTTCGCAAGCGTGAGAAGTTCCCGCTGATCGTCGAGCTGGAGCCCCTCTACGCGTGCAACCTGGCCTGTGAGGGGTGCGGGAAGATCCAGCATCCGGCCGGAGTGCTCAAGCAGCGCATGCCGGTGGCCCAGGCGGTCGGCGCCGTGCTGGAATCCGGTGCGCCCATGGTGTCCATCGCGGGCGGAGAGCCCTTGATGCACCCGCAGATCCACGAGATCGTGCGGCAATTGGTGGCGCGGCGGAAGTACGTGTTCCTCTGCACCAACGCCATGCTGCTGCGCAAGAAGATCGAGAAGTTCACCCCTTCCCCGTACTTCGCGTTCGCGGTGCACATCGACGGCCTGCGCGAGCGCCACGACGAATCGGTGGCGAAGGAGGGCGTCTTCGACGAGGCGGTCGAAGCCATCAAGGAGGCGAAGAAGCGCGGATTCCGGGTGACCACGAACTCCACCTTCTTCAACACCGACACCCCGCAGACGATCATCGAGGTGCTCAACTTCCTCAATGACGACCTCCAGGTCGACGAAATGATGATCTCGCCCGCCTACGCCTACGAAAAGGCGCCGGACCAGGAGCACTTCCTGGGCGTCGACCAGACCCGCGAACTCTTCAGGAAGGCCTTCGCGGGCGGCAACCGGCGGCGCTGGCGGCTCAACCACTCCCCGCTCTTCCTGGACTTCCTTGAAGGAAAGGTCGATTTCCCCTGCACGGCCTGGGCCATTCCGAACTACTCCCTCTTCGGCTGGCAGCGCCCCTGCTACCTGATGAGCGACGGCTACGTGCCCACGTACCGGGAACTCGTCGAGGAGACCGACTGGAACAAGTACGGCCGCGGTAAGGACCCGCGCTGCGCGAACTGCATGGCGCACTGCGGCTACGAGCCCACCGCCGTCCTCGCCACCATGGGCTCCCTCAAGGAATCCCTGCGGGCCGCCCGGGAGACGCTCGGAGGCAACCGGGACAGGTCGGCATGAGCCCGGCGGAAGAGGGGCGGGGCGCCGGTTTCGACCTCGGCGCCCTGCTGGCCGCGCGCGGGGCGGAGCGGTACGAGCTGCACGCCCGCCACCTCAACCACCAACTGCCCCGGATGCTGCACACCATCGGCTTCGACAAGGTCTACGAGCGGGCCGAGGGCGCCCACTTCTGGGACGCGGACGGCAACGACTACCTCGACATGCTGGCCGGTTTCGGGGTGATGGGCCTGGGCCGCCACCACCCCGTCGTCCGCCGGGCCCTGCACGACGTCCTGGACGCCCAGCTCGCCGACCTCACCCGCTTCGACTGCCAGCCGCTGCCCGGGCTGCTGGCCGAGAAGCTCCTCTCGTACAGCCCGCACCTGGACCGGGTCTTCTTCGGCAACAGCGGTACCGAAGCGGTCGAAACCGCCCTGAAGTTCGCCCGGTACGCCACCGGGCGGCCCAGGATCCTCTACTGCGACCACGCCTTCCACGGGCTGACGACCGGCTCGCTCTCGGTCAACGGCGAGGGCGGGTTCCGGGACGGCTTCGCACCGCTGCTGCCCGACACCAAGGTCGCGCTGGGCGACCTGGCCGCCCTGGAGCGGGAGCTGAGGCGCGGCGACGTCGCCGCCTTCGTCGTCGAGCCGATCCAGGGCAAGGGGGTCCTCGCCGCCCCGCCCGGCTTCCTGCTCGCCGCGCAGGAGCTGCTGCACCGGCGGGGGGCGCTGCTGATCGCGGACGAGGTGCAGACCGGACTGGGACGCACCGGGGACTTCTACGCGTACCAGCACGAGCCGGGTGTGGAGCCCGACCTGGTGTGCGTGGCCAAGGCGCTGTCCGGCGGCTACGTGCCGGTCGGCGCGACCCTGGGCAAGGACTGGATCTTCAAAAAGGTCTACTCGTCCATGGACCGGGTGCTCGTGCACTCCGCGAGCTTCGGTTCCAACGCGCAGGCGATGGCGGCCGGGCTGGCGGTGCTGGCCGTGATGGAGGACGAGCACCTCGTGGACCGCGCCCGGACGACGGGCGAGCTGCTGCGCGGACGGCTCGCCGCCCTGGTGGACGAGTACGAGCTGCTGCACGAGGTGCGGGGGCGCGGGCTGATGATCGGCATCGAGTTCGGCCGGCCGTCCTCGCTCGGCCTGCGCAGCCGCTGGACGATGCTCCAGGCGGCCCGCAAGGGCCTCTTCGCGCAGATGGTCGTGGTGCCCCTGCTCCAGAAGCACCGGATCCTCACGCAGGTCTCCGGGGACCATCTGGAAGTGATCAAACTGATTCCGCCGCTGGTCCTGGCCGAGCAGGACGTCGACCGGTTCGTCGGCGCCTTCCGCGAGGTCATGGACGAGGCGCACGGCGGGTCCGGTCTGATGTGGGACTTCGGCAGGACGCTGGTGAAGCAGGCCGTCGCGGCGCGCTGACGGCCTGCCTCCCCGGTACCGGTCGCCGGTCCCCCGGCCGGCTGATCAGACCAGCAACCGGTCCCGGAGCCGGTCGAGGGTCTCGGGCGTCAGTCCGAGGCCCTCCGCCAGGTAGCGGTCCACCCCGCCCCAGACCTCGTCGATGGTGTCGAAGGCGGCGATCAGGTATTCGGCGCGGGCGTCGAAGAGCGGCGCGAGCAGCTCCATCACCTCGGGCGAGCGGGCCTCGGCCGACGCGGAGCTGCGGCGCACCCGGTAGCGGCGGTGCGGGGCGTTGGACTCCAGGTAGTCCGCCACGATCGCCTCGCGCTCGACGCCGAGCGCGAGCAGGGTGACGGCGACGGAGAGGCCCGCCCGGTCCTTGCCGGCCGCGCAGTGCAGGAGGGCGGGGACGCTGTCCTCGGCGATGGCGCGGACGACGCGGCCGTGCTCGGTCGTGCGGTCGCGGATGATCCGGCGGTAGGAGAGCGACATCCGGGCCGCCGCCTTGCCGTCGCCCAGGATCGAGCGGAGCTGGTCGAGGTCGCCGTCGCGGACCAGTCGCCAGAACTCCCGGCCGTCCGCGGGGTCCGAGAGCGGGATGTTGACGTTCCGCACGCCGGGCAGTTCGACGTCCGGGCCCTCCAGGGCGTGGTCGGCGCCGTTGCGGAAGTCGAAGATGGTGTGGAGACCGAGCGAGGTGAGAAACTCTGCATCGGTTTCGGTGGCATGTGCCAGATGTCCGCTTCGGAAGAGTCGTCCCGTACCGACCGTTCGTCCATCAGAAGTCGGCAATCCGCCCACATCGCGGAAATTGCGCACCCCGGTCAGCTCCGGCTCCTGTATCTGCTGGGTCAAGGGAACTCCTCCGCCTCTCGCGTGTCCTCTGTCCGAATTGAGCTACTTGGCGCCAACTTGCCATAACCGGAGGCGAGATCGGGCGCGTCCCCGTGAGCCAGATCATACGGTGACCGTGAGTGCCTGATCGCCGAAGCCGAATGGCCCGGTGGGGGCGGCTGTTGGCGGAACGGAATGGACGGAGGGTGACCGGAATTCCGGCGGTCCCTCATGCCTGTGAATCCGTCAGGGAATTCGCGGCTTGTTCGGTGTGCCCGCAAGGGATTACCTTCGCGATCGATCCGGGTGGATCGCCGAATCCTGCCGCCGCCCGGAAACCGCAACCAAACCATTTCGCGCGGCAGGAGCGGGGGAACCAGGTAAGCCGCTGTTTCGGAGATCTTTTCTCCGGTACGGCTCGGGGTGAAGCCGTTCATGTCCCGTACATGTACGGCCGGACATCTCCAGTCCGAACCCGACAGCTCACCTCGTAGGCGCCGGAGAGGAATGCGCCATGCCTGCAAAGGGTAAGCACCGCCGTCCCAAGTCCCTTTCCATTTCCCGCGGATTCGCGGTCGCAGGCACCGGCGGCGCGGCCCTCGCCCTGCCGCTGATGGGTGCCGCCGGCGCCAACGCGGCCGGCGCTCCGGCGGCGGCCCCGGCCGTCGCACCCGCGGTGGCCCCGCAGGCCCCCGCCGCCCTCCAGGCCGCACCCGCCGCTCCCGCGGCCGCCGTGCAGGCCGCGCCGACCGTCTACACGGTCGTCCCGGGCGACTGCCTCTCCGAGATCGCCGCGGAGCGCAACCTCTCCGGCGGCTGGCAGCGGCTGTACGCCGAGAACCGCGAGGCGGTCGGCGCCAACCCGTCGCTGATCCACCCCGGCCTGAAGCTGACCCTCGGCGGCCGCGGCGAGGCCGCCGCCCCGGCCGACGCCGTCCCCGCCCCGCGCACCGCCCCCGAGGCCGCGCCGAAGGCGGCCCCGAAGGCGGCCCCGAAGGCGGCCCCGAAGGCGCCGAAGCCTGCCGGGCGACCCGCCGCCCCGCAGGCGCGGCAGGATTCTGCCCCCGAGGCGCCCGCCGCCCCCGCCGGGGCTCCCGCCGCGCAGCCCGCCGCCGGCGGATTCGTGGCCCCGGTCGGCGGTGGCATCTCCACCCAGTACAAGGTCGCGGGCGCCATGTGGTCCTCCGGCTACCACACCGGCGTCGACTTCATCGCCGCCATGGGCACCAGCGTCAAGGCCGTCGGCGCGGGAACCGTCGTCTCCGCCGGCTGGAGCGGCGCCTACGGCAACGAGGTCGTCATCCGCCACGCGGACGGCAAGTACTCCCAGTACGCCCACCTCTCCCAGCTCTCCGTCTCCTCCGGCCAGAGCGTCACCGCCGGCCAGAGCATCGGCCTCTCCGGCTCCACGGGCAACTCGACCGGCCCTCACCTGCACTTCGAGATCCGCACGAGCCCGTCCTACGGCTCGGACATGGACCCGATCGCCTACCTCCGCTCGAAGGGCGCCAGCCTCTGACGGCACCCGCCGACGGAGCACCGACACGCGTGGGGCCGGGACCCGAGGGGGGTCCCGGCCTCACGTGTACCCATTCCTTATGCCCGGCGTGGTAGAGATCACGGGCCGTCAACCCCTCATTACGTTGGCGTAGGTTGCGTGCGGGAGTGAAGGATGGGCTCTCGTGGCAGCGACGACGACGAAACTCAAGACCATCGGCTCGTACGCGGCGATCGGGGACAGCTTCACTGAGGGCGTGGGGGACCCGGGGCCTGGGGATTCCTTTCTCGGCTGGGCGGACCGGCTCGCCGTGCTCCTGGCCGATCAGCGCGACGAGCACGACTTCCGGTACGCGAACCTCGCGGTGCGCGGGAAGCTCCTCGACCAGATCGTGGCGGACCAGGTGCCGAGGGCCAAGGCCCTCGCCCCGGACCTGGTCACCTTCTGCGCGGGCGGCAACGACATCATCCGGCCCGGCAGCGACCCGGACGACGTGGCGGAGCGGTTCGAGGCGGCCGTGGCCGACCTCACCGGAGCCGTCGGCCGCGTCATGATCACCACGGGCTTCGACACCCGGGGGGTGCCCGTCCTCAAGCACCTCCGCGGCAAGGTCGCGACGTACAGCGCGCACGTGCGCGCCATCGCCGACCGCTACGACTGCCCGGTCCTCGACCTCTGGTCGCTGAAGTCCGTACAGGACCGGCGCGCCTGGGACGCGGACCGGCTCCACCTCTCGCCGGAGGGGCACACCCGTGTCGCACTGCGCGCCGCCCAGGTGCTCGGCCTGGAGGTGCCCGCCGACCCCGACCAGCCGTGGCCGCAGCTGCGCCCGCGCGGGTCGGTGGACGTGACCCGCGACAACATCCAGTGGGCCCGCGAGTACCTGGTGCCGTGGATCGGCCGCCGGCTGCGCGGCGAGTCCTCCGGCGATCACGTCGCGGCGAAGCGGCCGGACCTGCTGCCGCTGTAGCCACAGCACACGAGAGCACGGGGGCAAGGAACGGGGACAAGGACACGAGGGGCGGGAGCGGCGAGCGGAATCCTTCGGGGCCGGTGCGCGTTGGGATGGTCGTAGCCATGCGACCGCACCGACCCCATCCCTCCCAGGAGGCGCTTTGACCGGCTCCCGTCCCCTCCGTCCTCGGCTGCGCGCCCTGCGGCCCGAAGCCTTCGGCGCGGACCCGTCCGGCGCCCGGCTGGAGCGGATCCGCCGCTCGCCGAACTTCGCCGACGGCGTCTTCCAGAACCCGGTCGGGGCCCGGAGCAGGCCATCGGGGTCGATGGCGGAGTTCGCGAAGACCTACTTCCACCGCGAGCAGCGGATCCGGCGCAGCCCCGGGGCCCCGATCCCGGTGCACCCCACGACCCTCGCGGACCTGGCGAAGCCGGCGGTCAGCGGACTGCGCCTGACCTGGATGGGGCACTCCAGCGTGCTCGCGGAGATCGACGGGCACCGGGTGCTGTTCGACCCCGTGTGGGGCGATCGCTGCTCCCCCTTCCCCTTCGCCGGCCCCAAGCGGCTGCACCCGGTGCCTGTCGCGCTGGCCGCGCTGGGCGAGGTCGACGTCGTGGTCATCTCGCACGACCACTACGACCACCTCGACCTGCCGACGATCAAGGCACTGGCCGGTACGGACACGGTCTTCGCCGTCCCGCTCGGAGTCGGCGCGCACCTCGAGCGCTGGGGGGTGCCGGCCGACCGGCTGCGCGAGCTCGACTGGAACGAGACCACCAAGATCGACGGGCTGTCCCTCACGGCGACCCCCGCCCGGCACTTCTGCGGCCGCGGTCTGCGCAACCAGCAGCACACCCTGTGGGCCTCCTGGGTGGTCGCGGGCGACGAGCACCGGATCTACCACAGCGGGGACACCGGCTACTTCTCGGGCTTCGCGGAGATCGGCGCCGAGCACGGCCCCTTCGACGCCACGATGATCCAGATCGGGGCGTATTCGGAGTACTGGCCCGACATCCACATGACTCCCGAGGAGGGCATGCGCGCCCACCTCGACCTCCAGGGCGGCGCCGCGCACGGCACGATGCTGCCGATCCACTGGGGCACCTTCAACCTGGCGCCGCACCCGTGGGACGAGCCCGGCGAGGGCACCCTGACCGCCGCAGAGGGGGCCGGAGCGGCCGTGGCACTCCCCATCCCGGGCCAGCCGTTCGAACCCGGAACCGAGGGCGCGCCCGCCGAACCGTGGTGGCGCCCGTTCGTGGCCGGGGCGTCTGCGGGCGGACCCGTCGACGGGCCCGCGGCGCCGCCCGTGCACGAGGCCGGCGGGGCGGCGGCGACCGCGGCCCGTGTGGCGTCGTCGGCAGTCGGCGGGCAGGAGGAGCCGGAGTCCGTCGGGTCGTAGCCGGCGGCGGGTACCGGCCGCCCCACAGCACGGGGGCGGCCGACGCCGTTCGGGCGCCGGGAGGGGGCGGCCCGGGGCGTGGGCGGCGCGGGGCGTGGGCGGCGCCGGGCGGCCCCAGCGGCCTGACCGGCGCATTCGGGCTGCTGTGCGAGCGCTCCGTCGGGAGCGGGAAGCAGCCCCGTGAAGTTCGCCAACTGGCATTCCGGGGCGGGACGGTGAGGTCTAGCGTGGGTATTCGGTGATCAACACCGGGCCCCGGGAACGCTGGGGGCCGGGCCCCACGTACCGAGGACGCCGATGTCCGGACTCCGCGCCGCCCGCCACGCCCCGTCGAGACACGCCGTCACCGGTCCCGCCCGGCAGATAAGCCCCCAGCTGGTACGAGCCGCCCTCCTGCCCACGCTCGCCGCCGCCCTCAGCGGCGCCGCCGCGGTGATCTTCACCCTTCAGCTCGGCGGCGGGGCCGGCGACCGCGACGCCCGGCTCTGGCCGGTGCTCACCGGCTGCGCCCTGCTCGTGGTCGGAGCCCTGGCCGCCGCCCTGCTCGGCGCGCAGCGCGCGGCCAAGGCCGTACGGGACCGGTGCGAGGCCCTGCGCCGCTCCAGCGTGCGCGGCCGCCAGGAGCTGCGGACGGCCGCCGAACGGCTGGAGCGGGGCGAGGCCCCGCCGCGGCCGGTCCGGGGCGGGCCGATCGCGCCGCTCACCGGCGGCGACCCGGCCGGCGTGGACGAGTTCTGGCTCCTCTCCCAGGAGCTGCGCGGCGCCCGCGAACAGGCCCACACCGCCCTCGTACGGCTCGCCGGACCGGCCACCCCGTCCGACAGCGAGCGCAAGGTCGAGGTCTTCGTCAACCTCGCGCGCCGGCTGCACTCCCTCGTCCACCGCGAGATCTCGCTGCTGGACGACCTGGAGGACACGGTCGAGGACCCGGACCTGCTCAAGGAGCTCTTCCACGTCGACCACCTCGCCACCCGGATCCGCCGCCACGCCGAGAACCTCGCGGTGCTGGGCGGTGCGGCGTCCCGCCGCCAGTGGACCCGGCCCATCGACCTGAGCGAGGTGCTGCGCTCCTCGGTCGCGGAGGTCGAGCAGTACACCCGGGTCAAGGTCGTGCCGCCGGCGGGCGGCAGCGTACGCGGACACGCCGTGGCGGACGTCGTCCACCTGCTGGCCGAACTCGTCGAGAACGCCACGGTGTTCTCCCCTCCCGACACCGACGTGGTGCTGCGCGCCGAGCGGGTCACCGCCGGTATCGCGGTGGAGGTGGAGGACCGGGGGCTGGGCATGCCGCCCGAGGAACAGCACCGGATGAACGCCCTGTTCGGGGACCCCGACCAGGTCGGCGTCCGCAGCCTGCTCGCGGACGGGCGGATCGGCCTGTACGTCGTCTCGGCGCTGGCCCGCCGGCACGGGATCGCCGTCGAGCTCAAATCGAACATCTACGGCGGCGTCCTCGCGGTGCTGGTGCTGCCGCAGGAGCTGCTGGGCGCGGAGGCGGCCCAGGGCTCGCGGCTGACGCCGCCGCTGGAGCCGGCGCGGATGCCGATGCCGATGCCGCGTCGGGCGGGAGCCCCGCCCACGATCCCCGCCCCCCGCCCCGAGCCCCACGCGGGGCGGGCCGTGACGGGGGCGGACGCCTGGACCGTACCCGGCGGCTCGCCGCAGCCGGACTTCTGGCCCGCCCGGCCCACCGAGCCGCGGACGGCCCCCGCCCCGAGCCCCGATCCCGGGCCGCGGGCGGAGCCGCGCGCCGGGCACCCGACGGCCGGACGGCCCGTCCCCGCGCCGGGGACGTCGGGCGCCCCCGAGGCCGGTCCCGCCACGAGCGGGCCGCCGGCCGGCCCCGGTACCGGGCAGGATGCCCGTCCAGGAGCCGCGGCCGAGCCCAGGACCCGGCAGCAGCCCGAAACCCACCGGCAGGCCGGGCCGGGGCCCGCTTTCGAGGCCGGCCCGCAGGTGACTGCGCCTGCGGCCGGGCAGCCGGCCGGGCAGGGGCCGGCCGCCGAGGCGGCACCGTGGGCCGGACCGGGGGTCCTGCCCCGGACGGCGCCCGCGGCCGAGCCGTCGGCCACACCGGCGCCCGGCCGGCCGGGCGAGCCGGAGCCTGATCCTGCGGCGGCGTTGCGGGACGTGGTGGGCGGTGGGTCGCCGGGTGGGCCCGGGGCCGGGCCGGCTGCCGAGTTCGAGGCCGGGCCGCAGGCCGCGCCTGCGCCCGCAGGCGGATGGACGGCGGGACGGCGGACCGAATCGACCGCATCCGAGGCGGTGTGGGGCGCACTCGGCGGTGACCCGTCGGGGCAGTCCGGGACGGGGGCGGTGGCCGGGCCGGTGGCTTGGGCCGAACCGGCGCCCGGACGGCCGGGCGAGTCCGCGGCCGGGCAAGGGCTCGACCCCGCGGCGGACGCCTGGGGCCGGGACACGCGGCGGGGTGAGGGGGCGGGGGACGAGTGCGTCGGCGGCGAGAGGCCGGTGCTGCCGCGGCGTCGGGCCCAGCAGCACCTCGCGCCCCAGCTGCGCGAAGCGCCCGCACCGCGGCCTCCCGCCGACCCCGAGCAACCCGTACACGACCCCGGCCTCATGGCCGCCTTCCGGCGGGGCTTCGGCCTCGCACAGTCGGAGGACCAGGTATGACGAAGGAGCGCATCACCATGGGCGGCGAAGTGGCGACGAAGACCGGCGGCCGGCTCTCGGATCTCGACTGGCTGCTCAGCGGCCTGGTCCAACGCGTGCCGTACACCCGCAGCGCCGTACTGCTCACCGCCGACGGGCTCATGAGCTGCGTACACGGCCTGGACCCCGACAGCGCCGACCACCTCGCGGCCCTTGCCTCCGGGCTCTACTCCCTCGGCCGCAGCGCCGGCGCCCGCTTCGGCGACGGCGCCGAGGTACGGCAGGTCGTCGTCGAGCTCGACACCGCGCTCGTCTTCGTTTCGGCCGCCGGATCCGGGACCTGCCTCGCCGTCCTCGCCGACCGGGAGGCCGACGCCGGCGTGCTCGGCTACGAGATGGCGATGCTGGTCAAGAGCGTCCGGCCGTACCTCTCGGCCGCACCCCGGCGGCCCGCCGCGAACGTGGAGCGATGAGGGCCCGCGGCAGGGGGGCGCACGGGGAGTACGGGGCATACGGACAGGGGCGGGACACACCGTGGCTCGACGGCTCGGCGGGGCGGGTGATGCGCCCGTACACCGCCAGCGGCGGCCGGACCAGACCGGGCGTCGCGCTCGACCTGCTGTCGCGGATGACCGCGACCGGGGTGCGCCCGCGCGTCCCGCTCGGCGCCGAGCACACCCTCGCCCTGCGGTTGTGCGCCGGCGCCGCCGCGGTCACGGTCGCCGAGCTGGCGGGGCAGCTGCGGCTCCCCGCCGCGGTGGTGAAGGTGCTGCTGTCCGATCTCATGGAGTACGGGGCCGTCATGGCGCAGGCGCCCCGGTTCCCGGGTGGAGGGTCGTTCGCCGCCGACGACCAGTCCCTCCTGCTGGCGGTGCTCGATGGCCTGCGCCGACGACTGTGACGCCCCCGTCACCCTGAAGATCCTGGTCGCGGGGGGCTTCGGGCGGGCAAGACCACCTTCGGCGGCGCGGTGAGCGAGATCGAGCCGCTGAGCCCTGAGGAACTGCTCAGCGACCTCGGCGCCGGCGCCGACCGCTGCATTGTCCGCAGGCGCGCTCGGGGCCGTGGTGATCGCGGACCCGCCGCCTCGCGGACTGCTTCCCGGCCGTCGACTTCTTCGAGCGGCGCGGGATCGGCTTCATCGCCGCCGTGGACGAGTTCGGCGCATGCCACCGCTACACGCCCGACGAGGTCCGGGACGCGGTGGGCCTCGGGCCCGAGGTGCCCGTCGTACGGTGCGGCACGCGCCTGACCAGCTCCGCGACGGGTGACGCCGGCCGCCCTGGTCCGTCACCTGCCTGCTGCTCACGCCCGTGGGCCGGGAGGCGCCCGCGCGGGCCGTCCGGCTGCGCGAGCTGGGACTGGGGGAGCGGGCCGACACCGGGCTCGACGCCTTCGCGCGACGCGCGGCGGACGTCCTCGGCGCGCCCCACGCGGGGGTGAACTTCGTCGGCGAGGAGCGCCAGGTCTTCCGGCGCGGGATCGTACTGGGCACGGTGTGCGCGGTGGACGTTGTGCCGCGGCGGTGGGGCACGGAGGGACTCGCCACCGCGAAGGGGCTGGCGGCGGAGCTGGTGGCCCTGCTGCACGAGCGCGAGGACCGGCGCGCATGAGCACGCCTGTCGGTGGTGGGGGCTACGGTCGTCGGACGAGGATCCACCGGAGCAGGAGGCTGGAGAGGAGTCCCGGGGATGGCCACCACCGTGCAGGACGTCCGCCTGGTCGCACTGTCCCTCCCGGACAGCAGCGAAAAACCGGCATGGGGCATGCCGACCTTCCGGGTGGGCGGGAAGATCTTCGCCGCGCTCGCCGACGACGACACCTCGATCGGGGTGAAGTGTCCCAAGGAGGACAGGGCCGAGCTGATCGCGGCGGAACCGGAGAAGTTCTTCCTGCGCGCCGGCCACGATGACAACTACGCGTGGATCCGGGTCCGCCTCGCGGCGGTGCGGGACGAGGCCGAACTGCGCTCCATCCTGATCGACTCCTGGCTCCAGGCGGCCCCGAAACGCCTGGTTGCGGCCCACCCGGAGCTGGCCGGGGGCACCGGCTGACCTGACCGCGAACCGATGGCGGAAAGGCGCGCGCGACCACCCACGGAAATGCGGTATCGTTCTCATGCGCGTTCGGCCCGGGGAAACCCCAGGTCAGCGGGCATCGGGACGTGGCGCAGCTTGGTAGCGCACTTGACTGGGGGTCAAGGGGTCGCAGGTTCAAATCCTGTCGTCCCGACTCTGCTTTTTGCAGGTCGGAGGCCGTTCTCTCGTACATGGGAGGACGGCCTTTCGTGTGTCCGGGCCCACGAGGGGCGCAGCGAGGCCCGACCATGTTCGTGAATCGCCGACCGGCCGCCATGACGTGATCCGGGTGTTGCCCCGCGAGGACGCCCACGACACGGCGAACGTCTGCCGTCCCGCTGTGGCACGTCGCAGGCCCCTGAGTGTTGTGCCCGGTCTCGGGCCGTGACGTGGGGGTGCCGGGGATCCAGGAGCCGTGGAGGCCGGCGGCGACGCGGTGCGGGAGGTGGACGGTGGCGGTGCGGTCGGGGCCGGCGGCATCGAGGACGAGGGGTCGGGAGGCCGAGGCCGTTCTCGTCGGGGAAGGCGATGGCGTACTGGTAGCGGTTCTCGGCGCCGAGGTAGTCCTCGTTGAGGGTGGGGAACCCGACGGCGAGGTCGTCGATGATGTGTTCGTCGACGGTGGCGGCGGTGAGGTCGACCGTCCAGCGGCGGGTGCAGGAGCGGGCGGCGGGTTGAGCGCGGCGCTCGCGCCGGGGACCTCGGCGCTGTGGACGAGGGAGCCCTTGGCGTCGGCGACGTGGTAGGTCAGGACCGGCGGGACCGGTGAGGCAGCACGCTGAAAGAGGGAGCTGCCAGGGACATGCTCGGGTGACCTCTCGAAGGTGACCGTCGGTCGTACCCGTCGGCCGGTGGTCTGCCGTCACTCGTGGCACTGTGGTTCCATGACCATCGAAGTTCGTCCCGCATCGGTCATCGAGGACGTACGCACCCTGCTCGGCCCGAAGTCCCCCGGGGCCAACGTCTGCTGGTGCCTCAGCTACCGGATCCCGGCCAAGCTCAACAACGAACTGCGCGGCCCGGCGCGGGGCGAGTACGTCGCCGAGCTGTGCCGCAGCGGCACCCCTCCCGGAGTTATCGCCTACGACGGCGACGAGCCGGTCGGCTGGGCGGCCGTGGCCCCGCGCGCGGAGACCTCCTTCGCGCGCAGTCGCACGATCCCGCACGTCGACGAGCTGCCGGTCTGGTCGCTGTGGTGCATCCGGGTACGCCCCGGCCACCGCAAGAAGGGCATCTCGCACGCCCTCATCGCCGGCGCGGTCGAGTTCGCCCGCGCCCAGGGCGCACCCGCGATCGAGGCCTACCCCCTCGACAACGGTACGGCCCGTGCCGACCTGACCATGGCGTACGCGGGTCTGCGGAAGAACTTCGAACGCGCCGGCTTCGTGCACGCCGCCGAAACCGCCTCGGTGCTGGCCGGTCACCCCCGGGTCCTGATGCGCCTCGACCTGCGCTGAGCCCCACGCCTGCGGGCGCGCACGGGCGGCCCGGCAGCGACCGGCAGCGGCGGGGGGCGACCGGCGGCGGCGGGGGGGCGACCGGCGGCGGGGGGCGACGGGTGCCGCCCCCCGCCTGTACGCACTCCCTAGGGCCGCCGTGCCGGGGCCAGCACGGCGTGCGGGACCCGGTCGGCCGGGGCCTGGACCGCCGGACCCCGGGCGGGCTCCCACTCGCGGCGCGGCCGCGCCGTGGGGGCCGGCAGCCTCGACAGGTTGGCGCTGACCATCGCCGCCGTACGGACCACGGCCTCGCCCAGCGGGGCGATCTGCTTGCCGTCCAGCGCGGTCGCCGCCACCGCGGCCACCACCTGCCCCGCATCGGAGAACACCGGCGCCGCCACGCACGACAGCGCGCTCACGCACTGCCCGTACTGGAAGGCCATGCCCTGCTCCCTGGCCCGCGCCGCCTCCCGCGACCACGCGGCCCGCGACCACCCCGCAGGCGCGCCCGCCTCGGGAGCGGACGCCGTCAGGACCAGCTCGGCCGCGCTCCCGGGAGGCAGTACGACCCCGGGATGCAGCGCGAAGACGTCGTCCACCTCGCTGCGCGTGCTCCCCACCACGATGGCGTGGCCCCCCTCGGGAACCGACAGGCTGACAGTCAACCTGCCGCTCGCCGAGGCGAGTTCGCGCAAGGGCCGCGCCGACGCGGCCCGCAGCGCCCGCGCCGGGTGCCACGCCTGCCCCAGCCGGAACGTCCTCGGTCCCAGCCGGTAGCGGCCCGAACAGCTCTGTACCGCGCCGAGCGCGACCAGTTGCCCGAGCAGCCGGTGCGCCGTGGCCTTGGGCAGTTCGGCGTCCGCCGCCAGCCTGGTCAGGCCGACCTCGTCGCCGTGCGCGAGCACCTCCATGAGTGCGAACGCGCCCTCCAGTACACCCCGCCCCTCAGTGCCGGATCTGGCCATGAGCGGTACCCCCTTCCGTACGGACGCCATCGGTCGGACGGTGTCCGTAACTCCCCGTTCGTCCCGGCCCATCAGCAAGAACGGTGGTACCGCCCTCCGCTTCCGCCGGTCCGTTGAACGGACCAGATCATTGCCCGCGCATCTCGATCGCGCCAGTGTGTTGTCACCCAGGGACGCACGGACCGGCCCCTCACAGGGCGCGGAACGTCCGTCCGCCAGGAGCGACAAAAGGAGGATCCGATGAGCGCGATCAAGACCAGCGCCAAGCAGTTCAAGTACGTCATGGGTGCCATGACGGCCGTCTTCTTCGGTTCTTGCTCTGCCAGCTGACGCAGATTCGGGGGGTGGGGGCGGCATGTCGCCCCCACCCCTTTTCTTCACGTTCTAGGGAGGCACGCGTGCTGGAGACCGGTGTCCGGCAGGTCCGGGTGGCGATGGCCATGGTGTTCGGCCGGAAGCTGAACGTACGGGCCGTGGAGCGGCTCGTCGCCGACGCTCTCGCCACGCTCGAGGAGTTCGGCTCACTCGGCGACGACGTCGACGAACTGGCCGACGGACCGTTCGCCGACCCGGACGAGCGCCGTGACCTGCAGAACCGCGCGCTCCAGCGGACCGTGCGCCGGCTCGCCAAGCGTTCGCCCTTCTACCGGGAGCGGCTCGCCGGCATCGACCTCGACGGACTGACCACGCAGACGCTCACCCGGATCCCGGTCACCCGCAAGGCCGACCTGATCGAGCGGCCCGCCGACTTCCTGTGCAGCACCCCCTACCTCGCGACCCAGACGACCGGCACCACCGGCCGACCCGTCCAGATGTGGCTATCCCGCTACGAGATGGAGCTCTGGCCGGCGCTGATCGCGCTGTCCGTCGTACTGCGCGGCGACATCCGCCCCGGCGACCGGATGCAGATCAACCTCAGCTCCCGGGCGACGGCAGCCGTGCAGGAGGACGTGGAGGTCTGTCGCCTTGTCAACGCCTCCTGCCACGTCGTCGGCCAGGTCCCGCCCGAGGAGTCCGTCGAGCACCTCCTCGGCGGCAATGGCACCCGCCCCACCCTGCTCACCGGCAACCCCAGTTACCTGGCCCGGATGCTCACCGCGGCGCGTCGCCGCGGCTACGGACCGGACGACTTCGGCCTCCGGTCGATCTACGCCGGCGGCGAGATCGTGTCGCCGGCCCTCGTACGAGCCCTGCGCGAGACCTTCGGCGCCGAGACCGTCGGCGACAACTTCGGCATGACCGAACTGCTGCCCGTCGGCGGCCGCACCTGCAGCCACCACCACCTCCACATCGACCCCAACATGGGGTACACCGAGGTGCTCGGCCTCGACACGGGCGAGCCCGTCGCCCCCGGACAGCTCGGGGAGCTGACCGTCACGCCGTACTACCCCTACCGGGAGTGCATGCCGGTCCTGCGGTACAACACCGGCGACGTCGTACGCACCCTGGAGGGCGAACCGGACTGCGAACTGGCCGCCGTGCCCGCCGTCTCGCAGATCCTCGGCAAGGCGGGCACGCTGCTGCGGACCGCCGACGCGGTCGTGACGCCGCGCGACGTCGTGGAGGCCCTGGACGGCACCCCGGGCATGCCGTGGCCGCTGCGCCACCGGGCGCAGGTCGGGCCCGACGGCCGCCTCCACGTGGAGGTCGCCTCGCGGACCGCGACCCCGGCCGAGGTGACCGGGCGGCTGCTGGCCCGGGGCATCGACGCGGGCGTCACCGTCCTGGCGCTGGACGACGAGGAGGCCGCGCGCCGCTTCCCCCTCCGCTGTGACCTGTTGGAGCACACCTTCACCCGGAGCCACGCATGACGGTCTTCTTCCAGCTCGCGGTCACCGCGGCCCTGGCCCTCGCGGTCGTCGTCGCCACCATCGCCTACTTCCGCGCCGTCCGTACGGCGAGGCCGCCCGTCGGCGTCTTCAACGGCCGGGACATCTTCATGATGATGGGCTTCGTGCTGGCGCTGCCGTACGTCTACCTCGCACTGCCGGGCGCCGTCCTCCCGGTCGTGCTCGCCCTGGTCTTCGCCGGCGGACTGTCCGTGGGCTACCAGCCCCTCATCGGCAACGGCCGGCTGCGCTGGGCGCTGATCACCGTGCTGATCGCGAGCGTCCTCGTCACGCACCTGGCCTTCGGCGAGACCGCGCCGCCGTACTGGGTGGCGAACAGCTGCGTCGTCGGCCTGGTCGTCGTCTCCGCCACGAACCTCAACGTCCAGGGCGGCATGCGGCTGAGGAACGTGGCGTGGTTCCTGCTCGCCCTCGCCGCCTACGACGCCTTCTTCGCCTGGGTCGTCCCGCTGACCCAGGAGCTCGCCGACGCCGTCCAGGGCTATCCGTACGCACCGGCCGCGGGCCTGCGCATCGGTGAGGACCTCGGCGCCGTCGTCGGCATGGGCGACCTGCTGGCCTACGCCCTCTTCACGACCACCGCCTACAAGGCGTACGGGAAGCCGGGGCTGCGGACCGGAATCACCCTGGTGGTGCTCTTCGGGGCCGTGGCGCCCGTGGCGGCCCTGCACCTGATCTCGGCGGCCACCGGCGACGCCCCCGGCATCATCCCCGCCCAGGTGTTCTTCGGCCCGGCCGCCTTCGTCGGCTACCAGGTCCTGCGCCGCCGGGGGCCGGAGCGCCGCATGGCCGACATCGTCTTCCGCCGCGACCGCGCGGACGCTCCCCGGCGGACCCCGGTACGCGCCGAGGCCCGGCCGGTGGCCTGAACGGGCACGACGACCGGGGGCCGGGACGCTACCCGCGCCAGATCTTCTCGTACGCCTCCTGGTACCCCCGGAGGTCCCAGGAGGCGGCCCCGCCGCTGTTGTCGGCCGTGACCACGTGGACGGGGGCGACGTAGCCGCTCGCGGGCCGGCCGGCGAAGGCACGGTTGAACTCGTCGACGATCTGCCAGCCCTGCTGCGAGAGCGGCTCGGGAACGGTGGCGGCCTGGTACTGCCCGCTGTTGATGCGCTGGAAGGCGGACGGATCGCCGTCTCCGGCACCGATGTTGGACGGCGGACCGCCGCCCGGCCTGCCGGCGGCGCGCAGGGCCGGGGCGGCGTCGGCGAAGTAGAGGTCGTTGATGGCGACCGAGTGGGTCCACTTCTTCCCGAAGCGGGACAGCAGGGAGGAGACCTCCTGCGGGGTGCGCCGGCTCGCGTCCGGGATCGGGATGTTCTCGTACGCCAGCAGTTCCACGCCGGGGCAGTCGGCGAGGCGCCGCTTGATCAGGTCGGCCTTCGTCCTGGCGAAGGGGATCGAGTCGTCGGTGAACAGGACGACGCCCGCCCCGCCGTCGGACCGGGCGATGACCCAGTCCGCACTGATCCTCGCCACGTCCTGCACCTTCGTGGTGATGTTGGTGAAGAGCGGCGGGTCCGTGCTCGGGCCGGGGGCGTCGACCGCGTGCCAGCCGATGAGCGGGATGTCCGCGGCACGGGCCCGGGCCACCTGCTGCGAGGTCAGGCGCGGGTCGAATCCGCCGATGACGATGCCCGACGGCCTGAGCGTGACGGCCTGGCTCAGCGCCGCCTGGATCCCGGCCGGGCTGCCCTCCCCGTCGATCACCCGGACCTGCCAGCCGATGGCCTTCGCGGCTTGCTGGAGACCCTCAGCGACTCCCGCGACGCCCGGGTTGGTCATGGTCTGCGCGACGTAGACGATGCTCCTGCCGGGGACCGCGGCGGGCCCGGTCGTGGGGCCGGTCCACCTGCTGTCGGTGCTCTCGGCCTTCCCGACGTCCGCCCGCGCCTCCTGGAGGACGGCCGGGCAGCCGGCCGCCGAAGGCCCGGTGGTGCCGGCCGTGCCGCCGCCGCATCCGGCGGCGGCCGCCGTGAGCAGGGCTGCGGCCGCGAGAAGGGCCATGCGGTTGGGGTACACGGTGCTCCTGACGCTCTGTGCGCTGCCGGGTGGTCTCAAGGGGCGTCCTGCCGGCCGTGCCGGGCGCGTGCGGGCCCTCCGGTCGCGGTGGCGCCGGCGCGCAGCCGGCGGCGGGCGGAGTAGCCGGCCAGGCCGACGGCGATGAGCAGGGTGGCGCCGTTGAACAGCGGGGTCGCCCAGAACTGCGCGCCGAGCTGCCCGATCCCGGCGAGTCCCACGGCGAGGACGGTCACGGCGACGAGGGTGCCCAGGGCGTTGGCACGGCCCGGTTTGATCGCGGTGGAACCGAGCAGGGCGCCGACGAACGCGGGCAGCAGGTAGTCCAGGCCGACGCTCGGGTTGCCGATCTGCTGCTGCGCCGCGAGGAGGACCCCGGCGAAACCGACGATCAGACCCGACGCGGCGAAGGCGACGACGGAGTAGCGGTGGGTGGGAATGCCGAGTATCGCCGCGGCCCGGGGATTGGAGCCGATGACGTACAGGTACCGGCCGAGCGGCAGCCGTTCCAGCAGCACCCAGAGGACCGCGACGAGGGCGAGCACGTAGAAGGCGGGGAGGGGCAGGCCGAGGAACCTGGAGTCGTACAGGCCGGTGAAGGCGGCCGGGAGGCCTGCGGGACCGGGGACGATCCGTCTGCCGTCGGTGATCCAGCCGGTCGCCGCGTACATGATGCTGCCGGTGCCCAGCGTGGCGATGAGGGAGTCGATGCGCGCGAACTCGACGATGATGCCGTTGACGACGCCGGCCAGCGCCCCACCGGCGACCACCGTGAGGCAGGCCGACTGCCAGGGCCAGTGCTCGTCGACGATGAGGTGCATCACCATGACGTGCGCCAGGCCCAGGCCGTAGCCGATGGACAGGTCGAACCGGCCGGCCGCGACGGGGACCGTCACGCCGAGCGCGAGAATGGCGGGGATCGACTGGTTGGACAGGATCGAGGAGACGTTGTCCATCGTCGGGAAGGTGTCCGGCAGGACGAGGGAGAAGACCAGGAAGAGCAGGAGCGTCAGGGTCAGCAGGCCGTAGGTGCCGACGAAGTGGGCGCGCCGGCGAATCACCGGCCCGTACCGTTTCCGGTGATCGCGGGCAGGGCCGAGGCGGCGCGCGTGAGCTCGGTGGCGTTCAGGGTCCCGCCCGCCAGCTCGGCCACCACGGCGCCGCGGCCGAAGACCAGCGCCCGGTGGCAGAGGTCGGCGACCTCCCCGAAGTCGGTGGAGATGAGCAGGACGGCGAGGCCCGCCGCCACGGCTTCGTCGAGGATGCGGTGGATCGCCGCCTTGGCGCCGACGTCCACGCTGGCGGTCGGCTCCTCCAGGATCAGCAGGCGCAGGTTCCCCCGCAGCCACCGGCCGACGACCACCTTCTGCTGATTGCCGCCGGAGAGGGTGGCGATGGGCACCTCGCCGTCCCGGGGGTGCACCGAGAACCGCTCGATCAGGGCGCGGGCTTCGGCGCGTTCGCGCCGCGGACCGGTCCAGCGCCAGTCGGGCACACCGGCGGCCCGCGGATTGGCGAGGAAGTTCTCCCGCACGGTCAGATCGGCGGCGCAGCCCTCCTCCTGGCGGTTGCCGGCGACGAAGCCGACGCCGGAGCGCAGGGCCTCGGCGACCGTGTGCGGACGGTACGGGCGGCCGTCCAACAGTGCCCGGCCCCCGAGGAGCGGCAGCGCGCCGGCGAGGGCGCGGCCCAGGTGCGTGTGGCCGGCGCCGGTCAGGCCCACCATGCCGAGGATCTCGCCCTCGCGCAGGTCCAGGGCGACGGGCCCGGTGCGGGCGGTCGACACACCGTCGAGGCTCAGGACGGCGGGGCGCTCCGCGGCCGTGGAGCCGGAGGCGGCAACGGATGCGGCTGCGGGGCCGGGCGCGTGCTCGGGCCGGCGGCGGGCCGGTTCGTGGCCCACGATGTCCCGTACCAGGCGGGCGGGGGAGTACGGGGCGAGCGGCCCGTGGCTGACGAGGCGGCCGTCGCGCAGGACGGCGAAGGTGTCGGCGACCTCGTACACCTCGTCGAGCCGGTGGCTGACGTAGAGGATGCCGTGCCCCCGGTCGCGCAGGGAGTGCAGGACGCCGAAGAGCCGGGCGCAGTCGGCGGCGGGGAGGGTGGCGGTCGGCTCGTCGAGGACGAGGAGCCGGGCGCTGCGCGCCAGCGCGCGGGCGATGGCGACCAGGGACCGCTCGGCGGGGGCGAGGTCGGCGATGCGCGCGTCGGCGTCCAGGTGCCCGGCGACGGTCCGCAGGGCCCCGTCGCAGCGCTCCCGGGTCCGCCGCCATGAGATCAGGCCGCGGTGCAGCGGGTAGCCGGCGCCCAGGGCGATGTTCTCGGCGACCGTCATCCACTCGACGAGACCGAGGTCCTGGTGGATGAAGGACATGTGGCGCGAGGCGGCCTCTGAGGGCAGCGGGTGGCCGGCCACGGTCACCTCGCCCGCGTCGGCGTGGTGCACCCCCGCGAGCACCTTGATCAGGGTGGACTTGCCGGCCCCGTTGGGTCCCAGGAGGGCGAGGACGCTGCCGCCGTGGAGGTCGAGGCCGACCGAGTCCAGAGCGAGGGTGCCGCCGAACCGCTTGCTGAGACCGCGTATCCGGACGAGGGGTTCCCCGTCGGAGCGCGGGGGCGGGCTCGTCGAGGTGACGGGAGTGTCATGCACGGACTTCTCCGGGGCCGCCTGGGGGAGGTGATGCTGCGTTACGGAACACTCAGGATGCTACTTGGAGCTATCGCCGCATGCCGGACATTGCGGGTCATGCCGCGTCCAGGGCGCATTCGGCCCAGATGACCTTGCCCTGGGGGGTGTACCGGGCGCCCCAGGCCTGGGAGAGCTGCGCGACGAGGAACAGGCCGCGGCCGCCCTCGTCCGTCGTGGCGGCCCGCCGCAGGTGGGGGGCGGTGCTGCTGCCGTCGGAGACCTCGCAGATCAGGGTCCGGTCGTGGATCAGCCGCACCTGGATGGGCTCGCTGCCGTAGCGGACCGCGTTCGTGACCAGCTCGCTGAGCATCAGCTCGGCGGCGAAGGCGAGTTCGTCCAGCCCCCAGTCGGCGAGCCGCCGGGTGGCGGCTCCTCGGACGTCGGAGACGAGGGACGGGTCCGGGGCCAGGTCCCACGTGGCGATCCGGTCGGCGGGCACGGTACGGGTGCGGGCGACGAGCAGCGCGACGTCGTCGCCCGGATGCTCGGGCGCCACGGCCTCGATGACGGCCCGGCAGGTGTCCTGCGCCGTCCGGTCCGGGTGGGCCAGCGCGTGGCGCAGCTGGTCGAGCGCCACGTCGATGTCGCGGTGGCGGCCGCCCACGAGGCCGTCGGTGTAGAGGACCAGCGTGCTGTGCTCGGGGAGCCGGATCTCGGCCGTCTCGAAGGGCAGCCCGCCCAGGCCCAGGGGCGGTCCGGCGGGCAGGTCGGGGAAGGTGACGCTGCCGTCGGGGGCGACCAGGGCGGGCGGGGGGTGGCCGGCGCGGGCCATCGTGCACACCTGCGAGGTGGGGTCGTAGACGGCGTACAGGCAGGTGGCGCCGACGATGCCGTTGCTGCCGGTGGCGCTCGCGTCGTCCTCCTCGCGGTCCAGGCGCACCAGGAGGTTGTCCAGGTGCGTGAGCAGCTCGTCGGGGGCCAGTTCCAGCTCGGCGAAGTTGCGTGCCGCGATGCGCAGCCGGCCCATCGTGGCGGCGGCGTGCAGTCCGTGCCCGACGACATCGCCCACCAGCAGGGCGACGCGGGTGCCGGAGAGGGGGATGACGTCGAACCAGTCCCCGCCCACCCCGGACTCGGCGGGCAGGTAGTGGTGGGCGACCTCCACGGCGCCCTGCTCGGGGAGGCCGCGCGGGAGCAGGCTGCGCTGCAGGGCCAGGGCGAGGGTGTGCTCGCGGGTGTAGCGGCGGGCGTTGTCGATGCAGAGGGCGGCGCGGGCGGCCAGTTCCCGGGCCAGCCGGGTGTCGTCGTCCCCGAAGGGGGCCGGGTCCTGCGAGCGGTAGAAGGCGGCGATGCCGAGCAGTACGCCGCGGGCGAGCAGGGGGACGCAGATCATGGAGTGCACCTGGTGGGCCAGGATCCCCCGGGCGTGCTCGATGCCCGGCAGCATCCAGGCCGGAGTGGTGGCCTGGAGGTCGGTTTCCAGCACGGCCGGCTCGCCCTGCAGGCAGCGCATGTGGGGGGTGCCGGGGTCCAGCCGCACCTGGTGGCCGACGGGGTGGAACGGGCAGTCGTCGCGGATGCCGTGGACCACCGTGCGGTGCAGCTCGGCCTGCGGGTCGGCGGATTCCTCGCCGCGCAGCACGGCCCCGGCCAGGTCGACCGTGACGTAGTCGGCCAGGCGCGGCACGGCCGTCTCGGCGAGTTCCCGGGCGGTGCGGCTCACGTCCAGGGTGGTGCCGATCCGGGTGCTGGCCTCGGCCAGCAGTTCCAGGCGGCGGCGCGCGGCGACGGCGTACTTGCCCACCTCGGGCTCGCCCACCAGCACCAGGCCCCGGACTGCGCCGGAGGCCTCGGTCGCCTCGTCCCCGGCGGTGGTCGGGCCGGGACTCGGGCCGGCGGTCTGGCCGGCGGCCGGGCCGGCCGGCGCGCTGCCCGGAGCGGAGGCCTCTGCGAGGTGCCAGGGCAGCGACTCGGCCCGTTCCGTGGCGGCCAGGGCCAGCGAGGCGAGGGCGGAGGCGGTCGGCTTCGAGGCGGCGAGGTGGTGCGCCGGCGGTGAGTCCCCGGTGAGGACCGCCTCGACGACGACGCCCTCCACCCCGGCCGTGCTCGTGACCGGGCTGCTCAGGAGGGTGACCCCGCGCCCGTGGGACAGGGACACCTCGACGGCGGCCCGCTGGGGGGAGCAGATGAGCTCGGTGGCCTTCGCCTTGAGGACCATCTGGTCCTGCCGGTCCAGCCCGCCGTCGGTGAGTTCGTCCAGTCCGATCAGCTGGCCGTCGTCGGCGGCCTCCCCGCCGCGGGCGCGGAGCCGGGCGTCGAGGTAGGTCCGCAGGAGGGCGCGCTCACGCGCCGAGCTCTGCTCCATGAGCCGCCGCTCGATGGACTCCGCCGCCCGGCGGACCAGGACGGGCAGGGCCGGGTCCTCGTAGCTGCGCGGGTACCCGAAGCAGAGGACGCCGACGATGTGGCCGCTGAACTGGTCGCGGATCGGCGTCGCGGAGCAGGCGTTCGACTGGGACCGCTCGGCGAAGTGCTCGGCGCCGTACACCTGGCACAGCCGCCTCTCGGCGAGCGCGAGACCGATGCCGTTGGTGCCCGCGTAGCGCTCGGCGAAGACGAAGCCGGGCACGCTCTGGATCGGCGGCAGCCGGCCGGCCAGGGCGGGCTCCCCGAACCGGCGCTGCAGTACGGTCCCGTTCCCGTCGGCGAGGGAGACGTTCATCTGGCTGCCCGAGAACCTGGACTGGAGCTGGTCGAGGACCGGTTCGGCCGCCCGGACGAGCCGGCTGTCGGGGTCGAAGTCGTCCGTGTACGGGAGGTCCGTCTGCTCCGGTGAGAGCCCCAGCATTCGGCTGCGCATCCACGAGTTCAGGATGGGGCCGCGGACGCTGCCCTCGACCGACTCGCCCAGCAGGAACCGCTCACGGGAGCGTACGGGGCTGATCTGGCCTCCCGTGACCCCCATCTGCACCACTTCCCCTTGCCGTGCCGCCTGCCTGCACCGGGACGTTCGCACCGAGCGAGTGCTGTTGAGTATATTCCCCCCTTTTGAATGAATATGGTTGGAAAGATCCGTTCTTGCAGTGTTGCCCCTTCATCACAGGACCGCGACCGGATTGACCGGCGAACCCGTCCCGCCGGGCACTCGGAGCGGCGATACGACGATCATGAATTCGTGCCGCCGCGCCTCGGCGCAGGCCGCCGAGAGGGCCTCCAGGTCCAGGTTGTCCAGCAGCGGCACCCCCATGGCGGCGACCGCCAGCGCGTGGACGGGGGAGTGCACGCCCTCGACCGGCGAGGGGCGTACGTCGCTGTCCCCGTCGCCGCCGAGCAGGGCGATCGCGCGCTCGGCCAGCAGCGGCACGGCGTCCACGTGGAAGCCCGCGCAGGCCGCGCCGGCGTCCCAGGGACCGAGTTCCCGCCGCCGCCGGAAGCGGCCGGAGCGCAGCAGCACCGCGCAGCCCTCGTCGATCGACACCCCGAGCGCCCGCTCAGCGGCGAGCACGTCGCGCGCGCGGACCGCGTGGCCCGGCTCCAGCCAGTCCGTCCCGAGGACGGCCGGCAGGTCGAGGAGCACGCCTTTGGTGACGAGCGGGCCGAGGGCCTCCACCGAACCGAATCGGGCGCCCCCGGCGTCGACGGCCTCCCGCGCCGGACGGCCGCCGTAGAGCCGGCCCCGGTAGGCGACGTGGGACAGCGCGTCGAGGTGGCTCACGCCCTTGCCGTGGTAGTCGGCGGCGAGGAAGTCCTTGTACGTGGCGGGCTCCGCGGGCTCCACGTCGCCGAGGTCGGACATGTAGTGCAGGGCCGGTCTGCCGTTGTCCGGTCCGGCGCGGGTGTTCCACGGCAGGCCCAGCGGCACCGTCGTGCCGGACCGCACCAGGGCGGCGGCTCGCAGCACGTGATCCCCGGTGACCCGGTTCCAGGCGCCGCGGTCGGCCGGGGACCACCGGTCCCATGTGCTGACCGAGGCGAAGAGGGAGTCGAACTCCGCGCGCGACACCCCGGGCCCGCGGCCGACTGGGTCCGGCGGGGCGGCGCGGCCGTCCTCCGGACTGCTGCTCACCTGCTGTTCACCTGCTGCTCCTCAACTGCGCGTGCGGCTGCGGTGCTCCACGGCCGGGACGCGTTCCCCGGTGTGCGCACGCAAGCACATGCCCGCCGGTCCCTGGCTCTACGCCGGGGACGCCGCAAGCTGGGCCGTACGGAGGCGCGGACCGGCCCCGGCCCCCGGCCTCGCGGCGAGTGGCGGGGACGAGCCCCTACGGCGCAGGCTGTATGCATGCGGGTGCCCATCCGCTCCTCTCCCCGACCGGGAGGCGGCGGTCACCACCAGGTCCTCTTCGTCCTCGCGGAGTGCGTGCCCTTCGTGATCGCGCTCCTGGTGCTGGTCATGGAGTTCACGCCCGCACACGTCCTGTACACCGGGCCCTTCCTGGTGGCCACCCCGGCGCTGGCGGCGGTGACCATGGGCCCCAGGGGCACCGTCGCCGCGGCGGCCCTGGCCGTGGCGGTCAGCATCGCCACGGCCACGTACAACCAGGCGTGGGGCAACCAGCAGGTCTACAGCAACTTCCTCGCCCTCTTCCTGGTGTCGGTGGCCAGCGTGACGACCAGCCGCATGGCCCGCGCACGCAGCGCGACCGAGCTGAACCAGGTCCGGCGGATCGCGGTCGCGGCGCAGAAGGTCCTGCTGCGGCCCGTACCCGAGCGGCTGGGCCCCCTGCGCGCGGCCAGCCTCTACGTGGCGGCCGAGAAGGGCGCCCAGATCGGCGGGGACCTCTACGAGGCCATGGAGACCCGGTACGGGATCCGGATGATCGTCGGAGACGTACGGGGCAAGGGCCTGCCCGCCGTACGGACGGCCGCGGCCGTCCTGGGGGCCTTCCGGGAGGCGGTGTACTACGAGGACGACCTGGTGGACGTCATCCGGCACTGCGAGGCGGCGATGCGCCGGGACGCCGCCGTGCCGGGGGCGGTGGACGAGGAGGCGCTCGTGGAGGGCTTCGTCACCGCGGTGGTGGCCCAGGTGCCCGACGCGCACGTGGTCGAGGTGGTCAATCGCGGCCATCCGCCGCCGCTGCTGCTGCGCGACGGCAAGGTGCAGGCCCTGATGCCCAGCACTCCGCTGCCGCCGCTCGGCCTGGGCGAGTTCATCGCCGGCCCGCCCGGCACCCGGGACAGCTATGCCTTCCTGCCCGGCGACCGCCTGCTGCTCCACACCGACGGAGTCAACGAGGCCCGCGACCGGGACAACGCCTTCTTCGCCCTGCCGGAGGCCATGGAGGCGCTGCCCGACCGCGGGCCCCGGGAGTTCCTGGACCGGCTGTGCCGGGCACTGGTGCGCCACACCGAGGACCGGCTGGCGGACGACGTGGCGATGATCCTCGTCGACCGGCGGGACGAACGCGGAGGCCCGGCCCGATGACCCGTGTGCAGTGGCTCCTGGTGCGCGGCGAACGCGGCAACCCCGCGACCCGCCTGGACGACCGGCGCGCGGACGGCGCCGCCTGGTCCTGGGGCAACGAGGCGCGGCCGCTGGTCCACGGCGCCTCGTACTTCGCCGAGCTCCTGGCGGCCGTCGAGGCGATGAACGAGGGCGACCTGCTCCTGTTCACCGACTGGCGCGGCGACCCCGACGAGCGGCTCGACGGGCCCGGCACCGAGATCGGCGCGGTCCTGTGCCGGGCGGCCGAGCGCGGCGTCATGGTCAAAGGACTGCTGTGGCGCTCACACCTGGACAGCCTCCACTTCAGCGAGCAGGAGAACCTCCACTTCGGCCGGGAGATCGCGCGGGCTGGCGGCGAATGCCTGCTCGACATGCGGGTCCGGCCCGGCGGCTCCCACCACCAGAAGCTGGTGGTGCTGCGCCACCGCGCCCACCCCGAGCGGGACGTCGCGTACGTCGGCGGCATCGACCTGTGCCACAACCGCAACGACGACGCCGAGCACCGCGGCGATCGCCAGGCGCTGCCCCTGGCCGCCCCTTACGGGCCGCACCCGCCGTGGCACGACGTCCAGCTCGCCCTGCGCGGGCCGGTGGTCGGTGACGTCGAGGCCGTCTTCCGCGAACGCTGGGACGACCCGGCGCCGCTCAGCCGCAGCCCCCTCACCCGCCTGCGGGAGCGGATGCACCGCGAGGACATCAACGCCGACCGGCTGCCGCCCCAGACCGCAGATCCGGCGCCCTGCGGCACCCACACCGTCCAGCTGCTGCGGACCTACCCGAACCGGCTGCTGCACGGCTACCCCTTCGCCCCCGACGGCGAGCGCAGCATCGCCCGCGGCTACCTCAAGTCGCTGCGACGGGCGCGGGCGCTGATCTACCTGGAGGACCAGTACCTGTGGTCGCCCCGCGTGGTGGCCGGCTTCGCGGAGGCGCTGCGCCGGAATCCGGAGCTGCGGATGATCGGCGTCGTCCCCACCCATCCCGACCAGGACGGACCGCTCACCCTGCCGATGAACCTGATCGGGCGGATCAACGCGCTGGCCGAGCTGCGCCGCGCCGGCGGCGACCGGGTCGCGGTGTACGGCCTGGAGAACCATGCCGGGACCCCCGTCTACGTCCACGCCAAGGTGTGCGTGATCGACGACGTGTGGGCCTCGGTCGGGTCCGACAACATCAACCTCCGTTCGTGGACCCACGACTCCGAACTCGGCTGCGTCGTCCTCGACGAGAGCCTCGACCCGCGCAGTCCGCGGGACCCGGGCGGCCTGGGGGACGGCGCCCGCGTCTTCGCCCGTGAGCTGCGCCTGGAGCTCATGCGCGAGCACTTGGACCTTCCGGGCGGAGACGGGAACGGTGACGGCGACGGAGAGGGAGACGGCGACGGGGACGGCGCCGACGGTGAGGGGCACGGCGGCTCGCTGTGCGATCCCGTCGCCGCCTTCGAGGCCTTCCGGGCGGCGGCCGCGGCGCTCGACGCCTGGTACGAGGACGGCCGCCGCGGCCCCCGCCCGGCCGGGCGGTTGCGCCGCTACGGTCCTCCGGCCCTGCCCGCGGGGCGAAAACTGCTGGCCCGCCCGCTGCACCGGGTCCTGGTCGACCCCGACGGCCGCCCGATGGGGCTGAGGTTGCGCAAGCGGTTCTGATCGGGGACCCGTACCGGGGTGAACACCGGCAAACCGGGGCGCCGTCCCCGTGGGCGGGTACCCCTTAAGCGGCCAATGAGTGGTGGGGTTAGCATATGAGCGCCGCCTAGCTCGAAAGATAAAGCCTGTGACTGTCAACGAGGACTCGTTCACCAACTGGAACCACCGCGAGGAGATCGCGGAGGCGATGATCCCGATCATCGGGAAGCTGCACCGGGAGCGGGACGTCAACATCCTGCTCCACAGCCGCTCCCTGGTGAACAAATCGGTGGTCAGCATCCTCAAGACCCACCGCTTCGCCCGGCAGATCGACGGCGAGGAGCTGTCGGTCACCGAGACCATGCCGTTCCTGCAGGCGCTCACCGCGCTCGACCTCGGTCCTTCGCAGATCGACCTCGGCATGCTCGCCGCCACGTACAAGGCCGACGACCACGGCCTGTCGGTGGAGGAGTTCACCGCCCAGGCCGTCGCCGGCGCCACGGGCGAGAACAAGCTGGAGCGCAGCGGCGGCCGCGACGTCGTCCTGTACGGCTTCGGCCGCATCGGCCGCCTGGTCGCCCGCCTGCTCATCGAGAAGGCCGGCTCCGGCAAGGGCCTGCGACTGAGGGCCATCGTCGTCCGCGGCGGCGGCGACCAGGACCTGGTCAAGCGTGCCTCGCTGCTGCGCCGCGACTCGATCCACGGCCAGTTCCAGGGCACGATCACCGTGGACGAGGCCAACAGCACCATCGTCGCCAACGGCAACGCGATCAAGGTGATCTACGCCAACGACCCCTCCGAGGTCGACTACACGGCGTACGGCATCAAGGACGCCATCCTCATCGACAACACGGGCAAGTGGCGCGACCGCGAGGGACTGTCCAAGCACCTGCGTCCCGGCATCGACAAGGTCGTCCTGACCGCCCCGGGCAAGGGCGACGTCCCGAACATCGTGCACGGCGTCAACCACGACACCGTCAAGCCGGACGAGCGGGTCCTGTCCTGCGCGTCCTGCACCACCAACGCGATCGTCCCGCCGCTGAAGGCCATGGACGACGAGTACGGCGTCCTGCGCGGCCACGTCGAGACCGTCCACTCGTTCACGAACGACCAGAACCTGCTGGACAACTACCACAAGGCCGACCGCCGCGGCCGCTCCGCGCCGCTGAACATGGTCATCACCGAGACCGGCGCCGCCTCCGCCGTCGCGAAGGCGCTGCCCGACCTCAAGGCGCCGATCACCGGCAGCTCGATCCGCGTCCCCGTCCCGGACGTCTCGATCGCCATCCTCAGCCTGCGCCTGGGCCGCGAGACCACCCGCGAGGAAGTCCTCGACTACCTGCGCGACGTCTCGCTGAACTCCCCGCTCAAGCGCCAGATCGACTTCACCACCGCTCCCGACGCCGTCTCCATGGACTTCGTCGGCTCGCGCCACGCGTCCATCGTCGACGCCGGCGCGACCAAGGTCGACGGCGACAACGCGATCCTCTACCTCTGGTACGACAACGAGTTCGGCTACTCGTGCCAGGTCATCCGCGTCGTCCAGCACGTCTCAGGCGTGGAGTACCCGACCTACCCGGTTCCGGCGGTCTGATCCCGCCCGACCCGCGTACGCACCGCCGCCCCGCCGCTCCCGCGCCGCGGGGCGGCGGTGTTCGTCGCCCCCGGCCCCCCTCGGTCCCCCGCCGGTCCTCCCGCCCGCCGGTCCTCCCGCCCGCCGGTCCTCCCGCCCGCCGGTCCTCCCGCCTGCCTGCCCGCTCAGGCGTCCGCGGGCACCGGCCGCCGCAGCAGGTAGACGGCGGCGGCCCCGACCAGGGCGGCCATGCAGACGATGAACACCAGCCCGGCGCCCTCCAGGCCGATCGGGTCCACGAGCAGTCCGACGCCGATCACGGGTACGGAAATGCCCGCGTAGGCCACGACGAACAGCGTCGAGACCACCGCCGCGCGCCGGTCCGGCGGCGAGGCCGCGGCCACCGCCGACAGCGCCCCGCGGAACGCCAGCCCCTGCCCGACCCCGCCGACCAGCGCGCTCGCCACCACCAGCGCCAGCAGGTCCCACACCAGAGCGCCCGCGAGCAGCGCCAGCCCGGCGAGCAGCCCCGCGCAGCCCAGCGGCAGCGACCGCCCCACCCCGACCCGGCCCACGGCCAGCTGTCCGGCCGTCGAGGCGAAGAAGGCCAGCGCGACGACCAGCCCGCTCACGGCGTGATCGGTCACGTCGAGGGACTGCGCGAGGAAGGCCGGACTGACCGAGGTGAACACCCCGAACAGCGCGAAGCCCGCGAACGCGGCGATCGCCGCGGGCCCGAACACCGACCGCACCTGTGGGGGCACGCCGGGCCGCTGCGGCCGTACGGTGCTCAGCGGACGCCGCTCCCGTACGGTCTCGTCCAGCCCCAGCACGACGGCGGCGGAGACGGCGACCAGGAGCAGGTGCACGGCGAACGGCAGGTACAGCGGCCAGGGGGCGTACTGCGCGAGCACACCGGCGAGGAGGGGCCCGCAGCCCAGCCCGCCCATGTTGGCGGCCGTCGCCACGAACGTGGCCCGGGAGGCCCCGCCGGGCGGCGCGAGTTCCATCACGTAGACCGTGGCGGCTCCGGTGAACAGTCCGGCGGACAGTCCCGACAGCAGCCGTCCGGCGTACAGCCATCCCATCGCGGTGGCGCACAGGAAACAGACGGCGCTGGCCGCGGAGAACCCCAGGCCGGCCAGGAGCACCGGCCGCCGGCCGACGGCGTCCGAGGCGTTGCCCGCCAGCAGGAGCACGCCGATCACCCCGAAGGCGTACACGGCGTACACGACGGTCACCACCAGCTCGGAGAACCCGAACTTCTCCTGGTAGAGGCCGTAGAGCGGGGTCGGCAGCGTGGTGCCGGCCATGCACACGGCGAACACCGCCCCGCTGAGCAAGCACTGGCGCCACCCTCCGCGATCACCGTCCATGCCGCCGACGGTAACCCGGGCTCCGCGGCCCCGCAGGGCGGGTCAGGGGCGGCCCGCGTGGAGTTCCAGCGGGCCGGCGCCGCTCGCCCGGGCGTCGAGGCAGGCGGTGATCTGGCGCCGGAGGGCGCCCTTGACCAGGGCGGGGAGTTCCTCGCGCGGGACGGTGCGCCACTGGAGGAGCTCGGTGGGGTCCAGCCGGATCCGGGCGAGGGTCGGGGCGTCGAGGACGCCGCCGTCGTAGAGGAAGCGGATGCGGGCCGGACGGCCGGGCTTGTGCGACCAGTTCACGGCGAGCAGGCGGCCGGGGGCCAGGTCGAGGCCGAGCTCCTCGCGGACCTCCCGCCGGGCGGCGGCCCGCGGGATCTCGCCGAGGTCGCTGTCGATGCCGCCGCCCGGCAGGTTCCAGCGGTCGGTGCGGCCGTACGCGGGCTGCACCAGCAGGATCCCGCCGTCGGCGTCGGTGAACAGCACGCTCGCCGCGGTCAGGGCTTTCGGCCTGTTGGCCCGGTGGCTGGCCGCGTCGAGTTCGCCCGCGTGCTCCAGGGCCGCCCGCCGGGCCGGATCCAGACCGGCGGGCGAGCCCGGCTGGGGCACACCGTCGACCAGGTGGGCGAAGGAGCCGGTGTGCAGGGCGGCCAGTCCGGCGCGCAGCCGGGGCGCGACCCGGGCGGGCAGGACCGCGCAGGCCTCCTCCGGACGCAGCCAGCGCGCCCCCGTGAGGGCCGCGGCCTCCTGGGGCGCGAGCGGTCCCACGAGGTGGACGTGCACGATCAGGGAGCGGCCGGGCGGGCCGGGCGGGCCGGGCGGCCGCGAGTCCACCGCCAGCAGCCGGCCGACCGGCACGGCGAGACCCAGCCCCTCCCGCAGGCCGCGGGCCAGCCCCTGCTCCGGCGTCTCGGTCACCTCGACCGTGCCGCCCGGCAGGTCCTCCGTGAGGGACGGGGCGGTCACTACGAGGACCCGCCCGCGGGTGTCCAGGACGATCCCGGTGGCGGCCACGAGCGGCGCGGGCCGGGCGGGGGAGGGGCGTTCGGGCACGGCGGGCTCCTGGGACTCGGGTCGTCGGCAGGAGCACTATGCCGCTTCGCCCGCCCGCCCCCACCGCCGACATGCGAAGCCCGCCGGCCGGCCACCGACACACCCCATCCCTGCCGACCTGCGGCCCGGCGGCCTGGCGACTCGCCGTTCTTGTCTGCTGCCCCCCGGGAGGGGCTACGCGCGGGACAGGAGGAGGCCGCCCATGGTGACCATCGTCGCCGCGACGAGGCCGTCCATGATCCGCCAGGCCGAGGGGCGGGCGAGCATGCCGCTCAGCAGCCGGGCCCCGTAGCCCAGGCCGGCGAACCAGGCCAGGCTGGCCAGGCCGGCCCCGACGCCGAAGGCCCAGCGCAGGTCGCCGCGGTCGGCGGCGAGGGATCCGACGAGAAGAACGGTGTCGAGGTAGACGTGCGGGTTGAGCCAGGTCATGGCCAGGCAGGTCAGTACGGCCCGGCGGGCGGATGGGGAGGCCGCTCCCTCCGCGGTGAGGGCGGCGCCGGGGACGGGCCGCAGCACCCGGCGCGCGGCGAGCACCCCGTAGCAGACGAGGAAGGCGCCCCCGGCCAGCCCCACGACGGTCAGAGCGGCGGGCCAGGCGGTCACGAACGCCCCGACACCGGCCACGCCGAGGGCGATGAGGAGCGCGTCGGAGACGGCGCAGATGGCGACCACGGCGAGGACCGCGTGACGGCGCACGCCCTGCCGGAGGACGAAGGCGTTCTGCGCGCCGATGGCGACGATGAGGGAGAGTCCGGTGCCGAAGCCCGCCAGGGCCGCGGTGGTGATGCCGTGTGTCATGGGTCCGACCGTAGGCAGCCAGGAGCTTTCAGTACAGCTAAAGATTTTTACGTACCATTAGCGCTCGTGATGGACGAGCTTCCCCTGGACCAGGTACGCACCCTCCTCGCCGTGGTCGACGAGGGCACCTTCGACGCGGCGGCGGCCGCCCTGCACGTGACGCCGTCGGCGGTCAGCCAGCGCGTCAAGGCCCTCGAACAGCGCACCGGCCGGGTGCTCCTGATGCGGACGAAGCCGGTGCGGGCGACGGAATCCGGCGAGGTGGTGGTCCGCTTCGCCCGGCAGCTGGCCAGGCTGGAGCGGGACGCGCGCGCCGAGCTGGGCATGGCCGACGAGCGGGGCCCCGTGCGGCTGCCGATCGCGGTGAACGCCGACTCCCTCGCGACGTGGTTCCTGCCGGCGCTGACGAGGGTCCCCCAGGACCCGCCGATCTGCATCGAGCTGCACCGCGAGGACGAGTCGCACACGACCACGCTGCTGCGCGAGGGGCAGGCGATGGCCGCGGTGACCTCCTCCCCGGACCCCGTGGCCGGGTGCAGCGTACGGATGCTGGGACTGGCCCGGTACCTGCCGACGGCCAGCCCCGCCTTCGCCGCCCGGTACCTGACGGGCGCGCCGGAGCGGGACCTGCGGGAGGCGCCGACGATCGTCTTCGACCGCAAGGACGACCTCCAGGACGCCTTCGTCCGCTCGCTGACCGGGGACGGGGCGGCCGGGGCGGGGCGGGTGCGGCACCACGTGCCGACGTCGGAGGGCTTCCGCGACGCGGTCGTCGCCGGGCTCGGGTGGGGGCTGGTGCCCGAGCAGCAGGCCGGCCCGCTGGTGCGGGCGGGGGAACTGGTGCTGGTGGTGCCCCGGCGGCCGCTGGACGTACCGCTGTACTGGCAGCAGTGGAAGCTGGACTCACCGGCCCTGTCGCTGGTGGCCGAGACGGTTGCGCAGGCGGCCGCGGAGGCGCTGCGCAGCCCTTCGACGTGATCGCCCGGACCGGCGCATAGGCTTGCCGACCATGGAGTCCTACACGATCGGCCAGGCCGCCCGGCTGCTCGGCGTCAGCATCGACACCGCCCGGCGCTGGGCGGACGCCGAACGCTTCCCCACCCGCCGCGAGGGCACCCGCAGGATGGTGGACGGGCCGGACCTGGCCGCGTTCTGCGTCGAGGCCGCGCAGGAGGGTGCCGAAGGCGAGGAGGCCGCCCACACCTCGGCGCGCAACGCCTTCCCGGGGATCGTCACCCGTGTGAAGCTGGGCACCGTCGACGCGCAGGTGGAGATCCAGGCCGGCCCGCACCGCATCGTGTCGCTGCTGACCCGGGAGGCGGTGGAGGAGCTCGGCCTGGAGGTGGGCGCGCGGGCCACGGCGCGGGTGAAGTCGACCAGCGTGTTCATCGACCGCGTCTGAGGCCCCGCCCCGGAGCTGCCGGGCGGTGCGCCGGGGGCCGGGCCGTGAGCCCGGGCACGGGCGGTCCGGCCGGCGATGGCAGACTGGCCGCTGATCCGCCGAAGGGGAGTACGCGTTGTCCATGTTCAGCAACCTGCGCCGGGCCGTGCGCCGCGGCTACCGGCGGGCCGTCGACCTCAGCCACCCCGCCCGCTCCCCGCTCGGCAGCGCGGTGGTCAACTGCCTGGTCTACCGCGACGGCGTACGGCAGGAGGACTGCGCCGAGGCCGAGGAGGCGCTGCGCCGGGTCCGCAAGACGGGCGACGGCTTCGTCTGGATCGGCCTGCACGAGCCGGCGCAGTCCGAGCTCGCCGGGCTCGCGGAACTGTTCAGCCTGCACCCCCTCGCCGTCGAGGACGCCGTGAACGCGCACCAGCGCCCCAAGGTGGAGCGCTACGGCGACACCCTCTTCTCCGTCTTCAAGACCGTGCGCTACGTCGAGCACGAGGAACTGACCGCGACCAGTGAGGTCGTGGAGACCGGCGAGCTGATGGCCTTCACCGGCCATGACTTCGTCATCACCATCCGGCACGGCGGCCGAGGCACCCTCGGGCCGGTGCGCGAGGAGCTGGAGGCCGCCCCCGACCAGTTGCTCAGGGGGCCCGCGGCGGTCCTGCACGCGATCGCCGACCACGTGGTCGACGACTACACGGCCGTCACGGACGCCGTGCAGAACGACATAGACGCCGTCGAGACCGCGGTGTTCAGCGAGAACGGCGGCCGCGGCGACGCCGGCCGGATCTACCAGCTCAAGCGCGAACTCCTGGAGCTGCGGCGGGCGGTGGCCCCGCTGAGCCGCCCGCTCCAGCAGCTGGCCACGCAGCCGATACCGGTCATCCCGCCGGAGATCCGCGCGTACTTCAGGGACGTGGCGGACCACGTGACCAGGGCCACCGAGCAGATCGGCGCCTACGACAACCTCCTGGACTCCATCCTCCAGGCCCACCTCGCGCAGGTGACGGTCGCCCAGAACGAGGACATGCGCAAGATCACGGCGTGGGCGGCGATCGTGGCCGTCCCCACCATGGTCTGCGGGGTCTACGGCATGAACTTCGACCACATGCCGGAACTGCACTGGACCTACGGCTACCCGCTCGTCCTCGGCGTCATGACGCTCGCCTGTTTCGTCATCCACCGGGGCTTCCGCCGCAACGGCTGGCTCTGATCCCGGAAAACCCGGCGAGGAGGGGAGCACCCCCCGAGTAAGGTCCGCCTGTCATTCGGAGATCGACAGAGCGGACGGCACACGCCCATGGAACGCGAACTGCTCGGTGAGAAGGTACGGCTGGAGCCGCTGGCGCACCGGCACCACGACGGACTGTGCGATGCGGTGCGGGACGGGAACCTGTGGGAGCTCCCGGTGACGATCGTCCCGCACCCGGACGGCATACGGGCCTTCATCGAGGACGCGCTGGCGGCGCGCGAGGCGGGCACCCAGATCCCGTACGCGACCGTGGACCTCGCGACCGGCGCGATAGTCGGCTCCACGCGGCTGATGGCGATCAGCACCCCGTTCCGGCGGCTGGAGATCGGCTTCACCTTCCTCGGGGCGTCCCGGCAGGGGACCGGGCTGAACACCGAGGCCAAACTCCTCATGCTCACCCACGCGTTCGAGGAAATGGGCATGAACCGGGTCGAGCTCCTCACCGATGTGCGCAACGCCAGGTCGCGGGCGGCGATCGCCGGACTCGGCGCCACCCAGGAGGGAGTACTGCGCCATCACATGGTGATGCGCGACGGCCACATCAGGGACACCGCCGTCTACAGCATCACACGGCCGGAATGGCCGGCTGCCAAGCGTAAGTTGACGGACCGTCTGCTGCGGCGGGGCTGAGCGGAAGGGGCGATTTCCGGGAGCGGCACGGGCCTTGAGTCACCGTCAGCTCTGGTAGTAAAGTTTCCTAACGAAGCCGGGACGCCTCAACTCCCCCCACATGGAGGCCTTGTGTTCACCCCCCACCGCAAGATGCTGGCGGCCGGAGCCCTGCTCGGCAGTGCGCTCCTCGCCGTACCCGTCGCCGCCCACGCCACCGCGGCGCCGCCCGCCCCCGCCCACGCGGCGGCTGCCGCGGGGCTCGACGATCCGGCGAAGAAGGAGATCGCCATGAAGATCGTCTCCAGTGCGGAGAACTCCTCGCTGGACTGGAAGGCGCAGTACAAGTACATCGAGGACATAGGTGACGGCCGCGGCTACACCGCCGGCATCATCGGCTTCTGCTCCGGCACCGGCGACATGCTCGACCTCGTCGAGCACTACACGAAGGTCAAGCCGGGCAACGTCCTCGCCAAGTACCTGCCGGCCCTGCGCGAGGTCGACGGCAGCGACTCGCACGCCGGACTCGACCCGAACTTCCCCAGGGACTGGGTGAAGGCCGCCCAGGACGCCGCGTTCAAGAAGGCCCAGGACCGCGAGCGCGACCGGGTCTACTTCAACCCCTCCGTCAAGCAGGGCAAGTCGGACGGGGTCGGTGTCCTGGGCCAGTTCATCTACTACGACGCCATCGTGATGCACGGCGACGGCACCGACTCCACCAGCTTCCGCAACATCCGGGCGCGCGCCCTGTCCAAGGCCAAGCCCCCCTCCCGGGGCGGCAGCGAGACCACCTGGCTGCACGCCTTCCTCGACGCCCGGGTCTGGGCGATGAAGCAGGAAGAGGCGCACAGCGACACCAGCCGGGTCGACACCGCGCAGCGGGTCTTCCTCGGGAAGGGCAACCTGAACCTCGACACGCCGCTCGACTGGAAGGTCTACGGCGACTCCTTCCACATCGGCTGACGGCATCGGCCGGCGGGCGGTCGGCGGTGTCGCGACGCGGTAACGATGTGAATAACGATCCGGGTGGTGCCCGGGGTGTCAAGTAGGCCTCTCGTGCGGACGATTCGGACGTCCGGGGACATGGCGCCGCGGTCGTGTCCCGAACGCGTAACTCCAGTGCCGGAAATCGGGCGGTCCGGCCGATTTGGCTTCCCCGCAAGTGGCTTGACCCCGACGTAAGGGGGGCATAAGTTCTGCCCCGGCTTGCTCCAGCAGGACGGGCCGAACCAACCGTCCTCTGGGGGGACCCGTGAACTACTACCTCGACGTTCTGAAGAAGTACGCCGACTTCTCCGGCCGCGCGCGCCGCCAGGAGTACTGGATGTTCTTCCTCTTCCAGGTTGCCGCCATCATCGTGGTCGCGATCCTGGACGCCGTGATCGGCACGTCCCCGTGGCTGTACCTCCTGTACATGGTGGGCACCCTCCTTCCGAACCTCGCCGTGACCGTGCGCCGCCTGCACGACACCGGCAAGTCCGGCTGGTGGGTCCTCATCAACTTCGTGCCGCTCGTCGGCTTCATCTGGCTGATCGTCCTGCTGGCCACCGCCGGTGAGCAGCAGCCGAACCAGTACGGCCAGAACCCGAAGGTCCTCGCCGCCTGATCAGGCGCGCAGGCCCGATCGCGGCCTGATCGCGAGAGCGTCGCCCCGGCTGGAAACAGCCGTGGGCGGCGCTCTCGCCGTTTCCGGGGGCCGCCGGAGCCCGCGTGACGTGCGTCTCGCCGACTGGCGGCCGGGGGCTGTGCTGACCGCCCCGATCACGAGATATCTTGATGTCGAGCAATGTTGCAGACGAGAGACGCAGACTGTGGAGCGGAGCATCCGGTGACTGACTCGACCATCATCTACACGCACACTGACGAGGCCCCGGCCCTCGCGACGTATTCCTTCCTGCCTGTGATCCAGGCCTACGCGTCGACGGCCGGTGTGAATGTCGAGACCCGTGACATCTCCCTGGCCGGTCGGATCATCGCCCTGTTCCCCGAGTACCTCGAGGAGAGCCAGCGGATCGCCGACGCCCTCGCCGAGCTCGGCGAGCTGGCGAAGACCCCGGAAGCCAACATCATCAAGCTTCCGAACATCTCGGCTTCGATCCCGCAGCTGAAGGCCGCGATCGCCGAGCTCCAGGGCCAGGGCTACGCCCTCCCCAACTACCCGGACGACCCGAAGACCGACGAGGAGCGCGACGTCCGCGCCCGCTACGACAAGGTCAAGGGCAGCGCCGTCAACCCGGTCCTGCGCGAGGGCAACTCCGACCGCCGCGCCCCCGGCTCGGTCAAGAACTACGCCAAGACGCACCCGCACCGCATGGGCGCTTGGGTCCCCGAGTCGAAGACGAACGTCGCCACCATGGGCGAGAACGACTTCCGCTCCACCGAGAAGTCCGCCGTCATGGCCGAGGCCGGCACCCTGCGCATCGAGCACGTCGCCGCCGACGGCGCCGTCACCGTGCTGCGCGAGTCCGTACCGGTCCTCGCCGGCGAGGTCGTCGACGCGTCCGTCATGCACGTGGACGCGCTGCGCACCTTCCTCAACGACCAGATCGAGCGTGCCAAGGCCGAGGACGTCCTGTTCTCCGTGCACCTCAAGGCCACGATGATGAAGGTCTCCGACCCGATCATCTTCGGCCACGTGGTCCGCGCCTTCCTCCCGAAGACCTTCGCCCGCTACGGCGAGACCCTCGCCGCCGCCGGCCTCTCGCCCAACGACGGCCTCGGCGCCATCCTGAACGGCCTGGGCGCCCTGCCCGACGGCGACGCGATCAAGGCCTCCATCGACGCCGAGATCGCCGAGGGCCCGGCCCTCGCCATGGTCGACTCCGACAAGGGCATCACCAACCTGCACGTGCCGTCCGACGTCATCGTCGACGCCTCCATGCCGGCCATGATCCGCACCTCGGGCCACATGTGGGGCCCCGACGGCAACGAGGCCGACACCCTCGCCGTCCTCCCGGACAGCAGCTACGCCGGTGTCTACCAGGTCGTCGTCGACGACTGCCGCGCCAACGGCGCCTTCGACCCCTCCACCATGGGCTCGGTGCCGAACGTCGGCCTGATGGCCCAGAAGGCCGAGGAGTACGGCAGCCACGACAAGACCTTCGAGATCGCCGCCGCGGGCACCGTCCGCGTCGTCGACGCCGAGGGCAACACGGTCCTGGAGCAGGAGGTCGCCGCCGGCGACATCTTCCGCGCCTGCCAGACCAAGGACCTGCCGATCCAGGACTGGGTCAAGCTCGCCGTCACCCGCGCCCGCGCCACGGGCGCCCCGGCCGTCTTCTGGCTGGACGAGAACCGCTCGCACGACGCGCAGCTGATCGCCAAGGTCAAGACGTACCTGGCCGACCACGACACCGAGGGTCTGACCATCAAGATCCTCTCCCCGGTCGAGGCCACCGCCTTCTCCCTGGAGCGCATCCGCCGCGGCGAGGACACCATCTCGGTGACCGGCAACGTGCTGCGCGACTACCTGACCGACCTCTTCCCGATCCTGGAGCTGGGCACCAGCGCCAAGATGCTGTCGGTCGTCCCGCTCATGAACGGCGGCGGCCTCTTCGAGACGGGCGCCGGCGGCTCCGCCCCGAAGCACGTCCAGCAGCTGGTCAAGGAGAACTACCTGCGCTGGGACAGCCTGGGCGAGTTCTTCGCGCTGGCCGCCAGCTTCGAGCACCTCGCGGTCACCACCGGCAACGCCCGCGCCCAGGTGCTGGCCGACACCCTGGACCGCGCGACCGGCACCTTCCTCAACGAGGACAAGTCGCCGAGCCGCAAGCTGGGCGGCATCGACAACCGCGGCAGCCACTTCTACCTCGCCCTGTACTGGGCGCAGGAGCTGTCCCGGCAGATCGACGACCCGAAGCTGGCCGCGGCCTTCGAGCCGCTCGCCAAGACCCTCGCCGAGCGCGAGCAGGCCATCGTCGCCGAGCTCATCGCGGTGCAGGGCTCCCCGGCCGAGATCGGCGGGTACTACCGGCCCGACGCCACGAAGGCCGCGGCGATCATGCGGCCGTCCGCGACCCTCAACGAGGCGCTCGGCCTCCTCGGCTGACACCCGTTGACGCGCTCCGCCCCGGCCGGCCCCGTGCCCGGCCGGGGCGGACCCGTCTGCGGGCCCGCCGCCCCGCGCCCGCAGGTTCGGAAAGCGGATGGCGTCACGGACACCGGTCGGAGCGGCATCGTCCTGCGCGGCATCGTCCTGAGCGGCGCTCAGATACGGTGGATGCGTTCCTGGTCGAACGCCAGCGGGGACCGGCCGGCCGCCAGGATCCGCAGCCCGGGCGCCACGGCCAGCAGCTTGCGCAGCCAGGCCACGGCATCCTGGCCGAGCTGCTCGGTACCGTCCAGGACGAGCAGCATGTCCCGCTCGGCCAGCCACGACGCGGCGTACGTCGTCGTCCCGCAGGGCGGTGCGGGCACGCCGGGCACGGAGCCCAGTTCGGCCGTCAGTTCGCGGACTCCGTAGCCGCCCTCGAGCGGGTCGAGGTCGACGACCGCCACCCCGTCGTAGAAGTTGGACGCGAGCCGTCGCGCGATCTCGCGCACCAGCAGGCTCCGCGGCTCGCGGAAACCGCCCGCCACGGTCAGCACCCGGCCCCGCCGGACGGCGGTGAGCAGCCGGGACATCTCGGCGGACGTGGCCGGGAGCCGTCCGGTCGACCCCGATTCCCTCATCGGCACGATGCCCCCCATCGCATGCGTGACCCAGCGCGGCCGTGGCTGCAGGGATCTTTCGGCCGTGTGACGCTGATTATGCGCCACTTGCGCCGTATCGCTAGGGGAATGTCGCATTCCGATCAGGGGGTCCGCTGCCGCCCAGGTCAGGCCCACGCGGGGGCATCCCGGAGCCGCCGTCGGCGGTCGAACTACGGTGTGCGCGTACGGGCCGGGCCGAACGGGGACCGTACCCGCGGTCCCCCGCTCGGCCCGTCGGCCCCTACGACGGCCCGATGAGCCGTTTCGAGTGGCAACCGCGCCCGGGCGTGGGTGCCTCGCACACACGGGGGGAGTCCGAGCTCCTCGGCAAACGGGAGCCCGGCCTCCGGCACCACGCCGACCCCGGGCAGCGCACCTGGATGAGCCGCCTCGCGTACCGCAAGGCCACCGTCGCCTTCCTCCGGGCGCGCCGGAGGCGGCGCACCGGTCCCGCACACGGTGGAGTGCCACGGCACGTCCGACCCCGGCCCCTGGGAACGGTTGTCCGGAAGCCGGTAATGGGCTCTACTGCTGTCCAGCCCCACCGGGGCATATTCGCGGGAGGGGCCAGAATGACAGCGGACCGGCGCACGGACCGGCGAGCACGACGAAGAACGCGCGGAGCGGAGCGGGCGGCGCGACCCGTGTCGCACCGGCGGCGGCCGGCCGTGCGCGGCGGCCGGCCGCTGCTGGCCCTGCTGCTGTCCGCCTTCCTCCTCGTCGGCGTCTGCGCTGCCACCGGCATCGCCTGGGACCCGCTCGGCGGCACCCCCGCGCAGAACGCCACCGCCCACGGCCCCGCAGCCCCGCAGGCCGCCGGGCCCGGCTCAGCGTCCGGCGACACCGGCCCGGCCGCCTCCGCGCAGCCGGAGCAGAGCCCGCCGCCCGCCAACGGCGCGGCGGGCAAGGGCAATCCCAAGGGCGCGGTGGACTCCGGGGCCGGGCGGCCCGCCGGGGCCCTGCCCTTCGACATGCCCCCGCCGGCCGCCCTCCGCGCCGGCGAAGCCGGCAAGAAGCTGGTGTTCGCCCACTACTTCACCCCGTACCCGCTATCCCTCGACAACGCGAACGCGGACAACGACTACTACACCCGCAACTACCTCGACCCCGACGGGGAGAGCGGCAAACACGGCCGGTACGGCGGCCTGCTGCGCGACCGCCCCCTGCCCGTGGCACCCAAGACCGGCGACTGGGAATACGCCAACCTCCAGCAGGAGGTGCGCACCGCCCGGGCCGCCGGCATCGACGGCTTCACCCTCGACCTGCTCTCCTTCTCCGGCAAGAACTGGGACCGCTCGAACCTGCTGATGGCAGCGGCCCGTTCGGTGGACCCGGCCTTCAAGATCATGCTGATGCCGGACATGACCTCGCTGAAGACCGACGACCCGCGCGTCCTCGCCGAGGCGATCGCCACGCTCGCCGACGCCTCCGCCGCGCACCGGCTCCCCGACGGCCGCCTCGTCGTCTCCCCCTTCAAGGCGGAGGCGAAGAACGTGGCCTGGTGGACCGAGGTCATCCGCGTCCTCAAGGCCGACCACGGCATCCGCACCGCCTTCGTACCGCTCTTCCTCGACTTCGGCGCACACGGCGGCGATTTCGCCCCGATCAGCTACGGCTTCTCCGAATGGGGCAGCCGCAGCTACGTCGGCCAGGAGAGCTCCACGCGCGACGTCCAACGGGCCCACGGCATGGGCAAGATCTGGATGCAGCCCGTCTCGGTCCAGGACGCCCGCCCCAACCAGGGCATCTACGACGAGGCCGGCAACACCGCCACCCTGCGCGCCACATGGACGCGGGCCATCGAGGACGACGCCGACTGGGTCCAGCTCACCACCTGGAACGACTACTCCGAGGGCAGCCAGTTCGCGCCGTCCCTGCACAACGGCCACGCCTACCTCGACCTGACCTCGTACTACCTGACCCGGTTCAAGACGGGCGGCTGGCCGGAGATCGTCCGGGACACGCTGTACCTCAGCGCACGCACGCAGTTCGCGGACGCCGACCCGACCGGCGACCAGTCGCTGGTGATGTCGCTGCGCAAGGGGAGCGCCCCGTCCCGGGACACGGTGGAGGTGCTCAGCTTCCTCACCCGACCGGCGGTCGTGCGCACGACGGTCGGCACGGCCCGAGGCAGTCACGACGCCCCCGCCGGGATCCATTCCAAACTGCTGCCGCTGAAGGCCGGCACCAGCTCGGCCCACGTCACGCGGGACGGAAAGGCGTCGGCGGAGGTCGACCTCCCGTACCGGGTGGAGCCCAAGGTGGAGGTCCAGGACCTGCAGTACTACGCGGCGACCAGCGGCCGCAGACCGTAGCCCCGGGGCGGCGCCGTACGGGTGCGGCCGGGGTGCGTGGAGGCGGTGTTCCCAGGGCCGGAGGCGGCGGGGGATGATCCGGGCGACAGCCGCGCCGCACCCCGGAGGTCCCGTGACCGAGACGACACGCCCCGCAGACCGCCCCGCCGAGCCGCCCGCAGGGCGGTGGGCCGAGCCGCCCGCGGGGCAACCGGTGGGGGAGGGGCCCGGCGAGTTCCCCGGCGGACCCGCCCTGTTCCGCCTGGACCCGGGCGTCGCCCACCTCAACCACGGCTCCTTCGGCGCGGTCCCCGTGCCCGTCCAGGAGGCCCAGGCCGCGCTGCGCGCCGAGGTGCACGCCGACCCCGACGCGTTCTTCATCGCCGTACCGGACCGCCTCGAACAGGCCCGCGCCCGGATCGCCGCGCACCTCGCCACAGACCCCGACGGCCTCGCCTTCATCGCCAACGCCACCGAGGGCGCCAACCTCGCCCTCGACGCCGTCCCGCTCGCCGACGGTGACGAGATCCTGGTCAGCGACCACGGCTACGGCACCGTCACCGCGGCCGCCGCCCGCCGCGCCCCGGTCACCACCGTCGCCCTGGACCCGGCCCTGCCCGACGAGGACGCCGTACGGGAGGCCGTGCTGGCCGCGGTGACGCCACGGACCCGGGTCGCCGTCCTCGACCACGTCAGCTCGCCCACCGCCCGGATCATCGCCTCGCCCCGGCTCCTCGCCGCACTGCGCGAGCGCGGCGTCACCACCGTCGTCGACGGTGCCCACGCCCCGGGCATGCTCGCCGACCCGCTCGCCGGCGGCGCCGACTTCTGGTTCGGCAACCTGCACAAATGGGGCTACGCCCCGTCCGGTACCGCCCTGCTCGCGGTCGCCCCGCAGCACCGCCACCGGATTCGGGCGCTCGTACCCTCCTGGGAGGACGGGCACGGATTCCCGCGCTCCGTCGAGAACCGCGCCACCGCCGACTACACCGGCTGGCTCGCCGCCCCCGAGGGACTCGACCTCATCGAAACCCTCGACGCGGCCAAGCTCCGGGCCCACAACAGCGCCCTCGCCGCGCACGGCGCCGCGCTGCTCGCCCGGATCCCCGGGCTCACGCAGCTCCCGCACACCGCCGGCCTCGCCATGCGCACCCTGCGCCTGCCGCCCGGCGTCGCCGAGACCCCGGACGACGCCCGCGCGCTGCGCGAGGAGATCGCGGCGCGCGAGCGCATCCGGGTGCTGATCTGGCCCTGGCCGGGCGGCGGCGGCATCCGGATCTGCGGGCAGATCTACAACCGGCCCGAGGAGTACGAACGCCTCGCCGCCGCCCTCCCGGCGTACCTCAGGCGCGCCTGAGCAGGTAGGTGTCCATGATCCAGCCCTTGCGGGCACGGGCCTCCGTCCGGAGCTCCTCGATCCGCCCCGCGACCTCCGCCAGCCTGCCCTGCACCAGGATCTCGTCCGGGGTGCCCACGTAGGCCCCCCAGTAGATGTACAGGTCCTGGTCCAGGTGGGCGGTGAAGGCGTGCCGGGCGTCCAGCATCACCACCACGTCGTCCACGTCGGCCGGCCACCCCTCGGCCAGCCGGCGCCCGGTGGTGATCTGGACCGGCCGCCCGACCCGGTTCAGGTTGGTCCGGTGGCGTGCCAGCAGCGCGGAGACGCTGCTGATGCCGGGGACGACCTCGTGCTCGAAGGCCACCCGTCCGCGCTCCAGCACCTCGTCGAGGATCGCGAGCGTGGAGTCGTAGAGCGACGGGTCGCCCCACACCAGGAACGCCCCGGTCTCGCCGTCCGCCAGGTCCTCCGCGATGAACCGCTCGAAGAGCTCGGCCCTCGCACTGCGCCAGCCGTCCACCGTCGGGGTGTAGTCGGCGGGCGTCCGGTCCCGGTCCGGGTCGCGGCCCTCCACGAGCCGGTGGCCGGGGCGGGCGTGCGCGTCGAGCATCGCGCGCCGCAGCCCGGTCAGATCCGCCTTCTCCTCGCCCTTCTCCAGAATGAGGAATGCGTCCGCCGCGCCGATCGCCCTGACCGCCTGGAGGGTCAGATGGTCCGGGTCGCCCGCGCCTATGCCGATCACTGAGAACTTCTTCACCCGGCTATTGTGCCCACCATGCCTGTCGCCCTGTTCGTCACCTGCGTCAACGACGCGCTGTACCCGCGGACCGGCATCGCCGTCGTACGCCTCCTGGAGCGCCTCGGCGTCCACGTGGACTTCCCCGCGGGCCAGAGCTGCTGCGGGCAGCCGCAGTACAACACGGGCTACCGGCACGAGACGGAACCGCTGCTGCGGCGCACTGCGGCGGCCTTCGCCGGCTACGAGTACGTGGTCACCCCCTCCGGCTCCTGCGCCGCGATGCTCCGTGAGCACTACCCGCGGATCGGCCGGAAGGCGGAACGGGAGGGGCGGGGCGCCGACCTGGCGGAGGCGGCACGCTCGCTGGCGCCGCGCGTGTACGAGCTCACCGAGTTCCTCATCGACGTACTCGGCGTGACCGACGTGGGCGCGTACTTTCCGCACACCGTCACCTATCACCCCTCCTGCCACGGCCTGCGCGGCCTGGGACTGGGGGACCGGCCCCGGCGGCTGCTCGCCGCCGTCAGGGGCCTGCGGCTGGCCGAGCTGCCGGGCGCCGAGGAGTGCTGCGGATTCGGAGGCACCTTCGCCGTCAAGAACCCGGACGTCTCCGCCGCCATGGGCGCCGACAAGATCGCCTCCGCGGCCGCCACCGGAGCCGAGGTGCTGTGCGGCGCCGACAACTCCTGCCTCGCCCACCTCGACGGCCTCCTGCGCCGGGCGGACACACCGCCGGGCACAGCGCACCGCACCCCGCACCGCATCCTGCACCTCGCCGAGATCCTCGCCGCGACCGAGGAGGAGGGTCCCCTGCCGTGACCGGTGGCACATACCTCGCAATGCCCGCCTTCCCCGTCGCCGCGCGCGAGGCGGTACGGGACGGCGTGCTGCGGGCCAACCTCCGGCACGCCACGCACACCATCCGCGACAAGCGGGCGCGGGCCGTCGCCGAGCTGGCGGACTGGGACCGGCTGCGCGCGGCGGGCGCGGCCGTGAAGGACCACACCCTGCGCCATCTCGACCGCTACCTGCTCCAGCTGGAGGAGGCGGTGACGGCCGCGGGCGGCACCGTCCACTGGGCCGTCGACGCGGACGAGGCCAACCGGATCGTCACGGAACTCGTCCGCGCGACCGGCGAGCGCGAGGTCGTCAAGGTCAAGTCGATGGCCACCCAGGAGATCGGCCTCAACGAGGCCCTGGAAGCCGCCGGGATCGCCGCCTACGAGACCGACCTCGCCGAACTCATCGTGCAGCTCGGCCACGACCGGCCCTCGCACATCCTGGTCCCCGCCATCCACCGCAACCGCGCCGAGATCCGCGACATCTTCCGCGCCGAGATGGGCCATTGGGGCCGCCCGGCACCCGACCGGCTCGGCGACGACCCGCGGGAACTGGCCGAGGCGGCCCGCCTGCACCTGCGCGAGAAGTTCCTGCGCGCCAAAGTCGCCGTCTCCGGCGCCAATTTCATGGTTGCCGAGACCGGCACCATGGTCGTCGTCGAGTCCGAGGGCAACGGCCGGATGTGCCTGACCCTCCCCGAGACCCTGATCTCGGTCGTGGGCATCGAGAAGGTCGTCCCCACCTTCCGCGACCTGGAGATCTTCCTCCAGACCCTGCCGCGCTCCTCGACGGCCGAGCGCATGAACCCGTACACGACGATGTGGACGGGGCTGGGCCCGTCGCGAGGGGCGGACGGCGACGGGCCCTCCGCCTTCCACCTCGTCCTCCTCGACAACGGCCGCACCGACACCCTCGCCGACGAGACCGGCCGCCAGGCCCTGCGCTGCATCCGCTGTTCCGCCTGCCTCAACGTCTGCCCCGTCTACGAGCGCGCCGGCGGCCACGCCTACGGATCGGTCTACCCCGGCCCCATCGGCGCCGTCCTCAGCCCCCAACTGCGCGGCACCGACAGCGAGATCTACGCCTCACTGCCCTTCGCCTCCACCCTGTGCGGGGCGTGCTACGAGGTCTGCCCGGTCGCCATCGACATCCCCGAGATCCTCGTCCACCTCCGCGAACGGGTGGCCCAGGGCGGCCCCGTGACCCGGGACGGCATCCGGGTCCGGATCCGCCCCGCGCACGGGCACACCGCCGAACGCGCCGCCATGCGCGCCGCGCGCCTGCTCCTGGACCGCCCCGGGGCCCTGCGTGCGGGGGAGCGCCTGCTGGCCCGTGCCCGAAGGCTGGCGCCGCGCCGGCTGCCCGGCCCCGGCCGGGCCTGGACCGACACGCGCGAGCTGCCGTCCGTACCCGCCGAGTCGTTCCGCGACTGGTGGACCCGAGAACGGGGAACCAGGCGATGACCAGCAAGGACCGCATCCTGTCCCGCATCCGCCGGGCCGTGCCGCAGCCGCAGTCGGGTCCGGACGCCCTCGCCGCTCGGGAGATCCCGCGGGACTACCTGCGCGTGCACGGCACACGGACCCCGCGCGAGCGCGTCGACCTGCTGGCGGCGAACCTCGCCGAATACCGGGCGCGGGTCCACCGCACCGACGAGGAGGGGCTGCCGCTCCTGCTGGCCCGACTGCTGGACGAACGCGGCTCCCGCAGCGTCCTCGTCCCGCCCGCACTGCCCCCGTACTGGCTCTCCGCGGCCGACCAGACCCCTGTCCACGACCGCGAGGCCTCCACCCCGCGGGAACTGGACCGGGTCGACAGCGTGGTCACCGGCTGCGCCCTGGCCGTCGCCGAGACCGGAACCCTCGTTCTCGACGGCGCCCCCGACCAGGGCCGGCGCCGCATCACCCTGATCCCGGACCACCACGTCTGCGTGATCCGCGTACCGGACCAGGTGGTGGACTCCGTACCGCAGGCCCTGGAAGCGCTCGACCCCGCCCGCCCCCTGACCTGGATCTCGGGACCCTCCGCCACCAGCGACATCGAGCTGGACCGGGTGGAAGGCGTACACGGGCCCCGCACCCTGGAGGTCGTCCTCGTCGGCACACAATGAGGGCATGCCATCCCACATCGCCCTGACCGCCCTCGTGGTGCACGACTACGACGAGGCCATCGACTTCTACACGCGGGCCCTCGGCTTCGACCTGGCCGAGGACACGGCCCGCCCGGACGGCTCCCGCTGGGTGGTCGTCCGCCCGCCCGGCGCCACCGAATCCGCCCTGCTGCTGGCCCGCGCCAAGGACGACGCCCAGCGCTCCCGCGTCGGCGACCAGACCGGCGGCCGCGTCGGCTTCTTCCTGTACACCGACGACTTCGCCCGTGACCACGCCCGGATGACCGCGGAGGGCGTCCGCTTCCTGGAGACCCCGCGCCACGAGCCGTACGGCTCCGTAGCCGTCTTCGAAGACCTGTACGGCAACCGCTGGGACCTCCTCCAGCCCGCCCTTCCGTAGAACCTCCAGGCCGTCTCCTTCGGATCTTGTCGGCCGGACCCGGCAAGATCCGAAAGAGACGGCCTACGGGGCGCCGCCCAGGCGCGGGGCCTCCGGTGCGGCGTCGACGGCCCGGCCGGCCCCCTCCACCCGGCCCGCCAGTTCCCGGGCCCACCGGACCAGGCCCGCTACGTCGATCCCGTACGGGGCTCCGGCCAGCCCCTCGATCGCGTCGGCCCCGCGCCGCAGCAGCCGCGCCCCGCCCCCGGCATTGCCCCGGGCGGCGTGCGTCAGCCCGACCGCGAGCTGCGCGAGCCCCCGCCACAGGGGGGCCGAGGCCTGCGGGCCCGACTTCCACGCGTCCTCGAACACCTCGTGCGCATGGAACGGCATTCCGGCGTCCAGCAGCCGCTGCGCCTCCCGCACCGTCTCCGCGGGCGAGCGCACGACCCCCTCGGGCTGCCGCTCCACTCCGGGCGCGCCGTAGTCGAGCGGCCGCCCCAGCCCATCCCTCGGCCGGGCGTTCCTCGCCCGCCCCTCAACGTCCCGATCCCGTGCGTTCACCACCCCATCCTCCCCCTCGCCGATTACCCGTGCATGTACACCCCTCGGCGTGGGGTAATGTTCTGCATGTGCCGCCGAGCACGGGGAAACCCGCAGGTCGAAGGTACATCGGGACGTGGCGCAGCTTGGTAGCGCACTTGACTGGGGGTCAAGGGGTCGCAGGTTCAAATCCTGTCGTCCCGACTTTTCGAAGTCGCAGATCAGGGATCGCTTCAGAGCAATCTGAAGCGATCCCTTGATCGTTTTCGGGGTCATGGTGTCGGGTGCAGGCCGCGCCGGGGGTGTCCGGGGAACCGTGTCCGGCGTTCCTGCGACGCGGTCGGCGGCCGGGTCCTCCGCCCGAGGCGGCCCGTCGGAGTTCGTGCCGTACCGTCTGGTGGCGGTCCGCCTGTCATGTTTTACGATCCGTCCCATGACTGACGGTACGGATCGCCCGAGCACAGCCCAGCCGGACCCCGCTGGGGGGCAGGCGGGCTATGGCTATCCCCAAGGGACGCCCGGCGGTTACGGTTTTCCGCAGGCTTGGCAGCCCAATCCGTACCAGCAGCCACTGTCCCAGTCGGGCACTGCCGGAGAGGCGCCGCACCACCCCCAGGCACCCCAGGCCCAGCAGCCGCACCTGCAGCCCCAACCGGAGCCGCAGTTGGCCGGGTTCACGCCTCCGCCTCAGCCCGACTGGCAGGCGATGGCGGACCGTTCGGAGTCGCAGCAGCGCAGGCGCAAGCGGATGTGGATGGCCGCGATCACGGTTGCGGCGTGCACCCTCGGCGTCGGTGCCGGCCTCTTCATCCTGGACAGGGGCGACAAGGAGGGGAAGGCCCCCGGCCCCGGCGACGCCTCGCGGTCGGCGACCGCCGCGCCCGGCCAGGACACCAACGCGCCCACCGTCCCCGGCGAGCCGAACCTGTTGCGCGACCGTTCCGGCCAGGTCAACATCGCGCTCAGCCCCGACGCGGTTCTCGGCAAGGTGGACAACGGCAACGTGCTGCGCCTGCGCAGCAACGGCAACTCGTACGCGCAGGCCGCCGAGCCGGTCGTCGACGCGTCCAAGAGCTTCACCGTCTCCGCCTGGGTCTACAACGAGGCCGACGGCGGTTCGCGGTTCGCCATCAGCCAGGGCGACGGCACCTCGTACTCATTCGAGTTGGGCCGCGAGGACAGCAATGGCAAGAAGTCCTGGGTGTTCCGGATGCAGACCGACGAGAAGGGTGCGGCCTCCACCGCCGTGGCCGCCACCTCGGACGGTCTCAACACGGTCCGCGCCTGGGCCCTGCTGACCGGGGTGTACGACGCCCAGGGCAAGACGTTGACGCTGTACGTCGACGGCAAGGAGGCCGGCCGTGCCCCGGTGGCGGCCGCCTGGTCGGGCCAGGGGCCGCTGCAGCTGGGCCGCTCCCGCCACCACGGGATCTGGAGCGGGCCCTGGGCCGGCGTCATCGGACACGTGCTGGTGTGGGACAAGCCGCTGACTGCCGATCAGGTTCTCGCACTGAAGGGCGGCAAGCTCGACAAGGAGATCAAGCCTGTCGGTTCATGGCTGGTCGGTTAGCCCCTTTCGGACCGAATTCGCTGAAATTCGATCAGTACGGGTGGGTCACCCTGGTGGATCTGTGTCTCACGCGTCGGATAGGGTCACCGCTGGCCCGGATGCCGGGTTGACGTCCGCAGCAGAAGCACCCAGCAGACCGCCCGGCTCGACGTGTGCGGCCGAGACTCCACGATGTGAAGGCCCTCAGTTGCCGCGGCGCTCGCACGGCCGCCGTTCTGGTCCGGTACCGGGGGATGAATTGAATACGCTTTCCGTCGTGATTCCCGCGCTCAACGAAGCGCCCAACCTGCCCACCGTGGTCAACTCGGTGCCCACGGGCGCGCTCCACGCTCTGGGCTGGGAGACCGAGGTCATCGTCGTCGACAACGCTTCCACCGACGACACCGCCGCGGTGGCCGCCGCGCTCGGCGCCACCGTCGTCTCCCAGCCGGAGCGGGGGTACGGCAACGCTTACCACGCCGGGTTCCGCGCGGCGAAGGGCGACGTCATAGCGACCGGCGACGCCGACTGCACCTACCCGTTCGACTCGCTGCCCGAGCTGCTGGGCACCTTGACCGAGGCGGACGTCGAGTTCATGACGACCAACCGGCTCCGCCGCGAGAACCGCTCGGCGATGAAGCGGTCCCACACCGTCGCCAACTACGCGCTGAGCGCCCTGAGCCGGGCCCTGTTCCGCAACGGACTGCGCGACTCGCAGTCCGGCATGTGGGTCTTCCGGCGCTACGTCTGGGACGGCGTGGAGGTGAAGTCGACCGGCATGGCCTTCTCCCAGGAGATCAAGAACGCCGCGACCCAGGCCGGCTACCGGTACCTCGAAGTGCCCATCGAGTACCGCAACCGCCAGGGCGAGGTGAAGCTCAACGCGCTGCCCGACGGGATGGCCAACCTGCGCCAGCTCTTCGAGCACCGCTTCCGCCGGTCCGGCGGGGAGCGCCCCGCGCGCTACGAACGGCGGCACACCCCCGCATGAGGAAGCGTCTGATCCGAGCGGCCCTGGTATTCGCGGTGACGGCCGTCCTGTGCGCGGGCGCCTGGTCGCTGCCGCCCGTGCGGACGGTCCTGCTGGACTCGTTCACCCGCCGGCAAGCCGCCTACATCGAGCTCTACTTCACCGAGGACCCGCGCTTCGACGGAGCGAGCGTCCTCGTTCCCTTCGCAGTGAACGACCACGGCTCCGGAGCCCGGTCGCTGGTCGCGACGCTCACCGTGGAGGCCGCGAACGGCAAGGTGCTGGCGACCGAGACCTACCCCGTCGAACCCCACCAGGGCGCCGCGGTCCCGGTCACGGCGCGGATCCGCGCCAAGGGGACCGACGTCGCCCTGGTCCGGGTCTCGCTCACCGGGCATCCCCAGACCCTTCACTTCCGCTTCGGCCGGCCCCCGGAACTCTGATGCGCACCGTTGTCCAGATCACCCCGTACTACCCCCCGCACCTCGGCGGCCTCGAGCGCGTCGTGCTGCACCTGTCGCGCCGCCTCGCCCAACGCCACGACGTCCGCGTCGTCACCACCACGCTCGGTTCCGGCGGCGCACCACGGCGGGCCCGGGAGGACGGCGTCACCGTGCGCAGGCACCGCGCCGCCGAGTTCGCCCACACCGCGATCGCGCCCGGGCTCCTCGGCTCGCTCCTGACAGCACCGCGCGGCGCCGTGCTGCACGCGCACTGCGCGCACGCGCTGCTGCCGGAGACCGTGGCACTCGCCGCCCGGCTGCGCCGACAGCCGTTCGTACTCCACTTCCACCTCGACGTGGACGCCAGCGGGCGCCTCGGCGGACTCCTGCCCGCCTACAAGAAGCACGTCTTCGGACGCGTCGCCCGCGCCGCCGCGGCGGTCATCGTGCTGACCGAGCAGCAGGCCCGCTTCGTCGAGGAGGCCTACCGGGTGCCGCCCGCGCGCGTGCACGTGGTGCCCAACGGAGTCGGCCCGGAGTTCTTCCGTCCCGCTCCCGCTCCTGCCACCGCCCCTGTCGACGCGGCCACCACGACCGCCGTCCCCCGGCCCCTGCGGCTGCTCTACGTCGGCCGCCTCAGCGCCCAGAAGAACATCGCGCGCCTGCTCGACGCGATCAGCCTGGCCCAGTCCCCGCTCAGGCTCCGCGTCGTCGGCGGCGGCGAGCTCGACGCCGACCTGCGGGCCCGCGCCGCCGGACTCGGCCTCGGCGAGCGCGTCGAGTTCACCGGGCCCCTGCACGACGGGGACCTCCTCGCCGCCTACGCGGACGCCGACGTCTTCGTCCTGCCCTCCGACCGCGAGGGCATGCCCCTCGCCGCGCTGGAAGCCATGGCTGCTTCCCTGCCCGTCCTGGCCACCGATGTCCCCGGCAACGCGGAACTGCTGCGCGGCGTCGGCCTGCTGGCCGCACCGGACCCGTCCTCGCTCGCCGCCGCCGTGGACCGCCTCGCGTCCGACCCCGGCCTGCGCGACCGGCTGGCCGGCCGCAGCGCCGAGCGGGCCCGCCGCCACACCTGGGAGGAAGTCACCCGGCAGGTGGAGCTCGTGTACCGGAAGGCAGGCATATGAAACCGCCCACCTGGGTGCGCGGACGGCTCGGCGTCCTGCTCAGCCTCGGTCCCGCCTGCGCCGTCGAGACGCTGCCCGGCGTCCCCGCCCTCCTGCTCGCGCCGGTCGGCCTGTGGCTGCTCTTCGCCGCGCCTGCCCTGCTGCTGCGCGGCGTCACCGACAAAGTGGTCTCCACCCGCAGCGGCTCCCTCCTGCTGGCAGCCGGCCTCGCCGTGCTCCTCGACATCCTCGTGGCGCTGGGCGTCAACACCGTGCTTCCGCTGCTCGGCGTGGAACGGCCCCTGACCCGGCTGGTGCTGGCCTCGGCGACGACCCTCGTGCTCCTCGTCCTCGGCATTCTCGCCCCCCAGTCACCACGGCCCCTGCTGCGCGGCGCACCCCTGAGCGGCGCCCGCCCTGTGGCCTGGGCGGCCGGAGTCGCGCTGCTGCTCTCCGTGGCCGGTCCGATCAGGCTCAACAACGGCCTGGGCGGCGCCGTCAGCACGGCTGCTCTGGTCGTCGTCACGGCGCTGATCGTCCTGCTGCTCCTTCGCCACGCACGCTGCTCCCCGATCGTCCTGGAGGCCGGTATCTACGCCGCTTCCGCCACCCTGCTGCTGCTCACCTCCCTGCGCGGCTGGTACATCACCGGGCACGACATCCAGCGTGAGTACCTCTACTTCCGGCTCACCCTCGGCGGCGGTTTCTGGGACATCTCCGCCTACACCGACCCGTACAACGCGTGCCTGAGCATCACCCTGCTCCCGGTGAGCGTCTTCCGACTCACGGGCATCGAGGACATCTACGTCTTCAAGGCCGTCCTGCCGCTGCTTTTCGCCCTGACCCCGGTGCTCGTCCATCGCGCGGTGCGCAATGTGGCGCCACCGCTCGTGGCGCTGCTCTCCGCCGTGTTCTTCATGGCGTTCCCGACCTTCTTCACCGACATGCCGTTCCTGGGCCGGCAGGCCATCGCCTTCCTGCTCCTGGCCTGCGCGATGCTCGTCCTGACGGATTCCCGGCGCCCGCTGCCCCTGCGGCGCGCGGTGTTCACCGTGCTGCTCGCCGGAGTGGTCCTGTCCCACTACTCGACGATCTACGTGATCGTCGGCACCCTGGCGAGCGCGTTCGCCGTGGACAAGGTCTGGCGGGCGGCCTCCCGGCCGGGCCGTGCCCGCCCGCAGCGCACCGGCGGCCAAGGCCGGATGCGGACGTTCCTCACCTGGTGGACCGTGGCCGTACCGGCCGTTCTCGCCCTGCTATGGGCCGGCCCCCTCACCCACACCGGTGGCCAGCTCGAAAGCACGTTGCGCGTCGTCGCGAGCGACCTGTTCGGGTCAGGCGACGCCCGCGGAGGCTCCTCCGACACCCGCTACAGCCTCCTCGGCGGCGCCGGAGCCACCCCCGAGGAGCGGCTCGCCGAATACCGCGAGGACACCATCGGCCACACCCGGGCCGACCGGGCCGACGGCAAGTACCTGCCGCTGGAGGCCCTCGCGAAGTACCCCACGCCCGTGGCCGAGAAGGAGAACCTGCCGCTCACCCCCGTCGGCCGGGCGCTGGACACCGTCGGCTTGAGCGTGCCCGCCCTCAACGGGGTGCTTCGGCAGGCCGCCGCCCTGCTGCTCCAGGTCCTGGTCCTGGTCGGGTTCGTGATCGCCCTGCGTGGCCGCAGCAGCCCGTTCACGCCCGTCCGCGACCAGATCACCCTGACCGTGGGCGCCCTCGCGATGATGGGCCTGTTCACCCTGGTGCCGCAGCTGTCGGTCGACTACAGCGTGCTCCGCGCTTTCCAGCAGGGCCTGTTGTTCTTCGCCCCGTTCATCGCCGTCGGCGCCCTGTGGGCGGTGCGCCGGGCCGGCCGCCGCGCCGTCCCCTTGCTGTGCGTCCTCGTCGCCGGGCTGCTGCTCGACCTGACCGGGGCCGTCCCCAAGGCACTCGGCGGCTACCCCGCGCAGCTCGCGCTCAGCAATTCCGGTCCCGCCTACGACATCTACTACCCGCACGCCGAGGACCGGCGGGCCGCCATGTGGCTCAACCATCGGGCTGCGGGCGACGACCTCGTCGTACAGACCGACCGGTACTCCTTCAGCCGTCTCCAGACCCTCTTCACCGTCCGCACGCAGGACAGCGTCCACCCCGCGCTGCTGCGGTCCCAGTCCTACGTACTGCTCGGGTCCACGCCGACCCGCAAGGACGAGGTCACCATATTCTTCCGGGGCGACCTCGTGACGTACCGGTATCCGCGCGATCTCCTCGACACCACACGCAACCTGATCTACAGCAACGAAGGGGCGGTGGTCTACCGATGAACCACGTCCGGCGCCGGCCCCGGGTCCTGCTCGTCAGCCACTACTACCGGCCGCATCTGGGCGGCATCGAGAACGTCGTCCGCAACGAAGCGCTCCACCTCGCCCGGCACGGCGCCGAGGTCACCGTCCTCACCAGTGGCGACCATGCCGGGATCCACCACGAGGACGGCGTCCGCGTCGTACGCGTCGCCGCGTCCAACGTGGTGGAGCGCCGGTCGGGCGTCCCCTTCCCGCTGTTCTCGCCGGCCCTGCTGCCCGCAGCCCTGCGCTGGGCCCGCCACGCCGACGTCGTCCACGTCCACGACTGCCTCTACGCCTCCTCCTGGGCAGCCGGACTCGCCGCGGCCGCCACCCGCACCCCCACCGTGGTGACCCAGCACGTCGGCCTGGTGGCGCACCCCTCGGCCCTCGTACGCGCCGTCCAGCGGGCCGTCTACGCCGTTGCGGGCCGGCCCCAGCTCCGCCGCGCCCGCCGGGTGCTCACCGTCAACGCCGACGTCGCCGCCTTCGTCCGGAAGCTCGGCGCCCGCGCCGAGGCCCGCCACCACCTCGCCAACGGCGTGGACACCGGCCTCTTCCGGCCGCCCGCCGACCCCGCGGAGCGCGCCGCGGCTCGCGCGCGGCTCGGCCTGCCGACCGGACGCACCCTGGTGCTCTTCGCGGGCCGGCTCGTCCCCAAGAAGGGGTACGACCTCCTCCTCGACGCCCACGCCGGCGACGCCGCATACGACCTCGTGTTCGCCGGTGACGGGGACGCCGCGGCCCTCGCCGGACGCTCCGGCGTCCACTACCTCGGCTCCCTGTCCGCCGACGACCTCGCCGACGCCTACCGCGCGTGCGACGTGTTCGCCCTGCCCTCCACCGCCGAGGGCTTCCCGCTGACCGTCCAGGAGGCCATGGCCTCGGGCCTGCCCGTCGTCACGACCGACGACCCCGGATACGCCCCGTACGGCCTGGACCGCGGCGTCGCCCTGCTCGTGCCCCGTACCGTCCCCGCGCTGCGCGCCGCGCTCGACGGCCTGGTCGCGGACCCTGCCGGGCGGGCGGCGACGGGAGCTGCCGCCCGCGCGTTCGCCGAGGCGTCCTTCGGCTGGGACCGGCACGTGACGGCGCTGCTCGGGCACTACGGGGACGCCGGCCGTGGGTAAGCACGCCCGGCCCGCGGACCAGATGTTCCGGAGCTCGTTCTTCCTGCTGGCGTCCACCGTCACGACGGCCGGCCTGAGCTTCCTCTTCTGGGTGGTCGTGGCCCGCTTCTACCCGCCCGAGCAGGTCGGGCTGGCCACCTCGCTGATCTCCGCGACCGCGTTGCTCTCCTACCTCAGCATGTTCGGCCTCAACAGCACCCTGATCCGCTTCCCCGCCGAGGGCAGGGCCCGCAACGGCCAGATCACCCATTCCACCGTGCTGGTGCTGCTGGTCTCCTGCGTCGCCGCCGGGATCTATCTGCTCGGGCTGCCCTGGTACGGGCACAAGCTGCTGTTCGTCCGCGACCACGCGCACCTCGCCGCCCTCTTCGTCCTGTCCTGCGCCTGTGCCGCGCTGAACCTCCTGGTCAAGTCGGTCTTCATCAGCGCCCGCATGGCCCAGTACAACGTGCTGCTCGACGGGATCCTCCAAGGCCTCGCCAAACTCGCCGCGCCCGTCGCCCTGGTCGGGTTCGGCGCGGCCGGAATCCTCGGCTCGGCGGGCATCGGCTACGCGGTCGCCGGCGCCGCGGCCCTGCTGCTGCTCCGGCGCCGCCTCGGCTTCCGCTTCGACTTCCGCACCCGCGGCACCCGACTGCGCGAGCAACTGCGCTTCTCCGTCGCCAGTTACATCTCCAGCCTGATCAACCTGGCGCCCGTCCTGGTCACTCCGCTGATCGTGCTCCAGAAGCTGGGCGCCGCCGAAGCCGGCTACTACTTCGTCGCCTTCCAGATCGCCGCCCTCCTGAACTCCGTCTCCACCGCCGTGGGCGAGGCCGTCTTCGCCGAGGTCTCTTCCGACCCGTCCCGGTTCGGCGAACTCCTGCGCCGCTCCGCGAAGATCATCGCCGCGGTGCAGGTCCCCGCCGTCGCCGTCGTCGCGCTCGGCAGCGGGCTGCTCCTGCTGGTGTTCGGCGGCGGCTACACCGCGGCCGCGAGCGGGCTGCTCAGGGTGCTCGCCGTCGCCGCCCTCGCCGTCGCCCTCAACACCTGGGCGTGTTTCGGGCTCAAGCTGGCCCAGCGGATGAAGCAGCTCATCACCGCCAACGCCGTCCTTGCGTGCACCGCCATCGGCCTGTCCGCGTGGTGGGCGCCGCACGGGCTGCTCTGGGTCGGCTGCGCCTGGGGCCTCGGCAACCTGGCAGCCGGACTGTTCGCCACCGTCGCCCTGCTGCGCGGCCGGCCCTCCGCGCCCCGCAGGCCGGAACCGGACCTCGACCCCGGACCGGGCTGGTCCCCCGTCGACACCCTCCAACTGCGCGCCGTGCGCCTGCCCGGGCAGACGGCCCCGGATCCGCCCTCCGCCGCCGCGCCGTCCGCCGCACCACCTGCCGAGAGGTACCGCCCGTGAAGATCGTGGTGATCAACGCCTACGTCCGGGAGAACGCGGGCGACGCCGCGCTGCTCTCCGTCTGCCTGCGACAGGTCCGCGAGGCGTTCCCCGGCGCCTGCGTCCGCGTCGCCGGCATGGAGGACCCCGCCGTCCACCCCGCGTTCGAGGACGCCCCGAACCTCGGATCGATCCGCCGCCACGTCGCCGACGGCACCGCTTCGCGTTCCCGCCGGATCCTGCGGAAGGTGTACGTCGGCGCGGCCTCCGCCGGCCTCCTCCTGCTGCCCCGGTCCGCGGCCGGTGTCCTGCGCAGGGTCCTGCCCGCCGAGGCCCGGCGCGAGGCGGACGCCCTGGCCGGCGCCGACCTGGTGGTGTCCACCGGAGGCGGGTACGTCCTGGCCCGCCCGGGGCTCGACGGCCACCAGAACGTCTTCTTCGTCCTGTTGCCGGTGCTGCTCGCCCAGCGTGCCGGCGTACCCGTCGTCTTCGCCCCGCAGTCCTACGGCCCGTTCCCCTCGTCCCTCCAGCGGCGCCTGGTCGCCCGCGCCCTCGGCCGGTCCCCGCTCGTCCTGGCCCGCGAGGACGTCAGCGTGGCCGAGCTGCGCGGCTGCGGCCTGCCCGACGCGGTCGTCACACGGGGCGTCGACTCGGGCTTCGCGTTCGACCCGCCGCCGTCCTCCGACTGGCGGACCCGGCTCGGCATCGCACCCGAGCAGCGTCTGGTCGGGGTCACGGCCAGGCGCTGGCTGGCCCCGGCCGCCCAGGACGCGTACGAACGGGCCCTGGCGGCGACGATCGACGCCGTCCAGGCCACCGGAGCGCGTGTCGTGCTGATCCCGCAGGTCAGCACCGACTACCTGAGCGACGACGACCGCATCGTGGAGCGCCGGATCGCCGCCCACTGCACTGCGGCGCCCCTGGTGATCGAGGACCGGGTGGACTACCGCGATCTGAAGGGCGTCTACCGCGAGTGCGCCCTGCTGATCGGCACCCGCTTCCATTCGGTGATCTTCTCCCTGACCAGCGGCGTGCCCTGCGTGGCCATCGAGTACGAGCACAAGACCCGCGGCATCATGGCCGACCTCGGCCTCGGCGCCCACGTGCTGGCCATCGAGGACGTCACCCATCCCCGGCTGTGGGCGCTGGTCGCACCGCTGCTCCGGGACGACTCCGGCTACCGCGAGCAGCTGCGGCGCCGCCTGCCCGGCTACGTCGCCGAGGCGGAGGGCTTCCCCGGCCTGCTGCGGGCCGCCCTGTGAACCCCCGCACGGTGGCCGTCGTCACCCCCTATTACCCGCCGCACGTCGGGGGCGTCGAGCAGTATGCGGCCCGGGTCGCCCGGGCCGTGCACGAAGCGCCCGGCCTCGACGCCGTCGTCCTCACCAGCGGGCCCGGGTTGCGCACCCGTACCTGCCTGGAGGACGGCGTGCGGGTCGTCCGACTCGGCTCCTGGTTCCGGCTTTCCAACACCCCCCTGAGCCCCCTGTGGCCGTTTCAGCTGCGGTACTGGCTGCGCCGTACGGGCGCCGACGTGGTCCACGTCCACGCCCCGGTACCGGGACTCGGCGACATCGCCGTGGCCGTGGCGGGCCACCGGCCGGCCGTGCTCACCTACCACGCCGGCTCGATGCTCAAGGGCGGCCCCGGCACCGGCGCCGCGGACCGCCTCATCGGTCTCTACGAACGCCGGGTTCTGCCCCGGGTGTTCGGCCGGGCCCGCGCCCTCGTCGCCGTGTCCCCCGTCTCCCTGGCCGCCGGATGGCCCGGAGCCCTGGAGATCAACCCCGGCGTCGACACCGGCCGTTTCACGCCGGGCCCGCCGCCCTCCACCCGCCCGCCGACGCTCCTCTACGTCGGCCGGATCGACCGGTCCTCGGCGTGGAAGGGGGTCGATGTCCTCGTCCGCTCCCTGGCCGAAGTACCCGGTGCCCGGCTGCGCCTGGTCGGCGGCGGCGACGCGGTCGCGGACCAGCTCGCCCTGGCCGCGTCCCTCGGGCTCGCGGACCGGGTCACCGCGTCCGGCGAACTGACCGGGCCCGCCCTCGTCCGGGCGGTCCGCGAGGCGGCGGTGCTGGTCCTGCCCTCCGTCACCGAGGCCGAGTCGTTCGGCATGGTGCTCGTCGAGGCGATGGCCTGCGGCACCCCGGTGGTGGGCTCGCGGGTCGGCGGCATCCCGTACGTCGTCGAGGACGGGCGGACAGGTCTGCTGGTGCCGCCCGGCGACCCCGGCGCCCTGGCGGGCGCCTGCCGGCGGCTCCTGGAGGACGGTGCGCTGGCGGACCGGCTGGGAGAGGCGGGGCTGCGCACCGCGCGCGAGCGGTACGCCTGGGACGGCCTCCTGGCCCGGTACGTGGACCTGTTCCGCTCGCTGTGACCGCCGGCCGGGCTAGCGGGGCTGCTTCTTCGCGTACTCCTCGATCGCAGCCCGGAGCGCGGCGAACGCGGGCTTCGCGGAACCGTCGTAGCGGCGCAGTCCGTAGTACTTGGAATGGCTCTTGTCGTTGCCGGTGGCCGTGTCCTGGTGGGCGAACCAGAACGCGGCGGCCACGTATTTGTCCTTCACGGCGGTCGGCACGGTGTCGGTGGCGATCCGCGCCTGGAACTCCTCGCTGACGTGCGTGATGTTCTCCGTCCGGGACTTCTCGTCGGCGGCGGGGTTGCCCGGACCGTTGGTCGGCGCGCCCGTCTCCGTCAGCCACACCGGCATGCCGGGTGTCCCGTGCCGCTCGGCGACGCCGACCAGGTTCTCCCCGGCGCTGCTGACCTCCTGGAACACCTTGCCGTCGTGCGGGAGCTGGGGCCAGGCGTAGGGGTGGTAGCTGAGCGCGTCCACCATCTTGTTGCCGCCGAGCCGGCAGACCTGTTCCAGGAAGTCCAGGTGGGAGACGTACTTGATGGATTCCCAGGTGCCGACGGCGGCCAGACCACCCATCAGTACGTACGCCGTCGGGTCGGCTTCGCGCAGCGAGGCGGCGGTGGAGTTGAGCAGGGCGGTGTACGCCTTCGCGTCGGGCTTGGGGTACCAGAACTGGGGGAGGTTGGGCTCGTTCCAGACCTCCCACGTGTGCACGCCCTGGGGCGCGTAGCGCAGGGCGGCGAGTTTCGCGAACGCGGCGAATTTCTTGGGGTCGGCAGGCGGACACGTGGGACGGTGCCCCGTGCAGGACTCGGCCCTTGCCCATGCGGGGGTGTAGGCGACGGTGGCGAGGACGTCGAGGTTGCGTTCGCGGGCCGCTTTCACGATCCGGTCGAAGCGCTGCCACTGGTAGGTGCGCGGGCTGTCCGGCTGGATGTTGTTCCAGGACAGGTCCACCCGGATCCAGGTGGTGCCCAGACCGACCGCGTCGTTGAGGGCGGCGGCCAGGCCGTCGTCGGACTTCCAGGTGAGGGTGTCACCGTAGGAGAGGCCGAGTCGCAGATCGTGCTGCTTGGGCGGCTCGGGCGGCCGCTGGAACCCGCCGACGGGCCGCGCGCCGGCGTCCGACGCAGGACCTGTCGACGAAGCCGCCGCCACGACCGTCGCGGCGGTCGCCAGGACGAAGGAGACGAAGGCGACGACGAGCCGCTGTCGTGTACTCGAATGCCCCACCATGGGGTCACCCTAAGGCAAGCGTGCGGCGACTCGTTTCCCGACCGAGCCCTCCTCGACCGTTCCGGAACGGCCGGCTGCTGCACATCGAGGGCCCCCGCCGGCGCCCACAGGGGCCACGGCTGCGGTGTCAGTGCGCCGGGCCCCGGATCGGACGGCGGCCCGCCGTCGTGCTGCGGCAGCCGTACTGAGGGAGATCCTGCTGACGGTGCGCAGGCGCCGTTGAAGTGGCGGACAGGGGCAGCGGACCCGTGATCGGTTCGGGGCGCTCGCGGATCAACCGGGCCGACCGCGTGGGTGGGTGGTGATCCCGTGTTGATCGGTCGTAGAGCCGGGGCGGCGACCATCGGCGACAAGGGGAGCACGGCTCGGGGTCACCACCGGTCGCAGCCGCCCTCGGTGGGCCGTACGGCCGCCGGGCCCCTCGGTCCCCGGTACTTGGCCAACCCACGGAAGGTGGACTAGGCATGCACGGTGTTACGTCTCTGCAGTCGGCGACGGGCTTCGGCGAGCTGCTCAGGGTCCGGCGCGAACGTGTCGGGCTGACCCAGCAGGTGCTCGCCGATCACGCGACCCTGAGCGTGCGGGCGATCCGCGACATGGAGAGCGGGCGGGTGCAGCGCCCCCGGCAGGAGACGGTCCGCCTGCTGGCCGACGCGCTGCGGCTGGAGGGCCACCACCGGTCGCGTTTCGAGGCGGCCGCACGCCGGCAGGCGCTCCTGGAGGAGCCGCGCGACGAACCGACCGCGCCACCGGTCGCCCGGGGCGCGATCGTCGGCCGGGAGCTGGAGGCAGAGGTGCTGACCGACGCCCTCGCCGTGCACGGCGACCGGCTGGTCACCGTGGCCGGCCTGGGCGGGGTCGGCAAGACCCGGCTGGTCCTGGAGGTCGCGAGACGGCTGCACCTCGCCCCGGGGTGGTCGGTGCGCTGGATCGACTGCGGCCGGCAGCCCGCCGCCGGACTCGAACGCCGCGCCGACCTCGCCCGCGCGATCGGGGAGCGGCCCACCCTGCTGGTGCTCGACGGCGCCGGCACCGGCGTGGACACCGCCCTGCTCGACGAACTGTTCCACCGCTGCCCCGGCCTGCGCGTGCTGATCACCGCCCGGGTGGCGCAGCCGCTGCCCGGCGGGCAGGTGATTCCGCTCGCCCCGCTGCCCACCCCCGGTCCGGAACTCGACCACGACCCGGTGGCGCTGGCCGAGGTGGGCGCCGTACGGCTGCTGCTCTCCCACCTGCGCCGACTGCGGCCCGGCTTCCGACTGGAGCCCGAGGAGGCCCCGGCCGTGGCCTCGATATGCCGTCAGCTCGACGGGCTGCCGGGGGCGTTGGAGCTGGTGGCGGGCTGGTCGACGGTGCTCTCCCCGCGCCAGCTGGTGGCGCGGCTGACCGACGGGCCGTTCCATCTCGCGCCGCCCCCGGCGGGGTTCGGCGGCAGGGCGGACGTGGGGGCGGCGCTCGGAGCCGCAGTGGACCGGCTGACGCCGGCCCAGCGGGACCTGCTGGAGCGGCTCGCGGCCACCCCGGGGGACTGGTCGGGCGAGGACGCCGTCGAGCTGAGCGGCAGGCCGCCGCAGGAGTGCCTGGCGGCGGTGCACGAGCTGCTGGCGAGCGGACTGATCCGCGGCGTCCCGGCCCGTGACGGCGTCCGGTTCACCGTGCTGAACCTCTGCCGGCGGCTGTGCGGCACCGGCGTGTACGCGGAGCTGGCGGCGGCGAGCTGAAGCCGGACCCGCGGTCTCCCGCGAGGCCGCGCCCGCCGTCCCGTACGCCCGCTGCGGCCTGGGCCGATACTGCCCGCATCCTGCCGGACGAGCTGCCGGTGCGGTGTCCGGAACCTCCTTAGCGTTCTGTCCACGGCCGGGCGAGCCGGACCCGTACCGCGGAGGTCCGACCCGGCCGGGCACCTGGAGTCCCGCCCCTGACCGGGGCTCCCCACCACCTACCGACACAGAGGGTTTGCGCCGTGGAGCAGCATGCCGTGGAGCAGCACGGAAAGGCCGAGCCGACCGGTCTGGACGTCGTCGTGACGACCATGGCCTCGGACTCGCACACCTGGAACCTGGTCTTCCTCCAGCTGCTGCTGGAGGAGCTCGGCCACAGGGTCACCAACCTGGGCGCGTGCGTGCCGGACGAGCTGCTGGTCGCCGAGTGCCGTCGGATCGAGCCGGACCTCATCGTCCTGAGCAGTGTCAACGGGCACGGCTACAACGACGCACTGCGGGTGGTCGAGGCGCTGCGCGCCCGCCCCGAACTGGCCCGCACGCCGACCGTGATCGGCGGCAAGCTCGGGATCTCCGGGTCCGGCACGCCGGCCCGGCAGCGGGCGCTGCTGGCGGCGGGCTTCGACGGGGTCTTCGAAGAGGGCGGCTCGGTGCTGGAGTTCCAGTCCTTCGTCGGTTCGCTGCCCGGCGCCGCGTCGCGCACGCTGCCCGCCGTGGCCGACGGGTCCAGGGCCGCGCTGCCCGCCGGGTCCGGGGTGTTGCTGTGACCGGCTACGGGGGCGGGGCGGGGGGCGCTCCCGCCGTGCGACCGGAAGTCCCTGCCTCCCCTGCCTCCCCTGCCGCCTCCGCCGCGCCCGCCGCCCCGGCGTCCGGCTTCGGCGCCTTCGTCGCCCGGTCCCGCGCGGCCGGTGCCCTGGTCGTCCAGCCCCGGATGGGCATGGCCGATCCGCTGCGGATGCGCGACGGCCTGCGGGCCACCCGGGACGCGGACGCCGTCTCCGTCGGCACCATCACGCTCGACAGCTACACCCGTACCGGCGACCTCGAAGCCGTCCGGCGCGCGCTCGCCGAGGGCGTCGCCCTGAACGGCTACCCGATCGCCACCCACCCCGCCGACACCACCCGCGCGGTCCTGCACGGCATCGCGGACGCCCACTTCCCGGTACAGGTCCGGCACGGTTCGGCGATGCCCGAGCACATCGTCCGGGCGCTGCTGGCGGTCGGCCTGGACGCCACCGAGGGCGGCCCGGTCTCGTACTGCCTGCCGTACAGCCGTACGCCGCTGCGGGAAGCGGTCACCGCCTGGCGGCGCAGCTGCGAACTGCTGGCCTCCACGCGTGAGTACGGCGCCTCGCCCCACCTGGAGACCTTCGGCGGCTGCCTGATGGGCCAGCTCTGTCCGCCGAGCCTGCTGATCGCGGTCAGCGTGCTGGAGGCGCTGTTCTTCCGGCAGCACGGGCTGACCTCGGTCTCGCTCAGTTACGCCCAGCAGGCCGATCCGCGCCAGGACGAGGAGGCGCTCACCGTACTCGGGAGGCTGGCCGGCGAACTGCTGCCGGACATCGACCACCACGTCGTGCTCTACGCCTACATGGGCGTCTTCCCGCGCTCACCCGGCGGGGCCCGCCTGCTGCTGCAGGACGCGGCCCGGCTGGCGGTACGGGCCGGCGCGGCCCGGTTGATCGTCAAGACCACGGCCGAGGCCCACCGCATACCGACCGTCGCCGAGAACCTCCGCGCCCTGGAGACGGCGGCCGCGGCCGCCGCCGACGAACGCGCCCGCCCGGCGCTGACCGCCGGCGCGCCCGGCCCGCACGCCGCCGACACCGGCATCGAGGCGGAGGCGCGGGCACTGATCGGCGCCGTGCTGGAGCTGGACGCGGACGTCGGCCGGGCGCTGGTACGGGCCTTCGCCGCCGGCTACCTGGACGTCCCCTACTGCCTGCACCCCGACAACGCCGGCCGGGCCCGCACCTCGCTCGCGCCCGACGGCCGCCTGCTCTGGTCGAGCGTCGGCTCGATGCCGATCGCCGGACTCGCGGACGGCGGTGGCCCGCGTCCGCCGATCCTCGGTTCGGCCGGGCTGATCTCGGCGCTCTCCCACGTCCGGCGGACCTACGACGACCGCGCCGCCGACCCGGCCCGCGCACCCCTGCCTGCGCAACCCGTGCCCGTTCCGCCACGTACGACGTCCACGCCACGACGAGAGTTGGGACTGACCACACCATGACCACCGACGGGCCCACGGCCCCCGCCGCCTCCGCCTCCTCCAACGCCTCCGCACCGATCCCGGATCCCGGGCGCCACCTGACCGCCCCGACCACGCGCAGCGCGCTCCGGATCCAGCACCAGCTCCTCTTCGCAGCCCGCGAATTCCTGCGCGGTGCCGGCTTCACCGAGTTGCTCCCGCCGATCATCGGGCCCGTCACCGACCCCGGCTCGCGCGGCTCCAAACAGGTCGACGTCGACTTCTACGGACACCGCTACAAGCTGATGACGAGCGCCATCCTCTACAAGCAGGCCTCGCTGCTCGCCTTCGACAAGATCTTCTGCATCGCCCCCAACGTCCGGCTGGAGCCGCTGGAGACCGCAGGCACCAGCCGCCACCTGGCCGAGTTCCACCAGCTCGACGTGGAGATGGCGGGTGCCACCAGGGACGACGCCGTACGGCTCGTCGAGGAGCTGGTGGTGCACATGGTCGACAGCGCGGTCCGTGAGCTGCCGAAGGAGTTCGCCGAACTGGGCCGGGACGTGGACGCCTTCACCGAACTGCTGAAGGGCTCGTTCGGCCGCATGCGGCACGCCGAGGCCGTCGCCGAACTCCAGGGGCTCGGCCACCCGCAGAGCCCGGACGCAGAACTCGACTGGGACGGCGAGGCGTTGCTGTCCGCACGGCGGGACCGGCCGTTCTTCGTCACCGACTACCCCAAGGGCTCACGCGGCTTCTACGACCGCGAGGATCCCGAACAGCCCGGCCTGCTGCGCAACTTCGACCTGGTCGCAGCAGAGGGCTACGGCGAGCTGTGCAGCGGCAGCCAGCGCACCAACGACTACGCGGAGATCGTCACCCGGATGCGGGAGACCGGCGAGAACCCGCAGAAGTACCGCTGGTACCTCGACCTGGTCCGCGAGGGCGTGCCCGGCAGCGCCGGCTTCGGCATCGGCGTCGAGCGGCTCACCCGCTACGTCGCCGGGCTGGACGCCGTCTGGCAGGCCAGCGCCTTCCCGAAGCTCGCCGGGGTGGTGTCGCCGTGAGCGACCTCTCGGCACCCGGCTTCCCCGAGGAGGAGGTCCGGCGGCGCGCCCGGGCCGGCGCGGCGGCGGCGTTCCCCCCGCCCGGCGAGTACGGCCGGGTCCTGTTCGGCGCGGAGCACGGCGGCGCCCGGTGGCCGGACGGCGGGCACGACCCGCTCGACACGCTGCGGATCACCCCGCCGGTCCTCATGCCGCAACGGCTCGCCCGGCTGATCGACCTCGGCCGCGAACCCGACTACCGGGACGTGGAACTCACCACCGCCATCGGCGGCTTCACCTCCGCGCTGCCGGTGTACGTGTCGGCGCTCGGCTCCACCCGTGCGGCCGGCGGCGATCTCGGTCTCGCCCTCAGCCGGCAGGCGGGCGCGCTCGGCATCCCCATGGTGATCGGCGAGAACGTGGTCCCGGTGAACGGCTACGGCAGACAGGGCGAGCCGGCCGATCTGGCGCTCCTCGGCCGGCTCCGCGCCTACGCCGAGCAGCTCCCGGACGGGCGGGGCGGGGTCGCCGTGCAGCAGTCCACCGAGGACGCCGACGCCGAGGTGTGGAACCTCGTCTACAGCGACCCGGCGGCGCTGCCGCTCCTCGAATCCGGGCGGCTCGCCTTCGAACTCAAGCTGGGGCAGGGGGCCAAGCCGGGCCTCGGCGGGATGACCGTACTGGACGCGGAAGCCGCCGCCCGGGTCGGCGACCGGTACGGGCTGGACGACGTGTTCGGCGACGGCCGGGTGCTGCGCTCCAGTGCGCCCGGCACCTTCACGGCGGAGATCCTGCGCCAGCAGGTCCGGCTGATGCGCAACAACTTCCCCCGGGCCCGGGTCTGGGTGAAGCTGCATCCGGGCCGGGACGCCGCCGAGGCCGCCCGGGTGGCCGCCGAGGCCGGGGCGGACGCCGTCACGGTGGACGGCGCCGAAGGCGGCACCGGCTGGGCGCCGGAGGCCTTCCCGGCCCAGGTCGGCCTGCCGCTCGGGGAGTGCCTGCGCCGGCTGGCGGCCGCCGGGCCGCCGCCCTGCCTGCTGGTCTCCGGACGGATGTGGGAGGGCGGCCGCGCGGTGAAGAGCCTGGCGCTGGGCGCCCGCGCGGTGGGTCTGGGCCGGGCGGCCCTGCTCGCCACGGCCGAGGACCCGCAGACCGGGCTGATCCGGTTCACGGAGTGCCTCGCGCTCGAACTCCGAATGCTGATCAGCGCCCTCGGGAAATATGTTCCTGCCGCGCTCGACCGGGACGACGTATGGGCCCCGCATTTCCCTGGAATTCCCGCCGCCGGATAGAATCGAATAGCCGAGAAGGCTTTTCCCGCAGCCCGTCCAGGTGCCTTTGTGTGCCTTGACGGGCTGTCGTGTCTGCACGTCATCCGCAGGATTCGATCGGCAGTTGAAACTGCCGATCGCCTTCCGGGCAATCTGCCGATCGGCCCGGAACGGCGGGCCTATCGTCGAGACCACTACCCGCAGCGTCGTTAATTCATCGGGGTTGGATGATGGAATCTCGCGGTTTGCCCTTCATATCCGTCGCACGCCGGTTCCCGGACCGCCCGGCCCTGAGGCTGGGCGCCCGGACCGTCGCCTACCGGGAGCTGGACGAGCTGAGCGGCGCCCTCGCCGCCCGGATCGCCGCCCGGATCGCGCCCGGCGCGACGGTGGCCGTCACCGGCAGGGACCGGCTCGACCACGTGGTCGGCCTGCTCGCCGCGCTCCGCGCCGGCGCCACCTACCTGCCGCTGGACCGGGAGGCTCCGCAGGAGCGCAACCGCTGGATCCGTGCCGACGCCGGCGCCGCCCTCGCCTACGCCGACGGCGAACTCGACCCGGCCAGGGACCCGGCCACGGACCCGGCCGTGGACCCGGCCCCTGCCATAGGCCCGTCCACGAGCCCGGCCGACGCCCCGGACCGGCAGGGCCGCGACTGCGCCGCGGGTTACCTCGTCTACACCTCGGGCACCACCGGCCGCCCCAAGGGCGTGCACGTCCCCCTCGCCGCGCTGACCGCCCACCTGGCCGCCGCCGTCGAGTCCTTCGGCCTCACCGAGGACGACGTGGTGCTGCACCTCGCCCGCCCGACCGTGGACGTGGCCGTCGAGCAGGTGCTCACCGCACTCTCGGTCGGCGCCTGCGTCGTCGTACCGGAGGAGCAGCTCCTCGCTCCCGCGGCCCTGCTGGAGCTACTGGACGCCGAGCGGGTCACCGTCGCCAACCTCGCCGCCGGCTACTTCCAGGAGGTGGTGGCCGCGCTGCGCGAGGACGCCCGCCCGCCGCGCACCCTCCGCCTGATGATCTCCGGCAGCGACCGGCTCTACCCCGCCGCCGCGGCCCGCTGGCGGGCCGCCACCGGGGTGCCGCTGCTCAACGCCTACGGGCCCACCGAGACCGTCGTCACCGCCACCGTCCACGAGCCGGCCGCCCCCGCCGCCGGCGGGGCCGAAGCCGGGGCAGAGGCCGGCACGGTGCCCATCGGCCGGCCGCTCGGCGGACGCCGCGCGTACGTGCTGGACGACCGGCTGCGGCCGGTGGCGCCCGGCGACTCCGGCGAGCTGTACCTCGGCGGCCCGGTGCAGGCCTCCGGCTACCACGGCCGCCCGGGCCTGACCGCGGGCCGGTTCGTCGCGGACCCCTTCGCACCGGAGCCGGGCGCCCGCATGTACCGCACCGGTGACGTGGTCCGGCGGTCCGGCACCTACGCCCCGCTGGAGTTCGTCGGCCGTACGGACCACCAGGTGAAGGTCCGCGGCTTCCGGGTGGAGCCCGGCGAGATCGAACAGGTCCTGGCCGGGTACCCCGGCGTTGCCGCAGCGGTCGTGGTGGCGTACGAGGGCCGGCTCGCCGCGTACGTGACCGGCTCCGGCAGCGCCGCCGACGCTCCCGATCCGGCCGTGCTGCGCGCCCACCTGGCCGAGCGGCTCCCCGAGCACATGGTCCCCTCGACCGTCACCCCGCTGGACGCCCTCCCGCTGACCGCCGGCGGCAAGGTGGACCGGGCGGCGCTGCCCGAGCCCCGGGCCGAGGCCGCCGCGCCGCCCGCCGCCCGCCGAGCCCCTCGCACCCCCGCCGAGCAGCTGATCGCCGCCGTCTGGGCCGACGTACTCGGGGTGCCCGGGGTAGGCGCCGACGACAACTTCTTCCACCTGGGCGGCGATTCGCTCACCGCAGTGCGCGTGGTCGGCCGCGTCTTCGACGTGTTCGGCATGATCTCCCCGTACACGATCTTCGACGCGCCGACCCTCGCCGAGTTCGCCGCCGCGGTCACCGCGGCCTCGGAGGACGGCGAACGACCGGCCCTGGCCCGGACCGGTGCCACCGAGGCGCCGCTCGCGAACTTCCAGCGCGGACTGTGGTTCCTGGACCAGTGGAACCCCGGCGCGCCCACCTACATCGTGCCCTGGGTGTTCCGCTTCGCCGGACCCGTCGACCGCGAGCTGCTCCGCCGGGCCCTGGCCGGCGTGGTCGACCGGCACGAAGCGCTGCGCACCACCTTCGAGCTGGGCGAGGACGGCCCCCGGCAGGTGGTCCACCCGTCCGTGGACCTGCCGTTCACCGTCGAGGAGACCACCGCCGCAGCACTGGACGACCTGCTCGCCCAGGCCGCGCTGGTGCCCTTCGACCTGGAGAACGGGCCGCTGCTGCGCGCCCACCTCTACCGCACCGGCGGGACGTCCACCCTGCTGCTGCTCTGCCACCACATCGTCTGGGACGAGGGATCGCTCCCCGTCCTGGAGACCGAACTGGCGGCCCTGTACGCATCCCTGGCCACCGGCCGGCCCGCCGGCCTTCCCGAACTCGCGATCCAGTACGCCGACTACAGCACCTGGCAGCAACAGGACGCCACCGCAGAGCGGCAACTCGACCACTGGCGCGAACACCTGCGCGACGCACCCACCGAGCCCCCGCTCCCCACCGACCGGCCCCGCCCCGAACTCCAGTCCTTCCGCGGCGCGTTCCACCGGTTCGCGATGCCCCGGCCGGTCGCCGAGGCCGTCCGGGCGCTGGCCCGCAGCGAGGACGCGACCCCGTTCATGGTGCTGCTCGCCGGGCTCGCGCTCACCCTCCACCGGCGGACCGGCCTGCGCGACCTCGTGCTCGGCTCCCCGGTGAGCGTCCGCGGCCGCGCCGAACTCGACGCACTGATCGGATACTTCGTCAACCTGCTGCCCCTGCGCGTCCGGCTCGACGAGGGAATGGACTTCCGCGACCTGGTCCGCCACGTCCGCGAGGTGGCCATCGACGGCTACCGGCACCAGGAGGCGCCGTTCGACGCCATCGCGGGCGCCGTCATGGAGGAGCGCCCCGACGACCGGACCGAGGACCGCAACCCGCTGTGCCAGGTGCTGCTGGAACTGCACCCGCTGGACGACCGCCCGCTGACCATCGGCGGCACCCCGGTCACCCGCGAGCTGCACTCCAACCCGGTCTCCCGCTTCGACCTGTCGATCTCCGTCGACGACCGGGGCACCGACTTCACCGGCCGCTTCGAGTACGACTCCGACCTGTTCGACCCCGCCACCATGGCCGAGCTGTGCGAGGCGTGGCTCGGCACCCTCGCCACCGCCGTCGAGGCGCCCGTACACGCGCTGTTCGAGGACCGGGCCGCCCGCGCCCCGCACGCCCCCGCCCTGGTCTGCGGCGAGGACCGCCTCGACTACGGCACCCTGAACGAGCGCGCCAACCGCCTCGCCCACCACCTCGGGGCCTTGGGCATCGGCCGCGGCGACACCGTCGCCGTCCTGGTCGAGCGCGAACCGGACCTGGTGGTCGCCCTGCTCGCCGTGCTGAAGGCCGGCGCCGCCTACACCCTGCTCGACCCGGACTTCCCCGCCGAACGGCTGGCGGCCGCGGTCACCGAGAGCGGCGCCGCGCTGCTGATCACCCACCGCGAGGCGAGCCCGCCGTTCCCCGTCGCCCGCCACCTCGACCTGGACGCCGCGGCGGCCGCCGTCGCGGGCCGCCCCGGCCACGACCCGGGCCTGCCGGTCACCGGCACCGACCTCGCCTGCGTGATGTTCACCTCCGGCACCACCGGCCGCCCCAAAGGCGTCGCCGTCCCGCACCGTGCCCTCACCGCCACCTACCTCGGCCAGGACTACGCCCGTTTCGGACCCGACGAGGTCTGGCTGCAGTGCTCACCGGTCTCCTGGGACGCCTTCGCCCTGGAGCTGTACGGCGCGCTGGCCTTCGGCGGTGTGTGCGTGCTCCAGCCCGGCCAGCGGCCCGACCCGCAGGCCGTCACCGAACTCACCCGCCGGCACGGCGTCACCCAGCTCCAGCTCTCGGCAAGCCTGTTCAACTTCCTGCTGGAGGAGTTCCCGGAGACCTACGACGACCTCAAGGTGGCCTTCACGGCCGGCGAGCGGGCCTCCGTCACCCACGTCGGGAAGGCGCTCGACCAGTACCCGGACCTGGTCGTCGCCAACGGCTACGGCCCGGTCGAGAGCCTCGGCCTCACCACCTGCCACCGCGCCACCCCCGAGGACGCCGCCGGCGCCTCCATTCCGATCGGCCACCCGCTGCACGGCAAAGCCGTCCACGTCCTCGACGAGCGGCTGCGGCCCGTCCCGGAGGGCGCCACCGGCGAGCTGTACGCGGCCGGCGGCGGACTCGCCCTCGGCTACGTCGGCCGGCCCGGGCTGACCGCCGAGCGGTTCGTCGCGTCCCCGTTCGGCCCGCCCGGCGAACGCCTCTACCGCACCGGCGACCTCGGCCACCGGACGGCGGCGGGTGTGCTGGAGATCACCGGCCGGATCGACGACCAGGTGAAGATCCGCGGCTTCCGCGTCGAACCCGGCGAGATCGAGGACGCCCTCACCCGCCACCCGTCCGTGGGCGAGGCCGCCGTCAGCCTCCACGAGCCCGCCCCCGGCGACCGGCGGCTCGCCGCCTACGTCACCGCCACCGCCGGTGCGACCCGGGCGCCCGACCCGGACGCCCTGCTCGACCACCTGGCCGGGCTGCTGCCCGAGCACATGGTGCCGGCCACGCTCGACGTGCTGGACGCGCTGCCGCTCAACCAGAACGGCAAGGTCGACCGCCGGGCCCTGCCCGCCCCGGCCGATCGCCCGCCGGCCGGCTCTGCCGACCCGCTGACCCGCGACCAGCGGCTGGTCGCCGACGCCGTGCGCGATGTCCTGAAGCTGGCCGAAGACCTCGGCCCGGACGCCGACTTCTTCCGGATCGGGGGCAACTCGCTGGCCGCCGTACGGGTCGCCATGCGCCTCTCCCAGGAGACCGGCATCCGGGTTCCGCCGCAGGTGGTCTTCCGCGGCCGGACCGTCGGGGCCATCGCCGAACGGCTGGCCCCGCGATGACGCGACCGGCAGCCCGCCCACCCGCCAGTCCGCCCGTACGACCGAAGGGAACGAGGCCGTGAGCCCGTCCGCCGACCTGCCCGCCACCGCGACCGCCGACCCGGGTGCCGTCCCGCCCGCCGGTGTGCTCCGTACCGCCCCGGTCACGGGCCTCCAGCGCGGCCTGTGGTTCCTCGACCGGTGGAACCCGCGGGCCGCCACCTACACCACCCCCTGGACGTACGACGTCACCGGACCGCTCGACCTCGTCCTGCTCCAGCGGGCCCTGGACGGCGTGACCGCCCGGCACGAATCGCTGCGCACCACCTTCGCCCTGCACCCCGAGGGCCCGCGCCAGTACGTCCACGCCTACCTCGCCGTACCGCTCGCCGTCACAGACCTCCGCGCACTGCCCGAGGACGAACGGGCCGACCGTGCGGAGCAGCTGGTCGCCGCGCGCGCGGCCGAGCCGTTCGAGCTGGCCACCGGACCCCTCCTGCGCGCCGAGGCGTTCCGGCTCGCCGACGACCGCACCACGCTCCTGTTCGTGGTCCACCACATCGTCTGGGACGGCTGGTCGGCGGAACTCTTCGACCACGAACTCGCCGAGCTCTACCGTGCGTCCGCCGAGCGCCGGGCCCCCGTCCTGCCTACGCTCACCACCCAGTACGCCGACTGGGCCGAGGAGGAACAGCACACCTCCTACGAGGAGCACCTCGCCCACTGGAAGCAGGCCCTCGACGGCGCACCCACCCTGCTGGAGCTGCCCGGCGACCGGCCCAGGCCCGCCGAGCGCAGCCACCGCGGCGCCACCGAGCCGTTCGACCTCACCCCCGGCACCGCCGCCCGGGTCCGGGAACTCGCCGAACGGGAGGGCGTCACCCCGTACACCGTCCAACTGGCCGCCTTCGCCCTGCTGACGGGCCGCTGGACCGGCAGCGGCGACCTCCTCGTCGGCACCCCCGTCACCACCCGCAACCGCCCCGAACTCGCCGACCTGCTCGGCTACTTCGTCAACCTGCTGCCCCTGCGCGTCCGGCTCGCCCCCGACGCCACCTTCCGCGGGCTGCTCGCCGACCTCCAGGACGGCGCCTTCGACGCCTTCGGCTACCTCGACGTCCCCTTCGACCAACTGGTCGACCTGCTCGGAGCCACCCGCACCCCGCAACACCCGCCGCTGGTCCAGGTGGTGTTCGGCGCCCACACCGAGGACACCACGCCGCTCGCGCTCGGCACCGGGGTCACCGCCCTGCGCACCGTCCGCTCCAACGGCACCAGCAAGTTCGACCTGACCTGGTCCGTCTTCGAGGACACCGCCGGCGGCGTCCTGCGCGGCGAAGCCGAGTACAGCACCGACCTCTTCGACGCCGACACCGTACGCCGCCTCGCCGCCGACTACGCCGACCTGCTGGACGCCGCCCTCGCCGACCCGGACGCCACCGTGCTCCGGCTCACCACGGCCGGGCCGCCGCACCGCCCCGCACGGCTCGCCCCGGGCCACTGCCTGCACCACCTCTTCGAGCGCGCCGCCGACGCGTACGGGCACCGGCCCGCCGTGAGCGATCCGGACGGCACCCTCGACTACGCCGAACTCGACCGCCGCGCCAACCGGCTGGCCCACACCCTCATCACCCGCGGCGTCCGCCCCGGCGACCGGGTCGGGCTGCTGCTGGAACGCACCACCGCCGTGCCCGTCGCGATCCTGGCCGTGCTCAAGACCGGCGCCGCCTACGTACCGGTCGACCTGGCCGCCCCGGCCGACCGGGCGGCCCTGGTCTTCGGCGACACCGCCGTCACCCTGGTCCTCACCGACCGGCCCGACCGCGCACCCGACGGCCCCTGGCAGACCCTCGACCTCGACGCCGACGCAGGCGAGATCGCCGCCCACCCGGCCGTCCGGCCCCCTGCCGCCGGCCGCCCCGGCGACATCGCCTACCTCATCTTCACCTCCGGCTCCACCGGTCGCCCCAAGGGCGTCGCCGTCGCCCACGAACACGTCAGCCGCCTCCTCGACTCCGGCCGGGAACACTTCGGCTTCGGCCCGGACACGGTCTGGACGCTCTTCCACAGCTATGCCTTCGACTGGACGGTCTGGGAGCTGTGGGGCGCCCTGCTGCACGGCGCCCGCCTCGTCGTCGTACCCCACCTCACCAGCCGCTCGCCCGACGAGTTCGCCGGCCTGCTCGACGAGGAACGGGTCACCCACCTCTGCCTCACCCCCTCGGCGCTGCGCCAGCTCGAACCGGCACTGCGCCGCCACCCCCGCGCCCTGCCCGCGCTGCGCTGGATCATGCTCGGCGGGGAGGCGCTCGACCCCGGCGTGGTCCGGCGCTGGCACGACCTCGACCCGCTGCCGTCCGCCCGGCTCTGCAACCTCTACGGCATCACCGAGACCACCGTGCACGTCACGACGCACGACGTCGCCGAAGGCGGCGCGGGCTTCGAACGCAGCCTCGTCGGCGAACCGATGCCGCACCTCACCGCTCTCGTCCTCGACGACTGGCTGCGCCCCAGCCCGCCCGGTGTCCCCGGCGAGCTGTACATCGGCGGCGGCAGCCTCGCGCACGGCTACTGGAGCCGCCCCGGCCTCACCGCCGGCCGCTTCGTCGCCGACCCGTACGGGCCGCCCGGCGCCCGGCTCTACCGGACCGGCGACGTCGCCAGGCGGCTGCCCGACGGCGGCCTGGAGTACGTCGGCCGGGCGGACCTCCAGGTGAAGCTGCGCGGCTTCCGGATCGAGCTCGGCGAGATCGAGAACGCCGTCGCCGCACACCCCGAGGTGGACGCCTGCGCGGTCACGGTGCACGACGACCGGCTCGCCGCGTACGTCACCGGGAGCTGCCGGGCGCAACCGGCGGACCTGCGGGCCTTCCTCGGCCGCTCGCTGCCCGAGTACATGATCCCGGCGAGCGTCACCGTGCTGGACGCGCTGCCGCTCACCGTCAACGGCAAGGTCGACCGGGCAGCGCTGCCCGACCCCGACCGGGCCGCGCCCGGCACGGCCGGCCGGCACGTCGAGCCGCGCACACCGGAGGAGGAGCTGTTCGCCGGAGTCTGGACGGAGGTGCTCGGTGTCGGCGGGATCGGCGTCCACGACGACTTCTTCCACCTCGGCGGGGACTCCATCCGCGCCGTCCAGCTCGCCGGGGCCCTGCACGACAGGGGCTGGCAGGTCACCCTGCGGGACGTCTTCAACGCACCGACCGTCGCCGAACTCCTGCCGCTGGCCCGGCCGGTGGCCGCCGACCCCGCCGCGGACCGGCCGTTCGCGCTGATCGCCGAGGAGGACCGGGCCGAGCTGCCGCCGGGGATCGCCGACGCCTACCCGATGGTTTCGATGCAGCTCTCCATGGTCTTCCACATGGAGGTCGCCGGCGGCACCGACAGCTACCACAACGTCAACTCCTACCGGATCACCGGCGACCTCGACGAGAGCGCGCTGCGGCGCTCGGTCGAGGAGGCCATGGCCCGGCACGCCGTCCTGCGCACGGGCCTGGACCTGTCCGGATACGGCGAACCGCTCCAGCTGGTGCACGGCACACTGCCCGCACCCGTCGAGTTCGCGGACCTGCGCGGAGCCGGCCCGGCCGAGCAGGACGACACGGTCCGCGCGGTCTTCGAACACCACCGGGACCGGCCCTTCGACCTCGCCGAACCGCCGCTGTTCCGGATCACCGTCCAGCGGCTGGCCGACGACGCCTTCCAGCTCACCATCTCCGAGCACCACGCCATCCTCGACGGCTGGAGCTTCACCTCGCTGCTCACCGAGATCCTCGAACGGCACACCGCACTCACCGCCGACCCGGCCTCCGCGCCCGTCCCGCCGCCGCGCACCGCCTTCCGGGACTTCGTCGCCGTGGAACGCGAGGCAGCCGCCGACCGGGACTCCCTCGCGTACTGGCGGAGCCGGCTCGACGGCGCCACCGGCCAGCTGTGGCCGGGCAGCGAGGACGTCCACGAACTGCCGCGCACGGTGGAGCGGGTGTTGTCGGACGCTCCCGGGCAGCTGCGCACGGTCGCCGACGCGCTCGGCGTGCCGGTCAAGTCGGTCGCGCTCGCCGCCCACCTGTACGCGCTGGCCCGGATCACCGGGCGCCGCCGGGTCACCACCGGGCTGGCGATGAACGGCCGGCTGGAACGGCTGGGCGGTACGGAGGTGTACGGGCTGTTCCTCAACACCGTGCCGCTGGTCGCGGAGCCGGACGGGGACGACCTGGCCGCGCTGGTACGGCACGTGCACCGGGAGGAGCTGGACATGATGCCGCACCGCCGGGTGCCCTTCGCCCGGCTGGCCCGGATGATGGCCGACACCGCGCTGGACAGCCAGTTCGGCTACCTGCGGTTCCATGCGCTGGGGCGGCTGAGCGCCGCCCGGATCGAGGACGGCCGGATCGGCTGCGAGCCGACGCTGCGGCACGAGCCGAACAGCTTCGCCTTCGGCGCCTCGCTGATCCAGGACCCGGTGTCGCAGCGGGTGCTGCTGGCGGTGGACCACCGGCGGACGCTGGTGGACGACGCCACGGCGGACCGGTTCATCGACCACTACGCGGAAGCCCTGGCCCGCCTCGCGGCCTCCGCCACCTGACCGCCGCGCCCCCGCCCGAACCGCTCCACCGACCGGCCGCGGGCGCCCGTACCGGGGCCCTGCGCACCCGCCGCCGACCGCCCCGGGGCCAACGCCCCGGGCCCGCAGGGCCGACCGCCAGGGGCACTGCTCCTACGCCGCCGGGCCCGCAGGGCCGGTCCGGCTAACCGGCCGGTGCGGAACCCGCGGGGCACCGGGCCATCGCGCCTGCGGGCGGCGGCGTCCGACCCCTGAGGGGACCGGGTTGCGGAACCAGTCCGGGAGGCACGTGCCGGGGCCTCCGGCCGGCACTGCGGGGACGGACTCGGGCGGGCCCGGGGACGTGGAGCCGGTACCGCGGGCCGTCCCGCCGGCGGCGGGTGGCGCCGGGCCCTGGGCCGGCGGCGCAGGGGCGGTACCGCCCCGTCAATGCGGCGCAGGGGAGGTACCGCCCCGTCAATGCGGGGACGCCGGGTCCGTCCGGGCGGTCCGGGTGGGGCCCGACCGGGGGGTCGCCCCTCGGGTGGAACCTGGCGGTTCCGTGTGGGGTGCTCCTTCCGGCGTCCGCGGGCACCGCGCCTGCGGTGGTTGGTGCCGATCCCGGCCGGGGCGGGTCCGGGCAACCGGTCCCGCCCCCGGGGGACGGATCCGCAGGCCGCGCCGCCCGCTCCGGCCGGGGTCGGTCGGTACCACCCCGCACTGCGCAATGCCGGGTACGTCCGACCGGGTCGGGCCCGTGGCAGCGGGCCACCGCTGCGGCGGTGGCCACCCGCCGCCGTCCGGCCGGGCCCGCCCGTGCGGAGTACGTACCGGCAGGCCGCCCGCCTGCGGATACGAGCGCGGAGTTCGTGCCCCCATACAGCTTGATTCGTCCAGTTCATACCAAACCGAGACGCTAGGAGTGCCTCGCATGACCACCTTTGCCGAGCCGCCCACCACCTCCGCCTCCCCCTCCACCACCGCCGACCTGCTGGCCCGGCTGCGCGGCGTCGTCGACGCCCATCCCGGGCGGGTCGCCGTGCACGCCGTGGACGGGCGCCTCGACTTCGCCGAGCTGGACCGGCGGTCCGCCGGGCTGGCGCGCGCTTTGCGGGGGGCAGGAGTACGGCGGGGGGACCGGGTCGGGGTTCACCTCGCCCGGACCTCCGACCTGCCGGTCGCGCTGCTCGCCGCCTGGCGGGCCGGCGCCGCGTACGTTCCCCTCGACCCGGCCTACCCCGCCGAGCGGATCGCCTTCATGGCCTCCGACGCCCGCCTCGCCGCCGTCGTCAGCTCCGACGCCGAGCCTCCCGTACCGGCCGGCGTACCGGTGCTCCGGCCCGGCGCCCACGCCGACGGGGACCGGTCGCCCGAGTTCGCCCCGCACCCGCTCGACTCCGCCTACGTCATCTACACCTCCGGCTCCACCGGCCGCCCCAAGGGGGTGGAGGTCCCGCACGGCGCCGTCGCCGACCTCGCCGCCGCCCTGGAAACCAGCGGCGCCTACCGCCCGGAGCCCGGCGTCGTCGCCTGGAACGCCAGCGTCTCCTTCGACGCCTCCGTCCAGCAGTGGATCCGGATCTGCCGGGGCGACACGCTGGTGGTGATCGACGACACGCAGCGGGCCGAACCGGCCCGCCTCGTGCGGCGGCTCGCCGAACACGGCGTCACCGACCTCGACCTGACCCCCTCGCACTGGCAGCTGCTCCGCGAGCCGCTGGCCGGCGCCCGCGTGCCACGCCTGTTCATGGGCGGCGAGCCGGTCCCCACCCGGACCTGGCGCGAACTGGCCGATGCCGGGATCGACGCCCTCAACCTCTACGGGCCCACCGAGTGCACCGTCGACGCCGTCACCACCCCGATCACCGGCCCCGGCCCGCACCTGGGCGAACCGCTGCCCGGCGTACGCGCCTACCTGCTGGACGCCCGCCTCGCCCCCGTCACGGCGTCCGGCGCGGTCGGCGAGCTGTACCTGGCCGGGTCCGGCCTCGCGCACGGCTACCCGGGCCACCCCGGCCTGACCGCGGGCCGGTTCCTCGCCGACCCGTTCGCGCCGGAGCCGGGCGCCCGCATGTACCGCACCGGCGACCAGGTGCGCCGCTCCGCCGACGGCCTGCTGGAGTACGTCGGCCGGGTGGACCGCCAGATCAAACTGCGCGGCTTCCGGATCGAGCTCGGCGAGGTCGAGCACGCGCTGGGCGCCCTCGCCGGTGTCACCGCTGCCGCGGTCACCCTGCACGAGGCCGCGCCCGGGGACCACCGGCTGGCCAGCTACGTCACCGGAGCGGCCGTCCGCCCCGCCGACCTGCTGTCCGAGCTGCGCCGTACCCTGCCCGCCCACCTGGTGCCGTCCACCGTGACCGTCCTGGACGCCCTGCCGCTCACCCCGAACGGCAAGGTCGACCACGCCTCGCTGCCCGCCCCGGCGGCGGCGCCGGCCGCGGCCGAACCGATGACCGTGCGGGGCGGGGTCGACGAGCAGGTCGCCGAGGTGTGGCGCACCGTGCTCGGCGTGCCGGACGTCGAGCAGAGCGACGACTTCCTCTCCCTCGGCGGCCACTCGCTCGCCGCCCTGCGCGTCGTCCACCTGCTGCGCCGCAAGCTCAACGTCGAGCTCCAGCTCCGCGACCTGCTGGACGCGGCCGACCTGGCCGGCTTCACCGCCGCGGTCCGGCGCGCCGCCGCGGCCGGCCCGGCCGCCGCCCGCCCCGCCCTCACCGCCCGCCGCGAGGCCGTCCGATGACCACCGCCACCACTCCCGCCGCGCGGACCGCGCGCCCCCGGGTCGAAGGGGACTGGCTGTTCGTCCCCGCACCCCAAACCCACCGCCCGGTAAGGCTGTTCTGCTTCCCGCACGCCGGCGGTGACGCCACCGCCTACACGCCGCTCGCCCGGGCCCTGGCCCCCGTGGCCGAGGTCTGGGCGCTGCGCCCGCCGGCCCGGGGCGGCCGCAGTCGGCACCCCATGCCGCCCGACTTCGACAGCCTGGCGGCCGCTGTCACGGAGGCGATGGCCCCGCACCTGACCGGCGGCGACGGCGGCCGGTTCGCCTTCTACGGGCAGAGCTTCGGCGCGCTGCTCGCCTACGAGGTCGCCCGCGCGCTGCCCGCCGACCGCCGCCCCGAGCTGGTGGTGGCCGTGGGCGCGCCGAGCCCCGCCGAGTGGAGCGAGCGCGAGACACGGGACCTGGACGCGACCGAACTCCTCACGCTCACCGGGCTGGAGGAGTCGGTCCGGGCCCACCCGGACCTGGTCGAGCTCGCCCTCGGCGCCATTCGCGCCGACCTCGCCGTCAGCGCCACCTACCGCCACCGGCCGCACGCGCCGATCGGCTCCGCGATCCACGCACTGGCCGGCGCCGACGACCCGATGCTCGCCACCACCGGTCTCACCGGCTGGGCCGCCCACACCCGCGGCGCCTTCGACCACCGCGTCGTCCCCGGCGGACACCTGCTCGCCACCGTCGACCGGCCCGGACCGGCCGACCTCCTGACGTCCCTCCTGACCTCCCGCCCGACTTCTCACCCGAGCTGTCACCCGAGCTCTCGCCCCACCTCTGGCCCGACCTCTCTCCCGGCGGACCGCCCGGTGCCCGCCGCGCCCCGCCCCGCCTCCAGGGAGCAGTGATGCTGACCACCGCCACCGCCACCGCCGGTACCGCCACCGTCACCACCGGCACCGTGGACCTCACCGACCCCGACCTGTGGGCCCGGTCCGACACCCCCGCCCTGATCGCCGAGCTGCGCCGCGAGGCGCCCGTACACCGCACCGAGACCGTCGACGACGGTCCGGTCTGGTCGGTGCTGACCTACCGGGAATCGGCGGACGTACTGCGCAACGCAGCCGTGTTCAGCTCGGAGTCCGGCTCGCTGCTCGGCGCGGGGGAGGGCAACGTGCCGGTCGGCTCGGGCCGGATGATGGCCCTCACCGACCCGCCGCGCCACCGCGAACTGCGCGCCCCCGCCAACCCGTTCTTCTCCAAGGGCGGGGTGCGCGGCGCCGCCCGCTCGATCGCCGAACGGGCTGGCGAGCTCTTCGACCGGGCCGTCGAGCAGGGCGACGTGGACCTCGTCGACGTGGTCTCGGCCCTCCCGCTCGCGGTCATGTGCGATCTGCTGGACGTGCCCGAGAAGGACCGCGACATGGTGGTCAGGGTCTGCGACGTGGCCTTCCTCGGCCGCACCCCGGAGGAACGCCGCGCCGGACACCAGAGGTTGATCCCCTACCTGATGCACCAGGTGATGCTGCGCCGCGCCGACCCGCGCGACGACCTGATCTCCACGATGGCCACCTACAAGGTCGGCGGCCGGCTGCTGCCGATCGAGGACGTCGTGCTCAACCTGGACAACATCGTGGTGGGCGGCGTCCAGACGGTCCGCCACACGGCCGCCATGGGCCTGCACACGCTGGTCCAGCGCCCCGACCTGTGGCGCAAGCTCCAACAGGGCGAGGTGTCCATGGACTCCGCCGTGGACGAACTCCTGCGCTGGACCTCCGTGGGGCTGCACACGCTGCGCACCGCCACCCGGGACATCGAGCTCGGCGGACGGCAGATCCGCCGCGGCGACCGGGTCGCGGTGTGGGTGTGGTCCGCCGACCGGGACCCGGAGGCCTTCGAGCGGCCGGAGGAGATCCTGCTCGACCGCTCGCCCAACAAGCACCTCGCGCTGGGCCTCGGCGCCCACTACTGCATCGGTGCCCCGCTGGCCAAGGCCGAGCTGGGCGCCCTCTATTCGGCCGCGCTGGAGAAGGCCGCCGCCATCGAGCCGACCGGGCCCGTCACCTACAACCGCTCGGTCATCAACTTCGGCCTCGACCACTTCCCGGTCCGCCTGACCCCCCGCTGAGCCGGGATCCGACAGTGCCGCAACTGCCGCTCACCTGCCGGAGCTTGTGCCGCTCGGGCCGGTACGGCGCCCATACCTTCGAATCGCACCCCAGAGCACCTCTCACGCTACGGAGACCACCATGAGCAACCCGTTCGAGGACGACAACTCCGGCTACCTGGTCCTGGTCAACGACGAGAACCAGCATTCGCTCTGGCCGGTCTGGATCGACGTGCCGGCCGGCTGGACCACCGTCCACGGCGAGGCCCCCCGCCAGGAGTGCCTCGACTGGATCGAGACCAACTGGACCGACATCCGCCCCGCGAGCCTGCTCGCCACCCTCGACCAGCGGTGAGTGCCGCCATGCCGAACTGGGAGCTGAACCCCGGCCGCCCCGCCCTCACCCGCGTGCCGGCCACCACCGACCTCGCCGAGGCGTGCGCCTGGCTGCGCGAGAACGAGACCGCGCTGACCGCCGCCCTGCACGAGCACGGCACGATCTTCCTGCGCGGACTGCCGGTGGCCCAGGCCGCCGACGTCGCCGCCGTCCGCGACGTGCTCATCCCCGAGCCCACCCCGTACCGGGAGAAGGCCACCCCGCGCAGCGACTTCGGCGACGGCGTTTTCTCGTCCACCGACCTGCCGCCCGCGCAGTCGATCCGGATGCACAACGAGAACAGCTACACCCTGACCTTCCCCGGCCGGCTGCTGTTCGCCTGCCTGACAGCCCCCGCGACGGGCGGCGCCACCCCCACCGCCGACGTCCGCAAGGTCCTCGCCGCTCTCCCCGCCCACCTGGCCGAGCGGGGCCGGTCCTCCGGCTGGACCCTCACCCGCAACTACTCGGACTACATCTCGCTCGGCTGGCGCACCGCCTTCGGCACCGAGGACCGCGCCGACGTCGAGCGGTACTGCCGGGAGAACGGCATCGCCTGGGAGTGGCAGCCGGACGGCAACCTGCGGACCAGCCAGGTGCGTTCGGCCACGATCCACCACCCGCAGACCGGCCAGGAGGTCTGGTTCAACCACCTGGCCTTCTGGAACGAGTGGTCCCTCGACCCGGACATCCGCGAGGCCATGGTCGAGGAGTTCGGACCGGAAGGCCTGCCGTTCAACACCGGTTTCGGCGACGGCGAACCGCTGTCCCGGGAGGACGCGGACGCCCTCAACGCCGCCTACGACGCCGCCACCGTCCGCGAGGCCTGGCAGGTCGGCGACGTGATGCTGGTCGACAACGTGCTCTGTGCACACGGCCGCGACCCCTTCGGCGGCGACCGGAAGATCGCCGTCGCGATGGGCCGCCCCGTCGACCTCTCCGACTGCCGTCCCACGGTGCGCCCGACGACCGCAGTCCCCGCCTGACCATCCGCGCCGTGACGTGAGCAGAGGAAGCACCGTGATCCCGGTTTCGTACGCACAACAGCGTCTCTGGCTGATCGACCAGATCGAAGGGCCGACCGCGCTCTACAACCTGCCGTTCGCGGTCCGCCTGCGCGGCACGCTCGACACCGACGCCCTGCGCGCCGCGACGGCGGACGTGGTCGCCCGGCACGAGGCCCTGCGCACGGTGTTCCCGGCGGCCGGGGGAGTCCCGGTGCAGCGGATCCTGCCGTCCGCGGAGGCGGAGATCGCCTTCGAGACGGTGGACTGCGCCCCCGGCGAGTACCCCGCCCTGCGGGACCGGGCCGCCGCCCGCACCTTCGACCTGAGTGCCGAACTGCCCATCCGGGTCACGGTCTTCTCGCTCACCCCCGCCGAGCTCACCCCCGCCGAGCTCACGCCTGCCGAGCTCACCCCCGCCCAGCTCAGGCCCGGTCGGCCCGCCACCGGCCGGTCCGCCACCGCGTCCCCCGCCGAGCACGTGCTGCTCGTCGTGCTGCACCACATCGCCGGCGACGGCTGGTCGCTCGGCCCGCTCCTGCGCGACCTCGCCACCGCCTACGCCGCCCGCCGCGCCGACCGCACCCCCGACTGGGAGCCGCTGCCGGTTCAGTACGCCGACTACACGCTCTGGCAGCGCGAACTGCTCGGTGACGACAGCGACCCCGGCAGCGTGCTGAGCCGGCAACTCGACTACTGGCGCGAGGCCCTGGCCGGCCTGCCCGAGGAGCTGGAGCTGCCCACGGACCGTCCCCGGCCGCCCGCCCCGACCGGGGCCGCCGACGCCGTCCCGTTCGGCTACGGCCCCGAACTGCACGCCGCTCTGACGGGCCTGGCCCGCCGGCACCGCGCCACCCTGTTCTCCGTCCTCCAGGCCGGTCTCGCCGCACTGTTCACCCGGCTCGGCGCGGGCACCGACATCCCCCTCGGCACCGGCGTCGCCGGCCGTTCCGACGAGGCGCTGAGCGACCTGGTCGGCTTCTTCGTCAACACCCTCGTCCTGCGCACCGACACCTCCGGGGACCCGTCCTTCACCGAACTCCTCGGCCGGGCCCGGGAAACCCAGCTCGACGCCTTCGCCCACCAGGACGTGCCCTTCGAGCGGCTGGTCGAGGAGGTCAACCCGGCCCGCTCCCTCGGCCGCCACCCCCTCTTCCAGACCCTCCTCGTGCTCCAGAACCACGAGGAGGGCGAACTCGGCCTGCCCGGACTGCAGGCGCAGCCCGAGGAACTCGGCCTGCGTGTCGCCAAGTTCGACCTCAACATCGGCATCACCGAGCGCCACAGTCCCGACGGCGCCCCCGCCGGACTCACCGGATCCGTCGAATACGCCGCCGACCTCTACGACCGCGCCACCGTCACCACCTTGTTCGAGCGCCTGGGCCGGCTGCTGGCCGCCGCGGCCGCCGACCCCGACGCGCCGATCGGCGCCCTCGACATCCTCACCCCCGAGGAGCGCGGCCGCCTGCGCGACGAGTGGAACGCCACCGCCGCGCCCGTCCCCACCGGCTCGCTGCCCGAACTGTTCCAGGCCCAGGCCGCCCGCACCCCGGACGCGGTCGCGCTCGCCCACGACGGCGCCGACGTCTCCTACGCCGAGCTCGACGCCCGCGCCAACCGGCTGGCACACCACCTCGCCGCCTGCGGCGTCGGCCCCGAGTCCCCGGTCGCCCTGCTGATGGAACGCTCGGTCGACCTGGTCGTCGCCACCCTGGCCGTCCTCAAGGCCGGCGGCGCCTACGTACCCCTGCACGCGAGCCTGCCCCCGGAGCGGATGGCCGCACTCCTCGCCGACACCGGCGCCCCAGTCCTGCTCACCGACCGCACCGACCCGGGCTTCGCACACGACGCCGTCGTGGTGCGCCCCGGCGACGAGGAGGACGCCCCGGAGCACGCCCCCGGCATCCCCGTCCACCCCGACCGGCTCGCCTACGTGATGTTCACCTCGGGCTCCACCGGCACCCCCAAGGGCGTCGCCGTCCGCCACCGCGACATCGTCGGCCTCGCCGCCGACCGCCGCTGGCAGGACGGCCGGCACCGGCGGGTCCTGCTGCACTCCCCGCACGCCTTCGACGCCGCCACCTACGAACTGTGGACACCGCTGCTGGCCGGCGGCACGGTGGTCGTCGCCCCGCCCGGCAACCTGGACGCCGCCGCCCTGCACGCCGTCGCGACCCGGCACGAGGTCACCGCCGTCTTCCTCACCAAGGCCCTCTTCGACCTGGTCGCCGAGCAGGCCCCGGAGACCTTCCGCACCCTGCGCACCGTCTGCACCGGCGGCGAGGCCGCCTCCGGCACCCTCATGCGGCGTGTCCTCGACCACTGCCCCGACCTGCTGCTCGCCCACGTCTACGGGCCGACCGAAGCCACCACCTTCGCCACGCACCACCCCCTCGCCCCCGCCGACCTGAGCGGCCCCCGGCCGCCGATCGGCGCCCCGCTCGACAACATGCGCGCCCACGTCCTCGACACCCGGCTGCAGCCCGTACCGCCCGGCGTCCCCGGCGAGCTGTACGTCGCCGGCGCCGGCCTGGCCCGCGGCTACTGGCGCCGGCCCGCTCTGACCGCCGAGCGCTTCGTCGCCGACCCGTACGCGCCGGGCGAGCGCATGTACCGCACCGGAGACCTGGTGCGCCGCCGGGCCGACGGCGCCATCGAGTTCCTCGGCAGGATCGACGGCCAGGTCAAGCTGCGCGGCTTCCGCATCGAGCCGGGCGAGATCGAGGCCGTGCTCTCCCGCCACCCCGCCGTCCGCCAGGTCATCGTGGTCCCCCGGGAGGACCGCCCCGGCGACACCCGGCTCGTCGGCTACTGCTCGGTGCGCGGCCCCGCCCTCGACGGGAACCCCGGACTCGACGCCGAACTCAGGCAGTTCGCCGCCGCCACCCTCCCCGCCTACATGGTCCCGTCGGCCGTCGTCGTCCTGCCCGCCCTGCCGCTCAACGCCAACGGCAAGGTCGACCGGCGCGCTCTGCCCGCCCCCGCACTGGCCGCCGACACCACCGGCCGACCCCCGCGCGACGAACGCGAACGCGCCCTGTGCACCCTCTTCGGCGAGATCCTCGGCATCGACGACATCACCATCGACGACGACTTCTTCGAACTCGGCGGCCACTCCCTGCTGGCGACCCGCCTGGTCGGCCGGGCGCGCACCGAACTGGGCGCCGAACTGGCCATCGGCGACCTCTTCCAGGCCCCGACCGTCGCCGCCCTCGCCGACCGGCTCGCCACCGACCCGGCCCGCCCCGCGCTGCGGCCCGAACCCCGGCCCGAGCACCTGCCCGTCTCCTTCGCCCAGCGCCGGCTGTGGTTCCTCGGCCAGGCCGAAGGCCCCGCCGCCACCTACAACGTCACCCTCGCGCTCCGCCTCACCGGCCCGCTCGACGCGGCAGCACTCGAAGGCGCCCTCGGCGACGTCGTCGCCCGCCACGAGAGCCTCCGTACGGTCTTCGGCGCCCAGGACGGCGTCCCCCACCAGCGGATCCTGCCCGCGCCCCCGGCCCCGCTGCTCACCGTCACCGACCGCCCGGTCCAGGAGCTGACCGGCCACACCTTCGACCTCGCCCGCGACGTCCCGCTGCACGCCTACCTGCGCCCCGAGGCCCCCGACGAGCACGTCCTGCTCCTCGTGATGCACCACATCGCCAGCGACGGATGGTCCCTGCGGCCGCTCTTCCAGGACCTCGCCGACGCCTACACCGCCCGGCTCGGCGGCGAGGCACCGATGTGGGAGCCGCTGCCCGTCCAGTACGCCGACTACACGCTCTGGCAGTACCGGCTGCTCGGCGCCGACACCGACCCGCAGTCCCGGCTCTCCCGCCAGCTCGACCACTGGAGGCAGGCGCTCGCCGGCCTGCCGGACGAACTGCCGCTGCCGCTGGACCGCCCCCGCCCGGCCGCCCCGAGCCACCGCGGCGACGTCGTGCCGCTGGAGCTGGACGCGGACCTGCACGCACGGCTCGCCGAGCTGGCCGCCGGGCACGGGGCCACCCTGTTCATGGTGCTCCAGGCCGCCTACGCCACCTTGCTGCACCGCTTCGGCGCCGGCGAGGACCTGCCGATCGGCACCCCGCTGGCCGGCCGCCTCGACCCGGCCCTCGACGAACTGGTCGGCTTCTTCGCCAACACCCTCGTCCTGCGCACCGACCTCACCGGCCGGCCCACCTTCGCCGAACTGCTGACCCGCGTACGGGAAGCCGACCTGGCCGCCTACGCCCACCAGGACGTGCCCTTCGAGCGGCTCGTCGAGGAGCTCAACCCGGTCCGCACCCTCGCCCGGCACCCGCTCTTCCAGGTGATGATCGCCTTCGACAACACCGCCGGCGGCGGCCCCCAGTTCCCCGGCACCCGCACCGCCTACGAGCCGCTCGGGCTGCCCACCACTGCCTTCGACCTCACCCTCAACCTCTCCGAGCGCCACCACCCGGACGGCGCCCCCGCCGGCATCGAGGGCGGCCTGGAGTTCGCCACCGACCTGTTCGACCGGGCCACCGCGCAGCGCCTCGCCGACGCGCTGCTGCGCCTGCTGGCCCAGGCCGCCGCAGACCCCGACCGGCCGGTCGCCGAACTCGACGTACTGGGCGAGGCGGGCCGGACAGCGCTGGCCGCATGGCACGACACCGCCCGGCCGGGTGCGGCGGACGTCCTCCTCCCGGAGGCCTTCGCCGCCCAGGCCGCCGCGACCCCCGACGCCACCGCGCTCGTCTTCGGGGAGACCCGGCTGACGTACGCCGAGCTGGACGCCCGTGCCGACCGCCTCGCCCACGGCCTGACCGCCTCCGGGGCGGGCGCCGAGGACGTGGTCGCGCTCGCCCTGCCCCGCTCCGCCGAGTCCCTGGTCGCCGTCCTCGCCGTACTCAAGGCCGGTGCGGCCTTCCTCCCGCTGGACGCCGACCACCCGCGCGAGCGGATCGCCCACATGCTGGCCGACGCCCGCCCCGCGGCCGTCCTCACCACCACCGGATGGCCGCTGCCCGAGGTCCTCGACGGGCTCGCCGGTGCCACCGTCCTGGACGTCGACGAACAGGGGCGGGCCGAGCGGCCCGCCGGTGCCCCGCCCGTCCGCGTCACCGCCGCCAACGCCGCCTACGTCATCTACACCTCGGGCTCCACGGGCCGCCCCAAGGGCGTCGTGGTCCGCCACGGCGGCCTCGCCAACCTGTTCGCCTTCCACCGCGACGAGACCGTCGCCGCCGCCCGACAGGCCCACCCGGGGCGCAGGTTCAGGTTCGCCCAGGCCGCCTCGCTCTCCTTCGACACCGCCATGGAGGCGCTGCTGTGGATGGTGGCCGGCCACGAACTCCACCTCCTCGACGACGACGTGCGCCGCGACGCCGCCGCGATCGTCCGCCACGCCGAACACACCGGCGCCGACGTCCTCGACGTCACCCCGGGCCAGGCCGAGCGGCTGGTCGAGGAGGGTCTGTTCGACCGCTGCCCGCCGGCCCTCCTGATGGTCGGCGGCGAGGCCCTCGGCCAGACCCTCTCGGCCGCCCTCACCGCCGCCGCGGACACCGTCGTGCTCAACATGTACGGCCCCACCGAGTGCACCGTCGACGCGCTGTACCACCGGCTCTCCGGCGACCCGCGCCCGCTCATCGGCCGCCCGCTGCCCAACATCCGCGCGCACGTCCTGGACACCGGCCTGCGGCCCGTCCCGCCCGGCGTCCCCGGCGAGCTGTACCTCAGCGGCGCGGGCCTCGCCCGCGGCTACCTGGGCCGGCCCGCGCTGACCGCCGAGCGGTTCGTCGCCGACCCGTTCGCGCCGGGGGAGCGGATGTACCGCACCGGCGACCTCGCCCGGCGCCGCCCCGACGGCCGCGTCGAGTACCTGGGCCGCACCGACCACCAGGTCAAGGTCCGCGGCTTCCGCATCGAACCCGGCGAGATAGAAACCGTCCTGGCCGCCCACCCCGACGTCCTCCAGGCCGCGGTCCTGCCCCACCAGGACGGCACGGACGGCCCTGCCGGCACCCGACTGGTCGCCTACCTCGTGGCGCGCACCCCGCTCGATGCGGCCGCGCTGCGCGCCCACGCGGCCGCCGCGCTGCCCGACTACATGGTCCCGGCGGCCTTCACCACGCTCGACGCACTGCCGCTCAACGTCAACGGCAAGCTCGACCGGTCCGCGCTGCCCGCGCCCGACTTCGCTGCGGCCACCGGCGGCCGGGCCGCCCGTACGGCGCGCGAGGAGATCCTCTGCGGCCTGTTCGGCGAGATCCTCGGCCTCACGGGACCGGTCTCGGTCGACGACGACTTCTTCGCCCTCGGTGGGCACTCCCTGCTCGCCACCCGGCTGCTCAGCCGGGTCCGCGCGGTGCTCGGCGCCGAACTCGGCATCCGGGACGTCTTCGAGACGCCGACGGTGGCGGGCCTGGCCCAGAGGCTGGACGGTGCCGCGGCCCGCCTCGCGCTGACCGTCCGTGAACGCCCCGAACACCTGCCGCTCTCCTCCGCCCAGCAGCGGCTCTGGCTGATCGACCGGATGGAGGGCCCCAGCGCGCTCTACAACATGCCTCTCGCCCTGCGCCTCACCGGTCCTCTCGACGCGGCCGCCCTGGAACTCGCCCTCGGCGACCTCGTCGCCCGCCACGAGATCCTGCGCACGCTGATCGCCGAGCACGACGGCGAGCCGCACCAGCTGGTCCTCCCCGCGGCCGGCGCGGACCTTCCCGTCGAACTGCGCGACTGCGCACCGGAGTCGGTGGACGCGGAAGTGGACCAGGCAGCCCGCCGCCCCTTCGACCTGGCCGCCGAACCGCCCGTACGCGTCACCCTCCTGCGGGTCGGCGCCGAGGAGCACGTCCTCGTCGTCGCCCTCCACCACATCGTCGGCGACGGCTGGTCGATGGGCCCGCTGCTGCGAGACCTGGCGGACGCGTACGCCGCCCGCCTGGACGGCGCGGCGCCCGACTGGCGGCCGCTGCCGGTCCAGTACGCCGACTACGCGCTCTGGCAGCGCGGGCTGCTCGGCGACGAGGCCGACCCCGACAGCCTGGTCTCGCGCCAGCTCGCCTACTGGCGCGACACCCTCGCCGATCTCCCGGAGGAGCTCACCCTCCCCGTCGACCGGCCGCGCGGAGTCCGCGCCGACCACCGGGGCGACCGGGTCGCCCTGCCCATCGACGCCGAACTGCACCGCGCGCTCGCCGGCCTGGCCCGCGAGCACCGCGTCACGATGTTCATGACCTTCCAGGCCGCGCTGGCGGCGCTGCTCACCCGGCTCGGAGCCGGTACCGACGTGCCGATCGGCTCGGTGGTCGCGGGCCGCTCGGACGAGGCCCTGGACGACCTGGTCGGCTTCTTCGTCAACACCCTCGTCCTGCGCACCGACACCTCCGGAGACCCGACCTTCGCCGAACTCCTCGGCCGCGTCCGGGAGACCGGACTGGGCGCCTACGCCCACCAGGACGTGCCCTTCGAGCGGCTGGTCGAGGAACTCAACCCGGCCCGCTCCCTGGCCCGCCACCCGCTCTTCCAGGTGGCGTTGGTGCTGCAGTCCGGCACCGGTGGCGAGCCGGAGCTGTCCGCGCTGCGCGCCGAGGCGCTGCCGGCGGACACCGGAGTCGCCAAGTTCGACCTCAACGTGACGCTGGAGGAGTTCTTCGGACCGGACGGCGAGCCCGCCGGACTGGACTGCGCGATCGACTACGCCACCGACCTGTTCGACCGGGAGACCGTCGAGGCCGTCGCCGCCCGCTTCGGCCGGCTGCTGACGGAGATGACGGCCCGGCCCGAGCGGCGGATCGGCCGCGCCGACCTGCTCGCCGACGGCGAGCGCGCCGCACTCCTCGGCGGCCACCGGCCGCTGCCCGCCGAACTGCCCCTGGTTCCGGACGCCTTCGCCGCACAGGTGGCGGCCACACCCGAGCTGACGGCCCTGGTCTTCGGGGAGACCCGGCTGACGTACGCCGAGCTGGACGCCCGCGCGAACCGCCTCGCCCACGGCCTGGCCGCCGCCGGCATCGGCCCCGAGGACGTGGTCGCGCTGGCCCTGCCCCGCTCGGCCGATACGGTCGTCGCCCAGCTCGCCGTACTCAAGGCCGGTGCTGCCTTCCTCCCGCTGGACGCCGAGTACCCGCTGGAGCGCACCGCCCACATGCTGGCCGACGCCCGCCCCGCGGCCGTCCTCACCGACCCGGGATGGCCGCTGCCCGAGGCGCTGGACGGGCTCGCCGGAGCGACCGTCCTGGACGCCGGCGAACAGCACTGGGCCGACCGGCCCGCCGCGGCGCCGCCCGTCCGCGCCACCGCGGCAGACGCCGCCTACGTCATCTACACCTCCGGCTCCACCGGCCGCCCCAAGGGTGTGGTGGTGAGCCACCGGTCCATCGCCGGCCTGCTGGCCGCCCACCGGGCCGAGACCTTCGCCGGGCCCGAGCGGGCCCACGGCCGGATGCGCGCCGCACTGACCGCCTCGCTCTGCTTCGACGCCTCCTGGAACGGCCTCCTGTGGATGGTCGCCGGCCACGAGCTGCACCTGATCGGCGACGACCTGCGCCGCGACCCCGCCGCCCTGGTCCGGCACCTGCGCACCGCCGGAGTCGACGCCGTCCAGTTCACCCCCACCTACGCCGAACAGCTCATCGCCGAAGGCCTCCTGGACGCCCCCGCCCCGCGCGTGGTGCTGCTCGGCGGCGAACCGATCGGGCAGTCCCTGTGGACCCGCCTGCGCGAGGCTCCGGCGACCACCGGCCACAACCTCTACGGGCCCACCGAGTGCACCGTCGACACCCTCCTCCAGGCGTACGCCGACTCGGAGCGCCCCACCATGGGCCACCCCGTCCTCGGTACCCGCGCCCACGTCCTCGACGCCTACCTGAACCCCGTCCCCGCCGGCGTCCCCGGCGAGCTGTACCTGTCCGGGGACGCCCTGGCCCGCGGCTACCTGGGCCGGCCCGCCCTCACCGCGGAACGCTTCGTCGCCGACCCGTTCACGCCGGGGGAGCGGATGTACCGCACCGGCGACCTGGTCCGCCGCAGCCGCGAGGGCCGGATCGACTACCTGGGCCGCACCGACCACCAGGTCAAGATCCGCGGCTTCCGCATCGAACCCGGCGAGATCGAACAGGCGCTGACCCTGCACCCGGCCGTCCGCCAGGCGGTGGTCACCCCGCACGAGAGCGCCGACGGCGACCGCCGCCTGGCCGCCCACTGCGCGGTCGCCGCCCCCAGCCCCGAACTCTCCCTCGAACTGCGGCGGTTCGTGGCACAGTCGCTGCCCGCCCACATGGTCCCCGCCGCCGTCGTCACCCTCGACGCGCTGCCGCTGACCGGCAGCGGCAAGGTCGACCGCCGCGCCCTCCCCGCCCCCGACTTCCAGCTCTTCGCCGGCGGCCGCGCCGCCCGCACGGCACGCGAGGAACTCCTGTGCGGCCTGTTCGGCGAAGTCCTCGGCGCGACCGGACAGGTCTCGATCGACGACGACTTCTTCGCCCTCGGCGGGCACTCCCTCCTCGCCATGCAGCTCGTCAGCCGGGTCCGCACCGTGTTCGCCGCCGAGATCGGCGTCCGGGACGTCTTCGAGGCGCCGACGGTGGCCGGCCTCGCCCAGCGGCTCGACGGCGCCGGCGCGCGGCTCGCCCTGACGGCCGGCGAGCGACCGGAAGGCCTGCCGCTCTCCTTCGCCCAGCAGCGGCTGTGGCTGATCGACGGGATGGAGGGCCCCAGCGCCCTCTACAACTTGCCGCTCGCCCTGCGCCTCAACGGCCCGCTCGACCCGGCCGCGCTCGAACTCGCCCTCGGCGACCTCGTCGCCCGCCACGAGATCCTGCGCACGCTGATCGCCGAGCAGGACGGCGAGCCCTCACAGCGGATCGTCCCGCCCGCCGAGGCCCGGATCCCCTTCGACCGCCGCCCCGCCCGGCCCGCCGACCCGGCGGCCGCCCTGGCCGAGTGCGCGGCCGTCCCCTTCGACCTCGCCCGCGAACTCCCCCTCCGGGCCCACCTGCTCCCGCTCGCCACCGACGAACACCTCCTCGTGCTCGTCCTGCACCACATAGCGGGCGACGGCTGGTCGATGGAGCCGCTGCTTCGCGACCTCTCCGCCGCCTACGCCGCCCGCCTGGACGGCGCGGCGCCCGACTGGCAGCCGCTGCCGGTCCAGTACGCCGACTACGCGCTCTGGCAGCGCGAGCTGCTCGGCGACGAGGCCGACCCCGACAGCCTGGCGTCCCGCCAACTCGCCCACTGGCGCGAAGCCCTGGCGGGAATCCCCGAGGAGCTGTCCCTCCCCGTGGACCGCGCCCGGCGGGCGGACAGCAGCCACCGGGGCGACCGCGTCGTCGTTGCGTTCGGCGGCGAACTGCACCGCGCCCTGGCCGGGCTGGCCCGCGAGCACCGCGTCACCATGTTCATGACCCTGCAGGCCGCGCTGGCGGCGCTGCTCACCCGGCTCGGGGCCGGCACCGACGTGCCGATCGGCTCGGTGGTCGCCGGTCGCTCGGACGAGGCCCTCGACGATCTCGTCGGCTTCTTCGTCAACACCCTCGTCCTGCGCACCGACACCTCCGGCGACCCGACCTTCACGGAGCTGCTCCACCGGGTCCGGGAGACCCAGCTCGACGCCCACGCCCACCAGGACGTGCCCTTCGAGCGGCTGGTCGAGGAACTCAACCCGGCCCGCTCCCTGGCCCGCCACCCGCTCTTCCAGGTCATGCTGCTGCTCCAGGGCGCGGGCCGGGCCGGCGGCCCCGGCGAGGCCCCGCTCGACCTGGCAGGCCTGCCGGCCGCCGTCGAACCGGTCGGCGGGTGCGTGGCCAAATTCGACCTCTCCGTCGCCATGGGCGAGTCCTTCGACGCCGACGGCGCGCCCGCCGGGCTGGAGTGCGCGATCGACTTCGCCACCGACCTCTTCGACCGGGAGACCGTCGAGGCCGTCGCCGCCCGCTTCGGCCGGCTGCTGACGGCGGTCGCCGCCCGCCCCGACCGGCCCATCGGCCGCGCCGACCTGCTCGGCGCCGGTGAACGCGCCGAACTCCTCGGCGAAGGTGAGGCTTTGCCGCCGGCCGTGCCGCTGCTGTCCACCGCCTTCGAGGCCCGGGCGGCCCGCACCCCCGACGCGATCGCGCTGGTCGCCGGGGACACCCGGCTCAGCTTCGCCGAGCTCAACGCACGCGCCAACGACCTCGCCCACCGCCTGACGGCCGCGGGCGCCGGCCCGGAGACACTGGTCGCCCTGGCCCTGCCGCGCTCCGCGGAGACCGTGATCGCCCTGCTCGCCGTGCTCAAGGCGGGCGCCGCCTCGCTCCCGCTGGACGCGGGACACCCCGCCGACCGTACCGCCGCCATGCTGGCCGATGCCGCGCCCGCCCTGGCCGTGACCGGCGACGGCTGGCCCCTGCCCGAACTCCTCACCGGCCTGCCCGTCCTGGCCGCGGCCCCGGCGGCCGGGAACGACCGCCCCGCCGCCGACAACCCGCCGCCCCGGGCGTCCGCCCCCGACGCCGCCTACGTGATCTACACCTCCGGCTCCACCGGCCGCCCCAAGGGCGTCGTGGTCAGCCACGGCTCGATCGCCGCGCTGCTCGCCTCGCACCGATCCGCGACCGGCCCGATCGGCGCCACCGAAGGCGAGCACGGCCGCAGCCGCGTCGCGCTCACCGCCTCGCTCTGCTTCGACGCCTCGTGGGACGGCCTGCTCTGGCTGATCGCCGGCCACGAACTGCACCTCATCGGCGACGAGGTCCGCCGCGACGCCGCCGCCCTGGTCCGCCACCTGCGGACGGAGTCCGTCGACGTCATCGAGGTCACCCCCTCCTACGCCGAACAGCTCCTCGACGAAGGCCTGCTGGACGCGCCCGCCCCCCGTGTGGTGCTGCTCGGCGGCGAGGCCGTCGGCCAGAGCCTGTGGACCCGCCTGCGCGAGGCCCCCGCGACCACCGCCCACAACCTCTACGGCCCCACGGAGTCCACCGTCGACGCGCTCACCCAGCCCTTCACGGCCACCGGGCGCCCGGGCCTCGGCCGCAGCGTCCTCGGCACCCGCACCCACGTGCTCGACGAGCACCTGGGCCCCGTACCGCCCGGCGTCCCCGGCGAGCTGTACCTGGCCGGCGCCGGCCTCGCCCGCGGCTACCTCGGCCGCCCCTCGCTCACCGCCGAGCGGTTCGTCGCCGACCCGTACGCCGCCGGGGAGCGGATGTACCGCACCGGCGACCTCGTCCGCCGCACCCGAGACGGACGACTCGAATACCTCGGCCGCACCGACCACCAGGTCAAGATCCGCGGCTTCCGCATCGAACCCGGCGAGATCGAGCACGTGCTCACGCGCCACCCCCGGGTCCTCACCGCGACCGTGACGGTCCACGACGACGGCACCACCGGCCCCCGGCTCGTCGCCCACGTCGTTGCGGACGGCCCGCTCGACCAGGCCGAACTGCGCGCCTTCGCCGCCGAGTCGCTGCCCGCCCACATGCTTCCGGCCGCCTACGTCCCGCTCGACGCGCTTCCGCTGACCGCGAGCGGCAAGGTCGACCGGCGCGCCCTCCCCGCCCCCGACTTCACCGTCCCGCCCACCGGGCGGGCACCCAGGACACCGCACGAGGAGCTGCTCAGCGGCCTCTTCGCCGAAGTGCTGGGCCTGCCGGGCCCCGTCTCCGTCGACGACGGCTTCTTCGACCTCGGCGGCCACTCCCTCCTCGCGATGAAGCTGCTCGGCCGGATCCGTACCGCACTGGGCGCCGACCTCGGCATGCGGGCGCTCTTCGAGGCCCCCACCGCGGCCGCCCTCGCACGGCGACTGGACCGCCACCTCGACCCGGCGGGCACGGCCCCCGCCCCCAGCGCCGACGCCCCCAGCGCCCCCAGCGCCCTTGACGTACTCCTCCCGCTGCGCGCGGGCGGCACCAAGGCCCCGCTGTTCTGCGTCCACCCCGCCGCGGGCATCAGCTGGGTCTACTCGGGGCTGCTGCGCCACCTCGATCCCGACCGCCCCGTCCACGGCCTCCAGGCACGCGGGCTGCGCGGGGGCTCCCCGTCCTCCGTCACCGAGATCGCCGAGGACTACGTACGCCAGATCCGCGCCGTCCAGCCCGAGGGCCCGTACCACCTGCTCGGCTGGTCCTTCGGCGCGGTCGTCGCCCACGCCATGGCCGTCGGCCTCCAGGCGACGGGCGGTCAGGTCGCCCTGCTCGCCCTCCTGGACGGCCTCCCGGCCGACCCCGCCCGGTACCGCGCCGACGCCACCCCGCCCTCCGACGACCCGGTCGACACCCTCGCGGCGCTGCTCGCCTCGCTCGGCCACGACCCGGTCGGCGGACGCGGGCAGGCCGACCTCACCGCACTCCTCGGCGAGGCCGCCGGCGTCCTGCCCGACGTCTTCGAGCAGAACGCCAAGCTGATGGCCGAGCACGTCCCCGATCGCTACCGGGGCGACGCCGTCTTCTTCGGCGCCACCCTCGACAAGCCCGCCGACTGGCCCTACGGGGAGGCCTGGCGACCTTACGTCGACGGCCGCGTCGAGCAGCACCGCATCACCTGCACGCACGGCGCCATGACGCAGCAGGAGCCCGTCGCACGGATCGCCGCCGTGCTCGCCGACAAGCTTGGAGAGTGACCCGCCATGACCACAGCCTCCGTGAAGCCGCCGTCGCCCCCGGAGGGCGACGCGCCGCCCGAGAGCCGCTGGGGCCTCTGGGCGCAGGCCAACTTCCGCAAGCTCTGGATCGGTGAGACGACCAGCGGCCTCGGCACGGCCGTCGGCAACGTCGCCCTCGCCCTGGTGGCCGTCGTCACGCTGGAGGCCTCGCCGTTCATGGTCGGCCTGCTGACCGCCTCCGCCTGGGTGCCGTGGCTCTTCCTCGGCCTGGTGGCCGGCGCCTGGGTGGACCGCTGGCCCCGGCTGAAGGTGATGCTGATCTGCGACCTCCTGCTGCTCGTCCTGTTCGCCAGCGTGCCGGTCGCCGGCTGGCTGGGCCTGCTGACCATGGCCCACCTGGTGGTGGTGGCGCTGCTGGCCGGCGCGGTCAAGGTGTTCCTGTCCACCGCGAACAGCGCCGTACTGCCCGTCCTGGTCGCCAAGCCCGACCTGCTGGAGGCCAACGTCAAGCTGCGCTCGGGGGACGCGGCCGCCGAGATCGCCGGCCCCGGCCTGGCCGGCCTGCTCTCGCAGGCGTTCGGCGCCGTCAGCGGGCTGCTCGCCGACGCGGTCACCTACCTGGTGGCGGCGGTCTGCGTGGGGTCCATCCGGGCCGAGGAGAAGCCTCCGCCGGTCTGCGAACGGCGCGGGATCCTGCGCGAGATCGGCGAGGGGGTCCGGTTCCTGGCCCGTGACCCTTACCTGCGCACGCTGGCGAGCTTCGCGGCCGTCGGCAACCTCGGCCTCAACGGCATCCAGGCCGTGCAGACCATCTTCCTCGTCCGCAGCGTGGGCGTGACCCCCGGCGGCGTCGGAGCCGTCTTCGCGGTGGTCTCGGTCGGCGGCCTGGCCGGCGCCGCGCTCGCCGGACGGATCGCCCGCCGGTTCGGGACGGCGCGCGGGCTGCTGCTCTGCGAGCTGGTGGGGGCGCCGTTCATCCTGCTGCTGCCGATGGCCGGGGACCGGCTGCCCCTGGCGGTCAGCGCGGTGGCCTGGTCGGTCGCGGTCTGCGGGGTGATCGCCGGGAACGTCATCGCCGGCAGCTTCTACCAGGCCTACTGCCCGCCCGCGATGATCGGCCGGATCCGGGCCAGCGCCTCCACCGTCAACTTCAGCGCCATCCCGGTGGGCGCCCTGCTCGGCGGCTGGCTCGGGGAGGTGCTCGGCGCCCGCACCACCCTCTGGATCATGGCGAGCGTGCTGCTCTCCGCCGGCCTGGTCCTGCTGGCCGGCCCCATGCGCGGCCTGCGCAACTTCCCCGAACGCCCCGCGCTGTCCTGACCGGCCCCGCCCGCGGTTCCCCTCCGTGCCGTCCCCGCCCCCGCCCGCACTCCTCCCGGAGCCCCCGATGACCCGCACCGCCCGTCCGCGCCGCTTCCTGATGTGCCGTCCGACCCACTTCGAGGTCAGCTACGCGATCAACCCCTGGATGGACCCGGCCAAGCCGGTCGACACCGGCCTCGCCGTCACCCAGTGGGAGCGGCTGTACGAGCTGTACGCCGACCTCGGCCACCGCGTCGACCTGATCGACCCGCTGCCCGGCCTGCCCGACATGGTCTATGCGGCGAACGGCGCCACCGTCGTCGACGGCAAGGCGCTCGGCGCCCGGTTCCGCAATGCCGAGCGCGCCGCCGAGGGCCCCGCCTACCTGGAGTGGTTCAGGCGCAACGGATTCACCACCCACGACCCGGTCCACGTCAACGAGGGCGAGGGGGACCTGCTGCTGGCGGGCCGTCACCTGCTGGCCGGCCGCGGCTTCCGCAGCGTCAGCGCCGGCCACGCGGAGGCACAGGAGTTCCTCGGCCGCCCGGTGATCGGCCTGGACCTCGTCGACCCGCGCTTCTACCACCTCGACACCGCGCTCAGCGTGCTCGACGACGACGAGGTCATGTACTACCCGGGCGCGTTCTCCGCGGGCAGCAGGCAGGTGCTGCGCCGCCTCTTCCCGGACGCGGTGCTGGTCGAGGAGGCCGACGCGGCGGTGTTCGGGCTCAACCTGATGAGCGACGGGCTGAACGTGGTGCTGCCGGAGGCTGCGACCGGGGTCGCGGCGAGGCTGCGCGAACGGGGCTTCCGGCCGATCGGAGTGGACCTCTCCGAGCTGTTCAAGGGCGGCGGCAGCGTGAAGTGCTGCACCCTGCACCTCCGCGAGGCCGCCTGACCGGCACCCCGCCAACGCCCCGATCAACGGGGCCGCTCGACGCACGGTGCTCGTGCGTCGATCGGCTGTTGAACGCGCCTTGCGATGCTCTTCCCATCAGCCCGGAACACTCCGGGAGGAACCGAAGAACCCCCTTCCCGCCTGGGAAGACGTCCCTCAGGAGCATTCATGGCGAACCGCGCGAACAACACCGTTGCCACCCGGGTCTGCCTGGCCGTCGCCGGCCTCGGCCTCGGCACGCTGATCGCCCTGGGCGCGGCCGGCGCGGCGATGGCCGACGACACCACCGGCAACGGCCAGGGCGGCGGGACCGTCAGCACCAACCAGGCCCCCGCCCCGACCCCGACCCCGTCCGACGACAAGGACTGGAACAGCACCGGCTCCTGAGCCGCGGCCCCGCCCCCTCGGCTACGCCTCCAGCCCGCAGCTCTCCACCATGGCCAGTGCCGGCTCCTCCAGCAGACAGGCCACCTCGGCGGCCTCCGGAAGCCCCAGCCGGCAGAAGACCTCGTACGCCTGCCGCAACCGCGCCCCCGCCTCGGCCCCGCGCCCGAGGTCCAGCAGCGAACGGCCCAGTACCACCAGCGCCTGAGCCTGGTCCCGTTCGGCCCCCAGCTCCTCGCAGAGCGCCAGCGCCCGCCCGGCGTGGTCGAGCGCCTCGTCGGCCCGGCCGAGCGAGCGCAGACTGTCCGCCAGCCGGTAGCGCGCGTGCGCGGCCCGGTCCCGCAGACCGGCACCCGTCGCCACCGTCAGGCACTCCCGGAACCAGGTCACGGCCTCCTCGTGCAGCCCGAGCCCGTGCAGCGCCAGGCCCAGTACGTACAGGGTGTACGCCCGCCCCGGATCGTCCTGCCGCGTCCGCAGCTCGGCGAGCGCCTCGTGGCAGATCTCCACCGCCTCCTCCGCCCGCCCGCTGCGCACCCGTGCCAGCGCCGCGTTCACGGTCGTCACCAGGGCGCCCGACCGGTGCCCGAGCGCGTTGGCCAGCACCAGGGCCTCGTCGTAGTGGTCCACCGCCTCGTCGTAGCGGCTGAGGAACTGGCAGATCAGGCCGAGGTCGTTGAGCGCCTGACGGAGGATCACCGTGTCGCCGGCGGTCCGCGCCGCGTCCACCGCCTGGCGGGCGGCCGCCTCGGCCGCGTCCAGCCGGGTCGCGGCCAGGGCCACGTTCCCGCGCAGGAAGTGCGCACGTCCCGTGGCCCGTACGTCGCCGTGCCGCACCGCCGCCTCCGCCAGCGCGTCGGCGGTGGCGGCGAACTGCCGGCTCGGAGGGGTGAGGACGAACGGGGTGAGCGCGATCAGCAGGTCGATCGAGGCCCGCAGCGCCGTGCCCTGACCGCCGTCGGGCAGGAGCGGCCCGCCTGCCGCGGGCCCCGCGGGGCCCGCGACCGCGTCCGCGGCGACCTGGGCCGCCAGAGCCACGGCGCCGGCCCGCTCCGTCGCCGTCCACTCCCGGGCCGTGTCCCATCCGGTCAGCGCCACACCGGGGGAGCGGGCCGGACCGAGCGCACCAGCCGCCGGGTCGCCCGGTACCGCGTGCTGGAAGGCTGTGCACGCCGTGGCCAGCAGGTGGTCCAGCAGCCGGTCCCGGGCGGCCAACGCCTCACCGCTCTCCGCCTCACCGCTCTCCGCCGGACCGCCGGACCCCGGACCGACGGACGCCGTGGCCGCCCCCCGCGCCGGGCGCCGTCGGGCGAAGGAGCGCAGCAGGTCGTGATAGCGGTAGCGCCCGGGGAACGGCGACTCCACCATCGCCACGTCCACCAGGGCCTCCAGCAGGTCCTCGGCGTCGTACTCGTCGAGGTCGAGCAGCGCCGCCGCGGCCGGCAGCCCGATGTCCGGCCCGTCCACCGAGGCGACCAGCCGGAACGCCCGGGCCTGGTCGGCGGTGAGCTGTCGGTAGCTCAGTTCGAAGGCCGCCGCCACCGCGAGGTCGCCGATCCGCAGCTCGTCGATCCGGCGCCGCTCCACCTGGAGCCGGCGGCTGAGCGTCTCCACCGTCCAGCCCGGCCGGGCCGCGAGCCGGGCCGCGACGATCCGGACCGCCAGCGGCAGGTACCCGCAGGCCACCACCAGCTCCAGCGCCGCGTCGCGTTCGGCGTCGAGCCGGTCCGTGCCGATGGTGCGGCCGAGCAGGTCGAGGGCCTCGGAGGGGTGGAACACGTCCAGGTCGACGTGGACGGCGGCCGGCAGTCCCGCGGGCCGTGTGCGCCCCGTGGTGAGGACCGCGCAGCCGACCGTTCCCGGCAGCAGCGGCCGGATCTGCGCCGTGTCCTTGGCGTTGTCGAGCACCAGCAGCAGGCGCCGCCCGTCGACGACGGACCGGAAGAGCGCCGAGCGGGCGTCCAAGCCGTCCGGCACCGCGTCACCGGGGACCCCCAGGGCGACGAGGAAGCCGCTGAGCACCGCTTCCGGATCGGCGGGCACCGGGTCGGAGCCGCGCAGGTCCGCGTAGAGCTGGCCGTCCGGGTAGGACTCCCGGACGCGGTGTGCCACGTGCAGGGCGAGCGCCGTCTTGCCGACCCCGCCCATGCCGACGACGGTGGCGATCACCAGTGCCTGCGCCGCGGGGGTGCCGAGTGCCTCGTCGAGCACCCGCACCGGGGCCGTACGTCCGGTGAAGTCGGCGGCGTCCGGTGGGAGCTGGGCCGGTCTTGGTGGTGCCGCCGCCGGTCTGGGGGACGCCTCCCGCCCCTTGTCCGCCTGGTCCCGGCCCGGTACGGGCGCCGCGGGGCCGGATCCCTGGCCGGATGGCTGCCCGGTGTCGTGTCCGGAGTCCCCGACGGCGCGGATCTCCCGGGGCTCGTCGGCGGGCGGCGATGCCGGCGGGCTCGGTTCCGGAGCCGCCAGCGCCGGATCGCCCTCCAGGATCCTGCGGTGCAGGTGCTCCAGGTCCGACCCCGGCGCGACGCCCAGTTCCGCGAGGAACAGCTGCCGCACTCCGCGGTACACCGCCAGCGCGTCCGCCTGCCGTCCGGCCTGGTAGAGCGCCCGCATCAGCAACCCGTACGCCCGCTCGTGCAGCGGGTGCTCGGTGGTGAGGGAGGTCAGCTCGGGGATGCAGCGCGAGTAGCGGCCGAGCGTCAGGTCCAGCCCGATCCGTTCCTCCAGCAGGGTCAGGCGCAGTTCCTCCAGCCGCTGGCGGTGCCGCTCCGCGAACGGGCCGGGTACCCCGGCCAGCGGTTCGCCCTGCCACAGCTCCAGCGCCTGGTTGAGCAGGTCGCGGGCGCGCAGCGGATCGGTCCGCGCGGTGCGCTCCGCCTCGGCGGCCAGCGACTCCGCCTCCGCGGAGTCGACGGCCAGCTTCGGCAGGACCAGCCGGTAGCCGTCGCCCATGGACACCAGCACGCTCGACGCGGGCCGTTCGCCCCCGGCCGCCGCGTCGCCTTCCTCCCCTTTGCCGCCCGCGTCCAGCACCTTGCGCCACCGCCACGCGTACGTGCGCACCGTGGTCATCGCCGCGCTCGGCGGCGCCTCACCCCACAGCGCGGAGATGAGGTCGGTCGCACTCGCCGAGTGCCCCGGCCGCAGCAGGAGGACGGCCAGCATCGCCTGCTGCTGCGGGCTCCCGATCTTGAGCGCGGTAGCGCCCCGGTGAGCCCGCATCAGACCGAGTAACGAGAAACGGAGATCGCCCAAGTTCTGCCCCCAGCCCCCAGAACACGGTGCCCGCCCCCGCAAGGCGCCCATGTCTCGATTTGTGTCACCTTTTTAACCACAGCGTCGTACTCGGTGTCGAGAGTCCGTTGAGCCTGTGGTGATCAGGTGTTGAACCTTGCGGTAGAGAATCGCACCGTGCCGCGGGCACGCCGGAGACCGTCCGGGCTCGCGCCCGCCCCCTCGGTCGCCGGTGGCGCCGGGCCCGACCATACATTCGGAGGCGGACGTCCGTGAACACCCCATTGCTGTACCGGCTGCTCGACACCGACCCCGCCGCCGGGCCGGCGGAACTGCTGCACCGCGCCCGGACCGGCCGCCATCTGCCCCATCTGGTGCTCTCCGCGCTGGCGGGCGACGGCGTCCGGATGGGCGAGGCCGCCCGGGCCGAGCTCGGCCGCGCGCGCGAGCGCGTCGCCCGGTACGCCCGCCTGGCCGCCGGCCTCGCCCGTTCCACCGGCGTCCACGCCATCCGGGGCCTCCCGCTCGCCGGGTACTACCCGGCCGGTCTGCTGCGCCCGCTGGACACCCTCGATCTGGTCGCCCCCGACGAGGCGGCGCTGTGGCAGGCCGTCATCCGGCTGGCCACCGACCACCCGGTGGAGCACATCGACGTGTCCCTGTTCGGTGAGCGCCCCCACCACACCGCGGTCACGCTCCACTGGCCCGCCGAGGACCCCCTCGTCGACCCCTGGTACCGCGTCCACCTCTCCACCGCGGCCCTCCCCGGCGACGGGCGGGGCGTGCCCGTCCGGCCGTTCCTGGTCGCCGACGCCCATGTGGAGTGCCTGATCGCACTGGCCGAGTCCCGCCTCGGAGGGCCGGGCCTGCCGCCCGGCGCGCTCACCCTCCTCGACGTCGCCGCCCTCACCGGCCGGCCCTTCGAGGCCGCCGAGACCGCCGCGGTCGTCGCCGCCTACCGGCTGGCCCCGGAGGTCGCGGCCCTCCTCGACCACGCCGCCGAGCACGTCCCGCTGGGCCCGCTCGCGGCCGTCCGCGCCGCGCTCGCCCCGGAGCTGGCCGCCGAGCACCGCCGCCGCGGCGGGGCCCCCGCCGCCCGGCGCGTCCCGGCCCGGCACGGCGCCCTGCTCCGCCGCACCGCCATCCGCCACAGCTGGGGCGAGGCCCGCCTCCTCGGCCACACCCCCGACACCTCCCTCCTCCTCACCCCCGTCGCCGACTACCTCCTCGCTCCGGCCGCCGACGCCGTCGCCGACCCGGCCACCCGCACCGCCGCCCTCGACGCCCTCCACCACTGGGACGCCCTCTGCTGACGCGAGGAATTCCGTATTCCGCCCGGCGGGCCCCGCGGCTCGACCAGGGTTTCCCCGCCGCGGCCTTCATCACATTTCCGAACCCGCCCACCAGCTCCGCTAACATGTTCGAGCGAACAATGATCAGGTTGAAATATGAACATCGGCTGAAAAATTGATATCTGCGGTTTTGCGAGTGTTTTCGCGAAAGGGCGGCGGAGCCGAGTCCGCCGCGTGGCGTCGGCCACGCGTCGTGCTGTGGGCCGCAGCGGGCGCGGTGGGCCTCGGATTCCTCATCGCGCTGGAGATCGCCGCGCGCGGCTACGGCGTGCGGGGGCCGATCACCGACCAGGCGCGCGAGGTGGTGTTCGCCCCCAAGTCGGGGACGGTGCTGTACGCCAGCATGGCGTTGATGCTGGTGGTGCTGACCTGGCGCCAGCGCTTGATCGCGATCGGCGCCGCGGTCGGCATCGACCTCGTCTTCTGGCTCGTGCGGTGGACGGTCGGCGCCGAGATGATGTACGGCAACGGCGCCCTGCTCGTCACCCTGGGCTGCGCCGTCATCGCGCTCACGCGCCGCACCGGACGTGAACGGATCCTGCTGCTCCAGGGCGTGGGCCTGGCCCTGCTGCTCGTGACAGGCCGCAAGACCGGCTACACCTGGCTGCTGATCACGTCCAAGACCCGCCCGACCGTGCTCGACCAGTACGTGGCGACCGCCGACCAGGCGCTGGGCAACCCGTCATGGGTGGCGGGGCGGATCGTCGAGGCCACCGGGGCCGCCGGCTTCCGCGTCCTCGAATTCGTCTACATCCAGCTCGCGGTGATGGCGGTCCTCGTCGCGCTGTACCAGCTGCGCAACGTGGCGGTCGAGCGCCGCTTCCCGCGCCACCACCTGGTGCGCACCTTCCTGGCCATCGGACTCCTCGGGCCGGGCATCTACATGGTCTTCCCGGTGGTCGGGCCGATCTTCGCGTACGGCGCCGACGGCGGGCAGTGGGCGCTGGCCGAGCTGTGGCCGAACACGCCGCCGCCCGTCGCCGTTCCCCAGCCGATGCCCTTCGACGAGTTCACCCCGCGCAATTGCATGCCCAGCCTGCACACGGCATGGGCGACCGCGATCTTCATCCATTCCCGCAAGGCCCCGCGGGCCCTGCGATGGGCGGGCACGTTCTGGCTGATCGCGACGCTCGGCGCGACGCTGGGATTCGGTTACCACTACGGCGCGGACATCGTCGCCGGCGTGGTCTTCACCCTGACCATCGACATCGCGCTGCGCACCCTCGACCACGGCTGGGACCGGAAGGGGATCCGCCTGGTCGCCCACGGCGCCGCGGTCTTCGTCGCGCTCCTGCTGTCGTACCGCTTCCTGTCCCTGGAAATGGCGGGACACCCGTGGGTGTCCGGGCCGCTGGTCGTCCTGTCGATGGTCTCGGTGATCTACGGCTACGTACGGATCACCAAGCGGTGGGAACGCCGGTCCGCGACGGTCTCCGTGCCGCAGCCGCGCCGCGAACCGCAGCCCGAACTGGTCTGAGGACGCCGCGCGCGCCCCGGTACGTCCGGGGCGCGCGCGGGCAGGACGGACGTGCCCGGCGGGCGGGCCGGCCGGTGGATCAGACGATGCCCTCGGCGATCTCGGCCTGCTCCCGGGCGTTGCCGTACGCCGACGGGGTCCCGTACGAGCGCCGGGCGGCGTACCACCAGGCGCTGGCCAGGACCAGGACCACGGCCAGGGCGATCACCGCGTAGTTCATCGAGTCGATGGTCACCGGCGACTTCTGCGGCAGACAGAACAGCACGGTGACGACGGCCACCCACACGACGGCGATCCAGCCGATCGGCTTGCTCCAGCGGCCCAGGTTCCACGGGCCGGGCTGGAACCGGTTCCCGGCGCGCAGCCGCAGGTAGATCGGGATCGCGTAGGCCGGGGTGATGCCGATGACGTTGATGGCGGTCACGGCCCCGTAGGCGGTCGCGGAGTAGAGCGACGGGAGCGCCAGCACGGCCGCGACGGCGACCGAGAGCCACACGGCCGGGACCGGCGTCTGCGTACGGCTGCTCACCTTGCGCCACAGGGCGGAGCCGGGCAGGGCGTTGTCGCGGCTGAAGGCGAAGACCATCCGGCTCGCGGCGGCGACCTCGGCGTTCCCGCAGAAGAGCTGCGCGACGATGACGACGAGGAGCAGGGCGGTGGCGCCGCCGGAGCCCAGCGCGTCGATGAAGATCTGGGCCGGCGGTACACCGGTGGCGGTTCCCTGCACGGCCGCGTAGTCCTGGATGGCGAAGGTCAGGCCCGCGAGCAGCGCGAAGCCGGCGACCCAGGAGACCCAGATGGCCCGGACGATGCCCCGGGCGGCGGAGACGGAGGCGTTGGAGGTCTCCTCCGAGAGGTGCGCGGAGGCGTCGTAGCCGGAGAAGGTGTACTGGGCGAGCAGCAGGCCGACCGCCGCCACGTAGAACGGGTTGGCCCAGCCGGTGTCGTTGACGAACTCGGTGAAGACGAACGACGGCGACTGGTGCTGGTCGGGTATGAAGGCCAGGGCGCCCACGATCAGGGCGACGCCGCCCAGGTGCCACCAGACGCTGACGGAGTTGAGCACGCTGACGAGGCGGACGCCGAAGAGGTTGAGCGCGGCGTGCAGCAGCAGGATGCACAGGAAGATCACGAACGTCAGGCCGGGGGTGGGCACGACGCCGTACTGGAGGTTGAGGAAGGCGCCGGTGAAGAGCGCGGCGCCGTAGTCGATGCCGGCGATGGCGCCCAGCAGGCCGAGCAGGTTCAGCCAGCCCGTGTACCAGCCCCAGCGGCGCCCGCCGAGTCGGTCGGCCATGTAGTAGAGCGCTCCCGAGGTGGGGTACGCGCTGGTCACCTCGGCCAGGGCGAGACCCACGCAGAGCACGAACAGGCCGACGCCGGCCCAGCCCCACAGCATCACGGCCGGACCCCCCGTGCCCAGGCCGAAACCGTAGAGGGTCATGCAGCCGGACAGGACGGATATGACCGAGAAGCTGATGGCGAAGTTGCCGAAGCCGCCCATCCGGCGGGCGAGGACCGGCTGGTAGCCGAGTTCCCTGAGCCGTTCCTCCTCGTCCTGCCGGGGCGGGGCCTTGCCGTCCGGGCGGACGGTCGGCGCGGTTCGGGACATGGGGGAGTACCTCCGGGGGTCGTGGGGAACGGGGACGGTGAGCGGGGGTGGCTTGCTGGAGTGGCCTGCGGGAGTGGCGAGCGGGGCCGGGACTGCGGAAGTCAGTCCCGGACCGCCAGGCTGCGGGCCCTGGCCCGCAGGAAGACCTCCATGGCCAGTTCCTGGTCGGCCGGGTCGCGGGTCCGGTAGGCCCACGGCAGGGTGGTCCAGTACCGGTCGATCGCGTCGAAGACCTGAACCGCCTCGCCGAAGCGGTGGGCTCCCCACAGCGCGTGGGCGAGGTGGTTGAGGTCGAGCTGGGAGGCGCGGCGCAGGTCGCTGTAGCGGAACCAGGTGTCCAGGGCGTGGCCGGCGTCGCGCACGGCGTCCTCGGCGACCCAGTGGAGGTCGAGCGCCTTCTCCTGGCCGCGCTCGCGGCGGTACCGCTCGACGCTCAGATAGAGCGGCAGGAGGTGGACGGCCGACTCGGGCGGGGCCGAAGCGGATGCCCAGTGGACGAAGTTGGCGGCCTCGGTCAGCGGTCCGGGCGTACCCGCGCACACGAACTGGAGCATCCGGTGGTACGCCTCGCGGTTGTGCGGGTCGCGCTTGTCGACCTGGGCGAGGATGCCCCAGGGGCCGCGGGGCAGCATCAGGGCGGGCGGCTGCTGACGGTGCTCGTCCATCGCACGGTGCTCGTCGAGCAGGGCCAGCGCGAGCAGGCAGACCCACGGCACGGGGTCGGCGGGGCTCAGCTCGGCGGCGTCCCGGCAGGCGGCCCACGCCTCCTGCCACAGCTCGTGCGTGCGGGGGTGGCGCGCGCGGTGGGCGCGGACGGCGCGTTCGACGACGACACGGGTGTGCATGACGGACGCGGCGACGCTGCGCGGTTCCTCGGAGCGCCACGCCTGGACCACGTCCGATCCGGCGGCGACCGCGGCGAGCACCTGGGTGCGCTGGGTCCACAGCCCCCAGCCGTCCGTCCGGTCCAGTAAGTGCGCCATCGCCAGCCACCGGCCGGTGCGCAGGTCCTGCACGGCCACACGCAGGTCGTTGTCGTGGCCGGCGGGGTGGTAGACGGGCCGGAAGTCGCTGCCCGCCATCACCTCGTCCCGGTCGACGGGTAGCCGGGACGGGCGCGTCTTGCGGTGGTCGTCGTCATCGGTCCTCGCATCGCATGGCCTTCGCGCCTGGTGATCGGCGATCACTATAGAGTGACTATGAGCGTTCGAGTCATGAAACTTTTTCGAATGCAATGATCAAGCCACATACAAGAGATGAATTCGCGTCAGCTGTGTCGCCGCCCGGGCGGAAGGATCTTGACGGGGCCGCGTCCGCTGGTGAAGGCTTCCGCGAGACGATCGCGCATGCCGACACCAGGGACGGAGTGGTGATGACGGGCCCGGTGCTCGCTGTGGACCAGGGCACCTCGGGAACCAAGGCCCTCGTCGTCTGTCCCGTACGGGGCGTCATGGGCTCCGCCTCCGCCCCCGTACGCCCCCGGTACCTGCCGGGCGGCCGCGTGGAGGTGGACCCCCGCGAGCTGCTGGCTTCGGTCGTCGACGCGGGACGCGCGGCCCTGGCCGCCGCCGGGGAACCGGTCGCCGCGGTGGGCCTGGCCAACCAGGGCGAGACCGTCCTCGCCTGGGACCCGGCGAACGGCGAGCCGCTGACCGAAGCGATCGTCTGGCAGGACCGCCGCGCCGAGCAGCTCTGCACCGAACTGGCGCCGCACGCGGCGTCGTTGCAGGAGCGGACAGGACTTCCCCTCGACCCGTATTTCGCCGCGCCGAAGATGGCCTGGATACGTCGCAACCTCACCCGGCGGGGCGTCGTGACGACCAGCGACGCATGGCTGGTGCACCGGCTCACCGGCGCCTTCGTCACCGACGCGGCGACCGCCGGCCGCACCCAGCTCCTCGACCTCGACACCGTCGACTGGTCGCCCGCAGCCCTGGACGCCTTCGGCCTCACCGGGGAACCGCTGCCGGAAGTCGTCGGCGCGGACACCCGCGTCGGCACCACCACCGCGTTCGGGCCTCCGCTGCCGCTGACCGGGCTGCTCGTCGACCAGCAGGCCGCACTGCTCGCCCAGCGCGTCACCGAACCCGGAACCGCCAAATGCACCTACGGCACCGGGGCGTTCCTCCTCGCGCAGACAGGCCCGCGCCCCCGCCGCAGCACCACCGGGCTCGTCGGCTGCGTCGCCTGGCAGCTCCGCGGCGAGACCAGCTACTGCCTGGACGGCCAGGTCTACACGGCCGCGTCCGCCGTCCGCTGGCTCACCGACCTCGGCGTGATCTCCGGCGCCCAGGACATCGACACCGTGGGCGCGACCGTGCCCGACGCCGGCGGCGTCACCTTCGTCCCCGCGCTCGCCGGCCTCGCCGCCCCCTGGTGGCGCGGCGACCTGCGCGGCTCGGTCACCGGCCTCGGCCTCGACACGACCGCCGGCCACCTCGTGCACGCCCTGTGCGACGGCATAGCCGCACAGGTGGCCGAGCTCGCCGACGCCGTCGCCACCGACCTGGGCGCGCCCCTGTCCACCCTCCGCGTCGACGGCGGACTCACCCGGTCCGCCCTGCTCATGCAGGCGCAGGCCGACCTGCTGCAGATTCCCGTCGAGGTGTCCGCTCTGCCGGACGCCACGGCGCTCGGCGTGGGCGCCGTCGCCCGGCTCGGCCTCGACCCCTCCCTCCGCGTCCACGACGCCGTCCCGGAGTGGAAGCCGTCCGTCGTCTACGAACCGAAGGCCGGCGCCGGGCACGCCGCCGAACGCCGCGCACGGTTCCGCACGGCGGTGGCCGCCCTGCTCGGCGGCGCGGCATGACCGTCACCCGGCACGGCCCGCTGCCCGGCGGCGGAGACCCGTACGACGTGACGGTCGTCGGCGCCGGCGTGGTGGGCTCAGCCATCGCCCGCGAACTGGCCCGGCTGCCCCTGCGCACCGCCCTGATCGACGCGTCCGACGATGTCGGCAACGGCACCTCCAAGGCCAACACCGCCATCCTGCACACCGGTTTCGACGCCGTGCCCGGTTCCCTGAAATCCCGGCTCGTCCGGGAGGGACAGCGCATGCTGGCCTCCTACGCCGCCGAGAGCGGCATCCCGGTCGAGCCGGTCGGGGCCCTGCTCGTGGCCTGGACCGAGGAGCAGCTCGCGGCCCTGCCGGCACTCGCCGACAAGGCGGTGCGCAACGGCTACCGCTCGGCCCGGATCCTCCCGGCCCCCGAGGTGCGCGCCCGTGAACCGGAGCTCGGCCCCGGTGTGCTGGGAGCCCTCCACGTACCGGACGAGTCCCTCATCTGTCCCTGGACGACCACCCTCGCCCACGCGACGCAGGCCGTGCGCGCCGGCGTCCACCTGCACCTCAACTGCCGGGTGCGATCGGTCACTCCGGGTGAACCGCACACCCTCACCACCAACCGGGGCGCGTTGCGCACCCGCCACCTGGTCAACGCGGCGGGCCTGTACGCCGACGAGATCGACCGGTTCCTCGGGCACGCCGACTTCACCGTCACACCCCGCCGCGGCCAGCTCATCGTCTTCGACGAACTCGCCCGCGGCCTCGTACGCCACATCCTGCTGCCGGTGCCGGACGCCCGCGGCAAGGGCGTGCTGGTCACACCGACCGTCTACGGGAACGTCATGCTCGGGCCCACCGCCGAGGACCTGGACGACAAGACGGACACCGGCTCGACCGCCGAAGGACTCGCGCTGCTGAGGGAGAAGGGCCGGCGGATCCTGCCGGCGCTCCTCGACGAGGAGGTCACCGCCGTCTACGCGGGGCTGCGCGCGGCCACCGGCCAGGAGGACTACGCCATCCGCCCGCATCCCGACCAGCGGTACGTGAGCGTCGGCGGCATCCGGTCCACCGGCCTGAGCGCCTCGATGGCGATCGCCGCACACGTCGTCGAGCTGCTCGCCGAAGGCGGCCTGCCCCTCACCGGCGCCCGCGAGCCGGAGCCGGTGCGGATGCCCAACCTCGGCGAGGCGTTCCCCCGCCCGTACCGCGACGCCGCGATGATCGCGGCGGACCCGGAGTACGGCCGGATCGTCTGCCACTGCGAGCGCGTGACCCGCGGCGAGATCCGCGACGCGCTCGCCGCGACCGTACCGCCCGGCTCGCCCGACGGCCTGCGGCGGCGCACCCGCGCCCGGGGCGGCCGCTGCCAGGGCTTCCACTGCGGGGCCGCCGTCCGCGCCCTGTTCGAGGAGGCCCGCCGGTGAACCGTACGGACGCGCGGGGCGACGTACGGGTCGACGTACGGGTCGACGTACTGGTCGTCGGCGCCGGCCCCGCCGGACTGGCCGCGGCCACCCGGCTGGCGCAAGCGGGCGCCGGCCGGGTCGAGGTCCTGGAACGCGAGCAGCACGCGGGCGGCATGCCGCGCCACCTCCACCACGGCGGCTTCGGCCGGCCACCGCGCCCCTGGCTGGACGGGCCCCGGTACGCGCAGCGGTCGGTACGGGCGGCCGTCGCCGCCGGTGCCGCGGTCCGCACCGGCGTCGCCGCCACCGGGTGGGCCGGCCCGCTCTCCCTGGAGACCACGAGCCCGACGGGCCTGGAGAGGATCACGGCCCGGGCCGTCGTCCTCGCCACCGGCGCCCGCGAACGCCCCCGCAGTGCCCGGCTCGTCCCCGGCTCCCGCCCGCAGGGCGTGCTGACCACCGGGGAACTGCTCCGCTCGGTCCACGAGCACGCACTTCCCGTCGGCCGACGGGCCGTCGTGGTGGGCGCCGAGCCCGTGGCCCACCACGCGGCCGCCGTGCTGCGCGGGGCGGGCACGGACGTGGTGGCGATGGTCACGCAAGCCCCGCGCGCCGCCGCCGTGCCGGGAGTCCCGCTGCTCACGCAGACGACCGTCGGCGAACTGCGCGGCCGCGGCCGGCTGACCGGCCTGGCCATCCACCACCGCGACGGCCGCACGGGCCTGCTCACCTGCGACACCGTGGTCTTCACCGGCGACTGGATCCCCGACCACGAACTGGCCCGCCGCGGCGGTGTCCCCCTCGACCCCGGCACCCGAGGCCCCCGCGTGGACGCCTCCTTCCGCACGGCGGCGCCCGGCGTCTTCGCCGTCGGCAACGCCCTCCACGGAATCGAAAGCGCGGCCGCCGCGGCCGAGGAGGGAGCCGCCGCGGCGGCCCCCGTACTCGCCCACCTCACGGGCGCCCCCTGGCCGCAGCCCGGCCCGCCGCTGGAGGTCCGGGCCCCGCTCCTGTGGGTGACCCCGAACCGGATCACGGACACCGCCGGGCGGCCGCTGCTGCTGCGCTCCGGGGAAACCGTCACCGCCCCCCTGGTCACCGCGACCCAGGACGGCCGGCCGCTGTGGCGCCGCCGCTTCCCCGGCCCGGCGACCCCGTCCCGTTCCCTGCGCCTCCCGCCGCACTGGACGGCCCGCGTCGACCGCACCGGCGGCCCGGTGGTGCTGGCCCTCGGCTGACCCGCACAGAGCCGACGGGGCCGGGTTCTGTCTGTTCCTCCGAAGGTCACCTCGACGGGGGATGGGCCGCTGAGCCGGGGGCAGGCGCTCACTGCCGTCACACCCCGCGATTCGGCCCCGCGGGCCGCACGAGAAACCGGAGGTCCCCGGTGTCCAGTACGACCTTCACCCCGGGCGCGCTGCCTGCGGGCCTGATCGCCCTCCCGGGTGTGTACCGGCCACAGGCGGACACCCGGTTCCTCGCCGAGGCACTCGCCCACGAGGACCTGGGCCCCGGCCGGGACGTACTGGAGATCGGTACGGGCACCGGCGCGCTCGCCCTGCACGCCGCGGACCGGGGCGCCCGGGTCACCGCGGTGGACGTCTCCTGGGCCGCCCTGCTCACGGCCCGCCTGAACGCGCTGCGCCGGCGACTGCCCCTGCGCCTCCTGCACGGCGACTTCGCCGCCCGCACCGCCGGGCACCGCTTCGACCTGGTCATCGCGAACCCGCCGTACGTCCCCGCCCCCGGGAACGGGCTGCCCACGCGCGGGCCGGAGCGGGCCTGGGACGCGGGCCCCGACGGCCGCGCCGTCATCGACCGGATCTGCGCGAGGGCCCCGGCGCTGCTGCGGTCCGGCGGCTCCCTGCTCATGGTGCACTCGGGGATGTGCGGACCCGAGGAGACCGTCGACCGGTTGTCCGGGGCGGGCCTGACCGCCGAGGTCACCGCGAGGACGGCAGTGCCGTGGGGCCCGGTCCTGCGGGCACGGCGGGCCTGGCTGGAGCGGCGGGCGCTGGCGGCCCCGCACGAGGAGTGGGAAGAGCTGGTGATCATCCGTGCCGTGTCCGCCTGACAGCGCCACGCCCCCCGCCCGGCGGGTGTCCGTGGATCCGCAGGGGCCCGTCCTGGTCGAGGGCCCGGTCGAGATCGCACTCGACGACGGGACCGTCGTCCGCTCCGACCGGTTCGTGGTCGCGGTGTGCACCTGCCGCCGCAGCCGCACCTACCCGTGGTGCGACACCAGCCACCGACCCCGCGAACGGGCCGCTTCGCCGAACGAGGAGGGGAACCCCTGATGACAGCAGGCAACCGGAACATGACGGCGGCGACGGCGACGGCGACAGGCACGCCGACGGCGACAGCAACGGCGACGGCCACGAAGCCGGCGCCCGCCGCCCCGGCCGCCGGGCCCGGTCTGGTCGAGGCACGCGGCGAGCTGTCCTCCGCCGTGATCCGGGCCCTCCGGTCGGGCGGCCCACCGGCCTACGCCCCCGCATCCGTGCTGCGGGCCGACCCGTGGGGCGAGGACCTGCAGCTCGCCCTCTACCTCCTCTACGAACTCCACTACGCGGGCTTCGACCGGGTCGACGACGAACGGGAATGGGACCCGGACCTGCTGCGGCTCCGGCAGGCCATCGAAGCCCGCTTCCTGCACGTCCTGCGCACCGAGCTGGCCGACGGGCCCCGGACGGTGCAGGACGCCTTCGCCCCGCTGCTCGTCGAGCCCGTGGACCTCTCCGGAAGCCTCAGCCATCAGCTGCAGACCGACGGCGAGCTGTGGCAGCTGCGCGAATACGCGGCCCTGCGCTCCCTCTACCACCTCAAGGAGGCCGACCCGCACGCCTGGGTCATCCCCCGGCTGACCGGCCGCGCCAAGGCCGCGATGGTCGCCATCGAGTACGACGAGTTCGGCGCCGGCCGCGCCGACCGCATCCACGCACGGCTCTTCGCCGATCTGATGGCCGACCTCCGGCTGGATCCCGCCTACGGCCGGTACCTGGACCAGGCGCCGGCCCCTCTGCTCGCCACCGTCAACCTGATGTCCCTCTTCGGCCTGCACCGGGCGCTGCGCGGCGCCCTCGTCGGCCACTTCGCATGCGTCGAGGTCACCTCCTCACCCGGCTCCCGCCGCCTCGCCCGCGCCATGCGGCGCTGCGGGGCGGGGCCCGCCGCCGAACGCTTCTACACCGAGCACGTGGAGGCCGACGCCGTCCACGAACAGGTCGTCCGCCGCGAGGTGATCGGCGGCCTGCTGGCCGACGAACCGGAACTGGAAGCCGACGTCGCCTTCGGCTGCGCGGCCACCGTCCTGGTGGAAGACCGGCTCGCCGACCACATCCGGCGGTCCTGGGACCGGGGCGGCAGCGCACTGCGCACCCCCCTGCCGGACCTGTGACGGACTGAGGGGACGGATGCCACAGCGACGGAGGATGCCACCGCGACGGAGGATGCCACTGCGAGGGAGGATCTCACCGTGACGGAGCTGGACGCCTTCACCGACGTGCTCGACCATCCGATGTACGTGGTCACGGCGGCGGACGGGGACCGGCGGGCCGGCTGCCTGGTGGGCTTCGCCTCGCAGTGCTCCATCGACCCGCCCCGCTTCATGGTGTGGCTCTCCAAGGCCAACCACACCTACACGGTCGCCCGGACGGCCTCCCACCTCGCGGTCCACGCCCTGCGCGACGACCAGAAGGACGTCGCCGAACTCTTCGGCGGCCGGACCGGGGACGACACCGACAAGTTCGCGCACCTCGCATGGCATCGGACGCCGCACGCCCCCGCACCCGTCCTGGACGACGCCGGTGCCTGGTTCGTCGGCCGGATCGAAACGCGCGTCGACGGCGGAGACCACGTCGGATTCCTCCTCGAGCCCGTGGGCGCCGGCCGGCCGGGCCCCGAACGGCCGTCCCTGCTGCTCCTCGGCGACGTCGTGGACCTCACGCCCGGCCACCCGGCCTGACAGGCGCAAAGCCGCCGCCACGCCTCCGCGGATCCGCGCGGCCGGCGCCGCCGCACGCGCGGACGCACCGCCCTCCTTTTGCGGCCCCCACCGACCGCGCCGAGACTGAACCCGCGTGTGATCGGCCAACCGACGAACGGACGATGGGAGAAGACATGTCCGAATACGGGAACGGATTCGCCTGCACAGCCGGTGCGGAGGACTTCACCGCCACGGCCCACCGGGCCGGCAAGGGCGGGCGCCGGGTCACGGTGAAGGGCACGTGCGCGTGCCGGACCCCCGGCTACCGGCTCCAACTGACCCTGGCGTCACCGCCGCTCGTGCCGGTCCCGGAGGAACTCCACCTGGAGCTGACCGAGGTCGCGCCCTCCGGGACCGTCGCCCAGGTCATCACGCCCACGGACGTCGAAGGCGAGTTCGAGATCACCGACGAGGTCGAACGGGTCCTCATCCGCAACCGGAACATCACCGTGCTGCTCAAGGAGGGATGAGTCCGAGCCGCCGGACCTGGGCCCTGCATCGCTGACATTCGGTCAGGCGGGCCGGACCGCCTCGCCTCCCGGGGTACCGAATTCACCCGCACGGGTGAAAATGGTGGCTGGGTGCGGACGTGTGGGGGGCGGCATGCCGGTGTTGCTCGTACGAGAGAACGGCCGGGCGCGCGGCTGGCCGGCCTACCTGGGGGCGGTCGGCCTGGGCGCGGCGGCGCTGGCCCTGGCCACGGTATGGACCAGCGGGCCGTGGGCCACGGGCATCGGCGCCGCCGTCACCACCTTCTCCGGGCTCGTCGCCGAGCGGCTGCAGCCGCAGCGCGGGGCGGCCGCAGGAGCGGACACCGCCCGGAACGGAGCCGACGCACTGCTGCGCACCGCCCGGGGCCGGATCCCCTCACTGCGGCAGGTGGACCGCCCCGAACTGGCCGGCGCCCACCACGCGGACGGGCACCCCGCCGACGGCAGCCGAACGCCGGGCGCGGCCCCCGCGTACATCCGTCGCGACGTCGAACCCCAGCTGCGCGAGGCCCTCGGCCGGGCCGGATTCGTCCTGCTGGTGGGGGAGTCCACCGCCGGCAAGTCCCGGCTCGCGCACGAAGTGGCCCGGGCGCTCTTCCCCCGGCACGCTTTCGTCCGCCCACTGGACAGGGCCGGGCTCCCGCAGGCGCTGCGCGTGGCCGGCGCCCGGCGGCGGTCCGTGCTGTGGCTGGACGACCTGGAGGAGTTCCTCGGCGCGGGCGGACTCACCACCGCCATGCTGGCCGCCCTGTCGACCCCGGTGCCGGGCCGCCGGGTGGTGCTGGCGACCATGCGCACACAGGAGTTCCGGCGCTTCGACGCCCGCGAGGAGAGCCGTCTGACGGGCTCCGACCGCGGCGCCTGGCGCACCCAGCGGGACGTGCTCCGGCAGGCGGAGGTGGTACGGCTGGCCCGGCACTGGTCGGCCGGGGAGCGCCGGCGGGCCGCCGCCCACGCGGAAGACCCGAGGATCGTCGCGGCACTGCGGGCCGGCGAGCGCTTCGGCATCGCGGAAGTCCTCGCGGCCGGACCCGAATTATTGGCGACCTGGCACAACGCCTGGACCCCCGGCGCCAATCCGCGCGGCGCGGCCGTGGTCGCGGCCGCCGTGGACTGCAGGCGGGCCGGCCTGCGCAGCCCGGTGAGCCGCGACCGGCTGCGCGAACTGCACCGGCCCTACCTGGTGGAGCGCGGCGGCGGCGACCTCCAGCCGGAACCCTTCGACGACGCGGTGAACTGGGCCTGCACCGCCGTCTACGCCACCAGCGGCCTGCTCATCGGCAACTACACCCAGGGGTACACGGCCTTCGACTACCTCCTCAACGCCCCTGGCTTGGCACCGGTCCCGGAGCACCTGTGGCAGTCCCTCGTCGCCAGGGTCACGGCCGCCGAGGCCTACGACATGGGCCTGCTGGCCCACCAGGAAGGACGGCCCAGGCGGGCCGCCGAAGCGCTCTCCCGGGCCCGGCTGGGCGCAGTCCCCGGCGCCGACTTCCTGCTCGCCATCACGGTCGGGGACGCCGGCCGACCGCGCCGGGCCGCGGCCGACCTCGCCGGGATCACCCGGCGTCGCGAGGACCGGCTGGGCCCCGGCCACCCCGACACCCTCGCCGCCCGCCACCAGCTGGCCTTCTTCACCGGCGAAGCCGGCAACCCGCACGCCGCGGCCGGGCGGTTCGCCGCCCTGGCCGCGGACGCGGCGTCCGTCCTGGGAGCCGAGCACCCGGACACCCTCGCCGCCCGCCACGAACTGGCCTACTTCACCGGCGAGTCGGGCGCCCCGGCAGAGGCGGCCCGCCAGCTGGCCCGGCTGCTCGCCGACCGGCTGCGGCTACAGGGCCCGGACGATCCCCAGGTCCTGGCCACCCGGCGCAGCCTGATCTGGTACCGGGCCGGCGAACCCGCCCGCACCGAGGCCGACCTGGCCGAGCTGCTCGCTGACGCCGAACGCTGCCTCGGCCCCGACGACCCGCACACCCTCGCCGTCCGCAGCAGCCGCGCCGCCCTCGCGGCCCGGGCGGGCCGCACCGCCGAGGCAACGGCGGCCTGGGAGTCGCTGGTGGCCGACCGTACCCGGGTCATGGGCCCCGACCACCCGCATACGATCTACGCCCGGCTGGAATGGGCCCGCGCCCTGACCTCCTCGGCCCGCCCCGACGAGGCCCGCGCCCTGCTGACCCGGACCCTCGGCGACGCCCGGGCCCTGCTGGAGCCGGGCCACCGCCATCTGCGCCTGGCCCGGGAGCTGCTGGCCGGCCTCCCGCCGCCGGGCCGGCACCCGGCATAGCGCGCGGCCTGCCTCGGGCACTCCGGCGCACGGGGACCGTACGATGATCCCGTGACCCACACCTGCCGGCCGACGAACCGACGCCCCTCGGCGCGCGGTGCCGCCCTGCTGGTGTTGGTGCTGGCGGTGCTGGCCGGGATCCTGGGCATGCACGCCCTGGGGCCGGACCCGGCACGTGCCGCCGTACCGCCGGGCGCCCACCATGCGACGGCCGTGGACCACGGCGCGCCCGCCGTCGAGCCGGCGGGCGCGGACTGCTCGCACCCCGACGGCGGATCGGGCCATTCCGACCACGCGGACGCCACCTGCGCCGCCGCCGGTATCGCCTCGGCGTACACGCCCCCCGCGCTCGTCGAGGCGCTGACCGGCGTGCCCGCGGTGTCCCCGGCGGATGCCGTCGAGCCGCCGGCCGTGGCCGCCGCCCGGGCTCCGCCCGATCTGGCCGAACTACAGCTGCTGCGGATCTAGAGCCGCCCGCACGGCCCGTCCCCCTGGCATCCGCCGGAGGCCGGCCGTGCCAGGTCGCGTCCCTCTCCATCCGTTCTTCCCGCATGCCCGAGAACCGGGCCGCGGATCAAGGAGCAGCACCACCATGACCAGCAAGCGTTCCCTCGTCCGCCGCGCCGCCTTCCGCCGCGCCGCCGCCGTCGTCTCGGCAGGAGCTGCCGCCGTCGTGCTCGCCGCCTGCGGTGGCGGCGACGGTACGAGCGGCCACGACGGCCACGCCACCACGTCGCCCACGGCGTCCCCGTCGGCCCCCGCGTCGGCCCCGGCCCCGTCCGGCCAGGGTCAGCACAACGCGGCCGACGTCGCCTTCGCCAAGGGGATGATCCCCCACCACCGCCAGGCCGTGGAGATGGCCGACCTGGCCCCCTCCCGCGCCCGTTCGGCCGAGGTGAAGAAGCTCGCCGAGGACATCAGGAAGGCACAGGACCCCGAGATCAAGACCCTGTCCGGGTGGCTGACCTCCTGGGGTGAGCAGGTGCCCGCCGAGGGCGCCACGGACCACTCCGCACACGGCACGGCCGGGATGATGACATCGGAGCAGATGGACAAGCTGAAGACCGCCTCGGGTACGGCGTTCGACACGGCCTTCATGGAGCTGATGGTCGAGCACCACGAAGGGGCGGTGGTGATGGCGAAGACGGAGCAGGCGCAGGGCGCCTTCCCCGGCGCCAAGGCGATGGCGGAGGCGATCGTCACCTCCCAGTCCGCCGAGATCGCCCAGATGAACAAGCTCCTGGGCCGGAGCTGACCCGTACAGCCGCCGAACCGGCCGGGGCGCACGACCGCCCCGGCCGGTCCGGCCCGTACGGCGCGGAACCGTTCTCCGAAACCGTCGTGGCGCGAGTCACCGCGGGTGCACATCCCACACCCAGCAAACCAGGTCAGGCGACGCGCTGACCTGATGGGGCGTGCCTCACCAGCCCGGCTGTTTCCGGGACGGCGGGGAGACGTGGGTGGCGTGTGGCCACGGATCGAGCGAACGCGGAATTCATGCCGGAAGCCGGTTGCCGGTCAGCGGCCGGGATCACCGGCGATGGCCAGGATGAGCACCAGGATGATGACGGCGGCGGCGTAGAGGAGCACGGCGAGTTGTTGGCGCCAGCCACGCGGAGCTCGACCACGTACCCGGGAATCCCGTTCTGAGGGAGCCTTCAACGTCGGAAGGCGGCCACTACGCCGCCCCCCGGCGCGGTGGATGCCGGCTGAAGGGCACGGACCGACGACGAGGTCCCGCCACAGCGGGGGCACTTGCACGGGGGTGGCGGCCGGGGTTGGAGAGGATGTCGAACGGGGCGCCTTCCAGGCCCCGTGTGCTCGGCGACCACGTCCGGCCCGAGTCCCGCGATACCCGGATGCTCATCAGGACGCGGGGCTCCATCCCAGTCGGGTTGCCCCGAGGGCCGTTCGCTCTGTGTCAGGAGTGCCCGCCGAATCGTTCAAGGCGGTCGTCCTCGGTCGCTTCGCCATGTCCAGAAGGATCGCGATCAGGACGACGTGCCAGAAAGGCCCAGCGGATTACCCACCTTGGGCAACATCACGGTCGGTTGAGACCTTGAAGCGATCCGTAGTCTTCCTCCGGAGCGTGCCCGATGCCCCGGGTCACGTCGCACGAAGGAGCTACGTTCTCCCGGTCCGTGCGGCCGACGGCGGGCCAGCGGACTCGGATCTCGGCGGGCTTGCTTGCGCGTGCCGGACGCTTCATCGGCCGGTGGGCGGGATGCTGGGGGCATGAACGTGTCCTCTTCTGCCTCTGCCCTGTCCGTTGAGCGAGCACCGACGATCGGGGTGGAGGAGGAGTTCTTCCTTGTCGACCCGCACACCCGCTTCCTTGTTCCTGCCGGACCGGCGGTCGCGGCGCGGGCGGCGGGCGAGGTGGGTGATCTGGTGACGAAGGAGTTCGCTCTGGGCCAGGTTGAGGGACGGACCCCGCCGTGCCGGACGGCTGAGGAGCTGCATGGGGAGCTTGGGCGGGTACGTGGGGCGCTGGTCGCTGCGGCCCGAGCGGAGGGGGCCCGGTTGTGCGCGTCGGGCACCGCGGTCCTGCAGGGGGAAGGGCCTGCGCAGGTGGCTGATCATCCGCGCTACCTGGCCGGGCGTCTGCAGTACCGGGGCATGATGGACGACTTCGCCATCAGCGCGCTGCACGTCCACGTCCATCTTCCCGACCGGGAGCTGGCCGTGTTGACGGGCAATCATCTGCGCCCCTGGCTGCCGCTGCTCATCGCGTTGAGTGCGAACTCGCCGTTCCACCGGGGAGGTGAGACCGGGTACGCCAGTTGGCGCACTGTGATTCGCAGCCGCTTCCCGTGCCTGGGGCCGCCGCCGTACGCGGCGTCGCTGGAGGAGCATGAGCGGCTCGCGGTGGTCATTGCGGATACCGAGGCCATGCTGGATGCCGGTATGCCGTTTTGGGACCTGCGGCCCAACCCGAGGTTGCCCACCCTGGAGATCCGGGCGATGGACGTGCTGCAGGACCTTGACGACACCGTCGCGGTCGCGGTGCTCCTGCGCGCGTTGGTGGTCACCGCGGCCGGCAGTGCGCGGCGTGGTGATCCGGGGCCGGCTTGGGCGGGGGAGGTGCTGCGGGCCGCGTGCTGGCGGGCTGCTCGGGACGGGTGGAGCGGGAATGGCTTTGACGCGTTGACCGGCCGGGTGAGGCCGGTGGCGGACATCGCCGACGATCTTGTGGGTTTGGTGCGGCCGGTACTGGAGGAGTTCGGGGATCTGGATGAGGTGACCGCGCTGTTTCAGCGCCTGGCGACCCGGGGCGACGGGGCGCTGCGGCAGCGGGCCTGGGGTGCCGGCTCGGCCGGCCCCGCGGCAGCGGTGGACCAGCTGGTGCTGGCGACAGGCCGTGGCCTGGCTCTTGAGGGTTGAGGTCAGCGGGCGGCGAGGGTGGTGACCAGGACATCGCGGTGGCCGGGACGGCCGGCGTCCAGCGGGTGGATCGCGGAGACGGCGTGCCAGGTCGCCCGGTCGTCGTTCAGGAGCAGAGTCCCGGGCTCGGTGAGCGTGACGGCCGCAATCTGTGTCTCGTCGTCGTACAGCGTGCTCTGGCCGCCGGTGACGTTTTCCCTGCCGATCAGCAGCGAGGTCACCAGGGTGACTCCGTCCTTGTGTCGGCCTTCGGGGGTGGGCTGGCCCGCGCTGTCCGCCTGCGCGATCACTCTGAAGGGGTGGATCTTGACGGTCCACTCCTCCGCGGCGTCCAGGCCCGCCGCGACCTCGCCGAGCATGCGGATCAGCGCCGTCACAACCGGCTCGGCCCGGAACTCTTCCGTGAGCGGCTCGAAGCGGCGCTCGACGTCGACATAGAGCGGGTTGCTGGCGTGCGGCTGCACGAAGACGTCGTGAGGCATCGTCGTGATCTCACCGGAGCGGGACAGCAGGAACTGCCCGTAGCGGCGCAGGCGGCGCGTGCCGGCCTGGGCGGCGTACGGGTCCACCGCCAGGTCATCCCAGTGCACGGCGAGCCGCTCCCACACTCCGGGGTCGACGCCCAGGCACGTACCGAGTTCGGTCGGCGCCATGAGGTGCCAGGCACGCGATGCCACGGCCGCGCGTGCTTCCTGCGACGGCTGTAGGGCATGACCTCCGGCCCTGTGTTCCCCGTCCGCCGGGCCTGCCGTGCGCCGGCCTGCTCGCGCGATGTCCTCTCCTTCGTCCACGGAGCCCATGGTCGCGCTTTTGAGGGTGCCCTGCACGCTGAGCGGCGCCCGGGTGCCCAGCGCACCGCCGTCGCCTCATCCGCCGCTGTGGGAACAACCCGTGGCCTTGTAGTCCTCCCGGTCGAAGGCCGGCGGTCGGCCACCGGCTCGGCCGCGGTGCTTGCGGCTGCGGACCTGGTCGGCCGGCTCGGCGATGGTGCAGCGGATCCCGCGTCTGCGCAGGTAAGCACGGTTGGGGCTCCTTCTGCCCGGCCCCGTCCCGGCGGGCAGCAGCCGCGTGCTGATGGGCCCGGCCGACCGTGGAGTCGACGTTCACGTCCCGGCCGCATCAGCCCTCGCCTGCAGCAAGGTGAGAATCGGTGGCACGGCCTTCGTGGGCAGGGGCAGGAAGCCCAGCGGATTTGCGGCACGGCGGGGGGCGGGGCGGCTCCGAGGCCCGCCAGGGCCAGGACGCACACCACGGCGACCGAACGGCGGTGATCTGAAGTCTTCGCACGAGCGGTTCGTGCATTGTTTTGCCAGCTCAGAGCCGCGTGAGACAGCGTTTGCCGATGCAGGGGCTGATCGCTTCTCTGGAGCGGAAGGACGGCTGGACGCTGGCGGAGGAGGCCGGACGTGCGGCACCGGACCGGATTCACCGGCTGCTGAACCGGATCGCCTGGGACGCGGACGAGGTCTGGGACGACGCGCGGGGAGTACATGGTTGGGCGTCCCGGCGATCGGGATGCGGTACTGACCGTGGACGACGACACCGGGTTCCTGAAGGCGGGCGTCCCCTACGGTCCTGTGCAGCCGATGCGGGCGAGGAGCAGCGCGATGTCGTCGTCGGCGGATGTGGGCACCAGGTGGGTGATGAGGGAGTCGCACAGGTGGCTCAGGGATCCTCGCGGGTGGGTGAGCAGGCGGGTCAGCTCGTTCAGGCGGTCGTCGATGTCGCGGCCGCGGGTTTCGATGAGGCCGTCGGTGTAGAGGGCCAGGACACTGCCTCGGGGCAGAGTGATGTCAGTGGTGGTGAAGTCGATACCGCCGACGCCGAGGGGGACCCCGGCAGGAGTGTCGATCACATAGGCGTTCCCGCCGGGTTCTGCCACGACCGGTGGCGGATGTCCGGCGCGGGTGATGGTGCAGTGTCCGGTGGCCGGGTCGCAGACCATGTACAGGAAGGTCGCGAGCATCGGCTCGGCGAGGTCGGCGAGGGTGGCTTCCAGTTGGCGCATCAGCGCTATGGGAGACATGTCGAGGCGGGCGAGAGCCCGGACGGCAGCAGACAGGCGACCCATGACGGCTGCGGCCGCTATGCCGTGACCCATGACGTCTCCCATGAGGAGGGCCGCCTTCCCTCCCGGCAGCTGCAGGACGTCGTACCAGTCGCCGCCGACTTCGTTGAGGTCGCTCGCCGGCAGGTACCGGTGAGCCGTTTCGATGTCCGGGGGCGGGGTGATGTGCTGCGGCAGCATGCTGCGCTGGAGGATGACCGCTGTGTCGTGTTCGTGGCGGTACAGGCGCGCGTTGTCGATGCTGACGGCAGCTCGGGCGCACAGTTCGCCGGCGAGGGTCAGGTCGTCGCGCCCGTAGGGGACGGCAGTGCGTGTGCGGTAGAAGGTGGCGACACCGATGACCAGTTCTCGGGCAATGAGCGGGACCATCATCAGCGAGCGGACGCCGGCGCCGTGCAGCTGCGCGGGTTTGGGCGAGTAGCGGGCGCCGAGGCCGATGCGCTCTTCCAGGTGGGCGATCAGGTGAGACTGCCGGGCCACCAGGGGGTGGGTGTACGGGGCGGCCAGGGGGAAGGCGAGGGTTCTGCCGAGCGGGGCCAGCAGGTTGCTGACGGCGGAGCCCGTGAGTGGTGCTTTGCCCAGGCGCCGCAGGTCCACTCCGCCGGCGAGACCCGCGCCCGGTTCGTCGCCGCGAGCGAGGGCGTCCAGCACGTCGACGGTGACGGTGTCGGCGAGGTACGGCACGGCGAGATCGGCCAGCTCCTGGGCGGTGCGCTCCAGGTCGAGGCTGGCGCCGATGCGAGCGCTGGCCTGGCTGAGGAGGGCAAGGCGGCGGCGGGCCGCTTCTACCTCGGTCTGGGCGCGATCCTGTTCGGTGATGTCGACCACGGATGCGATCACGCCGACCGACCGGCCAGCGGGGTCCTCCAACCTCACGTAGGAACACGACCACACGTGGTCGTGGTAGGGATCGGCGGGGGTGCGGCCCGTGCGGATCCGGTCGCGGACGGCCTCGCCTCTGTCGAGGGCTCGGCGCATCGCGTCTTCCATCTCCGGGGCGTTCACCTCGGGCAGGACTTCGGCGAGGCGTCGGCCCACGTGGGCCGACTCACTCAGGCCGTTCATGGCTTCCAGTGCCGCGTTGACCTGCAGGAATCGGAGCTGTGTGTCCATGATGGCAATGCCGACCGGCGAGCGCGCGAACAGCCCGTCCCATATCGCTGACGACCCCCGGATGCGCCGGGTGGCGTGTGCGTCAGCGGCGAAGACCTGCACCGCCGAGGCGCCGTCACGCCGATCCGGGAGAGGACCGGCCCAGATCTCCAGCTCGAGCGGATGCCCATCGCGATGCCATATGGTGACCGTTCCCACCACACCGCGACCGGTCGCTGCCGTCTCCCACAAGGACCGGCCAAGATTGGAGTCGGCTGCCGGGTGCAGCAGATCCGCAATGTGCCGGCCCACAACCTCCTGCGCGGTATACCCGAGAAGTTCCTGTGCAGCCAGGTTCCAGCGCACGATCGTCCCGTCAGCGCCGGTGGCCACCTGTGCCAGGGGCAGCGATCCCAGCCGTCCACCGGCGTCCTGGGCGGCGCTGCTGATCAGCTCCTCAATGGGCATCTCGTCATGCATCCGGCCCCTCCTCCGCTCGGGCGGAGTACCGAGTACCGCCCTGCAACGGGTGGAGCACGGCAATGTCTGGACTCGAACTGGGCTCACACGGCTGGTGCGTCAGTCAGCGGGGCCGCCCTCGAGAAGCGGCCTGCGCTGCATTTGCTCACTACCCCATCGTCGCCCCCGCCGCCGGGAACCGCTCCTTCGTCAGGGCGAAGGACTGCAGCGCCTCGGTGGTGGCGCTGATCTGGGTGAGGACGTCGATGCAGTAGGTGTCCTTCTCGACCAGGCGCTGCAGGCCCCGCACCTGACCTCCCTTGATGCGGCCCAGTCGTTTGAGGACGTCGTCCTTGTCGGCGGTGTCGCCGTGGCACGGCGGTCCCTTCCCTTCACTGTTTACCCCCGGGGGGTATGTGAGGGTAACGACCAGGTGCGGGGACATGCCCGCCTACGCCACCGCGGATGGGCCGCAGCCCCCGCCCGGTGGCCCCGCTGCTTGTAGTCGTCCTTGTCGAACTTCGGCGGCCGCCCGCCACGCGATCCGTGCTTCAGTCGGTTACGGACCCGGTCCGCAGGCACCGGAATCGTTGCCTTGATCCCGCGTCTGCGCAGGTAGGACCGGTTACTGCGGGAGTCGTACGCCTTGTCGGCCCGCCCGCTTCACCGCGCTGGTCGCGTCGTACGTCACCCGGGAACTGCTCGCCGGCTCCCCGGCCCCGGGGGTCCGCCACGTCGAGCAACTGCCCGCGCCGGCGGGCCTCCCGGAGACCCTCGCCGCGCACGGCCTGGCCGTGTGGCGGCTCGGGGAGGCGCCCCCGGCCTGATCCGCCGGCCGGCCGCCCGATGGCCGGCCGGCGGGCTGTTGCCTGCCGCGTCCGCTCCCCTACAGTGCGTGATGCCGAAACCGGTCCGTGACGACGCACAGCCGCCGAACAGGAGCAGACCCGTGGCCACCCACGCCCGCCCCGGCCCCCTCCCGATCCCGTCCCCGGCCGGCCGCCCGGTCCCCGAGCTGGATCCCGCCCTCGTACAGGACTGGCAGGTCGGGGGAGGGGAGCTCATCGACCTGTTCGCCCGGGCCCGCGCACGGCTCGGCGGCATCGCCGCGTTCCGGCTCGGTCCCCGCCCGACCGTCCTGGTCACCGCTCCCGACGCCGTCCAGCACGTCCTCGCTCGGCGGCCCGACCTGTACGTGAAGCGCTCGCACCGCGCCCGGCTGCTGCTCGGCGACGGCGTCCTGTCCGCGACCGGCGACGCCTGGCAACGCCAACGGCGGCTGCTCCAGTCCCAGTTCACCGGCCGCGGGATGCGCCGCTACGAGCAGCGGATCTCCGGCGCCGCGCGGACCGCCGCGGCCCGCTGGGCGCAGTACGCCCGCAGCGGGCAGGTCTTCGACGTCGGCGAGGAGATGCGCCGCTTCGCGCTGGACACCATCTGGCGCTCCCTCACCGGACATCCCCTCGATCCCGATACGGAACGGGAACTCGCCGCCGTGCAGGCCGTCGTGGCCGCACTCCCCACCCTGCCCGCCGACGGCGCCACCGCCCGGGGCGCCGTGGCCGTCGAACTGGCCCGGATCGACGCCGTGTCGAGCCGCGCCGTCGAAGCCGCCCGCTCCGCCGGCGCGGGACCCGACGGCCCCGGTCTGCTGCAGGTCCTGCTGGACGCTGCCGGGACCTTCCCCGAGTACACCGACCGGCTGATCCGGGACGAGCTGGTCACCCTGCTGGTCGCCGGCCATGAAACCACCGCCGGCACCCTGACCTGGCTGTATCTCCTGCTCGACCGCCACCCACACGCCCGCGGGCGGGCCCTCGCCGCCGGCGCGGAAGGCTCCCCCGAACGGAGCCGGGCGCTACAGGCCCTCGTCCACGAAACGCTGCGCTTCTACCCGTCCGCGTGGATCCTGCCCCGCCACGCGGCCGCGGACGACGTCCTCGCCGGGTACGCGATCGAAGCCGGCACCGACGTCCTGGTCTGCCCGTACCTCACGCACCGGGACCCCGGGGTCTGGGAGGATCCCGGCCGGTTCGACCCGGACCGCTTCCTCACCCCCGGCCGGCGGCCCACCCGCCCGGGCGGCTACGCCCCGTTCGGCCTCGGCCCCAGGGCCTGCTTGGGCCTGCAGTTCGCCCTGCGGGAGTCGACCGTCCTCCTCGAACACCTGCTGCCCGCCCACGTCCCGCACTTCCGCTCGGTCCCGGCCAAGGCCGCCTACGGCCTCACCGTCCGCCCCGAGGGCCCGACTCCCGCCACCCTCGCCGACGTCCCGTGACCCGGGGGGTGTCTCACCCTGCCCGGTCGGCCGGAACGGCCTTGCGGAGCTCGCCCGGGGTCTTCCCCGACCAGCGGAGCACCGCTCGGCGCAGCACCCGGACGTCGCTGTAGCCGACCCGGCCGGCAACCGCCGGGAGCGGCAGGTCCGTGCTGCGCAGCAGGTCCAGGGTGTGTTCGTGCCGTACGCTCTCGGTCTGCTCGCGCCACGTCGTGCCGTGCTCGGCGAGCCGCCGCTGGAGCGTACGGGGGCTCATCGCCAGACGGCAGGCCACGTTCTCCAGGCTCACGGTGCCGTCCCGGAACGCCGCGGTCAGAACGGCCCGGAAGCGGTCGAGCCAGCCGAGTACGGGCCGGGAAGCCGCCAGGACCAGCTCCGCGTGGTGCGCCAGGATCCGGTCCACCCCAGGCTGGGCCCTGGGCAACGGCGCTCGTACGTCGTCCTCCGTGAAGGAGATCGAGTTGTACGGCGCACCGAAGTGGATCCGGTCGGTGCCGAACAGCCGGGCCAGCTCCCGGGCCCGGCGGGGCGGCCGGTGGGTCACCGTGACCCGGGAGGGAACGATGTCGCGTCCGGTCGCCCACCTGGCCCGCGTCAGGAACAGCGAGAGGGCGAAGAGGTCGACCGCCTCGACCACGTCCGGTCCCCAACCGCCCGTCGCGTGGCGGACCGTGAAACGCCCCCTGCCCTCGTCGACGACCAGCTTCTCCGCAGCCGGATCGCCGATCACGGCGATGAGGTTCACGGCCTGTGTGAGCGACTCCCGCAGGGTGGACCCGCTGGTGATGAGGTAGTCCCAGAGTCCGAAGGTGCCGATCGGGGCCTCTTCGAGGATCAGTGGGCCGGTGAGGGTGCCGGCTTCGCCCAGGACCAGGTTCTCCCACACGGTCAGGAGCGACGAGGTCGAGACCCTGGCCATGTCGTTGCCGAGCACGTCGGCGCCGAGGTCGGGCAGGCGGGCGAGCCCGCCCGTACGGGCGTCGGCCACGGCTGCGACGAGGGACCGCGTGAGGTGGGCCGAAACGGTGCCGTTGATCGCGGACGGATACATAGGAACTGGGAGGTTATCAGCCGCCTCGAACGGCCCTTCGGCGTGAACGCGCCGTGGCCCTTCCGAGCCGGCCGCGGCGGCCGGAAAACACGTGGACCGCCCCGGCGCCCTTACGGGACACTCCGACTCCTGTCCTGCTGGTCCGACAACACGGGGTTTGGGATGGGATCGCCAAAATCGCGCGAAAGCATGACGAGCAGGGGCTCGGTGCTGCTCGCACTCCGCTGTTACGGACGGGAACTGGCGCGCCTGCGCCGGGTCGCCGTTCCCGCCATGCTGCTCCCGGCGCTGGGCAACATCGGCATCTTCTACATTGCGCCGCTGGTCGTCGCCAAGCTCGTCGGCCAGGTCGCCGAGGGCCGCGGCGCCGGCCTCGACACGATGCTGCCCTACGTCCTCGCCTTCGCCGGGGTCCTGCTGCTCGCCGAGACGCTGTGGCGGATCGGGCTGCACTGCCTCAACCGCCTCGACGCCCGGGGCATCGAGCACCTCTACGTCATCGGCATGGACGAACTGTTCGCGAAGGACGCGGCGTTCTTCCACGACAACTTCGCCGGATCGCTCACCAAGCGGGTCCTCAGCTTCGCCTCCCGCTTCGAGGAGTTCGTCGACACGCTGACGTTCTCGGTCATGGGCAGCTTCGTACCGCTGCTGTTCGCGTCGGTGGTGCTGTGGCAGTACGAACCGATGCTCGTGGTCGGCCTCCTCACGCTGATCGCCCTGACGGCGCTGTGCGTCGCCCCGCTCATCCGCCGCCGCCAAGTCCTCGTCGCCGAGCGGGAGGAGGCCATCGCCCGGGTCTCGGGACACGTCGCCGACAGTCTGATGAACATGGACACGGTCCGGGCGTTCGCCGCGGAGGACCGCGAGGCCGCCGAGCACCGGTCCCGCGTCGCCGAGTCGCGCCGGCTGACGCTGCGTTCGTGGGACTACGGCAACCTGCGCATCGACACGCTGGTCGCGCCCCTGTCCGTACTGACCAACGTGCTGGGCCTGCTGCTCGCCGTCGCCCTCGGCGCGGGGGAGCACGGCGTGGAGGCGATCATCGTCACCTTCACCTACTACGCCAACGCGACCCGCATCATGTTCGAGTTCAACCAGATCTACCGCCGTCTGGAGAGCTCGATGACGGAGGCCGCGCAGTTCACCGAACTCCTGCTGCAGCCGCCGACGGTGGTCGACCCGGTGACGCCGGAGCCCCTGCGCTCCGAGGGCGCCGACGTACGGTTCGAGCAGGTGAACTTCTCCCACGGCGGGGGGCGACCGCTCTTCGAGGGCCTCGACCTGGACGTGCCCGGCGGATCGAAGATCGGCCTCGTCGGCCGGTCCGGTGGCGGCAAGACCACGCTCACCCGGCTGCTGCTGCGGATGACGGACGTCGACGGCGGCCGGATCCTGATCGGGGGCCAGGACATCAGCCGGCTGCGGCAGTCGGACCTGCGCAGCCGGCTCGCCTACGTGCCGCAGGACCCGGCCATGTTCCACCGCACGCTGCGGGACAACATCGCCTTCGCCCGGCCGGGGGCCACCGAGGCCGAGATCCGCCGCGCGGCCGAGGCGGCACACGTCACGGAGTTCGCGGACGCGCTGCCCGACGGATTCGACACCATGGTCGGCGAACGCGGCGTCAAACTGTCCGGCGGACAGCGCCAGCGGGTCGCGCTCGCCAGGGCCATCCTGCGCGACGCGCCGATCCTGCTGCTCGACGAGGCGACCAGTGCCCTGGACTCGGAGAGCGAGGTCCTCGTCCAGGAGGCGCTGTGGCGGCTCATGGAAGGCCGGACGGCGCTCGTGGTGGCGCACCGGCTGAGCACGGTGGCCACCATGGACCAGCTCGTCGTCCTCGACCGCGGCCGGATCGTGGAGCAGGGCACGCACCAGGAGCTCCTCACGACCGAGGGCGCCTACGCCAAGCTGTGGAAGCACCAGTCGGGGGGCTTCCTCCACGACGCCGACGCCGACGCGGTCGCGGACAACGGCAGCCGGGCGCACTCCGAGCTGAGCTGAACCCGGGCCGTGTCCTGTGGAGCAGGTCAATCGAAACTGAATAGTTTGTTCCGATGTGAGTGTCGAAGCTGAAGGTGATGAAAGCCCGGGACGGCGTCGGCTGGCCCGGGCGGTACTGACGGGCATGGCCGCCGTGGGCGCCGGGCTGGTGGCCGGCTCCTCCCACGTGCCCATGGCCCCGCGCATCGGTGGAGGGGCCGGATCGCGGCCCACCACCCCCGAGACGGCGCTCCGCGAACTGGTGGCGGGAAACGGGCGGTGGCGGACCTACCACGAGCGCCACCCCGACCAGACGCGGACCGTGCGGCGCACGCTCGTCGCGGGCCAGCACCCGTTCGCCGTCGTCCTCGGCTGCGTCGACTCCCGGGTTCCGCCGGAACTGGTCTTCGACCAGGGCCTCGGCGACCTGCTGACCGTCCGCTCGGCGGGCGAGGTCCTGGACGAGGCGGTCCTCGGGAGCATCGCCTACGGCGTCCTCGAACTGCGGATCCCGCTGATCGTCATCCTGGGGCACCAGTCGTGCGGGGCCGTGGCCGCGGCCGTGCGGGCCGCGGAGGGCGGACCACCGCTCCCCGGCCACATGCAGTACCTGGTCGACCAGATCCGCCCCGCCATCGACCGCGGTTTGCGGGGTGCCGCACGCATCGACGCCGCGATCACCGCAAACGTCCGGCTGGTGCGCGAGCGGCTGGCCGCCGAGCCCGAGATGGCCGCCAGGGTCGCCGCCGGTGCGCTGGCCGTCGTGGGAGCCCGGTACGAACTCACCAGCCAGCGGGTGCGCCGGGTCCGCTGAACCCCGAGCGCCCCGAACCGAAACCCCGTTCGTCAACCGCGAGGGGCCCTTTCCGCACGTCCAGGTGATACTTCCCCGCCCGGGCCCCTTTCGGCGTCCAGGGCGCCCGGGGGGCTGGAGAGTGGGTTCATGATCATCGAGTCTTCCCCCGCCCCGGACGCCACCCCCGACCCTGCGGACGGGCACGCCCCGGACCGCGCCCGCCGCCCCTCGCGCCGCACCCTCATCGCCGGGGCCGCCGCGGTCGCGGGAGCCGGCGCCCTCACGGCCGCCACCGCGTCCGCCGGGACGCCGCAGACCCCGTCCGGCCCGGCCCGTCCCGACTGGCAGACCTGCCTCACCGTCGCCCGGGCGGTCCTCGTACGGGACGACGACGACCAGCCCCTGGTGCCCGGTTACACCGACGTCCTCCTCAGGAACGGCCTGCCGCGCTCCCGGATGCCCCGCAGGAAGGTACTGGTCGTCGGCGCCGGGCCGGCCGGCCTGACCGCCGCCCACCTGCTGCGCGAGGCGGGCCACGAGGTCACCGTCATCGAGGCCAACGGCAACCGCGTCGGCGGCCGGATCAAGACCTTCCGCACCGGCGGACACGAGAAGTCCGCCGCGGCCTTCGCCGACCCCAAGCAGTACGCCGAAGCCGGCGCCATGCGGATCCCCGACAGCCACCCGCTGGTCACCGGCCTGATCGACAGCCTCGGCCTCAAGCGCAGGCGCTTCCACCTGGTCGATGTCGACGGCTCCGGCCGCCCCGCCTACCGCACCTGGATCTTCGTCAACGGCATCCGCGTCCGCCGCGCCGACTACGCGCGCAGCCCGCAGACCCTCAACCGCTCCTTCGGAGTGCCGGCGGCTTACGAGTCGATCCCCGCCGCGCAGATCGTCCGCAGCGCCTTCGCCCCGGTACGCAAGGAGATCGACGGCAAGAAGGACAAGGAACTCGTCGAGGGCTGGGCCCGCGTCATCCAGCGCTACGGCCACATGTCGATGTACCGCTACCTCACGGAGGAAGCGAAGCTCGACGAGCGCACCATCGACCTGATCGGAACCGTCGAGAACCTCACCTCCCGCCTCCACCTCGCCTTCGTGCACAGCTTCATCGGGGCCTCGCTCATCAGCCCCGACACCGCCTTCTTCGAACTGCCCGGCGGCACCGCCACGCTGGCCGACGCGCTCTACGCCCGTGTCGAGGACATCGTGCGGCTCGACCGCCGCGCCACCCGGATCACCCACGGGGAGGGACGCGTCACCGTCGACACCGTCTCGGAGGGCCGCGACGGCCGCCCCGTGCAGCGCGAGACCTTCACCGGCGACACCGCGATCATCACCGTCCCCTTCTCCGGCCTGCGCCACATCCCGGTCACCCCCGCGCTCTCCTACGGCAAGCGGCGCGCGATCACCGAACTGCACTACGACGCGGCCACCAAGGTGCTGCTGGAGTTCAGCCGCCGCTGGTGGGAGTTCGACGAGGCCGACTGGAAGCGCGAACTGGAAGCCGTGCAGCCCGGCCTGTACCGCAAGTACCAGCTCGGGCAGACCCCGGAGGACGGAGCGCTGCTGGGCGCCCACTCCTCCGTACCGCGCAGCGGCATCTCCGGTGCCCAGCGGGCCCACTACGCGGCCTGCCGCAGCCTCACCCGCGACCAGCCCGAGGCCGCCGGGGTCATCGGCGGCGGCTCGGCCACCGACAACCCCAACCGCTTCATGTTCCAGCCCTCCTACCCCGTCGAGGGCAGCCGGGGCGGGGTCGTGCTCGCCTCCTACAGCTGGTCGGACGACGCCCTGAAGTGGGACTCCCTGGACGACGACGAGCGCTACCCCCGCGCCCTGGCCGGCGTCCAGGAGGTGTTCGGGCAGCGGATCGAGGTGTTCTACACGGGCGTCGGACGCACCCAGTCCTGGATGCGCGACCCGTACGCGTACGGCGAGGCCTCCGTGCTGCTGCCCGGCCAGCACACCGAACTCTTCCCGCACGTACGCGGGGCGGAGGGGAACCTGCACTTCGCGGGCTGCCACACCTCCGTCAAGCCGGCGTGGATCGAAGGCGCCCTGGAATCCGCGGTGCGCACCGCCCTGGAGGTCCACACGTCGGCGTGACCGACGGCCGGACGGTCTGACGGCCGGACGGTCTGACGGCCTCGTGCCTCAGTTCTCGGCGAGTACGACCACGCAGTCGTGCTCGCCGAAACGGACCCGCTGCCGCTTGTCGGGATTGAGCCGGACGCCGTACGCGGGAGCCGTCGAGGTCTGGCCGCGCAGCCGGTAGCCGACCGCGCACTCGCGGCGGCGGCGCGCCGACTCGACCACCGTGGCGAAGGCCACCTCCCGGTCGGTCCGGACGTAGTCCGCCACCGGCCGCAGGTAGAACTCGCTCCCCTCCGCCCTGAACAACTCCTCGAAGACGTCCGCGAGATGTCCGCTCTCGGAGATCTGGGTCATCAGGAGGCTGATCAGACGGCCGCTGACGATGAAGTCGGCACCGGCGCGGGCGGGGGCGAGCAGCCGGTTGCCGTCGTCGGACATCTCGGTGGTCAGCGGGAGTTCGCAGCCCGCCGCATCCCCGATCGCCCGCAGGTGCAGCAGCGTCAGCAGGGTCCTGTCGTCCGTGCCGCTCCCGGGCTCCGCGGCGCGGGCGGGCGGGTCGGCGTCGGGGGGTGCGGCGGCCGGGGCCGTGCCCTCGCGGTCCGTCTCGCCGATCACGATCACGCTGTCGTACGAGGGCACGTCCAGCTTCGCCAGGACGTCCGGGTCGGTGATGTCCCCGCTGTGGAAGGACACGTCGAGACGGCTGCGCGCCGCCGCGACCTCGGCGGCGGTCCGCCGCGTCGCCGCGTCGCCGAACGCCACGACGTCCAGGGTGGTGCCGGGGCTGACGAACTCGTCGAGCTGCTCGACGACGAGCGGAGCGCGCCGGTTCCAGCCGAGGAGGAGGAGCCGTTCGGCGCAGCGTGACCGGGGGCGGGCGGTGACGATCGCGTCCTCGTCGACCCAGGGGCCGGCCGGCTCCGGCACGGCCGTGTCGTCGTCCTCGGAGACCAGGATGATCCGGTCGCCCGCGTCGATCTCCGTACCGGTGTCCGGGTTGAGCACGACGCGGCCGTCCGCGTGCAGCAGGCCGACCACCGAGGACGTGGTGAACGCGAGCAGGGCTTCGCCGAAGGTGCGTCCGGCGAGACCCTCCGCGCCGGCGGTGTAGAACTCGTCGCCGTCGAAGTCCAGCAACTCCTGGTACACGAGGGAGAGTCCGGGCTGGCGTGCGGTCTGCACGAGGAGCCGGGCGATGATCTCGTCGGCGCACAGCACGTGTCCGCCGGGTCCGGCCGCCAGCCTGGCCGTGAGGTGGTTGCGGGCGTCGCGGACCGCGGCTACCACCACCGTGTCGCGCGGCCGGGGGAGCGCGGCGTCGAGGGCGAGCAGGGTCTTCACCACGTGGGCGTCGCCCGCGTCCCCGTCGGGAGGCAGCACCAGGACCGCCTTCGACGTCTGCGGGCTCACCCGGGCCAGCACGGTCGGGTCGGTGGTGGGCCCGCTGCGGCAGATGATCCGCGTGGCGCCCGTCCCGGTACGGGTCCCCGTACGGTCTCCCCGGCCGCCGAGGCTCGTGGCGATCTCGTCCTCCATGTCGACCTTGTCCTTCGGGGCGAGGACGGCGACGGCGCGGCGGCGTTGGTTGGCGTTGGCCGCGACGAGCTCCGCGACCACCGGCAAGATCTGGTCGGACCAGCCCAGGACGACGGTGTGCCCCGCCTCCAGGACCGTCGAGTGTCCGCGCCGCAGCGACATGATGCGCTGGTTGATGCCGGTGGTGATCAGACTGACCAGCGTCGAAACGAACAGCAGGGCCACCAGGGCGAGCGTCACCGAGGCGAGCACGTAGAGCGGGGAACCGACCGCGCCTCCGACCTTGAGGGTCTGTCCGACGCTGACCCATACGGCCGTGAGCCGCCCCGAGAGGGTCGTGGGGGCGGCCCGGTCGGCCCAGACGAGGACCGCGCTGGCCGGGACGACGACCGCCAGGCAGGCCACCGCCAGCCACCCGATGAGCGGGGCGGACCCCCCGGCCACCAGGTTGTCGAACCGGTACCGCAGGCGCAGCCGCAGGGACGTGGTGTGCTGCTGTGCCATGCGTACTCCCTCGTCTTCCGGGCTGCTAACCCGCGGGAGGCCCAGGAGTTACGGGCGGACCCGGCCGGAAGCGGACCCTGCGTGCAGCGGGCCGGCCCTGAGCGGTCACGGGCGCAGGGCCGCGATGACCTCGCCGGTGGTGGTCACCCTGCCGATGCGCGGGAAGATCTGGCCGAAGGTGTGGGCGTGGGAGCCGGGGTCGGTGTCGGCGGTGGCGTCCGCCGGGAAGACCAGGTCGTAGCTGAGTTCCCACGCCGTACGGGCGGTGGGCTCGACGCCGACGCTGGTGGAGATGCCGGCCAGGACGATGCGGTGGATGCCGCGGCGTCGGAGCTGGAGGTCCAGCTCGGTGCCGGTGAAGGCGCCCCAGTGGCGTTCGGTGACGACCACGTCGCCGAGGGCGGCGAGTTCGGCGGGGATCTCGGAGAACGCGGGGGGCGGCGCCGCGGCCGGACCCGGCCGGTCCGCATGGGCGGTGGGGAGGTCCCCGCCGTCGGGCGACCAGGCCGCCTTGACCAGGACCACCGGCAGCCGGCGGGCGCGGAACGCCGCGGCCAGGCCGATGAGGACCAGGGCGGTGTCCCCGCTGAGGACCAGGGCGGTGTCCCCGCCGAGGACGAGGTCGGTCGGGTCGGCGGACATGCGCTCTCCTTCGGGGCCGGGTGCGGTGGGGCCGTCGGCGCTCGGTCTGAGGTGAAAACCTGTCAGACGGGGCCGTGCCCGCCCCGGCTGACCACCGGCATGTCGCGTACGGCCGGGGATCGCCCCGACACTCCCGTAGAATGCGAACATGAGTACGAATGTGGCGGAGGTGCGCCCCCCGCTGTCGACGGCGCTGACCGGCGCGGAGCTGCTGCGCTGGTACTGGACCCTGGCCGAACTGAGCGGGCTGGCACGGCAGATGGGGGTGCCGGCCCGCGGCGGGAAGGCCGCCGTCACCGCCCGGCTCGCCGCCGCGCTCGACGGCCTGCCCGAGCCCGTGTCCGCGGCGCCCGCCGAACCCCGCCGCGCGGGAAGGCAGCTCGCCGCCCCCGTCGACGGGACGACGGTGATCCCGGCGGGGCAGCGCTGCAGCCAGGTGCTGCGGGAGTACTTCGTCCGCGAGATCGGCCCGGGCTTCCACTTCGACGCCTTCATGCGGGAGTACGTCGCAGGCCACGCGGGGCACACCCTCGCCGAAGCCGTCGAGCACTGGCACGCGACCCGTGCCCGGGCGGCCGAACCCCAGGAGGTCGGTGACCAGTTCGAGTTCAACCGCTTCCTGCGCGACTGGCACGCAGACCACCCCGGCGGCGCCCGTGCGGACGCCATGGCCGCCTGGCGGGCCCACCGGGCCCGCCCCCGCGACCGGGACACTCCCCATGGCCGCCCGTAGCGCAGGTCGACGACCCCGGTGCCGAAGGTGCGGCTGCTCTCCGGGATGATCTTCCGCTTACCGCCTCCGCCTGCGCCGCGGACATACTGATGGCCGTGAAGACCGAACCCGAGACCGACGCAAACGGCCCCTCCGACGACGGCACCGTCCTGTTCCACGTCGACGGCCGGACCGGCGTGGTCACCCTCAACCGCCCCCGGGCCCTCAACGCCCTCACCCACCCCATGGTGCTGCGGATCGCCGAGGCCCTCGACGCCTGGGCGGACGACCCCGCCGTCAGCCAGGTCCTGATCCGCGGAGCCGGCGAGCGCGGGCTGTGCGCGGGCGGCGACATCCGGGCCATCCACGACGATGCCAAGGCCGGTACCACCGCATCCGCCGGCTTCTGGCGCGACGAGTACCGGCTCAACGCCCGCATCGCCCGCTACCCCAAGCCGTACGTCGCCCTCATGGACGGCATCGTCATGGGCGGCGGCGTCGGGGTCTCCTCCCACGGCAGCGTCCGCGTCGTCACCGAACGCTCCCGCGTCGCCATGCCGGAGACCGGCATCGGCTTCGTCCCGGACGTCGGCGGAACCTGGCTGCTCGGCCGCGCCCCCGGCCGGCTCGGCACCCATCTCGCCCTCACCGGTGCCGCCGTGGGCGCCGCCGACGCGCTGCTCTGCGGGCTCGCCGACCACTTCGTACCCGCCGAGCGGCTCCCGGAGCTGACCGCCGCACTGGCCACCGCCCCCGCTGGCGAGGTGCTGCCGCGGTACGCCGCCACGCCCGCCCCCGGGGTCCTCGCCGACGGGCGGCCCTGGATCGACCACTGCTACGCGGCCGCCACGGTCGAGGAGATCGTCGAGCGGCTGCTCGGCCATGGCGAGCCGGCCGCGAAGGAGGCCGCAGAGACGCTTCTGGCCAAGTCCCCGACCGCCCTGAAGGTCACCCTCGCCGCGGTGCGCCGGGCCGCCGCCCTCGACACGCTGGAGCGGGTTCTTGCCCAGGAGTTCCGCGTCTCCTGCAACGCACTCGCCGCGCCCGACCTGGTGGAGGGCATCCGGGCCCAGGTCGTCGACAAGGACCGCACCCCGCGCTGGTCCCCGCCGACCCTGGCCGAGGTCGCCGAAGCCGACGTGGAACGCTTCTTCGCCCCCCTCGGCGAAGACCGCGAACTGCGTCTTTCCTAAGGGCTGTCCCGTAATCCCCGGTGGATCGGCGCGCGGCGTCAGACGCGGTGCACCGCAAGGCGGAGGAGCATGCTGATACTGGGCGTATCCGGGCGTTCCGACGACGCGGCGAGGTGCCGTGGCTGTCGTCGTGCGCCCGCCGGGGATCACGGGACAGCCCTTGGGTCGTCAGGCGCGGGCGAGACGGGCCTGGAGGCCGTCCAGGATCCGCTGGAGGCCGTAGTCGAAGTTCTCGTCGCGGAGCGCACGCGGGCTCCGCTCGCTCTGTCCGCTCCGGGCGGTCCGCGAGAGCTGGGCCGCCTCGCCGCTCGTCGCGCCGACGACGTACGAGACGACGGCCCTCATCGCGGGGACCGCCTCGCTCGCCGGGAAGCCGGCCGTCTGGAAGAGCGCCAGCATCCGCTGCGACATGCGCAGCAGGTTCGGGCCGAAGCGCGCCGGCCCCGCCTGCCCGAGCACCGAGGCCACCCAGGGGTGGCGCAGGGTCATCGCGCGCAGGCTGTGGCCGCTGCGCGAGACGGCCTCGCGCCAGTCGCCCGGCGCGTCGGCGGCGGGCACCACCAGCTCGCCGCAGACCTCGTCCAGGACCAGCTCGATCACCTCGTCCTTGCCGGTGACGTGCCGGTACAGCGAGGTGGCGGCCGCGCCCATCTCGCCGCCGAGCTTGCGCATGCTCAGCGCCTCCATCCCGTCGGCGTCGAGCAGCCGCAGCGCCGCCGCGACGATCTGGGCCCGGCTCAGCGCCGGCTGCCGCTCCTTGCGGCGCGGACCCGTCCAGGCGGGGGCGACGGCGGGCGCGACGGGGTCGTGGTGCTGCTCGTCTGCTGACATGGCGGCAGCCTAGCGGTCGGTGCGAACGCCGTACGCACCCTGCGCACGGCGTCCCCCCGCGCGTCGTCCCCCCGCCGCGCCGTCCTGCCCCCGTCGCCCCGCTACGCGTCGGCCCCGACGTACTCCCGCAGGTGACGGGCGGTCAGCGTGTCCGCCCCGGCCACCAGGTCCGCCGGAGTGCCCTCGAAGACGACCCGGCCGCCGGAGTGACCGCCGCCGGGGCCGATGTCGATCAGCCAGTCTGCGTGCGCCATCACCGCCTGGTGGTGCTCGATGACGATCACGGAGTTGCCGTCGTCGACGAGCCGGTCCAGCAGGGCCAGCAGCTTGTCGACATCGGCCATGTGCAGGCCGGTCGTCGGCTCGTCCAGGATGTACGTCGAGGACTTCTCCGCCATGCTGATCGCGAGCTTGAGCCGCTGCCGCTCCCCGCCCGACAGGGTGTTGAGGGGCTGGCCGAGCCGCACGTACGAGAGGCCGACGTCGGCCAGCCGCCCGAGGACGGCCCTGGCCTGGCCGGTGGAGAAGAACTCGAACGCCTCCGCCACCGGCATGTTCAGTACCTCGCTGATGTTCTTGCCGCGCAGCCGGTACGTCAGCACCTCGGGCGTGAACCGCTTGCCCTCGCACTCCTCGCACACCGTGGCCACCCCGGCCATCATCGCCAGGTCCGTGTAGACGAGCCCCAGGCCGTTGCACTTCGGGCAGGCACCCTCCGAATTGGCGCTGAACAGTGCCGCCTTGACGCCGTTGGCCTTGGCGAAGGCGGTCCGGATCGGGCCCAGCAGACCGGTGTAGGTGGCCGGGTTGGACCGGCGCGAACCGCGGATGGGCGACTGGTCGGCCACCACGACCCCCTCCCGCCCGGACAGGTAGCCGTGGATCAGCGAGCTCTTCCCGGATCCCGCGACACCGGTCACCACCGTGAGCACGCCGAGCGGCACGTCCACGCTGACGTCCTTCAGGTTGTGCAGGTCGGCGCCCTTCACCGACAGGTGGCCGCGAGGGCTGCGCACCGACTCCCGCAGCCGCGCCCGGTGACCGAGGTGGCGCCCGGTGAGGGTGCCGGAGGTGCGCAGCCCGGCCACGTCCCCGCTGTAGCACAGCTGCCCGCCCGCCGTGCCGGCGCCCGGGCCGAGGTCGACGACGTGGTCGGCCATGGCGATGACCTCGGGCTTGTGCTCCACGACCAGCACGGTGTTGCCCTTGTCGCGCAGCCGCAGCAGCAGGTCGTTCATGCGCTGGATGTCGTGGGGGTGCAGGCCGGTGGTGGGCTCGTCGAAGACGTACGTGACGTCCGTGAGGGAGGAGCCCAGGTGCCGCACCATCTTCACGCGCTGGGCCTCGCCGCCGGACAGCGTGCCCGAGGGGCGGTCCAGGCTGAGGTAGCCCAGACCGATCTCGACGAGGGAGTCGAGCAGGCCCCGGAGGTTGGCCAGCATCGGGGCCACGCCGGGGTCGTCGATCCGGCGTACGAAGCCGGCGAGTTCGCTGATCTGCATCGACGCGCACTCGGCGATGTTCACGCCGTGGATGCGCGAGGACAGTGCGGCCGCCGAGAGGCGGGTGCCCCCGCAGTCGGGGCAGGCGGTGAAGACCACCGCACGGTCCACGAAGGCCCGGATGTGGGGCTGCATGGACTCGCGGTCCTTGGCCAGGTAGAGGCGGGTGATCTTGGTGATCAGGCCCTCGTAGGTGAAGCCGTTGGAGCCCGCTTTCACCTTCACCGCGCTTCTGTGCAGGAAGTCGGCCCACTCCTGCTCGGTGAAGTCCTTGAGCTTGGTGTCGGGGGAGTAGAAGCCGGAGTTCGCCATGTTCTGCCAGTACCAGGAATCGACGGCGAAGCCGGGGACGGTGATCGCGCCCTCGTTGAGGGAGAGTTCGCGGTCGACCAGCTGGTCCACGTCGATGTCGGAGACCTCGCCGACGCCTTCGCAGCGCGGGCACATCCCCTCGGGGTTGTTGAAGCTGAACGCGCTGGACGTGCCGATGTGGGGCGTGCCGACGCGGGAGTAGATGATCCGCAGCATCGTGTAGGCGTCGGTGGCGGTGCCCACGGTGGAGCGGGAGCCCGCGCCCATCCGCTCCTGGTCGACCACGATGGCGGCGCTCAGGTTGTGCAGGCCGTCCACGTCGGGCCGGCCGAGGCTCGGCATGAAGGACTGGATGAAGGCGGTGTACGTCTCGTTGATCATCCGCTGCGACTCGGCGGCGATGGTGCCGAAGACGAGGGAGGACTTCCCGGAGCCGGAGACGCCGGTGAAGACCGTCAGGCGACGCTTGGGGATGTCCAGCGATATGTCGGCGAGGTTGTTCTCGCGGGCTCCCCGTACCTGGATGACCTGGTGGTTGTCGGCGGCGATGTGCACGGGACTCCTTGAGGTGCGGCGCGGCGGCTTGCTCTCTGAGCTTCACTCTATACGCTGTACTCTATACGGTGTAGCTCATTGTTGGCGAAGGCTCGGAGGCGGGGACATGGCGAAGGACCGCAGCGGCGCGGGAGATCCCGTCCGCACGCTGGAGCTGCTGTGGCGCGAGTCCGGGCAGTCGGCGCAGCCCGCCCGCCGCGGTCCGCGGCAGGGCCTCAGCGTGGACGCCGTCGTCCGGGCCGCGACCGCACTCGCCGACGAGGAAGGACTGGCCGCGCTGACCATGCGGGCGCTGGCGCAGCGGCTCGGCGTGACGCCGATGACCGTCTACACGTACGTCCCCGGCAAGGCGGAGCTGCTCGACCTGATGCTCGACGACGCGTACCTGCACATGGAACGCCGGCCGGCCGACCCGGGGGAGCCCTGGCAGGTCCATGTCGCCCGGGTGGCCGAGGACAACCGGGACCTGATGCTCCGCCACCCCTGGATCGCCGACCTGGCCGTCACCCGCCCGCCGCTGGGCCCGGGGGTGATCGGGAAGTACGAGTACGAGCTGGCGGCCTTCGAGGGCATCGGGCTCACCGACACCGAGATGGATGCCGCCCTGGCCCACCTGCTCGGCTTCGTCCACGCCAACGCCCTGGCCGCCGCCGACGACGCCGACCACAACAGCCGCCAGAGCCAGGAGGACTGGTGGGCCGTCAGCGCCCCGCTGCTGGAGCGCGCCCTCGACCCCGAGCGCTACCCGCTCGCCGGCCGCGTCGGCAGCGCGGTCGCCGGCTACCACCCCGAGACGATCTGGTCCTTCGGCCTGCAGTGCGTCCTGGACGGCCTCGCCCACCGCCTGGCCTCCCGCCCCACGCCGCAGACCGCGGACCGGCCCGAGGCCGTCTAGCGGTAGCCGGTGGTGTCCGCGGGGTGGCCGGGGTCCTGGACCTCGACCAGGTAACGCCAGGCGTCCGGACGGCTGCCGTCCAGGTCCGTGAAGCCGTACACCTGTGCCAGCCGGCCGCTGGAGAGGGACTGGCCGTTCCAGCGGGAGACCTCCGGGTCCGCGGCGAGGGCCGCGACCGCGCGGCCCACGTACGCGGGGGTCTCGGAGATCGCGAAGTGCGGGGTCTTGGCCAGCGCCTCCCGCCAGGTCTCCTCCGTCACGCCGTAGGCGTCGAGCATCATCTCCGAGCGCAGCCAGCCCGGGGTCAGCGCCACCGCCGTGGCCCCGCGCGGGCCCAGCTCGTGCCCGAGCGCGAACGCCATCCGCAGCACAGCGGACTTGGCGATGTCGTAGAAGAAGGAGACCCGGTAGCGGGTGGCGTTGTAGTCGGCGGTGCCGTCCGTCATCTCCACCACCAGACCGCCCGGCTCGCGCAGCAGCAACGGCACCGCGAAATGGCTGGTGATGGCGTGCGTCTCCACCGCCAGCCGCAGCAGTCGCAGCCCCTTGTCCAGGTCGTGCTCCCAGACGGTGCTGTCCCACTCGAAGAGCAGCTCCCCGCCCCAGATGTCGTTGACCAGGACGTCGAGACGGCCCTGTTCCGCGTCGATCCGCGCCACCAGGGCCTCGACCTGCGCCGGCACCAGATGGTCGGCGACCACCGCGATGCCCCGGCCGCCCGCCGCGGTGACCAGTTCGGCGGTCTCCTCGATCGTCTCGGGCCGGTCGTACTCCGAACGCCGGCCCCTGGTGCTGCGCCCCGACACGTACACGGTGGCGCCCTGCGCCCCCAACTGGACCGCGATGCCGCGGCCCGCACCCCGCGTCGCCCCCGCGACGAGGGCCACCCTGCCTTCGAGACCTTCGAGAGTCATGCGCCGACCCTACGACGGCTGCCGCGTCCGCAGGCCGCGGACACGGAGACGAGCGCCAGCGACAGCAGCAGCCCGAGCGCCGCCGCACCCAGCGCCGCGCCCGGTCCCCACATCGTCCAGGCCGCCCCGAACAGCAGGGACCCGGCGAACCGGGCCAGCGCCTGCGCCGTCTGGAGCACCGCCAGCCCCGTCGTGCGCAGTTCCGGCGGGAGCAGCGGCCCGGCCGCGGCCATCAGCACCCCGTCGGTGGCCGCGTAAAACAGGCCGAGCGCCGCCAGTACTCCGGCGACCAGCAGTGCCCCGGCCGGCAGCGGCGCCAGGAGCAGCAGGCAGGCGCCGAGCAGAGTTGCGTGCCCGCCGAGGAAGACCCGGCCGCGCCCGACCCGGTCGGCGAGCCGGCCCACGGGCACCGCGGCCAGCAGGAACACGGCCGCCGTGCCGACGGGCAGGAGCGGGAACCACACGGCCGACAGGTCCAGGCGGCGCTGCAACAGGAGGTAGAGGAAGGCGTCGCCGACGGTGAACAGGCCGAGTACGGCGGCCGTGAGGCACAACCGCCGCAGGCCGGCGATCCGCAGGAGGGAGCGCACGGGCGGCGGCTCCGGCGGCCGCGCGACCGAGGGCGCGGGGGCCTCCCGTACGAACAGGGCGAGCACCACCACGCCCAGGACGGCGACGCAGCAGCTCACGGTGAACACCGCCGCGTACCCGTCCACCGCGACCCACAGCACCCCGAAGGCTGCCAGCGGCCCCAGCAGCGCACCCGCCGTGTCGAGCGCCCGGTGCACCCCGAAGGCGCGGCCCTGCATCCCGGGCGGCGCCGACAGCGAGATCAGCGCGTCCCGGGGCGCGGTGCGCAGCCCCTTGCCGGTCCGGTCGGCGGCGAGCACCGCCGCCACCGACCAGGGGGCGGTGACGGCGAGCAGGGCCGCCTTGCACGCCGCGGAGAGCGCGTACCCGGTGCCGGCGACGAGCTTGTGGCGGCGGGTCCGGTCGGAGATCCGGCCGCCGACGAGGCGCAGCAGCGCGGTGGCGCCCTGGTGGAGACCGTCCAGGGCGCCGAAGGCGAGCGGGGACATGCCGAGTCCCGCCATCAGGTACAGCGGCAGGACGGCGGTGACCATTTCCGCGGAGACGTCCGTGAGCAGACTGACCAGTCCGAGCGCGAACACCGTGCCGGGCACGGCCCGCAAGGGGCCCTTGGGGGCCGGGGTGTCCGCGCAGACGTCCGCGGCCCGGCTGGTCGACAGGTACACGGATGCCTCCGGGGCCGGGTCAGAACCAGTTGACGGTGAGCGGGAAGGCGGCCGTGACGGTCGTGCCCGCGGAGTCGGTCGCCGTCGCGGTGACCTGCACCGTGCCGACGGACCACGGCCTGCCGCTGATCCGGCCGCTGGTCGTGTCGAGGGTCAGGCCCCAGGGCAGCCCGGTGGCCGCATACCGGACCGGTGGCTTGCCGCCGGTGGCGCTGAGTTGGACGGTGCAGGACTGGTTGAACTTGCAGGTCCGGGGGCCCGGGTCGGCCAGCTTCAGACCGCCCGGGGTCGGGGTGGGCGTGGGAGTCGGCGTCGGCGTCGGAGTGGATGTGGGCGTGGGGGTGGGCTCGGTCGAGGTGTCGAACACCTCGCTGATCGGCTGGACGTTCGCCGCGTTGCCGGCGTGCGTCGCCGTGCCGAAGAGGTCCTCGAGGGTCCGCAGCAGATGGTGGTGGTTGAAGGCCGTGGCGTACTTGCCCGTCTTGACCTTCGCGCCGTGGAAGACGGTCGCGATCTGGTTCGACCCCAGGTAGTTGTCCTCGTCCCAGGTGAGCACCAGCAGGCTGTTGTTGGCCTTCGCCCACTGCGCGTAGGCGTCGAGGTTGTTCCTGGTCCAGGTGTCCCCGGTGCCGACGGAGCACGAGTGCATGTCGTTGCACTGGTTGGGGACCACGAAGGACAGGTCGGGCAGCGCCGCGAAGTCGTTCTGCGGGAACTGCGTCCACGTCTTGCCCGTGTTCAGCGGCACGTTCTTGAAGGCGAACCACGGGTTGTGCTTCTGCGCGTACTGGCCGTTCGTGCACGCCGTGGAACCCTCGCCCGGCAGGTCCTCGTTGTACGTCGCGAAGGTCTTGCCGGCCGCGATCAGCTCCTGGCCGAGGTTCGGCGCCGTCATCGACTGCGGGGTGTAGCAGCCGTCCCCCGTGATGCCCTGCGTGGAGCCGGAGAAGAGGTTGAAGTAGTTCGGCTGGCTGGGGTGGGTGAGCGCCTTCATGCCGGTCAGGCTCGCGCCGCCGTTCGCCAGCTGGTTGATGTACGGGGCGTTCGCGCTGCCGATGATCTCCCCGTACTGCTTGTTCTCGTACACGACCACCACGACGTGGTCGTAGGAGGGCAGGGCCGCTGCTGCGGCCGCCGGAGCGGCCGAACCGTGCTCGGCGGCCTGGGAGTTGGCCACGGTGAAGGCGCCGAGCAGGCCGAGCGTGCCGATGCCGGCGACGGCCGCGGACCACAGGGCGCGGCGTCTCGTGCGCGCCGCCGGTGAGGGTGGGTGCGTGGGCATGGGGTTCTCCTTGTCGTTGTCGTTGTCGTTGTCGTCGGCGTCGTACGGGCCGGGGACCGGGCGGGTCATCCCTCCCGCCGGGCCGCGCCGGCCACGGCGATGTTCAGGAACCGCGGTACGGGCAGCCCCCGCCCGCGGAAGTCCTCCGCGACGGCGGACCGCACCGCCGCCAGCCGTGCCTCGGGCAGCAGCACCAGCACGCTCCGCCCGGGCCGCTGCCCGGGCGGCCAGGCGCTCAGGGCCCCGGCCCGGCGGGCGCAGGACACCGCACGCGCCAGCTCCCGGGGACGGTCCGCGGCCTCGCCGCGCACGGCCATCAGCACCAGCCGTGCCCCCGAGGCCGCCGGGTCGAAGGCGACGTACCGCTGCCGCCGGCGCGGTTGCGGCTTCGGCTGTGGGTGGACGCCCAGCAGCAGGGCCCGGCCGGGCCGGGCGAAGAACACCGCCCGGCGCAGACCGTCGTCCCCCTCCGGCAACGCCTCGGCCAGCAGCCGGGCGAGGAGCGCCCGGTCCGGCTGCTCCTGCGCCCCCGAGTGGACGTCGGCCACCGCCAGCGCCACCGCGCAGTCGGCCGGTTCCGCCGTCGCCAGTCCGGCGGCCGCCGCGAGCGAGCCCTGCACGTGCAGGTCCGTCCCGCCGCGGCCGTACCCGGCGCGCGCCAGGGCGCGCAGTACGGTGTACGGCCGGACGGCCCAGGCGGGAGCGTCGGGCAGCGGCCCGGACAGGGTCAGCGGCAGGTCGCAGCCGTCCGCCGGATGACCGAGGGAACTGAGCCGTACCAGGCCGTCGTCGCGGGGGGCCGCCGCTGCTGCGGTCGGCCAGCCGGCCGCGGCCACGAGCCCGGGGGAACCGAGCCGGAAGGCGTACGGTGCGCTCCACACCGCGGCGGGGGGCCAGCCGTGCGCGGCCTCCAGGGCGTACGCGACCAGGCGGAACAGCGGATCGGCGGTGGCCCGCCGAGCCAGATCGCCTCCGGCGCGGCCGGCCGGCCCACGCGCGGCGGAGCCCGCGGCAGGGGCCGGCGCCGGGGCCGCTGCGCCCGCCGGGACGGTGGGGCCGGACGCCGGGGTCATGGGGCGTCCTTGCGGGCCAGCAGCCGATAGGCGTTGCCGCCGTCCGTACGGCGGGCGGCCGCCGTACGGAGGGTGTCCAGCGCCGCCGCGGCCGCGAAGCAGGGCAGCGCCGCCAGCCGCACGGCATGGGCCAGGGCCCGGGTCCGGCGCGTGGCCGGCGGGCCCCACGGCCGGTCCGGGTCGGGGGCCAGGCGCGTCGCCGTGAGGGCCACCGCGCCGAAGAAGTCGTTTCCCTGGTGGGCCGGCCCGTGTTCCTCGGCGACGACGGTGAACCCGCGGTCGGCCAGAGCCTCGCGCAGGTTCGCGGCGGGGGCGAGGTGCTGGTGCTGCGGCTGGAACCAGGGCAGCCAGGCCGGGCCGAGGACCCGCGCCATCCGCGACTCCGGGTCGGGCAGCTCGATCGCCAGGAACCCGCCCGGGGCGAGGACGGCGGCCGCCGCGTCCAGTTCGGCCAGCGGATCCCGGGTGTGCTCCAGGTAGTGGTACATGCTGACCACCTCGTACTGGCCCGCCAGCTTCGGGGCGAACTCCGGGAACTGGCCCTGGTATCCGGTCTCCACCCAGCCGCGCCGCTCCGCCTCCCGGACCCCGTCGCCCATGTCCAGCCCGTCGAAGCGGGTCCGCGGCCACACGGCCCGCGCCGCGTTGCAGAAGTGTCCGTGCCCGGTGCCGACGTCCAGCCAGGAGACCGGGTCCGCGTGGGGGAGGAGCATCTCGGCGCGCCCCCGGTAGGCGGCGCCCAGTCTGCCGAAGACGGTGCCGGCTCCCTCACCGCCGCTTCCGTCGTAGAAGTCGCGGTAGTAGAACTCCAGCCCCTCCGGGGTCAGCCGGGGGTTCTGGAAGACGTGACCGCAGTCCCCGCACTGCTCCAGGGTGAACCGGCCGGGCTTGCCCTGGAGCAGGTCGGGCACCCGGACGCGGACCGAGAGCCGGGCGGAGCCGCACCACGGGCAGTCCGGACGGCGTGCCTCCAGGAAGCGGTCGGTGCCCCCGGCCAGGTCCTTGCGGTAGGCGGCCGCCCGCGCGCCGTCGGGTGCGTCGTCCCGCCCGGCCGCCCGGGCCGTACGCAGGCCCGCCCTGAGGGAGCGCACCGGCCTCGCGGCGGTGGCCCGGGCCAGATCGGCCGGCCGCAGCGGCGAGCCGGACCCGCCCAGCACCAGGTACGGCTGGAGCCAGTACAGCCCGGCCGCGGCCGCACCCCACCGGCCCTGGCGTACGGCGACACCCGCCAGCAGCGCCAGCCCGCCCAGCTGGGCGGCGGCCAGCGCGCCGGGCGGCAGCCCCTGGGCCCGCAGCTCCGCGGCGCGCGCCGGCCCGCCGGAGTCACCGGGGCCCCCACAGCTCAGGCCAGGGGCGACGGCCAGCCCTGTCGCGTCGGAGGCGTACTCCTTCAGACGGCGCGTCAGCGCCAGCAGTTCCGCCGGCTCCGGGCGCGGACCGCCCGGATCCACCCCGGCCCGGTCCAGCACCTCCTCGGTGACGAGGACGGCGAACCCGGCCCCGCGCCCCTCGCCCAGCCGGTCCCACCGGTAGCGCGCGGGGTCGACCAGACGGAGCAGCCCCAGCGCCCGTTCGGCGGCCAGGTCCGCGGGCAGTAGGTCCAGCACCCGCAGCCCTTCCCCCTCCGCGTACGCGCAGGCGGCCAGGAAGGTCGCCGGATCGGGCTCGACCCCGCCGGCGGTCAGCAGCCGCCACCCGGCGGGCCGCGGCACTCCGGCCGACGTGGGCGGGACCACCGGCAGCACGGGCAGGGCCCGCAGCCGGAGCGCGGCCCGTACGGTGCCCGCGCCGAGGGCGGCCAGTAACACCGCGGAGGTCCAGCGGACCCCGGAGAGCGGAGGGTGCGTCATGTCAGCTTCTCCAACCGGTCGGCCGCGGCGGCGGCCCCGCCCGCCGCGGCGAATGAGGCCTGAATCCGCCGGGCGGCCCGGCGGGGGCCGGGGTCGTCCAGTACGGAGGTGAGCGCGTCGCGCAGTTCCTCGGCCCGCGTCCTGCCGAACCGCACCCGGATCCCCGCCCCGGCCTCGACGACCTGACGGGCCACGATCGGCTGGTCGTCCCGGATGGGAGCGACGACCAGGGGCAGCCCGTGCGCGAGGGCCTCGCAGACGGTGTTGTGCCCGGCGTGGCAGACCACCGCGTCCAGGTGCGGCAGCAGCTCCAGCTGCGGGACGCTCTCCTGCAGCAGCACGTGCTCCGGCACCTCCCCGACCATGGCGGCGGGCGCCGCCAGCACCAACTGCACCTCGTCGGCCAGGCGTTCGGCGGCTCCCAGTACCGCGTCGTAGAACCGGGACCCGGCCTGCTGGTTGAGGGTGCCGAGGGAGACCAGCACCCGCCGCCGCCCCGGGTCCAGGCGCTGCCAGGGGAAACCGGGCGGGGCCGGGCGTGCCCCGAACGCCGGACCGACGTACGCGTGGTGCGGGGGGAACTGCCCGGTCGTTCCCACCAGTTCGGGGGTGGAGAAGACCAGTACCAGGCGCTCGGAGAACCGCGGGTCCCATCCCCGCCGCTCCCCGCCCGCGCCGTACTCCGCGAGCAGGCCGGAGATCTGCCCGGCCACCCACTCCCCGACCTTCGGGAAGTCGGCGAAGGGACGGGTCAGTTCGGCCGAGGTGCTGGCGGACGTCACCCAGGGGACGCCGAGCCGGCGGGCGGCCAGCGGCCCGGCCAGCGCCTGCTGGTCCGCGACCACCACGTCCGGTCCGAAGGTGCGCACGGCCCGCTCCACGCCCGGCACCATCGCCCGGGCCAGCGGCACCAGCGCCTCCTCCCACAGGAACCGCAACGCGCCCACCCCGCGCAGGTCGCGCCAGCGCTCATGGAGCTCCGTGTACACGCCGCCCGCCTCCTCGCCGGCGGGCAGGATCCGGGCCTGCGCGGGCAGCAGCCGGGCGAGCGCCGCGGCCGGCCCGGTCCAGGCGGTCTCATGGCCCCTGGCGGTGAGTTCGGCTCCCACGGCCACGGTCGGATTGACGTGCCCCGCGAGCGGCGGCACCGTGAACAGCACCCTCACGGGACCAGAGCTCCCACCTGCGGCCGGACCGCCGTCGCCGTCGGCGTGGGCGGCGCTGCCACTGTCGCGGCGACATGGGCGAGCACGGCATCCCGCAGGACCCCGCTGCTCTCCTTGAGGACGTCGTGCCCCAGGTCCGGCAGGATCCGCAGCTCGCACCGGGCTGCGTGGCGGGCCGGCTCGCGCGCCCCGGGCACCAGCTCGGAGTGCTCCCCGCACACGATCAGGGCCGGGCAGTCCAGCCGGGCGTAGTCGGCCGGCGTGAAGGGGCGGCTCGCGGCGACGTCGTCAATGAGCGACGTGCGGTTGAGGAGGGCGTCGGCGATCGCCGTCAGGTTGGCGGCCTTGCGCAGGCGCAGCGTGCGCAGCTCGGCGGGTACCGGGCTGTCCTCCAGGCCGAGGGCGGCGGCCGACAGTGTGTCCACCATGTTCTCCACCCAGCCTCCGCCGAGCGGGGGTTCGAGGAGGGTGAGCCCGCTGACGAGGCCGGGCCGGGCCAGCGCGGCGTGCAGGGCGAGGGTCCCGCCGTAGCTGTTGCCGACCAGGTGCACGCGGCGGTGCCCCAGGCCGAGGGCGGCGAGCAGCGCGAACAGGTCGCGTACGGCGGTGCGGCTGTCGTAGCCGGTGGCCGGGCGTTCGGTCCTGCCGTGGCCGCGCAGGTCGTAGAGGACCACCTCGTGACCGGACCTGGCCACCGGTACGGCCAGCGGACAGTAGAAGGAGGAGAGGTTGTCCACGACCAGACCGTGCAGGAACACCACGACGGGACGGTCGGGCGCGTCGGCGCCGGCGGCGGCCGGGAGCCGCTGGACGTGGAAGCGGAGGGAGTTCGCGAGGACGACGGCCATGGCGGGCTCAGCCGGCCGACGCGGACGGGCCGCCCGCCGAGACCCGGGCCAGGGACGTCCGGGTGATCCGGGCGATGTGGGAGACGAGTTCGCCGACGGACATGGCCAGGATGGCGTCCATGTCCTTCTCCGCGAGGAAGCCCATCAGGTCCACGTCGGCGCCGTAGCGATGGTGGAGCAGCTCGGCGAGGGCGACGAACTCCACGCTCTCCAGGGCGAGGTCCTCGTTGAACGTGGTCTTCATCGTGACCTCCTCCGCGAGCAGGTACTCGTCGCCGACGATCTCCACGAGCATGCCGGTGATCTCGGCGAGGATGTCAGGTGCCATGACGGGTCTCCGTGAGGTGGAAGGGGGTGGCGGGCGTCGCCGCCGCGGGGTGCGGGGTCCAGGCGACGACGTGGTCGGGCGCTGTGCCGGCACCGGTCGTGCCGGGGGGCGGCGTGCCGGGGAGCAGGGTGGTGCGGACCGGGTACGGGGTGCCGGCGGGGGACGTCACGACCAGCCCGCCGGCATCCGGATCGCCTGCCACCCGCCAGTCCCGGGGCCGGCCGCCCAGCCCGGTGCCGGCCGCCTTCGCGGCGGCCTCCTTGGCGCACCACAGCGCGGTCAGCGCGGCCCGCAGACCGGTGTCCCCGTGGTCGGCGGGCTGTCCGGCGAGCCGTTCGAGGAGCCTTTCGGCGAGCCCTTCGGCGAGACGGAGTTCGTCCGGTCCGAGGGCGATCCGGACCAGCGCGTCCGGGTCGGCGGTCACCGACTCGACGTCGATGCCGACCGGGCGGCCGGGGTGGGCGAGGGCGACCGCGATCCGGTCCTTGTGGGAGATCGACAGCCGGAAGCCGCGGGTCAGCGGCCCCTCGGCCACCGGCCGGCCGGCGGGGTCGTTGCCGACCGGCACCTCGGCCGGGAACACCGGCCCGGCCCCACCGTCCCACAGCAGCCCGCGCAGCGCGTCCTTGGCCGCGATCCGGCCCAGCAGCCAGGGCGCCCGGGCCCGCGGCGCGAGCCGCTCGTAGGCCTCCCGCTCGGCGGCGCCGAGGTAGCGGCGCATCACCAGCTCCTGCGAGGCGGGGTCGCTCCAGCGGCGCCGGGCCAGGCACCAGCCCTCGGGCCGCGGTTCGCCGATGCCGCAGACCTCGGGGGTGAACTTCATCGGCCACACCCGCTCGTCGGCGCCGAAGCGGCGGTACGTCCACCCCTCGATCCGGGCCCACACCCCGCCGCCGGGCCGGCACAGTTCGACGTCCCCGCGTACGGTGACGTCCTGCACGGCACGGATCCGGGCGGTCGCGGAGATCAGCTCCGGCGGGGCCGGAGGCGGGCCGTGGAACCGGATCCGGTCCACGGTGGCCGGGAACACCAGCCGGTCCACCGGCAGCCGCAGCTGCATCCAGTGCCCGAAGAGCTGCCCGGCCGCGTCGAGGAGCGCGCCCGGGTCGGGCAGTGCCCGCAGCACGCCGTGGATGCCGTCCGCGCCGACGGTCCGGACCTCGTGGACCCCGGCGAAACGCGGCCCGTGGAACATCCACCGGTCCCGGTAGAGGGCCGCGGCGCTCACCGGGGCCGGCCCGGCGTCGCGCAGCGGCCTGCCGTCGGGGGAGGGCGGCGCCCCGTACCCGTCGCCGAACAGCACGACCACCGAGGCGTATTCGCCGAGCGTGGCGCGCATCCGGCCGGGCCCGTCCGGGCGGACGGAGATCCGGACGTCCACGGCCGGCTCGACGGCGAGCCACCGCAGGGCCCGTACGTCCTCGTAGCCGACGACGGCGAGGCCGGCCGGGGCGTACCGCCGGGCGGCGTCGGCGGCCAGCTCCAACATGGTGGTCATGGGCACGACGGGGAACCGGTCGGAGTCCTCGGCCCAGTCGTCCGGCTGCAGGTACACGCAGTGGTCGCGCACGTAGGGCAGCGCGGCGAGGGAGAGCCGCAGCGTCTGCGACCCGCCGGCGGCCGGCGCCGGCCCGCCCCCGTGGCCGGCCCGGACCCCACGACCCGGTCCCGTTCCGGTACCGGCCTCAGGCTCCGCTCCCACGCCCGGACCCGTGCCGGCCTCCGGTTCGCCTCCCGGGCCCGGCCCCGTGCCAGTCCCCGCTCCTGGCGGCCGCGTCCGGCCCGGTCCGGCGGTCGGCTCGGGCACAGCACTCCGGTCCGGCGCGGCCCCGGGCCTCCGGCTCGGTCCTGGCGCGGTTCCCGATGCCGCCCATGCCTCGGTGACGGCGCGGGCGGCCGCGTCGGTGTCGGCGAGTACGGCGTCCAGCGCGGACAGCAGCACCGGCCGGTCCACCGGCGGCGCCGCCGGTGCCGGTGCCGGTGCCGGTGCCGGTGCCGGTGCCGGTGCGAGCATGCCGGCCAGGGAGGCCCGGGCCGCCTCCCCGAGCCGGACCAACGGCGACCCCAGGTCCAGGGGGACGGCGCGGCCCGCACCGGCGCCCGCGGGGCGGTCCGGTGCGGCGGCGCCCAGCCGGCTCTGCTCGTCGCCGGCCCGGGCCGTCTCCGGCCGGAGGTCCGCGCGGCACGCGGCCCCCTGTGGCACGGGTGCGCCGGCCTTCGTGGAGCCGGGCCCGGCCCCGACCGGGGCCGGGCCTCCTCCAGCGCCTGCTGAGCCCCGAGCCCCGGGGCCGTCGCCGGGCCCGGCCCCCGCCTTGGGCCCCGTCGAGCCTCCCGCAGGGAACACCGCGTGGCCTTCCGTCCAGAGGGCGGCCCGGGTGCGGTCGAGGGCCGCGAGACCGCCCAGCCGGGGTGAGGAGGTGGACACCGACAGGTGGGGGCGGTCGCGGAGGGTGTCCTCGACGAAGCCGTGCAGGCTCCCCGGCCCCAGGGTGACGAAGGTCCGCACGTCCTGCTCCTCGTACAGGGCGACGGTGAGTTCGCGGAAGCGGACCGGCTCCAGCAGGTGCCGCAGCACCAGGTCCCGCACGTCCTGCGGCGCCGACGGGAACGGCGCGCACGTCGTCGCCGACCACACCGGGAGGGCCGCGGGCCCGAGCGGCAGCCGGCCGAAGGCCGCACGGACCTGGCCGAGGTACGGCTCCCACATCGGGGTGTGGAAGCCCGAACGGAACGGCAGCTCCTGGCCGAGGACCCCGGCGGCGCGCAGACGGGCGACGACGGCCGCCACCTGGTCCGGATCGCCGCAGACCACCGACTGGTGCGGGCAGTTGTCATGGCTGACCACCACCCGGTCCATGCCGTGCAGCGCGGCCTGCGCCCGTGGCGCACCGCAGCCCAGCGCCGCGTACACGAGGTCCGGGACGCGCAGATCACCCGGCCGCAGCGAGTCCAGGAAGGTGTCGGCGGCCTCCTGCGGATACATGCCGGCGGCCACCATCGCCGCCCACTCGCCCAGGCTGTGGCCCGCCAGTACGTCGGCCTCGAGGCCGAGGAGCGGCAGGACCCGGGCGAAGAACCGGCCGGTCGCGATCGCGTCCAGGGCCCGTTCCACGAGCGACGCACCCCGGGTGAGCCGGGGCGGCGCCAGCGCGAACCGCTCCGCGACGTCGTCGACCACCGGCGCGAACTCCGGCTCCAGACCGGGAAACAGGAACGCCACCCGGCCGCCCAGCGGTTCCGGCGCGAACCACACGTCGCCGCGCCCCCGCCACGCACGGCCGCGCGCCACCACCTTCGCCGCCAGCGCGAGCCGCTGCGGCGTCGGCCCGGCCACCGCGACCCGGCAGGGCCCCTCGCCGCCCGACCCCGGGGAGGCCGCCGCCAGCCGCGCCGCCAGCTCCGCCGGGGTGTCCGCCCCGATCAGGAGTACGTCACCGGGCGCGGCCGGGCCCACCGGCGCGGCCGCGCCGCCCAGCGGCAGGAACCGCCGGACCGGCAGCCGGGATCGTGCGGCGGCGGGGGCCTCCTCCAGCACCACGTGCGCGTTGATCCCGCCGAAGCCGAAGGCGTTGACCCCGGCCCGGCGGGGGGCCGGACCGCGCTCCCACGGCTGCGCCGCGGTCACCGGCCGCATCCGGGTCCGGGCCAGGTCCGGGTGCGGCTCCTCCAGGTGCAGCGTCGGCGGCAGCACCCCCTCGTGCACCGCGAGCGCGGCCTTGATCAGCCCGGCCATGCCGGAGGCCTGCATCGTGTGCCCGAGCATCGACTTCACCGAACCGAAGCCGATCCCCGGCCCGTCCGGCCCGGGCGGGCCGAACACCTGCGCCAAGGTGTCCAGTTCCGCGGTGTCACCGACCGGCGTGCCCGTGCCGTGCGCCTCCAGCAGCCCCAGCGCGCCCCCCTCCCGCGGATCCAGGCCGGCTTCCCGCCAGGCCCGCTCCAGCGCCCGTACCTGGCCCGCCACCAGCGGGCTCATCAGGCTCGCCGCGCGGCCGTCCCCGGCCACGCCCGTCCCGCGGACCACCGCGTACACGCGGTCGCCGTCCCGCTCGGCGTCCGCCAGCCGCTTGAGGAGGACCACCCCGGTGCCCTCGGACAGGAGGGTCCCGTCGGCCCTGCGGTCGAAGGGCCGGATGCGTTCGCTCGGGCTGAGCGCCCGCAGCTGGGTGAAGACGCTCCACAGCGTCGCGATGTGGCAGTGGTGCACCGCCCCTGCGACCACCGCGTCGCAGCGCCCGGCCGCCAGCAGTCCCACGGCCTGGTCCACCGCCAGCAGGGAGGAGGCGCAGGCCGCGTCGAGGGTGTAGGCGGGCCCGCGCAGGTCCAGCCGGTTCGCGGTCCGGGCCGCGGTGAAGCTGGGGACCAGTCCGATCGACGCGTCGGGCCGTTCGGGACCGAGCGCGTCCTGGAACGCCGACCGCACGGCCGCGATCCGCCGCTCGCCCAGCTCCGGCGCCAGCTCACGCAGGGTCTGCGCCAACTGGTGGGCCGTACGCACCCGTTGGTCGAGACGGGCGGTGGCCACCCCCATGAACCCGCCCCGGCCCAGCACCACCCCGACGCGCGAGCGGTCGGCCGGCAGCCGGTCCTCGCCGCCGGCGTCGGCGATCGCCTCGGCCGTCGCGTGCAGGGCCAGCATCTGGTCCGGCTCGGCGCCGTCCACGGCGGCCGGCATGATTCCGAAGCGGGTCGGGTCGAAAGCGGCGAGGCCGTCGACGAAGCCGCCGCGCCGGCAGTAGAAGCGGTCACCCGCCGCAGGCCCGGTGGCCGCCTCCGGATCGAAGTAGACGGCCGGGTCCCAGCGTTCGGGCGGGACCTCGCCGATGGAATCCGTACCCGCGAGGAGATTGCGGCGGTAGGCGGCCAGATCGGCGGCTCCGGGGAACACGGCGCCCATGCCGACGATCGCGGCGTCGGTCGGGCGGGGGCCGGTGTTCTGCCGTCGCTCACTCACCGCCGCGGACCTCGGCCGCCGCCGGTGCCATCAGGACGACTTGGACGTCGTTCCCGCGGGCCAGTTCGTCGAGGAAGGCGGAAGTGCCCGCGTCCGGCGCGAGGAGCGGTACACCGCGGTGGGCGTAGGCGCGCTCCAGCTCCGGGGTGACCATGCCGCCCGACTCGGCCGACCAGGGCCCCCAGTCGACGGACAGCACCCGCCCGGGGAAGGACTCCGCCCAGGTGTGCGCGAGCCCGTCGAGGGCGTCGTTGGCCGCGGCGTAGTCGCTCTGCCCGCGGTTCCCGTACACCCCCGCGACACTCCCGAACAGAGCGAGGAAGCGTGGTGCGGGCCACGACCCGTGCTCGGCGGCCGCGGCGGCCAGGTGCCGGGCGCCGGCCACCTTCGTGGTGAACACCTCGGCGAAGTCAGCAGGCCGCTTGTCGCGCAGCAGCCCGTCGCGCAGGACCCCGGCGCCGTGCACGATGCCGTCCAGCCGCCCGTGGCGCTCCCGTACGTCGGCCACGACCGCCCGTACGGCGCGCTCGTCGGTGACGTCCGCGCAGTGGTAGCGGACGGAGGCCGCCACCGCGGCGAGGGCGGTGAGGGTGGCCCGTACCTCGCGCTCGGCGAGGATCCGCGAGGCCGCGGCCTCGATCTCCGCGGGCTTGCGCAGGCCGGAGGCGATCAGGGCGGCGCGCAGCGCGACGCGGTCCTGTGCCTGTCCGAACCCGTCCTCGGCGGTGGGAGGCCGGGGCGTACGCCCGACGACTTCGATGTGGCAGCCGGTGGCGCGGGCCAGGGCGAGCGCGGTGCGGGCGGTGATCCCGCGGGCCCCGCCCGTGAGGAGGACCACCGAGCCCGGGTCCAGGAAGGCCGGCGGGGAGCCGGGCCCTTCGGCGGCGGGCAGGGGAGCGGGCACCGGGCGGCGGGCGGCGCGGGCACCGTCGAGGGTGTAGCCGACGGAGGCAGGGCCGTCCGTGTCGGCCGTGGCGAGCTCGCGGACGAGTTGTGCGGCGACGCGCTCCGGGTCCTCCTTGGGGTGGACGTCCACCGAGCGCACCAGCGCGGCGGGGAATTCGAGGGCGGCGCTGCGGGCGAAACCGTGCAGGCCAGCTCCACCGGGGCCGCCGGAGGCCGCGACGAGCAGGAGCCGCGGGATCCCGCCGGTCAGGGCGTCGCGCAGGCTCCGGAAGACTGCGGGCAGAACCGGTTCGGTCCCCGCCCGCAGCGAGGACAGCTCCACGATCCCGTCCAGCCCGGCACCGTCCCCGGCCTCCTGCACGATCCGCGGCTCGGCGCCCAGGGCCTCCAGGGCGTCGGCGAGGGCGGACGCGAGGCCCTGGTCGTCCTCGACGATCCCGATCCGCAGACCGTCCAGGGACGCCGGGTCGCCGTCGGCAGGCGGGACGGGGCACAGGTCCACGCGCAGTCGGGTGACCGGTGGGGTGCCGGGGGGCGGGGCCGGCGCGGGTGCGGTGGGCTGCGGCTCGGCGGTCGGGGCGCCGGGGGCGTGGGCGAGGACCCAGTCCACAATTCCGCGCAGGGTTTTGATCCGGGACAGCTCCTCGACCGCGGACTCGGCGGAGCCGCCGGGGTCCTGGGGGAGGCCGATCCGGTCGGCGAGGGCTCCGATGATCTCCACGCGCTTGATGGAGTCGATGGAGAGGTCGGCCTCCAGGTCCAGCTCGGGGTCGAGCATGTCCAGGGGGTATCCGGTCCGGACGTGGACGATCTCCAGGACCGCGTCCATGACGTCCTCGGCGGAGCGGGGGGCGGGAGCGGGGGCCTCGGTGGGTCCGGGGGCTTCGGCGGGGGCGGTTGCGGCGGGGACGGGCGCGCGCGGGGGCGTCTCCACGGGCGCCGAACGGTGCCCGTGGCCGGACAGTGCGTCGGCGGTGCGTTCGGCGCCCTGCGGGGATCGCCCCGACACCCTCCCGGCCCCACCGGAACCGCCTTGGCCGTCGGGCAGCCGCGAGGAGCCCACATAGGCCAGCAGGACGTCGCGTTGTGCTTCCACAAGGGCGCGGGCGCCCCGCAAATACTCCAGTACCGCCTCTTCGCGGCCCTTCCCTTCGTCGGCCATCGCCGTCTCCTTCTCCGTGGCCGGGTGGGCCTGGACTCGTCGGGCCGGGCGGAGGCCGCCGGGGACCGGGGTGCCGTTCGACGTGCGGACCAGGTGGCCGTCGACCAGCCAGCCCGGGCGGCGTGGGGCCCGGTCGGGGAGGCGGGAGGTGCGCCCTCGGAACAGCGCGTCCGGCGCCACCGGTACGCCCGCCGCCGCCAGTTCGGCCAGCGCCGTCACCAGCCGGACCAGGCCGTGCTCGCCCGGCACGTCCAGGGGGACCACCGTGTGCGGGCGCTCGCGGAGGATCCGGCCGACGAGTCCGGTCAGGACCCGGCCGGGCCCCGCCTCCACGAAGGTCCTGACGCCGGCCGCGTACATGGCCTCCACCTGCTCCACGAACCTGACCGGCTCCGCGACCTGGCGCGCGGCAAGGCTTCGTACTCCTTCGGCCGTCGCCGGATACCGCTCGGCCGTCGTGTTGGACCAGACCGGGATGCCCGGAGCGGTCACCGCCGTCCCGTTCAGTTCGGCGGCCAGGTCGGCCGCCGCCCCGGCCACCACCTCGCTGTGGAACGCGCAGGCCACCGGGAGCGGCTCCGCCGACAGGCCTGCCTGCCGCAGCGCGGTCACCGCCGCGGCGACGGCCGACGAGGGGCCCGAGACGACGCACTGCCGGGGTGCGTTGTGGTTCGCGACCACGCATCCCGCGCGGGCGGCGAGGTCCCGGACCTCCTCCGGTGCGGCCGACACCGCCGCCATCGCCCCCGGGTCCGCGCCGGCCGCCGCCAGGATCGCCCCGGCGCGGCGTTCGCTCAGCCGCAGCAGGCTCGGCATGTCGTAGGCCCCGGCCGCCCACAGCGCGGTGAGCTCCCCGTACGAATGCCCTGCCACGCAGTCCGGCCGTACGCCGAGCCGGCCGAGCAGCAGGTGCGCCGCGGCCCCCGCCAGGCCGAGGGCCGGCTGGGCCACCCGGGTGTCCGTGACCGCGGCCCGCTGCGCCGCCCGCCCTTCGGCGGTGAACGCGGCCGGCGGGAACATCGCCGACACCACCTTCGGGGGAGCCGTGTCCAGCAGGACGCGCAGAGCGGGGAAGGCGGTGAACAGCCGGCCGAGCATGCCGGGTCGTTGGCTGCCCTGTCCGGGGAAGAGGAACGCCACCCCGCCCGGCTCCGTTCCCTCCGCCCGTACGTGGACCCCGTCGCAAGGGGTGAAGGACCGGGCCCGTTCCAGCCGGGCCGCCAGCTCGTCCAGGTCGGCGGCCACGACCGCCACCGCCACCGGGCCGGTCCCGTCCGCGGCGGTCTCGGCGGCGAGGTCCCGCAGGGTCCAGGGGCGCCCGGCCGTGTCGTTCTGCTCCAGGCGCGCCGCGAGCCGTGCCAACGCGCGGGCCGCCGACCGCCGGTCCGTGCCGCGGAAGCAGAACAGCTCGGCCGGCCACTCCTCCAGGCCGTGTTGGGGCTCGTCCGCGCCCCCGTAACCGGCCAGCACCGCGTGGTAGTTGGTACCGCCGAAGCCGAAGGCGCTCACCCCGGCGACGCGCCGCCGGGCCGGCACGGCCCAGGGGCGGGCCTCGTCGTCGAAGGAGAAGGGGCTGGTCTCCGGCCGCCAGGCAGGGTTCGGGGTGTCGATGTGGAGGGTGGGCGGCCGTACGCCCGCGTGCACGGCCCTGGCGGCCTTGATCAGGCCGGCGAGTCCGGCCGCGCATTTGGTGTGCCCGAGCTGTGATTTCACCGAACCCAGCGCGCAGGCTCCGGCCGTGGCCCCGGACGCGGTGAACAGATCGCTCAGGACGCCCAGTTCGGTGCTGTCGCCCACCACCGTGCCGGTGCCGTGCGCCTCGACGAGACCGACGTCGGCCGGGGCGATGCCCGCCCGCGCGTAGGCCCGTTCCAAGGCCCGTCGCTGGCCCTCGGGGCGGGGGGCGGTCAGGCCGAGGGACCGGCCGTCACTGGCGGCTCCCACCGCCTTGATCACGGCGTACACCCGGTCGCCGTCGCGCTCGGCGTCAGCCAGCCGCTTCAGCACGACGGCGCCGACGCCCTCGCCGAGGGCGATCCCGTCGGCGGCGGCGTCGAAGGGCCGGCAGCGGCCGCCGGGGGACAGGGCGCGGACGGAGGCGAACATCAGGTAGTCGTTGATGCCGTTGTGCACGTCGGCGCCGCCGCACAGCACCATGTCGCTGTCACCGTCGCGCAGTTGGCGGCAGGCGAGGTCGAGGGCGGCGAGGGAGGAGGCGCAGGCGGCGTCGACGGTGCAGTTCGCGCCGCCCAGGTCGAGGCGGTTGGCGACCCGGCCGGCGATGACGTTGGCGAGGATCCCGGGGAAGGAGTCCTCGGTGAGTCGCGGCAGCTGCTCGTCCAGGTCGGCGGGGAGGTCCCCGAGGTAGGCCGGGTGCAGGGCGCGCAGCCCGTAGGCGCCCGCCAGTTCGGTGCCGGCCTCCGCGCCGAAGACGACCGATGTCCGGGAGCGGTCGAAGGCGCGGTCCTTGCCGTAGCCGGCGTCGCCGAGGGCCCGTGCGGAGATCTCCAGGGCCAGCAGCTGTACCGGTTCGATGGCGGAGAGGGAGGCGGGCGGTATGCCGTGCGCGAGCGCGTCGAAGGGCACCGGGCCCAGGAAGCCGCCCCAGCGGGAGGGCGTGCGCTCCCCGGCCCGGGCCGGATCGGCGTCGTAGTAGAGCGCCGGGTCCCAGCGATCGGGCGGCACCTCGGTGACCGCGTCCGTCCCGGCGAGGACCATCGCCCAGTAGGCGGCGAGGTCCGGCGCACCCGGGTAGGCGCAGGCCATGCCCACGATGGCGACGTCGAGCGGGTCCGCGCCTTCGGGCGGGCGTCCGGCCGCCGTCAGTTCCTCGGCGCGCCGTTCCAGCCACGCCGTGGCTCCCTCGGTGACCTGGCCGTGCAGCGCGGCGACCGTGGTGGTCCGCGTGCGCAGGGTCGCCGCCTGGCCGAGCATGAACAGCCCGTCCGCCGCCTGGAGTTCCTCGGCGACGGGCTCGGGTGCGCCACCGCCGGGGGGCCGCCGCAGGCCCTTGCTCGCTATCCGCAGCCGGCCCAGGTTGAGCCGCTCCAGCTCCTCCCACATCGCGCGCGGTTCGACGCCGCTCTCCGCGAGCCGCCGCCGGGTCGCCTCGAACGTCGCGGCGTACGGGGTGGACGCGCAGCGGGTGGCGTGCCCCGGCGCGGTGTGCAGCAGCACGGTGTCCGTGCACTCCACCGCCGCCCGCTGGAAGCCGGGCAGCACCGCGCCGGCCGCCACGGCCTCCTGCGTGAACAGGTACGCGGTGCCCATCAGCACCCCGACCCGGGCGCCCCGCGCGGCGAGTGGAGCGGCGGCCGCCACGGCCATCGCGGCGGACCGCTCGTCGTGGATCCCGCCCGCGAACAGCACGTCCAGGGAGGCCGGGTCGGGGCAGGAGCGCAGCAGCAGATCGATCTGCTCCTCCCACAGGGGGAACGAGGCGCGCGGTCCGACGTGTCCGCCGCACTCCAGGCCCTCGAAGACGAACCGCCGCGCCCCTTCCGCGAGATACCGCTCCAGCAGGCCCGGTGAGGGCACGTGCAGGTGGGTGCGGGTCCCGGCCGTCTCCAGCGGGGCGGCCTGCGCCGGGGTGCCGCCGGCGATGACCGCGTACGGGGGGCGGGCCTCGGCCACCGCCGCGAGCTGCTCCCGTCGCAGCTCGGGCGGGGCGAAGCCGAGCAGGCCCACGCCCCACGGGAGGTCCCCGAGCCGCTCGGCGGTCTCGGCGAGGAGGCGGCGTACGTCCGGGCCCTCCATCACGGCCAGCGCGAGGTAGGGGACCCCGCCGGCGGTGGCGACGGACTCGGCGAAGGCCGCCTGGTCGCTCACCCGGGTCATCGGTCCCTGTGCGACGGGCAGAGGCTGCCGGAGGGGCTCGGCCCGCACGGCGGCCCTCAGATGCCCGGTGACGGCCTCCCGTACGGCCTGCAGCACGCCGCCGGTGGTCCGGTGCCGGGCGGCCAGCCGGGCCGCGGACGCCCCGTCCTGCCCGACGGGCAGGAGCTGCGTGCGCAGGTTCCGGGCGCCGAGCAGGGCGGGCGCCGGACCCTCCGGCGGGGTCAGGTCGGGTCGTGCGAACACCCGGTGTCCGTCGAGGAGCCGGGTCTGCGACCCGTCCATCGCCCGCAGTGCCGCCGCCACGTCGTACGGCAGGTCGGCCTCGCCCTCGGCGGTCAGGGCCAGTTGTACGTCGAGCAGCACCCCGGCGGCCCCGCCCGCGACGGCCGCGGCCGCCGTGTGCGGCCCGATCCCGCCGAGGGCCAGTACGGGCAGGGTGATCGCGGGGTCCCCGAGGAGCTGCTGGAGCAGTACGAAGGTGGTGCTCGCGCCGACCCGGCCGCCGGCCTCGTGCCCCTTGGCGACGAGGGAGTGCGCGCCCGCGGCCACGGCGGCGGCGGCTTCCGCCGGGCCGGTGACCTCGGCCCAGATGCGGGGCCGGCCCGCGGCGGCGGCCCAGTCGGCCACCTGACGGGCGGTGAACTGCGCGGGGTCGGCGAGCAGCACCGTGTCCACCTCCGCGGGGAGGTCCCCGGGGCCGAGGGGGCAGTGGGCGGGGATCCGCACTCCGTAGCGGCCCGCGCCCGCGCCGGGGCCGTAGGAGGCGCTGGCGAGGCGGCGGCCCGTCTCGGCGAGCGCGCGGCGGGCCGCGCTCGCCTCCCGCCCGAGATCGAGCAGCCCGAGGGCCCCGGCCCGCTCGGCGGCGGTCACGATCCCCGGGCGGGGCTCCTCGAAGGGGCAGACCGCGACGACCAGGTCGCGGACGGCGGGTGGCTGTGGGGGATGGGGGGTCACGAGCGCTCCTCTTCCAGTGCTGTGTGACATGACGCGAGGCAGGACGGAAGAACGGGAGAACGAGCGGGCCGGCGGGCGGCGGGCGGGGCGAGCGGCACGGCCGGGAGACGCGGCGGGCTTGAACGATGGTCAAACACCCGGACGCCGCGTTGCATGGTGCGGGGCTCGCTGTGCACTGTCAACAGCCATACGGAGTAAGGCGCTTCGCATTATCAGCGCCCCCACCCCGCCCGGCGTGCCCCGCGGGCGGACTGACGCCCCGCCCCCGCCGGGTCGGTGACCTGCGGCGATCGGCGCCGGGCATGGGCCGGTCTGGCCGCACGGGCCGGCGTACGGCGAAGGCGGGGGCATGCCGCACCGGTATGCCTGGCCGCCCACCGGGCATGAACGTCACGCCCGCCGCGGAGAGTTGTTCACCGGACGAGCCCTTACAGGTACGGCCCCGCGCGGTTACCGTCCGGTCATGACGCCCACCCTCGCACAGCTCCGGTACCTCGTCGCCGTCGCTGACTGCCGGTCCATCACCGGCGCCGCGGCCTCGGTCTTCGTCGCCCAGTCCGCCCTGTCCCGGGCCGTCCAGGCCATGGAACGGGACCTGGGCGTCGAACTCCTCGCCCGCCGGGGAAGGGGGGTGGACCTCACACCGGAGGGGGCCCGGGTCGTCCGGTTGGCCCGTACCGTGCTCAATGCGGTGGAGGCCATCGACGACATAGGGATCTCCCACGGCAAGGACACCGGGTCGGTGCTCACGCTCGTCAGCACGCCCACCCTCGCCCTGGACCTGGCCGCCGACCTGATCGTCGCCTTCACCGAACGCCATCCGAACGTCGACGTACGGCTCCAGCAGCACAGCAGCCGGGAGGCACTGGTCGAGGCACTGAACCAGGGGCGGTCGGAACTGGCCCTGGTCGACCTGCCCGTCGACAAGGAGCTCTCCACCCATTTCATCCAGGAACGCGAAGTGGTGTTGATCTCGCCGGCCGGCTCCCGGCTGCCCGACCCGGTGCCGTTCCGCGTGCTCGACGGACTGCCCATGGTGCTGCCCACCCCGGGGACCGGCCGGCGCACCGAGATGGAGGCCATGTTCAGCTGCCTCGGGGTGCGGCCCGTCCCCTCCCTGGAAGTCGACGAACGCCTCGCCTGGGTGACGGGTGTGACGGACGGCCGCGGTTCCCTCATCTGGTACCGGGACGTGGTGTTGAGGGCGTTCGGGAACCGGGCCGAGATCCGCTCCTTCACCCCGCCCCTGCTGCGCCCCGTGGGCATCGCCCACGCCCGGCGGCCGCTCAGCCGCGCCGCTCGCGCGTTCATCGCGCAGGCCGGGCACAAGGCCCCGGTCCGGGAGCCCGTGCGCTGACGGCGCGCGCCGTGGCACGCGCCGTGGCACGCGCTGACGGCGTGCGCAGACTGCTTGGGCCGGCGGCGCCGTGCGCCCCATGCCCGCGCGGCATTGAACGATGCTCGAACGGGAGGGGGTCGGGACTGGCACCGGGCCGTGCCTGCCCCCACATTGTGCGCATGTCCCCACTCCTGACAGCTCCACGGGCCGCCGCCCTCGCCACCGCCGCCCTCACCACCGCGGCCCTCGCCACGCTCCTGCCCGCGGCGGCCTGGACGACCAGTGCCACCGCCTCCACCGCAGCCACGGCCCCGGCCGACCCCGTGGTGGCGGCCGCCGCCTCCCTGGCGCCGGAGAAGAAGTGCACCCTGCCCGGCGGACTGGCCGAGCTCAGCGGCCTCGCCATGAGCCGCAGACACCCCGGCGTCTTCTACGCCGTCAACGACAGCGGCAACACGAACCAGGTGTTCGCCGTCGACTGCAGCACCACGACCGGCCGGCTGGCCGCCACCCTCACCGTCTCGGGCGTCGGCAACACCGACTGGGAGGGGCTGGCACTCGGCAAGGACGCCTCCGGCGCCCCGGCGATCCTCGTCGGCGACATCGGGGACAACCTCGGCGGGCGCACCGAGATCGCCGTCCACGGCTTCTCCGAGCCGGAGCGGCTCGCCGACGCCACCGTCACACCGGTGACCTACCGCTTCTCCTACGCCGACGGCAGACACGACGCCGAGTCCCTGCTCGCCGACCCGGTGTCCGGCCGGATGTACGTGGCGAGCAAACTCGTCGGAGCCGCGGGCCGGCTCTACCGGGCCCCGCTGCCGCCGCTGACCGGCCAGGTCAACACCCTCACGGCCGTCGGGTCCGCGCCCGTGTTCGCCACCGACGGCGCCTTCTCCCCGTCGGGCGCCTCCTACGTCCTGCGCAGTGGCGGGCCGCTGGGCGCCAACACGGCATCCGTCCACGACACGGCCGGGGCCAAGCTCGCGGACGTCGCCCTCCCGGCCCAGTCGCAGGGCGAGACGGTGACGTACGCCGACTGCGCCGGTCTGCTCGTCGGGTCGGAGAACGACACCCAGATCTGGCGGGTGCCGCTGCCCCCGGAGGCGATGCCGGGCTGCGGCATCACCCCGACGCCGACGCCGACGCCCACTCCCACACCGACCCCGACGCCCCCCTCCGGTGACCTGAGGCTCACCAACCCCGGGCCGCAGACGTGCAAGTTCAACCAGCCCTGCACCATCCGGCTCACCACCACCGGTGGGAAGCCCCCGGTCCGGTACGCCGCCACCGGCCTGCCCTGGGGGCTGACCCTCGACAGCACTTCGGGGCACATCACCGGCCGGCCCTGGGGCGGCGGCACGACCCGGATCACCGCCACCGTGACCGACTCCACCGGAGCCACCGCGGACGCGGCCTTCACCCTGACCCTCAACTGGTTCTGAGGGGACGGGGCGGTGGGCGGACTTGTCCAACTCGCATGCTGAGCCGCACTGTTGACCGTGTTCCGTCCACCAGGTCAGGAGATCCGGCTTGTCGTCGCACACCGCACCCGTCCCGCACATCCCGGTCGGCCCGGACGCCCCGTACGCGATCGACCCAGCCGGCGGCTGCCCCCACGCCCTCAACGCCCGGCTGCGCGCCGAGCACGGTACGGTCGCGCAGGTCGTGCTCCCCGGCGGGGTCCCCGGAGCGGTCGTACTCGGCCACGACGCGCTGAAGGAGTTCCTCGCCCACCCCGAAGTGGCCAAGGACGCCCGCCACTTCCCGGCCCTGCACGACGGCAGCATCCCCCGGGAGTGGCCCCTGCGCGCCTTCGCCAACGCCCAGGGCATGCACACCGCCGACGAGGACGACCACCGCCGGCTCCGCGCGCTCGTCGGCAAGGCGTTCACCGCCCGCCAGGTGGAACGCCTGCGCCCGCGCGTCGAGGCACTCACCGCCGAACTCCTCGCCGACCTGGACCGGGCGGCGGCCGCGTCCCCCGACGGGACCGCGGACCTGCGCGAGCACTTCGCGCTCCCGCTCCCGATGGGCGTCATCTGCGAGCTGCTCGGCGTGGACCCGGAACACCGGGGCCGCCTGCACCACCTGTCCAACACGGTGATCATCGCGACCGACACCACCCCGGCCGAGGCGATGGCCGCCGTACGGGAACTCGTCGACCTCATGGGCACCATAGCGGCGACCCGCCGGGCGAACCCAGGCGAGGACCTCACCAGCGCCCTGATCGCCGCCCGCGAGGACGACGGCGACCGGCTCAGCGAGGCCGAACTCACCGGCACCATGCGGCTGGTGCTTGTCGCGGGCCACGAGACCACCCTCAATCTCATCAGCAACGCCGTCCGCGCCCTGTGTACGCACCGCGACCAGCTCGCCCTCGTCCTGGACGGCAGGGCGACCTGGTCGGACGTCGTGGACGAGACGCTGCGCTGGGACGGTCCCGTCAGCTGGTTCCCCTTCCGCTATCCCACTCGCGACCTGACCGTCGACGGCACCGTCATCCCGCGGGGCACCCCGGTCCTCGCCGGCTACACCGCGGCCGGCCGCGACAAGGGCTTCCACGGCCCGGACGCCGACCGTTTCGACGTCAGCCGCCCCACCGCCGCCCGCAACCTCTCCTTCGGTCACGGCGCCCACTACTGCGTGGGCGCCCCGCTCGCCCGCCTGGAGGCCACCACCGCTCTGGAACGGCTGTTCACGCGTTTCCCGGACCTCGACCTCGCCACCCCCGAGGCCGAACTCCCGCACCAGCGCAGCTTCATCGGCAACAGCGTCGAGACGCTGCCGGTCCGCCTGACCCCCTGACCCCTGAGCCCTGACCCCCTGGGCCCTGGGCCGTGAGCCCTGAGCCCTGAGCCCCAGCCTCCTCAGCCCAGGCTGAGGGGGCGCTCCGGGGCCAGGTGGCCGGCGATCGCCCGGAGCACGTCCGTACTGGCGTTCTCAACGGTGCTGCCGGGGCCCTGCGTCGCCACCGTCGCGATGGCGAGCTTCCTGGAGGGCAGGTAGGCGACCGTGCCCGCGTAGCCCGCGAAGGACGGGTTCTGCAGGATCCAGGTGTTCACCACGGGCAGCCCGAGGGCGAACGAGGCGTCTCCCTTGACCTTGACGACGGGTGTGAGCTGGAGCTCGTGCGACTCGGGCGTGAGCAGTTCCCCCTCGCCGATCGCCGCGAAGGACTTCGCCATGTCCTCCAGCGTCCCGGTCATCACCGCCCCCTCCGCCACCGTCCACGACGGATCCCAGTAGGTGGAGTCCTCGAACACGCCCCGCTCGTTGTCGAAGCCGTGCAGCACCGGCGCGGGGATCTCGGCCTTGGAGGAGATGGCGGTCCGGGTCAGGCCCATCGGTTCGAGGACGTTCTCACGCATCACCTCTCCCAGAGGCCGCCGCTCCACCTTGGAGATGATGTCGCCCAGGAGCACCCAGTTGGCGTGCGAGTAGGCGAAGCCCGAACCGGGCGGCCGGGCCATGGGCCGCGAGACCGCGATCCGTACGAGCTCCTCACCGGTCCAGTGCCGGAAGGGGTTCTCGTAGAGGTCGGCGATGAAGGCCTTGTCCGTGACGTAGTCCGCGTATCCGGAGGAGGCGGACGCCAGCATCTTCAGCGTGATCTCGTCGGCGTGCGGAAGGTCCGGGCGCCAGCGGGAGAGCTTGTCGTCGAGCGCGACCTTGCCCTCGTCGACCAGCTTGAGCAGCTCGGTCGTCATATAGGGGATGGCGACCGAACCGATGCGGAACCGCATGTCAGTCGTCGCCGGGATGCCCGTCATCGTCTCCCCGGCCGCGGCGGCCGCGACCCGTTCCCCGTCGACCCACACCCCGGCCATCGCCGCGGTGAGCCTGTACTTCTTCAGCGCGTCGGAGACCTGCCGCGCGGTGAACTCCTCGGAGTCGCCCGGCAGGCACGAGCCGCCCCGGGAGATCCGGCCCGACGGGCACGGCGGGGCGGCGCTCTCGGCGAGGCCGGCGGCGGCGCCGCCCGCCAGCGAAGCGGCCAGCATGAGACCGCCCAGACAGGCGAGGGCGAAGGTCCTGGAGTGTCGCACGGCGTGCCTCCATGCGGGTCGAGGGCGAAGGTCCCCCGCCTCGCGATGGCAGGCCTCGTCCCGGCAGGCTAACCGGCGGCCCCGTCCGCCGCATGCGGGAGCCGTTGCACGGGTGACAAGCGCGGGGACTCAGCCCAGGGCCCGGACGTGCACCTCCACCCGGTGCCACCCGGTCGCCCCGTCCGGCACGGTCCCGGCACGGACCCCCGTCTGGACGGCGCCCGTCCCGTCCGTCGCGCGGACCTCCAGCGTGTGCGGCCCGGCCGTCGCCTCCCACGGCCACACCCACTGCCGCCAGGTGTCCACGCCGTCCGCGTCCCCGAGCCGCGCCTCCTGCCACGGGCCGCCGTCGACCCGTACCTCGACCTGCCGGATCCCCCGGTGCTGCGCCCACGCCACCCCCGCCACCGCCACCCGGCCGGGTCGCAGGGCGGCGTACGGGCGCGGGGTGTCGATCCTCGACTGCGTCTTGACCGGGGCCTGCTGCGCCCAGGACCTGCGCACCCAGTAGGCGTCGTACGCGGCGAAGGTGGTCAGCCGCAGCTCGGTCAGCCATTTGCAGGCCGAGACGTAGCCGTACAGGCCCGGTACGACCATCCGGACGGGGAAGCCGTGCGCGAAGGGCAGCGGCTCGCCGTTCATCCCCACGGCCAGCAGCGCCGCCCGGCCGTCCATCACCGTCTCGACGGGCGTGCCCAGCGTCATGCCGTCGACCGAGCGGGCCACGAGCTGGTCGGCCGGGCCGCCGCGGGACGGCGGCCGTACCCCGGCCTCGCGGAGCAGGTCCGCGAGGCGTACGCCGAGCCAGCGGGCGTTGCCCGCGTACGGGCCGCCGACCTCGTTCGACACGCAGCAGAGCGTGATGTCGTGTTCGACGAGGGGCCGGGCGAGCAGCTCGCGCAGGCCGAGGGTGAGGGGACGCGACACCCCCTCGCCGTGGATGCGCAGCCGCCAGGTGCCGGCGTCAACGCGGGGCACGACCAGGGCGGTGTCCACCCGGTAGAAGTCCCGGGCGGGGGTGAGGAAGGGGGCGAGTCCCGGCACCCGCAGGTTCGCGCCGGCCGGCACCGGCGGCGCGGGCACGGTGGGCGGGGGGAGGACCAGGCGGGCCCTGGAGGCGGTGGCTCCGGCCGAGCCGTGGGCACCGAGGCGCCGTCCGGCGAGACCGGCCGCGGACGACACCGCAAGGACGCCGACGACCAGCCGGCCGAAGCCGCGCCGGTCCATCGCCCGGGCGCCGCCCGGCGGCGCCCGGACCGGCCGAGGTCGCGTGGCCGCCGTGACCAGCAGCGCCAGCACACCGGCCGCGGTCAGTCCGCCCGCGAGCGAGGGCAGCGCGTCCTGCCAGGAGGCCTCCGGCCGGCTGAGCGCTGCCGCCGCTCCCAGCAGCCCGAACCCGCCCGCGACCGCGATACCGGCCGACAGGCGGCGTACGGCGAGCAGCCCGGCCCCGGCGGCGACCGCGGCGAGGACCGCGACGATGCCGAGCGTCAGCACCGCCTTGTCGGCGGTGCCGAACAGGGCGATGGCCCACTCCCGGACCGCCTGCGGCGTCAGGTCGACCGCCGCCGCGCCGACGGCGGCCACCGGGGAGGCCTCGGGCCGGGCCGCGGCCGTGACCAGCTCCGCCACGGCGAGGCCGGCGAACGCGGCGACGATCCCGCAGACGGCGCCCACCGGCCGGCGCGGCCTCCCGGAACCGCTCGGGTCTGCCCTCACACCGCCAGTGTGCCCCCGGCCCCGGGGCGGCGGGCGGCGCCACGGGGGACCGGCGCCCTTCGCGGGGTGACGGCGCCGGTCACACGGGCGTGCTCAGTGCACGGGCATGCTCAGTGCACGGGCGCCGGCGGCACCCAGCGTCCGGTGCGCGGCGCCTTCACCCCGTAGTCGTCCTTCAGCTCCGCAGGGATGGCGTGGTGCATGACCCGGCCCCGGGTCAGGGAGGCCAGCTCGAAGCCGGAGAGCAGGGAGCCCGCCTTGTCGAGGGCCCACTCCGCGTACGGGCTGCTGTCCTCGATGGTCTCCAGCAGCCCGAGGAACACCGGCACCGCCTTGGCCGCCGTGTCCCAGGCCGTGCGCGGGATCTCCAGCCAGTCGCCGATGGTGTCCCCGACGAGGAACCGGACGGTGGCGGGGACCATCGGGTCGAAGAAGGTGCCCGGGACCACGTCCTCGTACATGCGCATCAGCTGGGCGTTGAGGCGGACCCCCTCGGGGGAGGGGCCGAGGTTGCGCAGGAGGTAGAGGTCGCAGTAGTCGCGTGCCTCGGCGAGGGTCCGCGGCACCGCCGACATGTCGCAGCCGAGCATGGCGCCCACGACCCGCCAGGCGTAGAAGTAGGCCTCGGCGCCCTCCTCGCTCATGTGGATGCCGAGCCGGTGCATCGCGTCGAGGACGAGGAGCGAGAAGCAGATCTGCCCCCCGATCATGTCCTCCTGGCAGATGGGCACCCCGTCCTTCTCGACGTCCCAGTGGCCGCCGTGGCGCAGGTGGTGGCGGACGGCCGCGTGCAGCAGGCGCACCTTCTGCGCGGCGGGGATGAACTTGCTGCCCTCCGCGAAGGAGTTGGTCTGCATGAGGTAGGTGACGAACTGCCCGGTGTTGGCCATCCGCCGCGAGGGGTACGCCATGGAGTGCGTCGAGGCGAGCAGCCGGGACAGCCGGGGGATGGCGTAGGTCGCGGGCATGGCCGCGAAGGACAGGCCGGTGTTGATGTGGGCCGCGTTGTCCATGAAGAACAGCCGGGCCTGCTCCATCACGTCCCAGTCCACCCAGCTCGGAGGCATGGCGGTCGCCTCGAAGTAGGCGCGCGCGGACTGCGGGAGCTGCTCGGGGAGTTTGTCGCCGGTGGTGGTGAAGAACCGCATGAGGGTGTTGAGGTCGCCGACCTCTTTGCGGCGGAACATCTCGGCGACGGTCTCGTCGGCGAGCGGATCGCCCTGCGTGCTCAGGGCGTCGAGCGCGGCGTGGTCGTAGCGGGCGCGCGCCGGGGCGGTCTTGGTGGCGTTGGCGTTCACGTCGGTCGTCCTTGTCGTGTCTTCGGGTGCGGGACAGTCCGCCCGGTCCGGGGGCTGCCGCCGCTGCGGGAGCGCGGCTGCGGGAGCGCGGCGGCGGCGCGGCGAGGAGGGCGGTGGGGGCAGGCGCGGTCGCGCGGCTACAGGGAGCGGTCGGCGGCGGTCGCGGCCAGCCCGCTCAGGGCGGACCGGGCTTCCGAGGGCATCGCGGCGAGGTCGAGAGCGGCTTCGGCCCGGCCGATGCGCTCGCGGATCATGCCCTCGACGCGCTGCCGGGCCCCGCACCGCTCCATCAGCTCGCGGACCGACGAGGCCTCCTCCTCGCCAAGCTCCGGGTTGCCGACCAGCTTCGTGAGCAGCCGGCGGTCGTCGGGCCCGGCCGCGGCCACGGTCAGCGCGAGCAGCGCCGTGGGTTTGGCGTCCCGCAGGTCGTCCAGGTTCGACTTGCCGGTCCGTGCCGGGTCGCCGAAGGTCCCCAGCAGGTCGTCGCGCAGCTGGAAGGCCTCGCCCAGCGGGAGGCCGTAGCCGGAGAAGGCGTCCAGCAGGGCGCGGGAGCCGCCGCCGAGGGTGGCGCCCAGGTGCAGCGGCCGCTCCACCGTGTACTTGGCCGTCTTGAAGCGGGCGACCTCCAGGGACTCCGCCACCAGCGGTTCCCGGTCCGCTCCCGCCTGGGTGCGCAGCACCTCCAGGAACTCGCCGGCCATCGTCTCGCGCAGCAGGGTGGACCAGAGCGGAACGGTCCGGGCCAGGTAGGCCCCCGGCAGCCCGCAGGAGGTGAAGACGTGCCCGGCGTACCCCATCAGCAGGTCGCCGAGGATCATGGCGAGGGCGGTGGAGCGCTGCCCGTTCGCGGCGAAGGCGGCGTGCGCGGTGAGCTGCCCGTGCCGCATCCGGCTGTCGTCGATGATGTCGTCGTGGGTGCAGGCCGCCGCGTGGACGAGTTCCATCGCAGCCGCGGCCCGGATCACCCCCTCGCAGTCCGGCTGGCCGGCCGCCCGCCACCCCCAGTACAGGAACGCGGCCCGGATCCGCTTGCCGCGGGCCAGGGACCGGCGTAACTGCTCTGAGAGCGGGGTGAGTTCGGCGTGCAGCCCGAGCAGGGCCCGCTCCTCCTCGTCGGCCAGCCGGACCAGCACCTCGTCGATGCGTTCCTTGAAGCCGGTGTGGTCATGCACAGGGGCGGCCCTCGGAGGCGATCTGCTCCGCGGCGCGCCGGGCGATGGTCTCCAGGTAGTTCTCGTCGGCCATGCCCGCCCGGCGGGTGGCCAGTTCGCCGCGCTTGCGCAGCTCCACCACCCCGTCGGTGAGCAGTTCGCGCAGGTCGGCGCGGCGCAGTGCGTCCTGTGCGCGGTCGGCGGTCTGCCGCAGCTGGTCGAGGGCCAGGTCGGCCACCCCGGCGGCGAGCAGCGTCAGCAGTTCCAGGGATGCGGCGGCGGAGCCGGCGCCCGCGGGCCGCTCCCGCTGCTGCCGCTCCTGTTCCCCCTGGTGCGCGGTCTGGTCGTGTTCGGTCTGGGACATGCTCGGGTGCACTCCTGGTCGCGTCTCGTGGCATCGGAAGGGGCGGCCACCGGATCGCTCCGGTGGCCGCCCCTGGTCTTCTCCGGGCCAGTCAACCGAGTGCCGTCCCCGCCCGACGAACCACGGCGGGAGATCTCCCTCGCACGAGCGCGGACTTTCCTCCTGGAGGGTGATCATCTCCGCATCGGACGATCACCACCGCCCCGGTGGTGTAAGTCAGCCCGTGGCTGCCGCCGGGAGGGCCGCCGCCACGGCCGCGGCCAGCCGGTACGGGTCCCCGCTCGGCCGGTCCGGGTGCCGGGTGGTCCGCCCGGCCCACTCCTCCTCGAAGGCGTGCCAGTCGATCTCCCGCGGCGCGGCCCTGCCGACCAGCGCCTCGTCCAGCGTCGCGAAGTAGGCCGCCCACCGCCGGGCGTACAACTCGGAGATCAGACCGCTCCATTCCCGGTTCGCGTAGTCGTGCAGGAAGCCGCCCTCGCTGGTGCTGCGCCGGCCCCACACGCTCAGCAGCGAGCGGGCGTCGTACTCGTACCGGCCCTGCTCGGCCCGGTCGGCGCCCTGCGAGCGGGCCCGGGACAGCCACGTCCCGAGAAGGAGGTTCCGGTCGGATCCGGTCACCTGGTCGAGCAGCCGCATCCCGTCCTGCCATTCGGCCGTCAGCGTGCGGAAGCGGGCCAGGTCCTCGGCCTCGTAGGCCGCCTTGATCTTCGGCAGCAGTACCCGCGAGTGGTTGGCGAGGGCCTGCCGCGCGGTGTCCACCAGGTCGAAGCGGTAGGCGCTGGAGCCGCGCAGCGCCGGAGCCACCCTCAGCAGGTGGTCCAGGGCCCTGCGCACCGAACCGGCCGGATAGCGCATCGACTTGGGGCTCCAGTACGCCGCGCCCGCCGCGGACAGGCTGGGCCGGGCGCTGAACAGGCTGTCCTGCGACTCCGACCACAGCCCCGAGGAGGTGCTGTACGGGCCCTTGCGCAGCTCCTCCCAGGCGGCGGCGGCCTCGGCGTCGGGGCGGCCGTACCGGCGGGCCGCGAAGCCGGCGAACCACGTGCGCTGGTCGATCGGCCCGGCATCCCAGGCGAGGTCGGTGAAGAGGTCGAACGCCGCCGGATTGGTCCCGGTGGCCTCCGGCAGGTAGGCGATCCCGGCCAGCGCGCTGTTGCTCTTGGCCCGCCAGGGGCCGAAGCGTTCCAGCCACACCGAGGTGTTCGCGCCGATCGTCGTGTGTCCGCCGAAGTTGTAGATGGTGCCCATCGCGTACGGGACGCCGCCCCAACGGCTTTCGCGGTCCAGCCGGTTGTAGCGGTCGGACAGCCCGTCGAGGATCAGCAGCTTGGAGGTGTCGACCCCGGCCAGCAGCTCCGCCGTCGGGTCGTCCTGCCAGCCCAGCACGGCCCACAGCGCCCCCGGGTGGGCGGCGTGCAGCGCCGCCTGGATGGCGCCCGCCGCCGCGCCGACGTCGACGGAGCCGGTCTGGCCGCCCTCGTGCAGCGGGCTCATCCGGTACATCGAGCTGTCCCCGAACACCGCGCGCTGTTGCGCGTAGTAGGCGGCGGCCAGTTTCGCGAAGACGGGTGACGCGGGGTCCAGCCAGTCCGGGCGGTCGAAGCCCGCCCAGTCGCCCTGCGCGACCGTGGCCGCCCCGGCGTTGCGGGCGGCGAAGCCGGGCGGCACGGTGCCGAAGTAGCCGGGCAGCACCGGGGTCATGCCGAGGCCGCGCAGCTGCTCGGCGATCCGGCCGCCGAGCTCGGCGCGTTCGCGCATCAGCCGCTCGGTGACCGGGCCGCCGAAGCCGCTGAGGTTCTGCAGCAGCCACCAGCTCTGGTGGCCGGGGCCGGGGATCCACTGCCGCAGCTCCTCGGCGGAGTATCCGAACCGCTGGAGCGCCCGGTAGTACGGGTACTCCGCCCCGACCTGCACGAACACCTCGTTGATGCCGTGCAGGGCGAGGAGGTCGATCTGCCGCTGGTGTTCCTCGAAGGTGCGGTAGGGGCCCGAGTACCCGTCGTCGGTGTCGTTGAGGGCGTACCGGTGTGGGACCTGCGCGCTGCGCGTGACGGGTGACGGCACGGCCGGCAGCCGGGCGGGCAGCATGCCGATGCTGTCGCCGGGCCAGCCGATGTCGGCGCCGGCGACGTGCTGGAGGTACCAGCCGACGCCCGTGAGCAGGGTGGCTCCGGTGCTGCCGCGCACGGTGACGGCCCCGGCGGTCCCGGACACCGTGAAGGTGTCGGCGCCGGCGGCCGGGTCGGGCACCAGGGTGAACTGGCCGGCGTGCCGCGGCAGCAGCCGCTGCAGGGCGGCGCGCGCGGGCGCCGTGTCGAAGGTTCCGGCGCGGCGGGGCGCGCCGGTGTGCGCATGTGCCCCCTCCAGGGGGCGTACGTCGGCGCGTGCGGGCGATCCCGCGCCCGGGGCGGTGGCCCCGGGCGCGGGTCCCGCGCAGACCACGGCCAGCAGCGCCGCGGGGAGCGCGGCGAGGGCGACGACCGGGCGGGTGGCGGGCAGGCGGCGCCCGCTTCGCGGCATCGGGTTGCTCATCCGTTCGCTCGGGTCGTCAGACCGGCAGGGACCAGGCCTGGTCGACCCGGTGCTCTCCGCAGGGGGTCAGCCGCAGCCGTTCGGCCGGGGCGTCGGGCGTGGCGGCCCGGGCGGGCGCGGTCAGGCACAGACCGCTCGCCTCCTCCACGAGGGTCCCGTCACGTCGGTGGGACCAGTCCTGGCCGGGCTGCCCGCCGTGCCGGGGCGCGCAGTCGGCCAGCTCCACGAGGCCGTTCTCGCCCGCGGACAGGCATGCGCCGGCCAGCCGCAGGCGGGCGTCGTCGCCGAGCAGCCACCGCTGGTCCGGGGCTCCGGTGCAGCCCGCCATCACGACGGCGCCGACGCCGCTGGTGTTGGCCCCGTCGGCGCACCGGGCGCCGTCACCGACGATCTGCCCGGTCGGCACCGCCTCGGAGCAGCCGTGCGGGCTGAGCCGCCACACGGCGGTGTCGTGGCCGGCGAGCTTGCCGGTCAGCGCGTCGGAGACCTCGGCGCGCGCACCGCTCCACAGGTCTTCGGCGTCGGCCGTGCAGTCGTTCAGGCCGATCTCGTCGAGCGGGACCCTGATGTCCCGGGTGTTCGCCGAGCGGTTGAGCACGGCCACCGCCCGGTCGCCGTTCGCGAGCGGACGGACCAGGATCTCGAAGGTGGCGTTGGAGGAGACCACGGCACCCTGACGGCCCATCGGGTCCTGGTCCAGCGCGATCAGCCGGGTGTTGCCGAGGGCGGCGAGTCCGGCGGGGGTCAGCTTCGAGACGTCGGAGGACAGGATGAAGGGCGCCGCCATCATGGACCAGAGGGCGACCTGGCTGCGGCTCTCGGCGGCCGTGAGGCCGGGGGAGCCGGCGATCAGGAAGTCGGGGTCGTTCCAGTTGCCGGGTCCGGCGTACCGGCCGAGCCAGCGGTTGTAGCCGTAGTTGCCCAGCACCGAACTCCACCGGGAGGTGGCGGGCGAGGCCGGGTCGTAGACCTTGATGTCCTTGCCCTCGCGCCACAGCTGGCCGGTCTCGCCGACCCAGCCGAGCACCTTGTGCCAGTCGGAGCCGCCCCACTCGCCCTGCTGGAAGTAGGCGGGCGCGGAGGCCGACAGGACCATGTCCCGGCCGCTCTCGCGCAGCGCCTGCGCGACGGCGTTGTAGGCGTCCCGGTAGGCCTGCTCCTTCGTGCGGCCCTCCGGCACCCACAGGTTGCAGCCGTCCATCTTGACGTAGTCGACCTTCCAGGACGCGAACTGCCGCGCGTCCTGGGCGTAGTGGTCGGGTCCGCCGCCCGCGGGGGCGCCGCTGCCGGGGTACTTTTCGCACGTGAGAGAGCCGGCGTCCTGGTAGATGCCGAACTTCAGGCCCTTGGCGTGCAGGTACTCGCCGAGCCACGCCATGCCGTGCGGGAACTTGGCGGTGTCGACCACCAGATTGCCCCGTGCGTCGCGGCTCTTGGTCATCCAGCAGTCGTCGACGGTCACCGTGTCGTAGCCCTTGGCGGCGAGCCCCGTCGACACGAGGGCGTCGGCGTTGGCGACCACCGTGGCCTCGTCGATGTCGCACATGTAGTGCGCCCAGTTGTTCCAGCCCATGGGAGGGGTGAGCGCGAGCGGGGTGTCCGAGGTGGCCCGGGGCTCGGCCGCCACCGGGGCGGGCGAGAGCGCGAGGGCGAACAGGGCGGCCGCGGTCAGACAGGGGAGCGCTGCGCGCAGGCGAGGCGGCACTGGGTCTCCTTGACGGGTGGGCAGTCGTGCGACCAGTGCAGCGAGGCGACTACTCAGTGTCAACACAAGTCGCCGGTTGTCGTGTGACGACCAGCAATATGGCTGCAATTGGTGTCACACGAAAGAGGTGATACGTCGTATGATACGGTGTATCTATGCCGAGGAGATCCGACGCCCTGGACCGTGCGACCCCCGGGGCCATCGCCGTCGCCGCCCTGCGGATCCTCGACGAGGTGGGGCCGCAGGGCCTCAGCTTCCGCACCCTCGCCGACCGGCTCGACGTCTCCCACGCCACCGTCCAGCGCCGCTGCGCGGACCTCGCCGGACTGCTCGACCTGTGCACCGAGCATCTGGCCGCACAGCTCCCCGAGATTCCCGCCGGCACGGACTGGGCCGAAGCCGCCGAGCAGCGGTTCCGCGCGCTGTACCTGCTGCTCACCGCCCATCCCGGACTGCTCGTGCTGCGCGGCGGCCGGCCCTGGCTCGGCCGGCAGCTGCTGGCCCGCCTCGTCGAGCCGGCCCTCGCCGACAGCGTCGCCGCGGGGATGACGGTCACCGAGGCGATCACCGCCTACCGCCGCATGTACCTGCTCACCCTGGGCAGCGCGGCCTTCGTGGACCACCGGGATCCGGCCGGCGCCACCGCCGCCTCGCGCGCCGCCCTCGCCGCGCTCGATCCCGAGGAGTTCCCCGTGCTCTCCGGCGGACTGCCCGACGTGCTGCCGGCCCTGACGGACCACGAGGTGTACTACGGCGCCCTGCGCCAGCTGATCGAAGCCGCCCGGCCCGCCGCCTGATGGGGAGACCGACCATGGAACGTCCGCAGCATCCGCAGCACGCACGCCCTCCGCAGCAGCTCGACTACGCCGCCGTGCGCGCCGCCGCGGCGCGGATCGCCGGCGGGGTACGGCCCGTCACGGTGGCGCCGGCGGCCGACGGCGTCTGGTACGCCCTGGAGTACCTCCAGCACACCGGCACCTTCAAGGCGCGCGGCGCCCGCAACTTCCTCGCCGCCCACCACGAGGCCGGCGCCCTCCCTGCCGCCGGTGTCACCATCGCCTCCGGCGGCAACGCCGGGCTCGCCTGCGCCTGGGCGGCCCGTGCGCTGTCCGTGCCCGCGACGGTCTTCCTGCCCGCCAACGCCCCGCGCGTGAAGGTGGAACGGCTGCGCGGCTACGGGGCCGACGTCCGGCTCGTCGGCGACCGGTACGCCGAAGCGCAGGCCGCCTGCCAGGAGTTCGCCGCCACGAGCGGCGCGCTGAGCAGCCATGCGTACGACCACCCGCTCATCGCGGCCGGCGCCGGGACCCTGCTCGACGAGATCCGCGAGACCCTGCCCGGACTGGACACCGTGGTCGTCGCGGTGGGCGGCGGCGGACTGTTCGCGGGAGTGGCCACGGCCGCGCGCGAGCACGGCGTACGGGTGGTCGCGGCGGAACCGGAGAACTGCCGGGCCCTGAACGCGGCCCTGGCGGCGGGCCGGGTCGTCGACGTCACCGTGGACTCGGTCGCGGCCGACTCCCTGGGGGCGACCCGCGTCTCGGCCGACGCGCTGGCGGCCGCGCAGGAGAAGAACGTGACCTCGGTCCTGGTCGCGGACGAGGCGATCACGGCGGCGCGGCGCGCCGTGTGGGAGGAGCACCGGATCGTGGTGGAGGCGGGCGCGGCCACCGCGCTGGCGGCGCTGTCCGGCGCGCCGGAGCCGCTGGGGAAGCGGGTCGCCGTCATCCTCTGCGGGGCCAACACGGATCCCGGGGACGTGACGGATCCCGTGGCCTGAGGCCCCAGCCCCGAGGCCTGGCCAGTGGGCCATCGGATGTCGTACGGCTGCCGTTGCGGGCGTCAGGCGCCGCTCCCGCCCTCGCCCGCCTCGCTCTCCCGGACGACGACCACCGTGCTGCCGGAGTACTGCACGACCTGCTGGCTCACCGATCCCAGCAACGCGCCCTTGAACCCGCCGTACCCGCGGGTCCCGACCACCATCAGGTCCGCCTCCTTCGAGGCGTCCACCAGGACCTGCGCCGGCGGCCCCTGCTCGACGCGGCGGAAGACCGGCACGCCGGCGGAGGCGCCGACCGCCGCGGTGACGGTGTCCGAGAGCTTGCGGCGGGCCGTCTCCTCGGCCGTCACCGCCTCCTGCTCGGCGAACTGGGCCTCCGCCATGCCGATGGCGAACGGATGGCGGTTCCACTCCCAGGCCATGACGGCGTGCACGCGGCCGCCGACCGACCGGGCCTGCTCCACGGCCCAGCGCACCGCCTCCTTGGAGTGGTCGGAACCGTCCACCCCGACGACGATCAGAGGCTCGATGGTGTGCTCGTTCACGGTGGGTTCCTCTCGTTCCGTCCGGAAGGCCGATATTCTCCCTGTATACACGGAACGCACTGGCTATCTCGAACGACGATCGTTGCGGCGGGTGACGACTTTCGAGGACAGCGCGTGCCCCCCGTCCCTTGCGAGGGTGTGAGCGTCCAGGCGATCGCCGCCGGACGCGAAGCGACTTGGAGGAACGGGCGTGGCTCAGCGCAAGGGTTGTCTGATCGGCTGCGGAGTGGCGCTGGTGCTGGGCATCGGCGTCCTCGCCGCGGTGGTCTTCGGCATGGGGAAGTTCCTCGACATGGCCGAGAAGACCGTGGTCGACCCCGCGGTCTACGAGGGCGTGAAGGTCGGCGACCCGGAGGGCGACGTCCGGGCGAAGCTCCCGTCGGGGGAGAGCTTCGTCAAGGCCGCCCTCAAGGAGGGTGGACCGGTAGAGCCCGAGGGCAGCAGCTGCGCCTGGTACATATCCGGCGGCGACACCGAGCTGGGCGCGGAGACGGTGCTCCGCTTCTGCTTCAAGGACGGCAAGCTCGCGGAGAAGACCAAGTACCCCATGAAGTGAAGCCGCGCCGCGCCGCTGCGCACGGCTGTGCCGGGCTGGGCCCCGCCCCACCACGCTCTGCCCGGGCCGCGCCCGTGCGGGTCAGCCGCCCGGGGCGGGCGCCGCGAGTCCCGCCGCGTTGCGGATGTCCCGGGGTGCCCGCCCGTCCCACCGCCGTACCGCCCGGCGCAGCGCGCGGATGTCGCTGTACCCGACCCGGGCGGCGATCAGCTGGAGCGGCAGATCGGTGGTGCGCAGCAGCTCCATCGTCCTTTCCTGGCGCACGGACTCGACCTCCTCGCGCCAGGTCGTGCCGAGTTCCCGCAGGCGCCGCTGCAGCGTGCGCGGGCTCATCGCGAGCCGCCCCGCCACGTACTCCAGGTTCACGGTGTCCTCCCGGAAGGCGCCGGCGAGGACCATCCGGAAGCTGTCCTGCCAGAGCATCACCGGCTGGGCGGCAGCCAGGGTCAGCCGGGCCTGGTGTGCCAGGAGGCGGTCCAGGCCCGGCTGCGCCTTGGGCAGCGGCGTGCGTACGTCGTCGTCGTGGAAGGTGATCGAGTTGTACGGGGCCCCGAAGTCGATGCGGGTGGTGCCGAACAGCTCCACGAGCCGGCGGTACTCGCGGGGCGCGCCGTGCGTGACGCAGACGCGCAGCGGGGCGAGCGGCCGGCCGGTGGCGGCCCGCGCCCTGGTCAGGAACATGGCCAGCGCGAACCAGTCGATGGCCTCCACCACGTCCGGTCCCCAACTGCCCGTGGCGTGGCGGATGGTGAAGGTGCGGCCGTCCTCCTCGATGAGGAGCTTCTCGTTGGCCGGGTCGGCGATGACGGCGTTGTACTCCACCACCTGCCTCAGGGACTCCCGCAGGCTGGGCCCGCTCGTGACCAGGTAGTCCCACAGGCCGAACGTGCCGATCGGAGCCTCGTCGGTGAGCAGCGCGCCGACCGCCGTCCCCGCCTCGGAGAGCGTCAGCGCCTCCCACACGGCGAGCGCCGACGGGGTCGAGACCCGGGCCAGGTCGTTGCCGAGCACCTCGGGGCCCAGGTCGTGGAACCGGGCGAACCTGTCCATGCCGGCGCCCGACCGGCGCAGGGCGTCGACGACGAAGCGGGCGAGGTGCACGGAGACGGTTCCGCGGGCGTTGTGAGACTGCATAGGGCGGGTGACGCTACCAGCCGCTCCGGCGAACTTCCCCACGCACCGTGCAGCTTGGCGCAGGCGTGCCACCCGGGCGGCGCGAAACACTCCCTCCCTGGCGGGAAACCGGTTCCCCGATGGCGCCGGAGGTCCCCTCGCTGACGCGTGAAGGTCCTTACGGCCGTCCGCGGGACCTGCCTACGGTGGGGTCGACCACGGCATGACCGACCGAGTCGAAGGATCCGACGTGACGTTCTCCCCTGCCCACTGGCAGAGCCGCCTCGACGCGTTACGCGCCGCCCACCACGTACCCGGCGCCACCCTCGCGGTGTTCGCCGACGGGCGGATCCACGAGCTGGCGAGCGGCCTGCTGCACCGCGGAACAGGGGTGGAGGCCACCACCGACTCGGTTTTCCAGCTCGGCTCCATAGCCAAGATCTACACCGCCACCCTGGTCATGCAGCTCGTCGGCGCCGGCCAACTGGACCTGGACACGCCCGTGTCCGAGATCCTGCCGGAGTTCACCCCGGCCGGCGCCCCGGGCGCGGCCAAGGCGATCACGGTGCGCCGGCTGCTCAGCCACACCAGCGGCCTCACCTGTGACTTCACCTACGACAGCGGGCGCGGCGACGACTGCCTGGCCGCCTACGTGCGGGCCGCCCGGAACGTGGCGCTCGACTGCCCGCCCGGCACCGCCGTCTCCTACAGCAGCGTCGGCTACAACGTCCTCGGCCGCATCGTCGAGGTCGTCACCGGACGCACCTGGGACCAGGCCCTGAAGGAGCGGATCGTCGCCCCCCTGGGCCTGACCCACACCATGACCCTGCCCGAGGAGGCGCTGGCCTTCCGCACGGCGATGGGCCACCTGCCGGGCGACGGGCCGGAGCCCGAACCGGCTCCCGCCTGGGACATGATGCCCCGGTCGGCAGGGCCGTACGGGCGTGTCCTGGCGAGCGCCGCCGACGTGCTGCGGCTGGCCAAGATGCACCTCGACGGCGGCGCCACCGCGGACGGCACCCAGGTCCTGGGCGCCCGCGCCGTCGCGGCGATGCAGCGGTGGGAGGTCGACGTCCCCGACCGGTGGACGGTGAGCGCGGACGGCTGGGGGCTGGGCTGGTCGCTGTACGACTGGAACGGAGTCCCGGGGTACGGCCACGACGGCGCCTCCACCGGCCAGTACGGCTACCTCCGCGTCGTGCCCGGCGCCGACGTCATCGTCGTCCTGCTCACCAACGGCGGCGGCGCCCGCCACCTCTACGCCGACCTGTTCCGCGAGCTCCTCGCGGAGCTCGCCGAGGTCCGCACGCCCCCCTCCTTCGCGCCGCCCGCACACCCGCCGACCGTCGACATGACCCCGCTGCTGGGAACCTACCGGCGCGAGGGCGTCGTCATCACGGTCACCGCCGCCTCCGGCGGCTCCCCGCACCTGCGGTACGAGTTCGTCGACGGCATGCGGGACTTCTCGCCGCCCCTGGAGCTGGACCTCGTCCCGCTCAGCGCGACGGTGTTCGCCGCGGCCGGCACCGGCGCCTCCTTCAGCGAGGACTGGATGCCGGTCGTCTTCGCCGCCCTCGTCGACGGCACCCCCTGCTGCTACATCGGCATGCGCTGCGCCCCCAGGACGGCCGCCGGCTAGGCGGCGGCGAGACGGAGGGCCGCGAGCGGGCCGGCGATCCCCGCGGCGGCGCGGGCCGGCAGCTGGGCGGTCCGGACGTCGATCCAGGCGAGTACGCGGGTCTGCTCGTCCGCGTCGCACAGCGAGAGGTGGAACAGCAGCTGCCGCCAGGCGTACGAGGTCTGCGCGGGCGTGGCGGCCCGGCGGACCGCGGCGCAGAAGGCTCCGCGAGCCGCGCCACCCCACCCGCCCCGCGGGCTGGCGTCCGCGTACCGTACGAGGGTGGCCAGGTTGAACGTGGTCAGGATCCGAGCCTGTTCGATGACGGCGGCGTCGACGGCCGGCGACCCGCCCGGGCGCCCCGCGCGTTCGACGCACAGTGTCGCGAAGCCCTCATGGTCGCCGGCGGCCACCAGACGCAGCACTTCCGCGTAGTCGATGCCGTGGTAGCGCTCGTACATCGTGCCGCGCAGCAGCTCTGCGGCGGCCTGTGCGGCCGGTAGCAGGTCGGGGGAGGGCCTTCCGCTGTACCTGTGGGCGAACGGCTCCGTGAGGAGCGGGACGGGCAGTCCGGCGAGCGGGACGAGCCCGGACAGCGCACGGGCGAGCAGGTTGGGCAGCCCGGCGCCGGGGAAGTACTCCACGCAGACCTCGGCGAACATGCGCAGCGTCGCGCGGGCCCGCACCGCAGGGTCGGGACCCCAGGGAGCCACCGCTCGCATCCAGGGCAGGGAGGCGATCCGCTCGTGGTGTTCGCGGCTCCACCACAGCGCGTACCGGCGCGGGCGCCCGGCGCTGTACGCGGCGGCGACCAGCCTGCCGAGGGCCTCGTCGGCGTACCCCTGTGCGGGGTGTGCGGCGACCAGCCGGCCGGCGACCTCGCCGAGCACTTCGGCGGACGGGACGGCGCCGGTCTCCAGCAACGTCCTCAGGGGAGCGGTGAGCGCCGCGGCGACCGGCTCGCGGACCGACGGAGGGATCCCAGCCGCGATGGGAAGCCCGGTGGACCGCGCCTCCTCGGCGGTCACCGGCCCGGTCAGGGTCCGCGCTTCCGTCGTCCCGCGGGCGACGTCGAGGGGGGCGAGCCGGCGCAGCAGGAGCGCGGCCAGATCGTGGTGAGCGGGCAGGGCCGCCTGCCGGGCCTGATCCCGCCGCAGCCGGGTGTGCTCGGCGGAACCCGGTCGGCCGCGCCTGGCGGCCATCGAGGCGACGGCGTGGCGCACCAGGCCCGCGAGGCGGGGCGGCAGTTCGCGTCCCGTTACGGTCGCCTCGAGCCCGCGGAGCAGGACCGCCGTGTTCGACTTCGGGTTCAGGTGCTTGGTGCAGCGGGTGTGCGCCGCGGCCAGTTCCCGGTACCGGGCGAGCAGCGCCGCGCCGGACGCTCGGGTCACGGCCTGCGGATCGGCTTCGATGCGCAGCCAGTGGCCGAGCAGCTCGTCCTCGAAGGGCCGCCAGACGGTGAGCGCCTCGCGTTGCGCCTCGACGGCGGGGTGCGGCGCACGGCGCGCGAGCGTGCCGGCCGCCTCGCCGACGGTCAGCCGGTGCACGGCGTCCGGATCGGGGACCGGCCGCTCGACGGGATATGGAGCGAACCGGACCTCGTGGGCGAAGGGCCGCAGTTCCTCGACGACTTGGGCCGCGGCGGCGTCCTCCCCGGTACGCCGCAGCCAGGCGACGCACAACAGCGCGGCCTGCTCCGGCGCGCGCACCTCGTACCGCCCGCTGCCGAGCAGCGACTCCAGCCAGGCGAGGCCGTCGTCGGTGAGGCAGTGGGCGAAGAGGTCCGCGTCGGAGATCCCCGACGCCGGGAGCCCGACGGCGGGCGGTTGCTGTCCAGTGTTCTCGTTCATGGCCGGCGTGGCAGGTCCTGCCCCTGCGCCCTCCGACTGTGCAGGTCGGTGCTCTGGCTGCTGAGCTACACGCCGTTCGAGGCGAACCTAGACGCTCGCACGCGAGTCGCACAAGCGGAGCTCGGGCTCCCAAGGCAAGGGGGTTCGGGCGGTGGAGGTAAAGCGCATTAGTGCGGGCCGGCCGAAAGAGGCGACAAGGAGTCAACATCGCCGTGCGCGACACTTCCCCATCGGACCTGCACCAGGATCGGAGGGCTTTGTACTAAAGCGCATCAGTCCAGCTCGAAGGTGTGGGATCGCGGTCCGCCGGAGCCCGCTCCGCCCCGTCGTGGGATTCGGTACCCGTCGGCATCGGCCAATGCCGGCTCGGCGTCATTGACGAGGTCTTGCTTTCCCGCGACCGTGGGCACCGCCTCCGGCGACGAGGCCGGACTTCTGCGAAGGCGGCGACGATGACCCGTTCGAACCCGATCCGTACGGCTGTTGCCGCGCTGGCGGCCGGCGCGCTGGTGTCGACCGCCGCGTGCGGACTCGGCGGCGCCGGCGCCGGGACCGCCAAGGAAGCCGAGAGAACGGGAAAGGTGGCCGGCGAGATCACCTTCCGGACCCTCCAGCTGAAGCCCGCCTTCACCGGCTACGTACAGGCCGTCATCGACGCCTTCGAGGAGAAGTACCCGGAGGTGGAGGTCCACTGGGAGGACGTGCCGGGTGACGGCTACAACGAGAAGCTCGTCGCGGACGCCCAGGCCGGCGCCCTCCCGGACGTGGTCAACCTCTCCACCGACTCCTTCCAGCTCCTCGGCGACCGGGGCCTGCTCGCCGACGTCGCGAAGCTCGACGGGGACACGGCCAGGGATTACGTACCGGGCGCCTGGGAGCAGTTCAAACTGCCCGGGAAGGGTGAGAGCGTCTACGCCTACCCCTGGTACGTGACTCCGGAGATCCTCACCTACAACAGGGAGCTCTTCGAGAGGTCCGGCCTGGATCCGGCCGTACCGCCCACCAGCGTGGAGCAGTTCTTCGACTACGCCGAGCAGATCGCCGCCCGGTCCGGCGGCCGGTACTCCGCCTTCATGGCCGACCCCGAGGGACGCTTACCGGGCGACTGGCAGAAGATGGGCGTTCCCCTCCTCAGCCCCGGGAAGGACCGGTTCACCTTCGACACCGACAAGGCCGTCGAATGGGTGGAGCGGATGAAGGACCTGTACGCCAAGGGCGCCATGCCCAAGGAGTCCCTGCTCAAGTCCGACGACGTCAACCAGCTCTACGGCGGCGGCAAACTCGTCTTCGGCCCGGGCTCCCCCGGATTCGTCAAGGACATCAAGCGGAACGCCCCGCAGGTCTACGCCAAGACGCAGGTCGCGGGAGCCGTCACCGGCCGGCTCGGCCACATCGGCATCTACGCCCAGTCCCTCGGCATCCGAAAGGACACACAGCACCTCGACGCGGCGGCCGAGTTCGCGAAATGGGTCACCAACGGTCCGAACCAGGTGGAGTTCTCCAGGAAGGCCACCATCTACCCCTCCAACGCGCAGGGCCTCGCCGACCCGTTCTTCTCCGACAGGGGCGACGGCAAGGACGCCGAGACGCTCGCCCGGGCCGTCGGCGCCGACCAGCTGAAGTCCGCCGCCCTCGACGCCAACACCCCCGTGCAGTGGACCAACCAGGTCGGGGACGCCGTCGTACGCGAGGTGCAGAAGGCCATCAAGGGCGAGCAGGACGCCCGGACGGCGGTGAAGAAGGCCGAGGAAGCGGCGAACCGGCTCCTCGCCGACGCGGCTCGCCCGTGACGGCCGACAGCGACACCGGGCTGCCCCACCGCACCTGGTGGACCCCGTACCTCTTCCTCGCCCCCGGCCTGGCGATGGTGCTGCTGTTCAGCCTGTGGCCGTTCGTCAACACCGTCGTCCTCTCCTTCACCGACGCCCGCATCCTGCGCGGCGGCGGCTTCGTCGGCCTCGACAACTACCGGCGCGCCTTCGCCGACCCCGACTTCCTCGTCGCCACCGGCAACAGCGTGCTCTACCTCCTGGTGGTCGTCCCCTGCCTGGTCCTCCTGCCACTGGCCCTCGCCGTCCTCGTCCAGGCCAAGCTCCCCGGCATCGGCTTCTTCCGCTCGGCCTTCTACACGCCGGTGATCGCCTCCGCAGTGGTCGTCGGGCTGATCTGGCAGTGGGTCCTGCGCAGTGACGGCCTCGTCAACACCGTCTTCCGGCGGCTCCACCTGGTCTCCGAGCCGGTCCCGTTCCTGACGGACAGCACGATGCTGCTGGTCTCCGCGATGATCGTGACCGTGTGGAAGGGCCTCGGCTACTACATGGTCTTCTATCTGGCCGCCCTCGGGAACGTCCCCGCCTCCCTCCACGAGGCCGCCGCGATCGACGGTGCCGGTCCCGTCCGGCGCTTCTTCAGCATCACCGTCCCCCAGGTGAAACCGATGATGCTGCTCGTCGGAACCCTCTCCGCCATCTCGGCGCTGCGCGTCTTCACCGAGATCTACATCCTCGGCGGGGAGAGCGGCGGACCCGGCGGCGGAGCCCGCACGCTGCCGTTCCTCATCCGTCAGGTGGGCCTCGGCTTCGCCGGCGAGACCGGTTACGCCTCCGCCATATCCATCCTGCTGTTCCTCCTCACGCTGGTCTTCAGCCTGCTGGGCCGCCGCCTGACGAAGGGGGACGAGGCATGAGCCGCCCGACCTCGGCCTCGGCCTCCGCATCCCCGCCGCCCGGCCGCGCGCGCCGCCGGCTCGGCCTGGCCGCCCGTTACGGCACGCTGCTGCTCATGCTCGTGGTCATGCTGGGCCCGATCGTCTGGCAGTTCCTGACCTCCGTCCGCGGCCGCACCGAGAACGTGTACGACGGCGTACTGCCCACGCGGCCCACCCTCGACAACTACGTCCGCGTCGCCGAGTCCTTCCCGCTGCTCCAGTACGTCGGCAACACCCTCGTCGTCGCGGTCCTCGCGATCACCTCGAACCTGCTCTTCGCCGCGATGGGCGGTTACGCCCTCTCCCGCGCCGCCTGGAAAGGGCGCGACGTCGTCTTCACCGTCCTCGTCGCCACCCTGATGTTCCCCTTCGAGTCCGTGATGATCTCGATGTTCCTCACGGTCCGTGAGATGGGTCTGGTCGACACCCTCATCGGGGTCTGGCTGCCCGGCGCGGTCTCCGTCCTCAACATCATGATCATGCGTGCGGCCTTCCTCGCCGTGCCCAAGGAGGTCGAGGAGGCCGCCGTCCTGGACGGAGCGGGCGAGTGGGCCCGCTTCACCCGGGTCTTCGTCCCCTCCGCCAGGGGCGCCCTGGCCGTCGTCTGCATCACCAGCTTCATGGGCGCCTGGGACGACTTCCTCTGGCCGCTGCTCGTCCTCACCGACAGCGACCACTACACCCTCCAGCTCGGCCTGAAGACCCTGGCCGGCGCCACCACCGTCAACGACCAGCGGCTCATCGCCGCAGGCGCGATGGCCGCGCTGCTGCCGATGATGCTCCTCTTCTTCGCTCTCCAGCGTTTCTTCTTCAAGGGCGTGGGCGAGGGAGCCGTCAAGCTGTGAGCCGGACCGTCCGACCGACCGGCAGGCCCTCCGTACCGACCGACCACCACCTCCGGGAGCAGGAGCAGCTGTCATGCATGACGACCGCAGCATCACCGAGCACCGCCTCCGCCGGGTGCTCCAAGAGCGCATCAGGCCCGCCGTCCACTCCAGCCCGCTCCCGCTGACCGTCGAGCGCTGGGACGCCCCGGGCGAGCCCGTCCCCGTCGCCGACGGCCTGGCGGCGCCCTACGAGCCCTGCGCGCCCGGCGACGCATGGGGTCCGGCCTGGGGCACCACCTGGTTCAGGGTCACCGGGACCGTCCCCGCCGGATGGGCCGGCCGGACCGTGGAAGCCGTCCTCGACCTCGGCTTCGACCGGATGATGCCCGGCTTCCAGTGCGAGGGCCTGGTCCACCGGGCTGACGGGGGGGAAGTCAAGGCGCTCAACCCGTACAACGACTGGGTGCGCGTGGCCGACCGCGCCGAGGGCGGCGAGCGGATCGAATGGTACGTCGAGGCCGCCGCCAACCCGGTCCTCGTCGACCACCGCGCCACCTACGAGGGCGACCTGCGCACCAGCGGCGACCAGCCCCTCTACCGCCTCGCCCGGATGGACCTCACCCTCTTCGAGACGGAGGTCTGGGAACTGGTCCAGGACCTCGAAGTGCTCTACGAGCTGATGACGCAGCTCGCCGCCGACGACGCCCGCCGGTACGAGATCCTGCGCGCCCTCGGCGCCGCCCTCGACGCGGTCGACCTCACCGACGTGCCCGGCACGGCGGCCGCCGCCCGCGCACGCCTCGCCGGGGTCCTCGCCGCCCCCGCCAACGCCTCCGCGCACCGCATCAGCGCGGTCGGCCACGCCCACATCGACTCCGCGTGGCTGTGGCCGCTGCGCGAGACGGTGCGCAAGGTCGCCCGCACCACCTCCAACATGGTCAACCTCATGGACGAACACCCCGAGTTCGTCTTCGCGATGTCGCAGGCGCAGCAGCTCGACTGGATCAAGACCCACCGGCCCGAGCTCTTCGAGCGGATCAAGAAGAAGGTCGCGGACGGCCAGTTCGTGCCGGTGGGCGGCATGTGGGTGGAGTCCGACACCAACATGGTCGGCGGCGAGGCGATGGCCCGCCAGTTCCTCTACGGCAAGAAGTTCTTCCTGGACGAGTTCGGCATCGACACGCACAACGTCTGGCTTCCCGACTCCTTCGGCTACACCGCCGCCATGCCGCAGATCGTCAAGCTCTCCGGCTCCCGGTGGTTCCTGACCCAGAAGATCTGCTGGTCCCAGGTGAACAAGTTCCCCCACCACACCTTCTGGTGGGAGGGCATCGACGGCAGCCGCGTCTTCACGCACTTCCCGCCCGTCGACACCTACAACTCCGACCTGGGCGGCGCCCAGATGGCGCACGCCGCACGCAACTACCGGGAGAAGGGGCGTGGTTCACGCTCCCTGGCCCCCTTCGGGTGGGGCGACGGCGGCGGCGGACCCACCCGCGAGCACCTCGCCCGCGCCCGGCGCCAGCGCGACCTCGAAGGCTCCCCGCGCATCGAGATCGAGCGGCCCGACGCCTTCTTCGACAAGGCCCGCGCCGAGTACGAGGACGCGCCCGTCTGGGCCGGCGAGCTCTACCTGGAGCTGCACCGCGGCACCTACACCTCCCAGGCCAAGACCAAGCAGGGCAACCGGCGCAGCGAATCCCTCCTGCGCGAGGCCGAGTTGTGGGCGACGACCGCCGCCGTCCGGGTGGCGGGGTACGCCTATCCGTACGAGGACCTGGAGCGGATCTGGAAGACGGTGCTGTTGCACCAGTTCCACGACATCCTGCCAGGCTCCTCCATCGCCTGGGTGCACCGCGAGGCCCGCGAGACGTACGCGAAGGTGGCCGGGGAGCTCCGGGGGATCACCCTCGCCGCGCAGCAGGCCCTGGCGGGGGAGGGCGCCGAGGAACTGGTCTTCAACTGCGCCCCCCACGCCCGCAACGGCATCCCGGCGGGCGGAGCGGGCCGCCCGGAGCGCCCGTCGGAGCCGGTCACGGTCGAGGAGCGGCACGGCGGCGGACACGTCCTGGCCAACGGCCGGCTGCTGGTGGAGATCGACGGCCGCGGCCTGATCGTCTCCGTCTACGACCTACAGGCGCGCCGCGAGGCGGTCGCCCCGGGGGCCGCCGCGAACCTGCTCCAGATCCACCCCGACTTCCCCAACATGTGGGACGCCTGGGACGTCGACGAGTTCTACCGCAACAACGTCACCGACCTCGACGGGCTGGACGGCCTGGAGGTCACCGAGAGCGGGCCGCGCTCGGCGACCGTAAGGGCCACCCGCTCCTTCGGCCGGTCCACCGCGGTCCAGCAGATCACTCTGCGGGCCGGGGCCAGGACGGTCGACATCGTCACGGACGTCGACTGGCGCGAGACGGAGAAGTTCCTCAAGGCCGCCTTCCCGCTGGACGTGAAGGCCGAACGGACCGCTTCCGAAACGCAGTTCGGGCACGTGTACCGGCCGACCCACATCAACACCTCCTGGGAGGCGGCCAAGTTCGAGATCTGCGCCCACCGCTGGATCCACGCGGAGGAGCCCGGCTGGGGGGTGGCCCTGCTCAACGACTCCACGTACGGGCACGACGTGACCCGCGACGTACGAGCCGACGGCGGGCAGACCACCACCGTACGGCTCTCCCTGCTGCGGGCCCCCCGCTACCCGGACCCGGAGACCGACCAGGGCGCCCACACCCTGCGGTTCTCGCTCGCGCCCGGCGCGGGGATCGGGGACGCGGTGCGCGAGGGCCACGCGCTGAACCTGCCCGAACGCACCGTGGCGGGCGCCGGCCCGGTCGCCCCGCTGCTGGCGGTGGACTCGGACGCGGTGGTGGTCGAGGCGGTCAAGCTCGCCGAGGACCGCGGCGGTGACGTGATCGTCCGCCTCTACGAGTCCCGCGGCGGCCGCGCCACGGCCACCCTCACGGCGGGCTTCCCCGTCGCGGAGGCGGTCGAGAGCGACCTGCTGGAACGGCCCCTCACGGGCACGGCGGTCACGCCCCCGGCCCCGGGGGCGGACGGCGCGATCACCCTGACCCTGCGCCCCTTCCAGATCGTCACGCTCCGCCTCCGCCGCCCCTGAGCCCGTACCCGTGGGACGCCTCCTGGACCGGTCACCGCCCGAGGCGTCCGGCGCTCGATGTCCGGCGGGAGGTCCGGCCCGGCCCCTGCAGCAGGGCGAGCCCCTGGACGGTATCGGGGCGCCGGGCCGGAACAGGTGCCGGTCCCGGGGTCCTCGAACCGGTCGAGACCACAGCGAGCTGCAGCAGAGGTACGGGGCCCAGCCGTCGGCCGCGTCGCCGGGCGAGGTCGCGGTGTGCTGGTCCGCCAGCCGGCCGAGCCTGCGGCGTGAACTCCGCCACAGGCGCGTCCCCGGGGGCCGGGAACCCCGGGGAGAGGGAGTCCTCTCGGTTATGCACCTAGTTGCAAAACCTGGCCCGCCTCGCTAGAACAGGTTCATCACCCCCGCGCGAGGAGGCGCCCCCATGAGTTCCCAGAGCCGGTACCCGCACCTGCTGAGCCCCCTGGACCTCGGCTTCACCACCCTGCCGAACCGCGTGATCATGGGGTCGATGCACACCGGCCTCGAAGAGCACCAGGGCGGCTTCGAGCGCCTCGCCGCCTTCTACGCCGAGCGCGCCCGCGGTGGCGCCGGCCTCATCGTCACCGGCGGCATAGCCCCCAACGACGCCGGCCGCCCCTTCGAGGGGGGCTCCCGCCTCACCACCGAGGACGAGGCCGCCGAGCACCGGGTGATCACCGACGCCGTGCACGCCGAGGGCGGGAAGATCGCGATGCAGATCCTCCACTTCGGCCGCTACGCCTACCACAAGGACCTGGTCGCGCCCAGCGCCATCCAGGCCCCCATCAGCCCCTTCGTCCCCAACGAGCTCTCCGACGCCGAGGTGGAGCGCACCGTCGAGGACTTCGTCCGTGCCGCCCGCCTCGCCAAGCTCGCCGGCTACGACGGCGTCGAGATCATGGGCTCCGAGGGCTACCTGATCAACGAGTTCATCGCCGCCGCGACGAACAAGCGCACCGACCGCTGGGGCGGCGCCTACGAGAACCGCGTCCGCTTCCCGCTGGAGATCGTCCGCCGCACCCGCCAGGCCGTCGGCGAGGACTTCATCCTGGTCTACCGCCTCTCCATGCTCGACCTGATCCCCGGCGGCTCCACCCTCGACGAGGTCGTCCACCTGGCCAAGGAGATCGAGGCGGCCGGCGCCACCATCATCAACACCGGCATCGGCTGGCACGAGGCCCGCATTCCCACCATCGCCACCTCCGTCCCGCGCGGCGCCTACACCTGGGTCACCAAGCGGCTGATGGGCGCGGTCTCCGTGCCCCTGGTCACCAGCAACCGCATCAACACCCCGGAGATCGCCGAGGAGCTGCTCGCCGACGGCCGCGCCGACCTCGTCTCCCTGGCCCGTCCCTTCCTCGCCGACGCCGACTTCGTCGCCAAGGCCGCGGCCGGCCGCCCCGAGACCATCAACACCTGCATCGGCTGCAACCAGGCCTGCCTCGACCACACCTTCAGCGGCAAGATCACCAGCTGCCTGGTCAACCCGCGCGCATGCCACGAGACCGAGCTCGTGCTCTCGCCCACCAAGCTGAAGAAGCGCGTCGCCGTCGTCGGCGCCGGCCCGGCCGGCCTCGCCTGCGCGGTGTCCGCCGCCGAACGCGGCCACGCCGTCACCCTCTTCGAGGCCTCCGGACACATCGGCGGCCAGCTCGACATCGCCCGCCGCATCCCGGGCAAGGAGGAGTTCGAGGAGACCATCCGCTACTTCGGCACCCAGCTCGCCGCACACGACATCGACGTCCGCCTGGACACCCGCGCCGACGTCGAGACCCTCCAGGGCTACGACGAGGTCGTCGTCGCCACCGGCGTCACTCCTCGCACCCCCGACATCGAGGGCGTGGACCACGCCAACGTGGTCACCTACCTCGACGTGCTGCGCGACGGCGCCCCCGTCGGCGAGCGCGTCGCCGTCGTCGGCGCCGGCGGCATCGGCTTCGACGTCGCCGAGTACCTCACCGACAGCGGCGAGGGCGCCTCCCAGGACCCGGACGTCTACTTCCGCCACTGGGGCGTGGACACCGCGTACACCGGGCCCGGCGGGCTCACCGCCCCCGAGCGGCCCGCGCCCCCGCGCCAGGTCCACCTCCTCCAGCGCAAGGCCACCAAGGTCGGTGCCGGCCTCGGCACCACCACCGGCTGGATCCACCGCGCGGAGCTCAAGCACCGCGGGGTCGTCTCGGTCGCCGGAGCCGCCTACGACCGCATCGACGACGACGGCCTGCACATCACCGTCGGTGACGAGCAGCGCCTCGTACCCGCCGACACCGTCGTCCTGTGCACCGGCCAGGAGCCGCGCCGGGACCTGTACGAGGCCCTGCGCGCGGCCGGTATCGACGCCCACCTGATCGGCGGCGCCGACGTGGCGGCCGAGCTCGACGCCAAGCGGGCCATCCGCCAGGGCACGGAACTGGCAGCGAAGCTCTGACCGAAAGGGGATTGTGGCGGTCCGTGCGGGCCGCCACAATCTCCCGGTGACGTTCTCTCCCGCAGACGCAGACAAGATCCTCGCCGACCACTTCGCCCCCTGGGTGCTCGCCCTCGGACTGACCGTCCAGGAGACCGGCGAGCGGCACGCCGTCCTGCGGCTGCCCTGGTCCGCGGAGCTCGCCCGCGACGGCGGCGGCCTCTCCGGGCAGGCCATGATGGCCGCCGCAGACACCGCCACCGTCATCGCGATCTCCGCCGCGCGCGGCGGGTACGGCCCGATGACCACCGTCCAGCAGTCGACGAGCTTCCAGCGTCCGGTGGTCGGCGCCGACATGCTGATCCACGTACGGGTCACCAAGCTCGGCAAGCGCATGGCCTTCGCCGACATCACACTGACGCCCGACGGCGCCGGCGAACCGGCCGCCACGGCCTCCACGGTCTACGCCCTGCTCGGCTGACCGCCGCCGCGCGCGGCGGGCGCCGGCCTGGGAACATGGCACCCTCCCCGGCGGGCGCACCCGGGTCCGGATCTTCAACACCCTCGAAGGGCACGGCCTCGGCAAGCTCCGAGTCGGCCCGGCGCTGAAAGCCGCGCGCAAGGACGCCCCCGACTTCGGCCGCCGGATCAAGGCGGCCGCGGAGGCGTCCCTCACGAACTGACCTTCCGGCCCGGGTCAAAAGCGCCCGGGAGCCCCGGGGAAGGGCACCGGCTTCGCCGGCCCGGACCCGCGCTTCCCGGCGGCCGCCGGCGGGTTCTGGCAGGTCACGTCCTGGGCGGGGAGCCGGCCCGTGGTCAGGTACGCGTCGATGGGGGCGTTGGCGCAGGAGGCGGGGTCGAAGAGGTACACGCCGTGGCCCTCACCGCCGCCCGCCAGCACCATCCGCGAGCCCTTGAGCGCCCGGTGCAGGCCCTGGCCGCTGGTGAGCGGGGTCTGGGAGTCCCACTCGTTCTGCACCGTCAGCACGTTCGCCTTCTTGTGCATCGGCGTCGCCGACTCCACGGGCCGGTCCCAGAAGGCGCACGGTTTGATGTTGGACGCGAAGTCCCCGTACAGCGGGTACTTCACCTTGTCCTTCGCCGCGTCCCGCTCGTACTGCTCCGTGTAGCGCGGCCAGCTGCCGGTGTCCCCGCAGACCACGGCCCAGAAGACGGCCGTGCCGTTGTCCGAGGCGGGCTCCTCGGCCGTCCGGCCCAGCAGCTTCGCCCTCAGCCCCTGCACGTCCGTGCCCGCCGCCTGCGGCTTGCCCTCGGCGGCCGCCTTCAGGGCGGCGACCAGCGGCGTGGCCTGCGCCGGGTAGAAGAACACCCCTCGCGCGGACCGGATCATGTCTCCGGTGACCTTCGAACCCTCGAAGTCGATGGGCTCCCGGTCGGCGCGCTCCACCAGGGCCCAGAACGTGTCGGAGACCGCCTTCGGGTCGTCGCCCAGCCCGAACTCGCCCGACCGCTCCGCCGCCCACCGCGTCCACCGCGCGAAGGCCGGCTCGGCCTCGGTGGCCCACACCTGGATCATCCCGCGCCAGATCCGCTGGGGGTCCACACCGCTGTCGAGCACGAAGCGGTCGGTGCGCTCCGGGTACATCTGCGAGTACACCGCGCCGAGGTAGGTCCCGTACGAGTAGCCCAGGTACGAGATCTTCTGCTCGCCCAGCACCGCGCGGATGGTGTCCATGTCGCGCGCCGTGTTGCGGGTGGTGATGTACGGCAGCACCGCGCCGGACTTCTCACGGCACTTGTCGGCGACGGTGCGCGCCCACGTCACGTCGGAGGAGAAGGTCTCAGGACGGTAGGGGCGGTCGAAGCTCTGCTCGGCGTCTTCCAGCCCGCAGGTGATGGGGCTGCTGGCACCGACCCCGCGCGGGTCGAAGCCGATCAGGTCGTAGCTCTCCCGCACCTCCTTGGGCATCAGCCCGTGCATCAGCAGCGGCAGATCGAGCCCCGGACCGCCGGGTCCGCCCGGGTTCAGCAGCATGGCGCCGTGCCGCTTGGCGGGGTTCTCGCTCTTCATCCGGGATATCGCGATGTCGATCGTACGGCCGTCGGGACGCCTGTAGTCGAGCGGGACCTTGATCGTGGCGCACTCGTACGAGGCCGGCTGCTCGGGGCTGCACCGCTGCCATGCGGGCTTCTGCCGGAGGTGCTCGGCCGTGGGAGCCGCGGCCGCCTGCGTCGAGGCCAGCAGGGGGACGGTGCCGGCGATGAGTCCGGCGGTGGCGAGCAGCGGTGCGAGGCTTTTCAGGCGCACGAAGCCGTTCCTTTCGGAGAAGTCGCTTACGCCCCAACCTTGTTGTACGGAAGGGCCCGGCCGAATCATCCCGAAGGGTCGTGCCGTGTGCTTCTCACGAATGAGCCGATATCAGGACACTGGCCGACGCGCCGTCGCCGTGGCGGGTGCCAACTCAACCGCCTGCGGCAGGAGTCGGCTGGTGGCCGGTGTGCTCGGAGGAGCCCGAGTGCTCGGAGGAGGGGCCGCCGTGCTCGGTCCCGGTCTCCACGGAGCCGCCGAGTCGTTCCCGGAGCGCGTTCAGGGCGTCCGCCGACCGGGTGGTGACGACCCACCGGTCGCCCACCAGGTAGACCCCGCCGTACGCCCGGGCCTCGTCCAGCCAGGCGCGCAGCCCCTCCTGGGCGGCGAACGTGGCCATGCGGTAGGCGCCCTGCCCGTTCTCACAGCCTCCCTGCCGCAACTCGTCCGCCTCCACGCTCACTTCGGCGGTGCAGCCGATGGCCGTGGCGATCTGCTCGATCGAGGTGCCCGGAGCGGCCGGGGTGGCCGGGCCGGCCGCCTTCGCCGAGCCGGCGGGCGCGGTCGTATCGCCTGCGCACCCTCCGCACAGCAGCACGGCGGCGGCGCACGCCGCGGCGACGGCCGCGAACGGCGGGCGGATCCGGTGGGCGGGGCGGGCGGTGGACGGCATGGGAACCTCGCGGGCTGATCGGGAAAAGGGATCGTGGTGCCCGGGAGGGGAGGGGCCCGGGCACCACGCGCTTTTCGGGGGTGTCGTGCTGTTCAGTGGAACTGGAAGTCCGGGAAGCCCTCGGGGGTGGGCTCCGCGGCCTCAGCCGGTGGCCGTCACCTTCTTGCCCTTGTCGGAGACCGCGAACCAGACGCCCTGCTTGCCCTGTCCGTTGATGTCACCGGGCTCCTTGTCGCCGGTGAACGTGTACACCGGCCAGCAGTCGATCGTCAGCTGTTCGGTGCCGTCGGGCCGCTTGAACGTGCCCACCAATTCGGCGGGAATTCCCTTCACCAATTCCTTGTCGACGGCCTTGGCGGGCTTCCACGTGTTCAGGCAGGCACCGAGGCAGTTGGTCTTCATCGGCCAGGCGCTGTCCTTGTCGAAGCGGTAGAGCGTGCGGCCCTCCGCGTCCGAGAGAATGGGGCCGAGCTTGGTGTTCCGGTTGACGCTGACGGGGTCGGCCTTGGCCGGCTCCTGCTCGCCGGCCTGGCCCGCGCCTGCGCCGGCGTCCGCGCCGGCGTCCGCGCCGCCACCCGCGCTCGGGTCGGCGCCCGACCCGGAGGCCGCACCGCCGCCGGCCTTCGCAGGCTTCCCGTCGGGTGCCAGCACGTGCCAGGTTCCGCCGACCCCCTCGCCGAGGGTGTCGCCCGCCTTGGTGTCCTTCGCGTAGCGGTACACGGGCCAGCCGGCCAGCGTCAACTGCTTGGTGCCGTCGGCCCGTTCGACCGATCCGAGCAGGCTCTTGTCGATGCCCTCACCGGCCGAGGCGTCGTCCGCGGAGACTGCCGGCCAAGCCTTGGCGCAGTCCCCCTCACAGTTGGACTTCGGGGGCTTGGGGGTGTCCTTGTCGAACCGGTAGAGCGTGAAGCCCGCGCTGTCTGTGACCGTCGATCCCAGCTCCGCGGAGGCCTTCACCTTCAGCTCCCCGGCCGGGCCGGCCTTGACGGCGTCGGCCGCGGGGACTGCGCCCGACCCGCCCCCGTACCCGTCGTAGCCGGACCCCGCCTGTTTGCTGTCGCCCACCGGCTGGACCGAATCCCCCTTTCCCGCGGAATTTTCGCCGCTGCCACATGCGGCGGTCAGCATCAATACCGCGACGGCCGACCCGGCGAATACTCCACGACGCATTTTCTTCACGATCTCTCCTTCAGGTCAGGATTCGCGTTCTCGTGCCTTGGGTAATTTCTACGGGGCCGGTGGAGGAGAATGCCGATATCCTTGAGAATTTGTCAGATCGCGCCAACATTGAACCCGGGGGAGATGGTTCAGTCCTGGATGCGCAGCGCGAGCGCGGGACAGCGCCGCACCGCACGCAGCGCCTTCTGCCGCAGCTGTGCGGGCACGGGCATGGACGCCTGGGAGGGGTAACCGTCCGCGTCGAGCCGCACGACGTCGGGGAGGATGTCCACGCAGAGCCCGTGGCCCCTGCACAGGGTCCAGTCCACCACCAGCCTCTCCTCCGGGGTCTCGTCCTTCGGCAGGGGCAGTGCCCCCACCACCCGCCGGCCGCAGCCGCTGCCGAGGGCGTGGTCGCGGAACTCGTCCGGGAACGCCGCGAGCGCCGAGGCCACGAAGGCCGCGGTGCCGTCCGGATGGCTGCACGCGCCGCGGCGCCGCACCACCTTCATCCGGGCTTCGATGGTTTCCAGCGCCGTTCTGCCCCCGCCCCTGACGGCGTCGTCCAGTACGTCGGCCAACGCGGGCAGCCCCCGGAAGCAGGGGCCGCACTGGCCGGCCGTCTCGTCCGCCATCCACCGCGCCACCTTCGCCACCTCGCCGGCCGGACAGGTGTCCTCCGGCAGGGGCAGCACCGCCCCCGCCCCCAGTACCGCGTCGAAGGCCGCGAGGGAGCCCCGGGAGAGGTCGGCGATGCGCGCGGACCCCGGATCCAGCCACTTGCCGTGGTAGCCGCCCACCAGGACGCCTTGGCCGGGATCCAGGCCGCACAGCTCCAGGACGTAGGCCAGCGGGGTTCCGAGGGGCGCCTCGACGACCGTGTTGCCGGCGATGGTCAGCATCACGGTGCCGGGCTCGGACGGCAGGCCGACCGAGCGGTAGTCCAGCGCGCCGAGCCGTGCCGCGACGGCGAGCTGGGCGTAGGTCTCGGTGTTCGAGAACAGGGTGGGCATGCCTCCCAGGCCCCGCTCGCTGGTCCGGATCTTCTGTCCGGAAGGCAGCGTCGGTCCCCCGTTCAGGCCGTTGACCATGGAGGTGCTCTCTCCGGTCACGAAGCGTTCGGGCAGAGCCTGCACGCGGACCTGGCGGCCGGCGGGGCCGCGTTCCGCGATGGCCGCGCGGAGTGACTGCTCCACGTCGGGCCGTGTGACGCCGATGACGACGTCGTCGGCGCCGACCGCGGCGGCGGCCAGCAGGGCTCCGTCGAGCACCAGGTGCGGGACGTGCAGCAGCAGCGCCTTGTCCTTGAGGCAACTGGGCTCGCCCTCACTGGCGTTGACGACGACCGCCGTTCCCGTGTCACGGCCTTCGGCAGCGCGCATGACGGCGCGCAGCTTCCGGGCGAAGGGGAACCCGGCCCCGCCTCGACCGCGTAGGTCGATGTTCTCCGCGAGGTCGACGAGCTCGTCGGGCCGGTAGCGCGGCATCTGGCCGTGGGTGGTCAGGTGCGCCACGCGGTCGAGCCGGGGGGCCTGGTCGAGGCCGGCCAGGAGTCTGGGAGCGCCCACGCAGCCGAGGCTGGGGCGCGGGAAGCCGCTCACAGCCGCCACTCACGGGTGGCGAACTGGTCCCCGTCGATGCCGGTGGCGGAGCCCATGCCCAGGCCGGCGTCCATGTAGGAGCCGGCCGGGTCGGCCGCGTACACGGCCGTGAGTGCGGGGCTGTCGTCCTGTGGCGGCGCGGCCGGCCCGGTGAACTTCTCCCGGGAGCCTGACGCCCGGGCACGCGATTCCCGCCGCGGCCGGGGAACGGCGGCCACGACGGGCTGCTGCGGAGCGCTGATCGGGCCGGGTGGACCTGACGGCTCCTCGGCCATCCTCGCCTTGACGCGGAAAGCGAGGATGCCGGCGACACCGATCAGGCAGAGCGCGTACGCCACCGTGACATAGAGGTCTGCCGCGCGCCCCGCCTTCAGCCCGTGGACCAGCGAGGCACCCCACGCCGGATAGGCGGCGAAGTGCAGGGCCCGCCACCACAGGGACCGGCCCTTGGTGGCGAACACGCTGCGCACCGCACCGGAGACCGCCACGGCGACGAAGAGGTATCCGGCAAGGCTCCCGAGCCCGATCAGCACGGGCTGTTCGATGTCCGTGAACGGCACCGCCGCGGCGGACGCGCTCGTCCGCTGCTCCGCGACCTTGACCCAGATGTGCAGAGCCAGGAAACCGAGGCCGGACACCGCGAGCCCGCGATGCACACCCTGGGCCAGCAGCCGGTGACCCGACTTGAGCAGCAGCCTGTCGGTGGAGACCAGTCCCCACAGGACGGTCGAGGTGAGCGAGACGAGCGAGAGCACGCCCGCCCCGAAGTCGAGGAAGTCCCAGAGCTGGGAGAAGGCGCCCGCGCGGGCGGCCACGGTGACGGAGACGATGGCCGCGCCGACGGCGCAGATCGCGCCCGGACTCATCCGGCCGGGCGTGGGCAGGAGTGAGGGCCGCCGAACGGCCCTCCGTCCGGCGGCCGGAGCCGATGCCGCGTGTCGGCTCTTACGGCGGGCCCTGTGTGGGCGAGGCATGTGCGGCTGGGACAAGGGCATCCAGGTCTCCTGTGCGCCTGGGTTCCGAGCGATCCACCTGGCGCTCGGGACCCGGGGGTCGTTGTCGTCTCTGCCCGGCCGCGCTTTTAAACTCCGCGCCGGCCGAGGGAACTTGGGGCCGGAGTGCAGCAGCATCGTGGAGCTGCACATCAGCTCCACAGGATTTATCGAAACGTGATAATTTCTCGCAGCGCGTCTCCGGCTCATCGAACAACACCGGAAGATTCCCCTCCAGCGGAGGTTGCGACAGGCCACCGCGCCGCCCGCCACCTACGCGTCCCGGAGAGCAAAATCAGAGCAAAATCCCGGGAGTGTGGGTGGTCGGACCTCTCCAGGAGGGAGTACGAGGGCAGCAACTCTCGTGTCAGACACGGAAGTTGACGCGAGGCGCAACCTCGGCGGGTCTGCCGCTCTTCCCCGGGCAGGCCTCACCCCGGCACGAACGAGGAAAACGATGTGCGAACTTCTGAACCGCATCTGGTCCCGCCCCCGAGGCGAGTGGACGCGCGTCCTGCGCAGGGAACTTCCCGCACTGGCCGCCGAGATAGTGGAGGAGCTTCTGCATGGAATTCCGGAATTTTCCGCACTTATCGATGACAACGATGCCATCGATGCAGAGTTGTTCCGGCAGCGGGTGGAAGAGGCACTCCTCACCACTCTCGGCTACAAGGAGCGATCCCGGGAACAAACGGACGAGTGCCAGGATCTGGCGGAGAACCAGGTCGAAACCGAGCTCGCCACCGAGCTCGAAACCGCGGGCCGGAAGACGGCCGGCAGCAGGGAGGCGGCGTACGAGTGCGAGATAACGCACGAGGGCCGACGGGACGACGTCCGCGAGGAGGCCCGCCCCGGGTCCCGCGACGGGGTCCGCGAGACGGGCCGGGAGCGCCTCCGGGTGACCAAGCGTGAAGAATCCGAGGAGGAGGCCGTTGAAGGCAACCGGCCGGGCGAGCAGGCCCGCCAGGAGCTGTTCAGGACCCTCACCGACGACCGCGTCGCGTCCGACAACTCCCTCACCGAACTCGCCGAGGCGGCCGGATGGCCCCTCCCGCTGGCCGTACGGGCCATTGTGCCGGCCACGCCCGGCGAGGCGCAGCAGCTCGCGGGCGTCATGGAGGACGCCCTCGTCGGGATGTTCGCGGGCCGGCCGTGCCTGCTGGTCCCGAGCCCTGACCCGGAGGTCCGCGTACCGCTGGAGCACCTGCTGCGCGGCCGGTTCGCGGCCGTGGGTCACGCCGTCCCGCTCCGGGACACGGCATCGTCCCTGCGCTGGGCGCTGCGTCTGGCTGCGCTGACGCCCAGCCGGCCTGGCCTGGAGGCCAGGGCCGTCTTCGTCGACGACCACCTCTCGACCCTGCTCCTGCTCCAGGACGAACCCCTCGCCCATGCACTGGCCGCCCGCTGGCTGCGGCCCCTCGCGGACCTGACCCCGCGGCAGAGCGAGCGGCTGGAGGTGACCCTGCTCGCCTGGCTCGAGGGCGGCGGGGCACCCGAGGCCGCCAAGGCCCTCAGTGTGCACCCGCAGACCGTGCGGTACCGCATGCGCCAGCTGGAGAAGCTCTTCGGAACCGGCCTGCGTGATCCGCGGACCCGGTTCGAGCTGGAGATGGCCCTGCGCAGCCGCCGCCTGATGGCCCAGGTGCGGCGCCAGCACTCACGCGTGACCCGCAGGACGGCCCGTGTGATCCAGGCGGACTTCACCCCGCTTGTCGTCGGCCGTATGGCCCGCGTCAACGGCCTCTGAGACACAACGCGCCCGGCCCGGCCCCGTCATAACGGGGCCGGCCCGGGCGTTTTCGTGTGCCCGTGCGCACCACCCACCCCACCGTCCACTCCACCGCCCGCCGCACCGTTCACAGCCCGCCGTCCATCGCCGGCCGTCTCCGTGCCAGGGGACGGCCGGGACGGGCGTGACGGGCGGGACCGGCGGTGCATGGCGGTGCCAGTGGTGCATGTCGGTACCGGGCGGTGCCGTCAGAGGAGCCGACGGGTCCGGCCGGACGGGGGCGGGCGCACGTGCCCCCGGTCCCGCCCTCCGTAACGGGGCCGGGGGGCCTGGAACACAAAAGAGGTGTTGGTCCGAAGCAGGCTTCGGACCAACACCTTTCCCGGGGCGGGCGCGGGGTGAGGAAGGGGGGAGCGCCCGACCCCGGGAGCAGAGGGGGAGAACCCCGCGGTGAGCGTCAGCGGCAGCTGCGCCCGTCGTTGATGCAGCTCACGGCCTTGTTCATCAGGCCGTTCGACATCACGTTGATGAAGTCGCCGTGGTCGGTCACGGGCTTGTGGAGCTGCTCGGGGAAGCTGTCCACCGCGAACCGCTGGCCCGGCGCCACGCCGTACACGATGCGCTGCACCAGCTGCGGAATGGCGGTGAAGCCCTTCTGGCAGCGGCCGTTGCGGTCGGGGAAGGCCACGTGCGTGCGGTGGTTGGCGCTGTCGGTGTTCCGGCCGTCCCAGCAGCTCTGGAAGGTGAAGGTGCGTACCACGTCACTGCCCTTGGGGCAGATCGGGTACTTGTCCTTCAGCTGGCGGTTCTCGAAGCCGGTACAGCTCCAGGAGGCGTTGGCGTTGGCGTTGCCGTTGGAGAAGGCCTTGGCGTCACCGGTGATGATGCGCATGAAGCGGGGCATGGCCGTGACCTTGCCGGCGGGGCTTCCCTTGAAGTCGATCGTCACCTGCTTGGGCTTCAGGATCGTGCCGACGTTGCCGTCCTGGCCGCCGCCGGGCGCCTTCGCGTCCCGTTCGGCCTTGCCGTCGCGCAGCCGCAGCACGGGCCAGTAGTACGTGGACTGGTCGCCGTTGTTGCACGTGGTGCCGGCCTTGGCGAGGCTGTCGTTGGTGGAGAAGGCATCGGTGGACACGTTGCCCACGTAGTCGTGCATGTGGTGGGCGCCGTTGGAGACGCCGGGTGCGACGATGACGTTGTCGGGGTTGAAGTGGCCGTTGTCGTTGCGCCCGCACTGGACGCTGAAGGAGCCGTTAGAGGCGCCGCCCTGGGCCTTGGGCTTGTTGACGTTCGGGCGGACCTTGGTGATGTTCACGAAGTCGCTCTTCGCCGGGCCGCTCTTGCTGCCGGCCGCGGCGGACTTGGCGTCGGCCCCGGCGTTCAGTGCTGCCGCGCCGGCCCCGCCGTCTTCCTCGGCGGGGGCCTTCTTCATCTCGCAGGAGCTCAACTGAGCGATGTCCTTGGGTGGTTCAGCCACCCGGTCGATCGCGTCGGACACGCCCTTGATGGTCTCGTCCCGCTGTCCCTTGAGCTCGCCGAGGAGAGCGTCGCCCTGTGCCTCGCCGGCAGCGAGCCGCCGGTAGGCGTCCGCCACCTGGTCGTCCAGCTTCGCCAGGTTCGCGTCGACCTCGGCCTTGGCCTGCTCGGGTACGGCGGTGAGCTTGTCCCCGACGTCCGGACAGTCGATGGTGGTCATCAACTGCGCCTTGCGGTTGCCGTCCTGGCCCGCGGACGCGTTGCCGGCGATGACGGCGACGCCGCCGCCGCCCAGCACGAGCGCGGAGACCACTCCCACGAGCTTGGTCGTCAACCGGGGGCGCTTATGGCCCTTTTGCCTCATGCGATCACTTCACTTCGTCGGTGGAACATTGTCGGAGAGCCCGTCGAAGTCGACCAGCCCGGTGTCCTCGAGGACCGTGATGTGGTCCAGCACCGTGGCGTTGGCGGACGTGGCGAGGGCTCGCACCATGGAGTTGCGGGTCTGCGCCCGGATCCCGGCCAGCAGGCCGAACACCTTTCCGTGTGCTCGGCGCAACAGCTGGGTGAACAGCCGTTCGTACTCGTCTCCCTTTGCACGGCTCATCTGGCCCAGCCAGTCCTGCTGCTGAGCGGAAGGCTGGTTGGGCAGGTCGATGCCGAGGGCCTGGCCGACCTGGATGACCTGCCGGTCCAGTTCGGTGTGGCCGTCGACGAGGTGGTCCCCGGCCGTTCGGATCGCGGGGCGTGTCCCGCGCTGCTGGGCCTGCCGCCCGGCGGGCAGCTCCCACAGCCCGGCGAGGCGGACCTTGCGGACGAAGTCCCGGTCCGCGGCCGTCAACGGCCCGTAGGCCGTGCTCACCGTGCCGAGGCCGTCGTCGTCGCCGGCCGCCGGTGCGGCGACAGCGGCCGTGGCCCGGCTGCCGAACTTGTCCACGGGGACCAGCAGGGCGATCAGGGTGAGGGCGAGCGCGGTGATGACTACGCCGCTCGCGATCGAATACCTGGTGGCCATGGACCAGCCTCGAGTGGTTCTCCGCCGCAATGACAGCAATGTGCCTCCTTGCTCCGTGGGGCCGGGAAGGTGGCGGGGCAGGGAGGTTCCGCAAGCGTCGTGCGGTGCAACACCCGCATTCCCGGGGGTGTCACGGGACGGTAGTGCCCGGCGCGACGCCCCTGCCGGAGGACATCACCATCGGACAAACACTCTGGCGCTTTCCGGAAAGGCTGATATCTTGCCGCGCCGGCGCCTAAGGGTTGTCCCGTAATCCCCGGTGGATCAGCGCGCGGCGTCAGACGCGGTGCATCGCAAGGCGGAGGAGCGTGCTGATACTGGGCGTATCCGGGCGTTCCGACAACGCGGCGAGGTGCCGTGACTGTCGTCGTGCGCCCGCCGGGGATTACGGGACAGCCCTTAAGCGAAGGGCGGTTGCGACGGAGGCTCTCCGTAGCGGGCGGCGATCGCCGTCGCGCGCGCGTGCAGGATGTCGCGCAGCCACTGCGGGGCCAGGACCTCCGCGCTCGGGGCGAGCTGCCACAGAGCCCATTCGGCGTGCCTGCGGTCCTGGAAGCCGAGCTCCAGCCGCAGCCGGCCGTCCGCGTCCGCGTCGGCCTCCTCGGCGAGGACGGCCACCGCGCTGCCCACCAGCTCCTCCCGCCGCGCCGCGTCCACGCGTACCAGTACGGCGACCTGGCCCGCGCCGGCCCGGAACCGCCTGCTGCGCTCCTGCCAGGCCAGGTCCAGATCGACCCGCTCCGGTCGCCGGGCCGGTTCGGCCAGCTCCTGTGCCGCCAGGACCCGCGACAGCCGGTAGGTGCGGTCCGCGCCCGCCCGCGTGGCCAGCAGGTAGCCCTGGCCGCGCACCGTGACCAGGCCGACCGGGTCCACCGTGCGCCACTCGGGTGCCTGGCCCGCGGCCGCGTAGTGGATGCGCAGCCGGTGCCCGTCGAACACCGCGCGCCGGATCTCCGCCACCACGGCATCGGGCAGTTCCTCGGTGACCAGCCGCCTCGCGAGGGCGTCGGTCTCCGGGTCGATCAGCAGCCGCCGCGCCGCCCCGGCCGCGGCGGCCCGCTGGCTCTCGGGCAGCGCGTCGACCACCTTGCGCATGGCCGAGGCGAGCGCCGAGCCGAGGCCGAACGCCTGTGCGCCGCGCCGCGATCCGGCGACCAGCAGGGCGAGCGCCTCGTCGTGGTTCAGCCCGGTGAGCTCGGTGCGGAAGCCGGGCAGCAAGGTGAAGCCGCCGTGCCGGCCGCGCTCGGCGTAGACGGGGACCCCGGCCGCGGACAGCGCGTCGATGTCGCGCAGCACCGTACGGGTGGACACCTCCAGCTCTTCGGCCAGCGTGGTCGCCGACATCCGGCCGTGCTGCCGCAGCAGCAGCACAAGGGAGACCAACCGATCGGCGCGCACCCGAAAACGCTACCGGAATACACGACACTCGATGTCGTGATTGGTTGCGAGGCTTCACCACGAGACAGCACGTCGCACACGAGAGGTGAACCCGCATGGCACACGCCATCGTCAATCCGGACGGCCTGCACGACCCGGCCCCGTTCGGCTACAGCCACACTGCCACCGTCCCCGCCGGTACGGAACTGGTGCTCCTCGCCGGTCAGTACGGGTCGGGCCCGGACGGCGCGGTCGTATCGGCCGATTTCGCCGAGCAGGTGGAGCGGACGTTCCACAACGTCGGCGTGGCCCTCGCCGCCCACGGCCTCGACCTCGGCCACGTCGTCCAGCTCCGGACGTACGTCGTGGACCACGACGTCACCAGGCTCGGGCCGATCGCCGCGGCCGTGCAGGAGCGCTGGGGCGGCAAGCCGCCCACGCAGACCCTCATCGGTGTCGCGGCCCTCGCCACGCCGGACATGCTGTTCGAGGTCGAAGCCGTCGCCGCCCGCCCCTGACCCCTGGGCCCGCGCCCGGAGCATCCCGGGCCCGGACGTGCCGGGCCCGGGACACCGCGTTACGGATCAGGCGGACGAAGCCGCCAGCACCGCCTCACGCGCCCGCGGGGCGCGCTCGGGCTGCGCGGCCGGGGCCTGCGGGTCCGGCGCCGCCGTGGGGGTGTCCGTCAGGAGGGCGATGAGGGAGGTACGGGCGCGGGCCACGCGGGAGCGGACCGTGCCGATCGGGCACCCGACGGCCTCGGCCGCCTCCGCGTAGGGCAGACCCAGCAACTGCGTCAGGACGAAGGCCTCCCGGCGTTCCGACGGGATCGCGGCCAGCAGCTCGGCCAGCGCGATGCCGTCCTCGAAGCCCGGTACGCCGTACGGCTGGGCCTGCTCGGCGGCCGTCTGCCAGTCGCAGCGGTCCGACAGCCTCGGCCGGGCCGCGGCGTGGCGGAGGCTGTCCACGACGGTGCGCCGGGCAATGGACAGCAGCCAGGTACGCGCGGAGGAACGGCCCTCGAACCGGTGGAGGCCGGCCAGCGCGCGCAGGAACACGTCCTGGGTGAGGTCGTCGGCCGCCTGGGTGTCGGCGCTCAGGTAGGCGACGTAGCGCCAGACGTCGCGGTGGAGGGCGCGCACGAAGCGGTCGGTCTTCGCGCGGTCGCCGTCGCGGGCGGCGAGCGCCAGCCGGGTCACCGCCGCGTCGGAGTCCTCCGTGTGCCGGGCGGGACGCTCGCCGGTGGTACAGCAGTGGGTGGTCAGGGCAGGAGTCATCGCCAAAGGTCCTTATGCGCAAGGGGAGTCCGGCGCCGCGCGAGCGGCGGGGCCGGTGAAGGGCACGGCCTGCCCGGGGGCACGGCCGAGGGCCCGAGGCGCGGCGTCCACGTGTCACATGCGGTGGATGAGGTGCACGAGGTGCCTCAATGGCATGCGAGGGGTGCGCGAGATGGTCGCGCGTGGATGCGGCTCGGGTGACCAGCTGTCAGAGGACAGCGGTCACCGTCGGCGGACCCCTTGAGGTGATGGCATGGACGAGGAACAGTCGGCGCGGTGCGCGCGGCCGGCGCCGCCGGCGCACCCGCAGGCGCGGCCGGTGCCCGACGGCTGCCGGACGCAGCAGCAGACGCAGCGGGACCCACAGCCGCGCGGCCACGGCACGCAGCACCCGGAAGAGGGCGCGCTCGCCGTGGGCGAGCCACAGACCGCACAGCACGGCGGCCAGCAGGTGGGCGAGCAGCATCCCGGCCGGTGACATGAACGCCGCCGGCACGGCGGCCGCGGATCCGTGACCACCACCCGCCATGTGCACGGCGGCCGGGGCGGACGCGGCATCCGCCGCCCCGTGCACGGCGTGGTGCGCGTGCACGACCGCCTCGGCCTCCGCCCCCGCGGCCGCGGACTCCGGGTCCGGCGCCGCCAAGGACTGGGCCAGGGAGAACCCCGAGTGGAGCACGGCCTGTACGGCGACGGCGGCTCCCGTGACGGGGAGGATCCCGCGCTCACGGCCGGCGAGGGACCAGGCCGTCGCCGCGGCCGCGCCGAACCCGACGGGCAGCGCCCACCAGGGCACCGCCGTATCCGACATGAGCATGTGCCCGGTCGCCGCGAGCAGCACGCAGAGGGCTGCGAACATCGCAGCCCTCAGGGCGCGTAAACAGCGGACGACCGGCTCCATGGCGGGGCTCATCCTCGCACCGGCCTCCCGAGCCGCACACCGGGGTGCGCACTTCCGGACAAGTTTCCGCGACCCGACCGTGCCACAGCCGGACCGCCTGCCTCGTGTGGTGCAGGGCACAGCGGGGCGCGGGAACCCGCGCGCCGTTCCACCCGACTGACTACCCGTTCGATCGAGGAGTTCAACGTCCCTGGAAGGGAGACTTCGTGGCGTCGGAGGGAACGGCGACGGCATCGCCGGCGGAGCAGGACGGCGAGGCGGGCGGACGACTGACGGCGCTCCTCACCTGCGCCATGGCGTTCTCGATGCTGCAACTGTTCCTGCTCGGAGCGCTCGGCCCGCGCCTGGTGGACGAACTGGGCGTATCCCCGGCCCTGCTGGGTGTGACCACCACGATCGGCTTCGGCACGGCCGCCGCCCTGTCCCCGGCGGGCGGCCGGATCGTGGACCGGATCGGCCCCCGGCGCTCGCTCGCCGCACTGCTGCTGCTCTCCGCGGCCGCACTCGCCCTGATCGGCGCCGCCCCCGGCGCCGGCCTGCTGCTCGGCGCCGTCGCACTGGGCGGCGTACCGCAGGCGCTGGCCAACCCGGCCACCAACAAGGCCGTTCTGCGCGCCGTCCCGCCCGCCCGGCGGGGCGCCGTCACCGGCCTCAAGCAGTCCGGCGTGCAGCTGGGCGCCTTCGCGGCCGGAGCGCCGCTGGCGGTGCTCGCCGGCGGGATCGGCTGGCGGGGCGCGGTGTGGACGGGTGCGGCGGCCGCCCTGCTCACCGGGCTGTGGGCGCTGCGGGTCCTGCCCGCGGACCCCCCGCCGCCGCCCGCGGGACCCCGTACGGAACTCGTCCCGCGCGCGATGGTGGCCTGGCTGGCCGCCTTCTCGCTGTTCCTCGGCGCGGGCATCGCCTCCGTGAACACCTACCTCGCCCTTTTCGGCGCGCAGCGCCTGGGCATGGGACCGACGACCGCGGGCGCCCTGGTCGCCGTACTGGGAGTGGCCGGGATCGCCGGCCGGGTGGGCTGGTCCAAGGCCGCCCGGCCCGGACGCGCCGAATGGCTGCCGGGCTGGCTCGCGCTCGGCGCGCTGGGCGCCGCCGCCCTGCTGGGAGCCGCCCTCGTGCTGGGCCCGCTGGTGTGGGTCGGCGCGGTGGCCGTCGGTGTGTTCGCCGTCTCCGGCAACGCCGTCTCCATGGTGCTGGTCCTCCAGCGGGCCGCCCCCGGTCGGGCCGGACAGGACTCCGCGCTGGTCGCGGCCGGGTTCTTCGCCGGATTCGCCCTGGGCCCGCCGCTGTTCGGGCTGCTCGCGCAGAGCGGGCGGTACGGACCGGGCTGGCTCCTGGTGGCGGCGGAGTTCGCGGTGGCGGCGGCCGTCGCGTTCCTCTGGGCGGGACGCGACCGGGCCCGGCGCGGGGGCACGGCGTGAGCGCGGCGACCGGCCGGGCACTTGCGGCGGTCATGGAACGGGTCGCGGTGACCGCTGCGGAGGTGGGACACCGCTTCCCGCTGCACGCCGACCCGGCCGACGGGCGGTGGACCACGACCGGCCGCGGGTCCTGGACCGGAGGCTTCTGGGCCGGTCTGCTCTGGCTGCGGGCGCGGTACACCGGTGCCGAGTCCGACCGGCGGGCCGCCGCCGCATGCACGGCCCGGCTCGCACCGTGGGCCGGGGCCGACACCGCCACCCGCGGCCTCATCTTCTGGTACGGGACCGCCGCCGCCGGCGACGACGCCGGAGCCGCCGAGATCCGCGCCCGGGCCGCCCGGGCGTGCCTGGCGTCCTGCGACCCGGAACTCGGCATCCTGCCCTGGGGCGACGCCCTGGGCGGACCCCGCCTGCTCGCCCGCGTGGACGCCGTCCCCGGCACGGTGCCGCTCCTCGCGGGCGCCGGACCGGCCGGTGCGGCCGCGGCGGCCGCCCACCTCCACCGGCATCTGGACCTCTGCCTCGGCCGGACCGGCGGCGCGGACGACGACGCATCCGGCTGGTTCCGGCCCGCCCTGCGCTTCGAGACGGCCACCGCCCGGTGGCGGCCCTGCGAGGATCCGCCGCCGGGCTGGAGCCGGGGACAGGCCTGGCTGCTCCTGGCGGTCGCCGACGCCATGCTGCGTCCGTCCGGCGCCGCGGGCGACCCCGCACGTCTCACCGACGCGGCCGCCCTGCTGCTCACGCGCGGCGAACTGCTGACCGGCCGGCCGGTCCCACCGGCCGACACCGCCCTTCCGGACGGCCCCCGCGACACCTCGGCCGCCGCGATCACGGCGGTCGCCCTGCTGAAACTGGCCCGGGCCCCCGGCCCCCGGGCGGAGCAGTACGCGCTTCGGGGCGCGGAGATCCTCGACCACCTCATCCGGTCCCACCTCACCGGCGAGGGCGGCGGCCGCCCGGCCGGCATGCTGCTGGACGGCTGCTACGACGCGACCGCGCGGCCGGCGGTCCGCCACGAGCTCGTCTGGGGCGACTTCTTCCTGGCCCTCGGCCTGGCCGCCCTCCACGGGCTGGTCGACATCACCCGCGTCTAGGTCGTGTCGTCGGCGTCCCGCCCGGCCGGCGGGGTCTGGCACGGCCCCCTCAGTGCTCGCAGAGGGAGAACTCCCTTTCGAAGAGCTGTTCGTTGTGCTCGTCGACGAAGAACTTGCGTTCCTGCATGAGCTGTTCGCGGTAGTCCTTGGCCTGTTCCAGGGTCATCGTCGAGGTCTCGGACCAGGGCTGCTGCGGCGGTACATCGGACGTCGAGACGATCCTCTGCGACGGGTCGACCAGGAAGAACGCGAGGATCTTGCGGTGTCCCGGGCGGGTGGGATCCGCGAGGCGGAACGAGTCGACGCGGTGTTGCAGGATGTTCGGGAACGCCAGGCAGCGGCCCGCCGGGGTCGACGTCGATCCCAGCATCTGGTTCAGCGCGTCTTCGTCCTCCAGGCCGTAGACCTCGCGCAGGCCGTTGTCGTCGTTCTGTTCGTAGTGCGGGTCGTCGAGCGCCGCCCGGAAGCCCAGCCGGCTCTCGGTGATGTTCTCGCTGTCCCAGTAGTAGAGGGCGGTCGAGACGATCCGCTCGTTCAGCATCCCCTCGACGTGCCAGGAGCCGCCGGAGTACTCGGGCTTGTCCGGGGTGAGGTGAATGGTGGCGAGCTTGACGATGACCTGGAGACCGCGTCCGCGCAGATCGACCCGGGCGGATTCCCCGGGCAGCTCGGGCGCGGTGAAGGCGGGGGCGTCCGGGACGACCGGCCGGCGGTTCTCCCACCACTGCTCGTAGGCTTCTTCCCACGCACTGCGGGCTTCCTGGTAGGCCGCGTCGTCACTGTAGGAGGACTGGTGCGGGTACTCCGGCTCCGAGTCGTACCACCCGTAGGGATCGGCCGCGATCCGCAGGGGCCGCGGGTGCCGAAGATCCGTGAGCACGTTCTCCAGAAGCGGGAGCATGCGCGCGAACACGTCGGGGAGGACCGAGACGAGGTCGGCATGGGTCTCGGGGTGGACGTTGTTGACGTACGAACGGAAGGCCACATCGCCGCCGTCACTGACGTCGACGTCCGTGGGCAGCCACTGGAACCTCTCCGAGAACTCGTACTTCGAGTAGCGGTCCGACGGGTTCTGCCAAGCACTCTCGGGAGCCCCGCTCGCCTCCCGCACCAGGCAGAAAAGTGAGGGATGGACCAGGTCCAGCACCTGGCCGTCGGATCCGGGATGCCAGTCCTTCTCCGCTTCCGGGACCTCCTCCAGCACCCGGACCGCCTCGCGCAGCCGGGACCTGAGCGTGTCGTCGACGAGTGTGTCCGACTGCCAGACCCCGTCGACGGCGGACACCTCGACGCCCGTTCGCCCGTCCCGGAGCGCTGCGTAGTGCCGGAGTTCGTCCAGCACGTAGCGGACCTGCGCCTCGGTGAGGCCCTGGGCGACCGCTTCCCGCGTCCACCTGGCGACGATGCCGGCGTCGTTCATCTTCTCGAACCACCCGGGCTTCGCCCGGATGAGCGCGCTGCACTGCATCATCTGGAGTTCCCGCAGTGTTCGGGGTGTGGCGAACGATATGGAACGCGAAGCGGTGAAGGGCAGCGGGAAGGCAGACATGCCGGTCAATTCTCTCGGTCCTCCGAGTCGGTGTGCGGTGGCCGGAAGAATACTTCAGCGGACTGACACCGCCGCCCGGCCGGCCGCTGCTACGCGCAGCCGTAGCCGCGCAGGACGCGGCGCGCCACCGAGGTGATGTGGAGTTCGTCCGGTCCGTCGAGGATGCGGGCGGCGCGCCCGGTGCGGAACAGGCCCGGGAGCGGGGTGTCCGGGCCGAGTCCGGCGGCGCCGTGTACCTGGATCGCGCAGTCCGCGACCTGCTGGAGCATGCGCGCGGCGGCGACCTTGGCGAGCCCCACCTCCGTACGCGCGTCCTGCCCGGCGGCGATGAGCGCCACAGCCTCCCGGACGAGGGGACGCGTGGTGCGCAGGGCCAGCAGGGCGTCGAAGACATGGGCCTGCACCAGCTGCTGGTCGGCGAGCGGCCCGCGCGATCCGCCGTGCGTGGCGGCCCGCTCGCACATCAGGTCGAAGGCCCGTTGGGCCTGGCCGAGCCAGCGCAGGCAGCGCAGCGTACGGCCGAGCAGGAGCCGCTCACCGGCGATGGCCAAGGCCTCGCCGGGCTCGCCGAGGAGGTGGTCGGCCGGGACGCGCACCCCGTCCAGGGCTATCTCGTACTGGCCCGCCACTCCCAGCACGGGCAGTTCGCGCACCACGCGGAAGCCGGCGGAGCCGGTGGGTACGAGCAGCAGGGACAGCCCCTCGCGGTCCCCGTCCGCACCGGAGGTACGGGCCATGACGGTCACCAGGTCGGCGCCCGCGGCCCCCGACGTGAACCACTTGCGGCCGGTGACCCGCCAGCCGCCGTCCGCAAGCCGCTCGGCGCGGGTGGCGGTCCGGAACGGGTCGGTACCGGGCACCCCCGGCTCGGTCATCGCGTAGCAGGTGCGGATCCCGCCGGCGACCAGCCGCTTCAGGTACGCCTCGCGGACACCGGGCCGCCCGTGCCGGGCCAGCATCCGCACGTCGAGCAGCGGGGCGGATCCCAGCGCGGCAGGACCGTGGTCACTGGCCCCCTCGGCCTCGGCCAGCTCGGCGTACGCGGCGAAGGACAGCCCGCCACCGCCCAGTTCGGCGGGGAGCGGCAGTGCCCAGAGCCCCTCGGCCCGGGCCTCGGCGCGCAGTACGGCCAGCGCTTCGGCGGCCGCGGGCCCACCCCCGTCCAGCACGGACTCCCGGGGGAACACCCGGTCCCGGACGAACCGGGCGATCCGTTCCCCGGGCGCGACCGCGTCCGCATCCTGTCGTGCGGCTCCGCCACCGTCCGTACGGAGATCTTCCACTGCTCGCCTCCTCTTTCCCGGGAACTTCCGGGACGCGTGCGGTCCGCCGGAAAGTTTCGGCAACCCCCGCGAACTCGCGGGAACTCGCACGAACGGCCGACCGACTGTCTGTTCGTGGAACTGGTCGGGTGCGCAGGCTCCCGGGTTCCCGGATCCCGCAAGACCCCGGCCGCGGCCACCGCCGCGCCAGGAGAGGAGAGGCATGGCGTCACCGGCAACCACGCAGACGGTCCGGCCGCTCGACACACTGCGCTTCGACGCCTCGGGCCCGCCGCAGATCACGAGCGTCGTCACCGACCACCTGCGGCTGCTCGGCGCACGGGCGGACCGCCCCGTCCACGTGGACGCGCCCGCCGTCGGCACCACGCTCACCGGTGGCGGCTTCGCACCGGCGCACGCGGCCGCCACCTGGGCGGATCCCGCGAGCGGGCTCGCCGATGAGGCCACGGTGCAGGCCGCCACCGGCATCATGGCCGTGCACGGACGGCGCGACGGCACCCCGCGCGGGCTGGCCGTCGACTACGCCGCCACGGCCACCGCCGTCCTCGCGGTCCAGGGGCTGCTCGCGAACCTCGTGGGCCAGGCCCGAGGCGCGGCACCCGCGCCGGTCACCACCGGGGCGGACCGGGCCGGACTGCTCGCCGTGTCCCAGTACCTCGCGGCCGCCGGCGCCGACGAGGGCGAGGCGGCCGAAATCGCCGCCGGGGGAGCGCCGTTCACCTCCGCCGACGGGGTCGTCTTCGAACTGGAGACGCTCGATCCGGGAGCCTGGGCCGCCTTCTGGAAGGCGCTGGAGGCACCTGCGGACGCCCTCCGCACCGGCTGGCGGCCCTTCCAGTTCCGCTACGCCACCGCCTGCGCCCCCCTGCCGGCAGCCCTCCACACCACGGCCCGGTCCCACGGCTGGGACCGGATCCGCCGGGCCGCGGCCGCCTCCGGTGCCGAAGTGTGCGCGCTGCGCTCCCTCGCGGACCGAGCCGCCGAGCACGACGGCGCCGCCCCGTGGTTCCTCACGCCGTCGACGGCCCGGGCCGCCGGGAGCGCAGGGGGCGTCCGAGCCGCGGGTGGCGCCGGCGGGCCGGCACCGCTGCCGGCCGGGCCCCGCCGGGATTCCGCCGGACCCCTGGCCGGGCTGACCGTGCTGGAGGCCGGCCGCCGTATCCAGGCGCCGCTCGCCGCACACCTGCTCGGGCTGCTCGGCGCCGACGTGATCCGCATCGAACCGCCGGGCGGCGACCCGCTGCGCGGCATGCCCCCCGCCTGTTCCGGGATCTCCGCCCGCTGGCTCGCCCTCAACCGCGGCAAGCGGGCCGTCGAGATCGACATCAAGGCGGAGGCGGACCGGGGGCGGCTGCGGGACATGGCCGCGCACGCCGACGTCTTCCTCCACAACTGGGCGCCGGGCAAGGCCGCAGCCCTCGGCCTCGACGCCGACGACCTCGCACGGGTCAACCCCGCGCTCGTCCACGCGTACACCAGCGGCTGGGCCGGCCGGCTCGACGACGCCCCCATGGGAACGGACTTCATGGTCCAGGCCCGTACGGGGGTCGGCGAGGCCGCCCGCCCCGACGGTGAGATGCCGGCGCCCTCGCTGATGACCCTGCTCGACGTCCTGGGCGGACTGCTGGGCGCCGAGGCCGTCCTCGCCGGCCTGCTCCTGCGCGAACGCACCGGCCTCGGCGTACGGGTCGACTCCTCCCTGCTCGGCGCGGCCGACACGCTGACCGGCCCCGCCCTGCGCCGGGCGGCCCGCGGGCACAACCCCCGCCGGCCGGCCGGGTTCCGGTACCCGCTGGCCACGGCCGACGGCTGGATCGCACCCGCGGACGCCGATGCCCGGGCCGCCGCCGGCCACGACCTGCGCGCCCTGCCCACGGCCGAGGCCCTGTCCCGGCTGCGCGGGCACGGCCTGACCGCGACCGCCGTCACCACCGAGCTGTCCGACCTGCACCACGACCCGCGATTCGCCGGATCGATCAGCCGCGACGCGCACGGCGCCCCCGCAGTCCCCGACCCCTGGAGCTTCGTATGACCGCCGACAGGCTCGTACTGCGCGACCTGCTGCCCGCCGAACTCCGCCGCGCCTGGGTGGTCGACGGCACCTGCCCCGACCTCGACCTCTACAGCCTCTTCCGCGCCCGCCAGATCGCAGACCTGCACCGCACCGCCGTCGTCGACGCCAAGGGCAAGCTCTGCTACACCGCCCTCGACCGCAAGGTCCGATGTCTGGCCACGGGCCTGAGGGACCTCGGGATCGGCCCGGGCGACGTGGTCGGCGTACAACTGCCCGACGGCCGGGCCGCCGTCATCGCCGACCTGGCGCTGGCCGCCCTCGGTGCGGTCCCGCTGCCGTTCCCCGTGGGCCGGGGCGTGCTGGAGGCCGAGTGCCTGCTGCGCCGCGCCGAGGCCGTCGCCGTCATCGCGGCGACCGAGCACCGCGCGTTGCGGCCCGCGGCCGACCTGCGCACCCTGGCCGGGGCACTGCCGCGCCTGCGGCACGTCATAGCCGCGGGCCGGCCGGGCACCATCCCTGATGGAACGATTCCGCTGACGCAGCTGCTGCGCAGCGACCCCGGGGGCTTCGTCCCCGCCCGCCCGGACCCCGACAGCGCCGCGCGCATCCTGGTCTCGTCCGGTTCCGAGGCCGAGCCCAAGATGGTCGCCTACTCGCACAACGCGCTGGCCGGCGGCCGCGGCAACTTCCTGGCCTCCCTCATCCCCGACGGCACCCCGCCGCGCTGTCTCTTCCTCGTCCCGCTCGCCTCCGCCTTCGGATCCAACGGCACCGCCGTCACCCTCGCCCGGCACGGCGGCACCCTCGTGCTGCTCGACCACTTCACCGCGGACGCCGCGCTGGCCGCGGTGCGCGAACACCGGCCGACGCACGTCCTCGGCGTGCCCACCATGATCCGCATGATGCTCGAACGCCTCGACGGGACGGGCGGAGAACTGCCGTCACCCACCGCGCTGGTCCTCGGCGGCGCGCCGCTCGACGAGACCACGGCGGCCGCCGCCGCGCAGGCCTTCGGCTGCCCCGTCGTCAACCTCTACGGCTCCGCCGACGGCGTCAACTGCCACACCGGACTGGGCAGTACGGTGCCGCCCACCGACGGCTCGGGTGTCGTCGCCGGCCACCCCGACCCCCGGGTCGCCGAGATCCGCATCGCCGACCCCGAGACCCACGAGCCGCTCCCCGACGGCGCCCTCGGAGAGATCCTCTCGCGCGGCCCGATGACCCCGCTGTGCTACGTCGGCGCCCCCGAGCTGGACGCCCGCTACCGCACGCCCGACGGCTGGGTCCGCACCGGTGACCTCGGCCACCTCGACGCCGACGGCGTCCTGCACGTCGTCGGCCGCCTGAAGGACATCGTCATCCGCGGCGGAGCCAACATCAGCCCCGCCGAGGTGGAGCGCGAACTCACCGCGCACCCCCAGGTCCGGGACGTGGCCTGTGTCGGCGTCCCCGATCCGCTGATGGGGGAGCGGCTCGCGGCCTGCGTCGTGGCCCGCGGGGCACACGCCCCCACCCTCGCCTCCCTCGGCGAACACCTCACGGGGCGCGGCCTGGAGCGGCGCAAACACCCCGAGCGACTGCTCGTCGTCCCGGAACTCCCCCTGACCGCGGCCGGCAAACCCGACCGCGCGGCCCTCCGCAAGCGCCTGACCGAGAGCGGCGCCCTCGTCTAGGTCGTGTCGTCAAAGTCCCGCCTGGCCGGCGGGGCCTGGTGCGCACGCCCAGGCGGGTCGCCCATCCGGCGGCGGCCCGCCGCCGGTCGGGCGTCGAGGGCGGCCGGCCCGATCTCGATCTCCACGGCGCCGTCGCCGCAGCGCAGGGACACGGCCCGCTCCTCTCGGAGCAGCGCAGGGCCGAAGCCGGCGCGCAGGCGCTGCGCGAGGGTGCCGTAGGGCTCCTTCGAAGCGTGCGTGGGTCCAGTCCTGGAGGAAGGTTGCTCGGCCGGCGCCTCCGCCTCCAGGAAGACGCCCGCGGCCGGCCGCACCGCGCCCCGGGCCCAGGTGTTCCTCGTCGTCCTCGTCGTCCTCGTCCAGCCCGTCGCGGTCGTAGGGGCCGTGGCGCCGGGGAGGAAGGGGGCTGCGGCCCACGGTCCCGATCTCCCGGGCGACGGCCACGGTGTCCCCTTCCCACGCGGGGCGGTGGTCCACGTACCGGCCGGCGTCACAGAGCAGCTGCGCCCGCGCCCGCTCGAAGGTCTCCGGCGGCGCAGCGCCCTCCCACACCGTCCGTTCCCGGCCCCGTCGCGCAGGGAGCACCAGCTCGCCCCGGCAGTCGACGGACCCGGCGAACGAGTCGCCCGGGTCCGGGCCCGTGCGGTCAGGAGGAACCCATGGCCTTCTTCAGTTCCGCCGCGGCGTTGCGGTAGACCGGCAGCAGATCGAGGTCGTCCCCCGGATAGTTGACGATCTTCACCTGCTTGGCACCGGAGTCCGGCAGCACCGCGCCGGTGGACATGTGTGCGTTGTCCAGCACCAGCGACGGCTTCTTCGCCGCGAGTTCGGCGAGCTGGGCCGGGGTCACGGCCTCCGGCCCGTACGTGCCCACCGTGGTCGCGCCCGCGAGCTTCGCCGACCACGCCGTGAAGACCTGCGTCACGGCGGACGGGCTGCGGCCGCCCGGCCAGCCGGCTTGCAGCTCCTTGTTCAGCTTCGTGTACTCGGCGTCGAAGCCGGTCTTCCACTGCGCGGCGGCATCCGCCGTGCCGAACAGCCCCGCCAGACGGCCCACTTCGGCGGACACCTTGTCGGGGTCGTTGTCGAGCTCCACCTCGACGAGCTTCGCCTTGGACCCCGCCGCCTCCTTGATCTTGGCGGCGTACGGCTCGAACGGCGCGTACAGCACGAAGTCGGCCTTGGCCACGGCGGCGAGGTCCGAGGGCTTGGGGTCGTAGTCGGGGGCGTGGTGGACGGACTGCGGCACGATGACCTGGATGTCCTCCGCGCCGGCGGCCTTCGCGAAGGCGCCCTCCCACGTGGTCGTCACGACCACGGTCGGCTTCCCGGTGCGCGGCAGATCCGGTCCTTCGCCGGACGTGGACGAGGTGTCGTTCCCGCAGCCGGCGGTCAGGAAGAGGGCCGCGCTCAGTGCGAGGACGGCAGGGATGCGGACGCGGGTGCGCGCCATGAGCTGATTCTCCGTTCGGGTATGAAATGCACCGCGAGGACCAGTGCCCCCGCGGTCAGGACGAGGACCGGGCCGGGCGGCCAGTCCAGCCACAGGGCCAGCAGGAACCCCGTCAGGTTCACCGCGACGCCGATGCCGACCGCCCACAGGGTGATCGACTTCAGCGAACTGCCCAGGCGGCGCGCGGCGAGTGCGGGCAGCAGCGTCAGCGCGTCGACGAGCAGCGCGCCGGTGAGTTTGATGGCCCCGGCGACCGCGACGGCGACCAGGACCAGGAGCACGGCCGTCAGCACCCGCACGGGGACGCCGGAGCACAGGGCGAGTTCGCGGTCGTACAGCAGCAGCCCGATCTCGCGCCGCCGCCACCAGAACAGGCCGGGCACGGCGACGGCGAGGACGCCGAGGACGACGAGGTCGGGCGTGCCGACGGACAGGATCGACCCCCACAGCAGGGCGAAGGCGCCGGAGGCGTTGACTCCCGCCACGGCCAGCAGCAGCAGCGCCGCCGCGATGGCCAGGCTCATCAGCAGCCCCATCGCCCCCGAGAGGCCGTCCGGGGTACGGGCGAGCGGGGCCACGCCCGCGCCGGCCAGCGCGCACGCCACCAGCGCGCACAGCACGGGGTCGAGTCCGGTGAGCAGGCCCACGGCGATGCCCAGCAGGGCCACGTGCATCATCGCGAACCGCACCGGCATGATGTCGAGCCCGACGATGACGACACCGATGACCGGCAGTCCGACGGCGGCCAGCAGAAGTGCCGCTCCCGCCCGTTGAACGGGCAGCAGCTGCAGCAGTTCACCGAGGTCCGCGGTGGCCAGGGTGGTCACCGGACCACCCGCAGCCGGCCCGCGGCCATCTCCAGTACGCGGTCGCAGCGGTCCGCAAGGGCCCGGTCGTGCGTCACCACGATCAGCGTCACCGGCAGGGCGGTGAGCACGTCCGCGGCCTGCGCCTGCCCGTCGAAGTCGAGGGCGGCCGTCGGCTCGTCCGCCAGGAGCAGCTCGGCGCCCGCAGCCACGCACCCGATCGCCCGGGCCAGGTACATGCGTTGCAGCTGACCGCCGGAGAGGGTGTGCAGGGGCCTCCCGGTCAGCGCGCCCACCCCGAGCCGGTCCGCCGCCTCGGCCGCTTCCGCCGGGGCGTGGCTGCCGGCCAGCAGCTCACTGCCGAGCAGGGGGAACCGCCCGGCGGCGGGCTTCTGCGGGATCCAGGCGCAGGCCCGGCGCCGCCACGCCCACTCGGCGGGGGAGCGGCCCTCCCGGCCGCCGACCAGGATCGAGCCCGCCATCTGGCGGTGCAGACCGAGGACGGCGCGCAGGAGGGTGGACTTGCCCGAGCCGTTGGTCCCGGTCAGCGCCACGCGCTCACCGGCGGCGATCTCCAGGTCCACGTCGGCGACGGCCTCCACCCGGCCGTGCCGGCAGACGACCCCCCGCATGCGTACGTCCAACCCGCCCATCACACGCCCCTCGATCGTCCTCGACTGCGCGGGACGGCGCGGCTCCGCCTCCCACGTGCCAGTAGTCGGACGCGGGGCGTCCGGGGTTCCCGCCGGCCTGAACCGATTGCGCCGGGCCGCGCGCGGGTGCCCTTTCGGGCCTGCCGTCCGCGTGCCGGTCCGATCCCGGCATGCCCATTCGGTAGGTTTCCTACGGGTTTCTTGAGGTTCATCCGGGTTCTGGCGGAAGGTGGACGCGATGGGCAGCCCTCAGCAGGTGGCGCACGTGCGCAGGAACGTGTGGACCCTGCCGGCCGACGACCTGACGCTCGCCCACTACGCGGCGGCCGTCGCCGAGATGAAGGCACGGGACCCCGACGACCCCACCGGCTGGACCTACCAGGCGGCCGTCCACGGGACGGACACGACCCCCACGAGGCCCCTGTGGAACGGCTGCAAGCACGGCTCGTGGTACTTCCTCGCCTGGCACCGCATGTACCTCTGGTACTTCGAGCGGATCGTCCGCGCCACCGTCGTGCAACTGGGCGGCCCGGCCGACTGGGCGCTGCCGTTCTGGGACTACGACGCCGACCGGGAGCAGGCCCGCATCCCCCCGGCCTTCCGCGACGAGGAGGGCGGCGCCAACCCGCTGTTCGCCGAGCGGGCGAACGGGATCAACCAGGGGGAACCCCTGCCCTTCGAGATCACCTCCGCGGCCTACGCGATGGGGCGCACCCGGTTCGTCGGCGAAGCCGAGTTCGGCGGGGGCATCACGCCGAACGGCAGCACCTTCTGGAACCGCAAGGGCGCCCTGGAGGACACCCCGCACAACGCCGTGCACAGCCACATCGGCCGCTGGATGGGCAGGACCGGCACGGCCGCGCTGGATCCCGTCTTCTGGCTCCACCACGCCAACATCGACCGCCTGTGGTTCCTCTGGTCGAGCCGTACGGGGCACGACCATCCCGACGACCCGCGCTGGATCACCCAGGAGTACAAGTTCTTCGACGCGGACGGCAGCCAGCAGAGCCTGGCGGCCTCCGACATCCTCGACATCGCCGGCCGGCTGGGCTACACGTACGAGCAGCCCGTGCCGATCTCCCCTCCGGTGCCGCTCCCGCCGTCCATGACGAGGTCCCCCGTGCCCCAGATGCCGAGCGGTCCCGTCGACTCGGGGCCGACCCCGCCCAGGCGGCGCGAGATGGCCGGTTCGTCGGAGCGGCCCGTGCTGCTCGTCGGCCGCACCGCGAGCATCGCCGTACCGATCGACCGGCGGACCACCGGACCCCTCGGCGCGGCACTCGGCGTCGCCGCCCCCGACAACGACCGACGCGTGTACCTCAACGTCGAGGACATCGAGGGCGAAACCAACCCCGACACGGTCTACGGCGTCTACGTCAACCTGCCCGAAGGCGCCTCGCGCGAACAGGCGGAGGGACACCGCGTCGGCAACCTGTCGTTCTTCGGCATCGAGCGGGCCCAGGACCCCCGGGGCGACGAGCACCCCCACGGCCTGCGGGTGAGCGTCGAGATCACTCCGCTCGTGCGCAGGCTCCAGGCGGACGGGGCCTGGGACGAGGCCCGTCTGAACGTGACGTTCCGTCCGCTCGGACGGGGGGACGCCGCGGACGCGGAGGGCGAGGACCCGCCGGTCGAGATCGGGCGCGTCAGCCTCAGCTACACCTGATGGCGCCGCTGGGCGAGATGCGGGCGCGGCCCCCGCGGACGGCGCCCGCGCCGCGCCGGCCACGGCCGCGCCTCTGCCTCCCCTTCGAACTGGCAGCCGTCGCCGCCTGGATCGCCGTGATCGCGCTGACCGTGACCGGGGCGGGGGCGGCGGGCGATGCGCCGCACCACCACACGGCACCGTCGCACGCGGCCCACGCAGCCCACGCGGTGCCCGGCCCCGGAGTCTTCGGCGGCCTGCCGATGTGGGCGCTGATGTGCGTCGCGATGATGCTGCCCGCGGCGCTCCCGGCGCTCGCCCACGTGGGCGCCAACAGCCTGCGGAGGCGCCGGCAGCGCGCGATGGCCGGCTTCGCCGCCGTCTACCTGGCGGTGTGGACCGGCTACGGCGCGCTGCTCCTCGCGCTCGCCCCGCTGTGGTCGCGGCTGCCCGCCGACGCCGTCCTGGCCTGCGCGCTCGCGCTCGCGTCCGGCTGGCAGCTGACGGTCCACAAGCGCCGCGCCCTGCGCGACTGCCACCGCTCCTCCCCGCTGCCGCTCAGCGGCCTGCCCGCCCTGGCGGGCACCGGCCGCTTCGGCCTGCGCCACGGCGGCGCCTGTCTGCGCTCGTGCTGGGCGCTGATGCTGGTGATGGCCGTCGCCGGCGGGGGTCCGGGCATGCTCGGCTGGATGGCGGCACTCACCGGCATCGTCACCGCGGAGCGGTTCGCCCGTACGCCGAGGCGCTCGGCGAGCCTCGCCGCCGCGGCCCTCGCGGGGGCCGCACTGGCGGTCGCCCTCACACCGGCCCTGAGCTGAGGTGCCTCAGGCAGGCAGGTCCTGGAGGTTCAGCTGCCAGGACACGCCGAAGCGGTCGTTCACCCAGCCGAACCGGGCGCTGAAGCCGTACGAGCCCACGGGCATCAGCTCCTTGCCCCCGTCGGCGAGGGCCGCGTAGAGGCGGTCGAGCTCGGCCGGGGACCCGCACTCCACGAAGAGCGAGACCGCCGGGGTGAAGCCGAACTCGTGCTTGACGTAACTGTCGATGCACATGAACCGCTGTCCGGCGAGCGAGAACGTGGCGCGCAGCACGGTGCCCTCCTCGCCGGGACCGTCGGCGCCGTAGCGGCTGATGTCGATGACCTCGGAGTCGTCGAACAGGGAGGTGTAGAAGGTCAGCGCCTCCTCCGCCCTGCCCTCGAACATCAGGAACGTGGTGATCTTCTGGGGTGCCGAGGCCATCGAGGCTTTCCTCCGGGTGACGGGGCGGGTGCTGCGGGGCGAGGCCAGGACACGGCGCCGACCATGCCGGGACAGCGGCGGCTACACAGGGTGTCCGTCGGCGTCGGTGTGGTCCTTCTGGGTGGAGAACTTGTTCAGGAACACGTCGTACCGGCCGTCGGGGCGGCGGGTCAGCGTCGCCCCGTCCTGCCAGACGCCGTTCTCGGGCCACCACGGGCTGCCGAACGGGTCGCCCTGGTTCTGGTGGATGTTGTGCACTCCCAGACCGGTGTCGAAGGGCTCCCCGAAGACCAGCACCGGACGGCCGACGACCAGCATCGGCTCGAAGGCCAGCGCGGCGTCGAGATTGGTCCCCGACGACCACGGCCGGGAGGTCTTCACCAGCCGTTCGAGCAGCTCCCGCACCCGGTCGGGCAGCCACGAGGGCCAGACCGGCCCGCCCCGCAGCCCCGGATGCCGGATGTAGTCGAGGGCGCCGGACCCGGCGGTACGGGCCAGCTCGTGGTACCCGGGGGCCGCCGCGGCCACCGGGCCGAGCGCGGAGGCGTCCACCGTGAACACCTTCCACTGCACACCGGTCGCCGATTCGTGACTGTCCACGTCGACGGCGCACTTGTAGCGGCCGGTCGGCGTGTCGACCCGGAGATTGACGTGGAACCACGCCCCCTCCGTGTCGGGGGTGTCCCGGAAGTGCTGGTGCAGGGTCCCGGAGAGGACCCCGTAGTGCGCGAAGGGCATGGTCCCCAGTGAAGCACCGGGCCGCACGACGGGCAGCGCGACGCGCGACAGCGGCAGGTGCCAGCCAGGAGGGTGGTTGTGGCCGGCGGACGAGAGGGACCCGGAGCCGGGGCCGGCCCGGTCCCCTACTGTCGACGACGCGCGGCCCGTTCGGGCCGTGCACGGTGTTCACACAAGAGGTCGAAGCTTCACGAGTCTCAGCATCCGCAACCAGATCGCAGGCACCGTCACCGCAGTCCCCGCCGACGCCGTCGAGGCGCTGGGCCTGGCCGCCGGCTCGCCCGTCGTGGCCCTGGTCAAGTCGACCGAGATCTCCTCGCCACCACCTGATCCGCCCTCAGATGCCCGGTGACGTCGTGAGGGGTGTGCGGATTGCGCTTGCGGGATGTACCAGTCGGGAAAGACGGCAAATGAGCCTGAGCCCGGGGACTGGCCTGGCAAATGCCGTACTTGCCGGTGGCTCTGTTCGTTTGCCCGGGCCGATGTCGGTGCGTCGGGATAAGGTCCCCTCAAGTCCCGCACATGCGAGGTCCTCAAGGGGGAGATCAGTCATGAGCAGCACGGATAGCGCCAAGCACGAGGGATTCACGGCCGAGGAGCGGGCCGCGATGAAGGACCACGCCCAGGAGCTGAAGACGGCGGCGCGCCGCAGTTCGCGCGCGGACAAGGCGGCGGCCGCCGAGCAGGACGTGCTCGCGAAGATCGCCGAGATGCAGGACTCCGACCGGATCATGGCCGAGCGCGTCCACGCCGTCGTCACGGCCTGCGCCCCGTCGCTCGCGCCGAAGCTCTGGTACGGGATGCCGTCCTACGCCCTGGACGGGAAGGTGGTGGTCTTCTTCCAGAGCGCGGAGAAGTTCAAGGCCCGTTACGCGACCCTCGGGTTCAGTGACCTGGCGAAGCTGGACGAGGACACGATGTGGGCGGCCGGCTTCGCCCTGACCGAGGTGACGCCCGAGGTCGAGGAGCGGATCGCCGGGCTCGTGAAGCGGGCGGTGGGCTGAGCGGGACTGCGCAGACCGGCCCGGTCCGCCGTCGTCACGACGGCGGACCGGGAGCCCCGGTGGCGTTCCGTCAGTAGGTGGGGCAGATGTTGGCCTGGACGGTGGCGAGGATGAGTGCGCTCTTGGTCGGGCCGAAGCCATTGGGGTGGTCGGGGCCGATGAAGCGCTGCTCGACCTGGGCCACGCGCTTGGTGGGGTCCTTCTCGTCCTTCATGGCGGCGCACTGGTCGCGTCCGCGGCTGATGGCCTTGTCGTCGTTGCCGTTCACGATCGCGGGGTCTATGCCGTTGAGGGTGGCGAGGTAGATGACGCGCTTGTCGCCCGTGGGCTCGGGCGGTACGCCGGCGGCGTCCGCTGCGCCGGTGGTGGTGGGCGAGGCCGTCGGCGTGGTGGCGACGGGCGTGGGTTCGGCGTCGCTCTCGGGCTCGCTGGTGCAGCCGGTGAGGGCGAGGAGTGCGACGGAGGCCAGCAGCGTGGCGATCTGGGGTGTGCGCATCCGGACATGGTGGCGCCGGGCACCGCGGAGGGTGTGCCCTGTGACGCAGCTGTGACGCGCGCAGTCCCGGAGGCAGGCGTGCGAGCGCCTATCGGGTCGGCTCGGGGACGGTCAGTACCACCGTGCGGCCGTCGGGGTCGGTCAGTGTGTGCCGACCGGGCGTCCGGCCCTCCGTGTCGGGCGCCGGCGCCGTCAGGCCGAGGCGCAGGTAGCCGCTCTCCGGGCGGCGCGTGGCCGGGTAGAGCTCCAGCACGCCTCCGTCGGCGAAGGCCGCCGCGTAGTGGTCCGGCCCGTCGCCGTGCTTCTCCGGTACGAGGTCGAGGCCGAGGCCGGCGTAGAACGCGCGGCACTCCTCCAGCCGGGTCGTGTAGATCACGAGCAGGTCGATGGTCATGAGGCGCCGCCCGCGGGGTCGGCGGGTGTGTGGTGGTGCACGGTGAAGTTCGGCATCCCTTCCCTTCCGTCGAGTGTGATCTTCCGTCAAGTCGGGCCGGGCGGGTTGACGGAGCGGATGCGGAAGGTCCTGGGGCCGTACGTGGTCGCCGCGGACGCCGACTTCCGTGACGGCGCGCTGTTTTTCCGGACCACCGACGGCCACGACGCGGGGATCGACGTCAACGAGGTCTGCCCCCGACGTCAGCCGCTGCCCTCCGGGCCGGTTCTTCGACGCGTCGGCCCACCTCGTGGACCGTCTCGGGGCGAGCGTGGTTCCCACGGACCGGCCGGTGATCCCGGCCGCGTCCTCGAAGCCTGCCTCACGGTCAGGGGCGGGCCGGGGGCATGTCGTAGGTGACCCACATGGTGCGCGTGGCCACCTGGTCGTACTTGGCCCTCGCCCGGTGGTTGTCGTCCGCGGTGATCCAGCGGACCACACTCCAGCCCCGTTCGGCCGCGAGCTCGCGCAGCGCGCCCAGCAGCAGGTCGGCGGCGCCCGAGCCGCGGTGTTCCGGCGCCACGAACAGGTCGTCGAGGAAGCAGCCGACCGTCGCCGAGAGGGGCCTGGCGAAGGGGCGGAAGTGGGCCAGGCCGAGGAGCCGGCCCGCGGTGTCCTCGGCCACCAGGGCGCTGACCTCATGGGCCGGGTCGGTCACCCACGACCAGGCCGTGGCCGCCGCATCCTCGGTCTGCTCCACCTCGTAGAAGTCGGCGTAGCCGCGGTACAGGGTGCGCCACTGCGCGAAGTCCCCGGGCCGTACGGCGCGCACGGTGATGTCGGACATGGGGCTGGACTCCTGTGGTCGAAGGGTGCGAAGTATCGATCATGCTGGAGTCCCGCCGGGAAGGCAGCTGCCGCGGTGTCGAAACGGGGACGGCCGCATCGCCACCGTGGACGATGGCGCGGCGGCCGGGTCAGCCCTCGGGCGTGCTGATGTTGACGAGCCAGGTGATGCCGAACCGGTCCGTGCACATGCCGAAGACGTCGCCCCACATCTGCTTCTCCAGCGGCACCGAGACCGTGCCACCACCGGAGAGGCGGTCCCAGTAGCCGCGCAGCTCGGCGGCGTCCTCCCCGCTCACGCTCACCGAGATGTTGTTGCCGGGGTCGTGCTGCCTCCCGGGAGGGTTGTCGGCGCCCATGAGCGTGAAGCCGCCGGCGGTCTCCAGCATGCCGTGCATGATCTTGTCGGCGGCGGCGACGGCAGCGTCGTCGCCGGCGTCCGCGCCGCCGAAGTCGCCGTACGTGTTCAGCGACAGCGTGCCGCCGAAGACCTCCTTGTAGAACTCCATGGCCTGCCGGGCGTCGCCGTCGAAGTTGATGTACGGGTTGAGGCGTGAGGGCATGGCATCCCCTTCGTGGTGATATGCGGTCGTTTTCAGGTTAGGTGAGGCGGGAGCGGCGCGCCGGCAACCGTGGTGGACTCGGCGACGCCCCGTCACCAAGCTGTGAAGCTTCGGCGGGACCCTGGTGCCAGGCCCGCCCTTACCGGCCCGGCCCAGCCCGCGCTCGCCGCACCTCATCTGGGGGAACACCATGAGCATCGTTCGCAGAACCGCCGTCGCCCTCACCGCCCTGTCCGCACTGGTACTGACCGCCTGCGGGCCCACCGGGGACGACGCGGCGGCCGGCACCGGTGGGCCGTCCGCCGGCGCGACCACGAGCGCGTCCCCGTCCGGTTCCGCGTCGCCGTCGAAGTCCGCGACACCGCCGGCCAAGCCGTCGAAGTCCGCCGGTTCCCCCGACGCGAGCGCGTCGGCCGATCCGGACTTCGACGTCTTCCCGTGCAGCACCTACGACGTGACGTTCACCGCGAGCCTGGCGGAGCCCACGACCAGCAGCTACCTGCTGAAGATCACCAACAAGGGGACGAAGGCGTGCAGGGCGCTCGGGCACCCGGTCGTGACCTTCGGCGCTCTGGACGGGCAGGCCACGGAGCGGGGCAAGGCCCCCGGCATCGAGGACGCGATCCGGCTCGACCCGGGCGAGTCGGCCTACGCCGGTCTCATGGGCGGCGCCGCCGACGGCACCGGCAAGACCGTCGACTCGATCGCCATGACCATGAGCACCGAGTCGGATCTGGCACAGACCCCGCTCAAGGCGGCGACCCCCGGCCTGTACGTGTCCTCCACCAAGAACTCCGTGACCCCCTGGATGGACAACGCGGAAGACGCCCTGAGCCTCTGAGCCTGCAACCCTGACGGGTGACCCTGACCGTGCTGCGCCGGGGGGTGGGCCTGACGACCGCCCGCTGCGCGGCACGCTCCGCACCGGCACGCCCGCCGCTGCGGAGCGTTCGCGCGACTAGGTCGAAGTCAACGCGCGGTTCCGGGAATCCCCACATCGGGGGATCCGCTCCCCGTCGCCCGCGTGTGCGCGCCGACCGCTCCTGCGCAGGTGCTACACAGCGGCATCCACCCGGAGCAGACCCGAGGAGCGGACGGATGATGCAGAGCCCGGCGGGCCACCGCCGCACGGAAGGCGGAGCCGCCGTAACGGACGCGCACGCGGACACGGAGGCGGACGGCGCCGCGGCCCAGGCCGCGCTCGCCGGCGCGACCGGGACGGTGATGGCCCTCGTGCCCTGCACGGCCGAGAGTGCCCGGCGTGTCCTCGGCGACGCGGCGCGCGCGGCGGGCGTCACGCTCCGGCTCATGGCGCGCACCGTCATCGCGACGCGCGCCTGCCCCGCGGACGTGGACCCGGACTGCGAGCGGGCGTTGCGCGCGGCAATCGGGCACGCCCGGAGCCGGCAGCCCCCTTCACCGCCCGCCCCGGGAACGCTCCTCCCGGCCCCGGACGTCCTGCGCGGACACCTGAACCACCTGAGGGCCCTGCGCCGCCGTACGCTGGCCGCGCCCGACGACCCGGCGCTGCGCGCCGCGCTCGACGACGCCGCGTACACGCTGTGCGTGCTGATGGGACAGCGCAACGCCCACAGCGCCCTGCTCGCCGCCGAGGAGCGCGTGGCCGCTCACCGGCTTCCCCCTCACGTGGCCCCGGGCGGCCCCGCTTGATCCGCTTGATCCGCGTGATCCGAGCCACCGCCGCCCAGTGCCGCCACGGCCGTCAGCAGCCGGTCCCAGAACAGGTCCGCCCGTAGCCCGACGGCGACCCGGGCGTTCGCCGGCAGCCCCAGCGTGCCGTGCAGGTCCACCACGGTCGCCCCGCGCGTGTGGCGGCCGTGGAGTTCCACGTCCACGTGCGCGTCCACGCAGGTGACCAGCTGCGGGTCGATGACCCGGGCGACCGCGACCGGGTCGTGCACCGGCGGCGCGGGGAAACCCCACAGACGCCGGTAGGTGCCCGCGAAGAAGCCCAGCAGCTCGGCGCAGATCCGCCCGAGGTCAGTGTCCAGGGCCTCGAAACGGGCGACGACCTCGGGCGTCGCGAGGGCCTGATGGGTGACGTTCAGGCCGCACATGGTCACCGGGACGCCGCTGCGGAAGACGATGTCCGCGGCCTCCGGGTCGGTGTGGATGTTGAACTCGGCGGCCGGGGTCCGGTTCCCCCGGTCCGTGGACCCGCCCATCAGCACGATCTCCCTGATCCGCCCCGCCAGCTCGGGGTAGCGGGTCAGCAGCAGGGCGATGTTCGTCAGGGGCGCGGTCGGCACCAGGGTGACCGGCTCCGGGTGCCCGGCCAGGATCCGCCGCAGCAGCTCCACCGCGTGCTCGGGCTCGGCCGCCAGGGACGGCTCGGGGAAGCGGGGGCCGTCCAGCCCCGACACCCCGTGCACGTCCTCGGCGACCCGCAGCGGCTCCACCAGCGGTCCCGCGCACCCCGCGGCGACCGGAACGCCGGTGATGCCGGCGGCGGTGCACACCCGCAGGGCGTTCAGCGTGGTCTTCTCCACGGTCTGGTTGCCCGCCACCGTGGTGACGGCCAGCAGGTCCACCCCCGGGTCGCCCGCGGCGAGGAGGATCGCCAGGGCGTCGTCATGCCCCGGATCGCAGTCGATGACGATGGGAACGGGAACGGGAACGCTCAAGGCCGGACACCTCTCCTCGGTCCGCAGCCGCCGCGGCGCGGGCCGCCGGCTCCAGTGTGCGCACCGGGAAGCCGGCGCACAGCGCCATCGTCAGCCCTTGTCCCATACGACGAGGTCGAAGGTGCCGCGCGTGTCGGGGGCCCGGCCTATAGTCCGTTTCGTCCGTTTGTGTTAGGAGTGGGTCCGGTGGGGCACCCGTCCTGCGACGGGACCGAGTGCCGGGGCGGCGATCGGAGGAGCGGTGCGATGACCACGAACAGCCGTGACGTGTTCGGCGTGCCCTGCTGGGTGAACCTCACGGCCCCCGGTCTCGCGGAGGCTGAGGAGTTCTACGCCGGGGTGCTGGGCTGGACGTTCCGTGCCACCCGGCTCGGTGAGAACTTCCGCGTCGCACTCCTGGACGGCCGCCCCGTCGCCTCCGTCGGCGCGTTCGCCCCGGAGTTCGGCGTGCCGACCGCCTGGACGCCGTACTTCGCCGTCGACGACGCGGAGGTGACCTCCGCCCGCGTCCGCGAGCGGGGCGCGACGATGGCGGTCGGGCCGCTCGCCTTCGCCACAGGGAGGGCGGCGCTGGCCGCCGACCCGTCGGGAGCGGTCTTCGGCTTCTGGGAGGGCGAGGTCGTCCAGGAGTGGCACGCCGGGCAGGAGGACGCGGCCGCGTGGGTCGAGCTCCGCACCCGCGACGCCTTCGCCGCCGCGGTGTTCTACGGGGAGGTCCTCGATTGGGGCTGCGACCGGCCCGGATGCTGCGACGTCGCTTACGAACACGACCACGTGGTGGTGCGCCGCGGCAGCCAGACCGTCGCGCGGATCGACGCCGGAGCCGTGGAGAACGCCCCCGAGCCGCAGGTCCGGCCCCGCTGGCACGTCCATTTCGCCGTGGCCGACCTCGACGGCGCCGTCGACCGTGCGGTCCGCCGCGGTGGAGCGGCCGTGACCCCCGTACGGTATTCCCCGACGGACCGCCGGGTCACGCTCCGGGACCGGGCCGGGGCCCTTTTCACGGTCAGCGAGGAAACCGACTGAACCGGGCCCGGTCCGCGGACCCCGCCAGGACCCGTCCGGCATCGCGGCGAAGGCGCGCCGGAGGGGGCGCTGGTCGGAGCTCCCGCGGCTTTCTCGTCGTCGACGAGGACTGACTCCTCGGCAGTCGGGCAGCGATCCGGCCGCGGCGGGGGACAAGGTGGCGGACGCGGGCCGGCTCCGGAGTCCGAGGGATCGGGCGGCCCCGGCGGCCGCCGCCGGCTTCCCGGGTCAGTGCGACGACGGGGTCAGCACCACGAAGTCCGCGCCCGCCGGGTCCAGGCAGACGGCCAGCCGGCCGACGCCCTCGGCGTCCTCCGGCCCCATCTGCACGCTGCCGCCGTTCCCGGTGACGGCGGCGACCGCGGCGTCGCAGTCCGTGACGGCGAAGACCGGGTGCCAGTACGGCTTCCCGCCCGCCGTGGCGAGCTGCTCCGCGGGCAGTTCCATCACGCCGCCGTGCATGCGTTCGGCCGCCTGACCGGCGGGGGTGACCAGGGCGTACGTACCTCCGCCGCCCGGCAGTTCCATGTCGCTGTACCACCAGCCGAAGACCCCGCCGTAGAAGTCCTTGGCGGCCGCCGCGTCGCTCGTGCAGAGCTCCGTCCACGACAGCGAGCCCGGCTCGTCCACCAACTCGACGCCCTTGCTGGTTCCCGGCTGCCATACGGCGAACTGGCCTCCCAGCGGGTCGCTGTACTGGGCCATCCGCCCCCACTCGTCGAGGTCCCTGGGAGGCACCCGCACCGTGCCGCCGGCGCGCTCGACGGCTCGGGTGGTGGCGTCCGCGTCGGGGACGCTGTAGTAGATCATCCAGGCCGGCCGGGCACCCTCCTCGGTGAGCTTGCCGAGCCCGGCGACGATCTTCCCGTCCTTGCGGAACATCCCGCCCTCCATGTCCTCCCCCTCACCCATGGACTCGTAGTCCCAGCCGAGCACGGCGCCGTAGAACGCCGCCGCGGCGGGCACGTCGGGCACGCCGAGGTCGATCCAACAGGGGGCGCCGACGGCGAAATCAGTGGTGATCATGGTGTTCCTCCCGCGCGGCGCGCTACCGGAGCCGCGCTACTGGAGCTTGGACAGGTCGACCGTGTCGGCGGGTGCCGGGGGCTTGGGCCGGACGGGCTCGTCGAAGGCGGAGAAGGTGGCCTCCACGCGCTCGCCGGAGGCTTTGGCGCCCTGGATGCGCAGGAGGTAGGGCTCGTCCTGCGTCGACACCTGGTAGGTGCCCGTGTCACCGTCGCGCTTGCCGGTGACCGTGATGGCCGGACGGCCGCCGACGGTGGTGGTCGAGCCCTTCGTCAGCTGCTCGTTCACCGGTTTCGAGGAGAACTCCCTCTTGAAGTAGTCGAGATCGCAGAACTGGGCGAAGTCGCGCAGCATGATGTTGTCCGTGGTGCCGTGCAGGTAGCGGCCCTTGAGGAGCGCGATCGCGTCCTCGGCCGCGCCGCCCGGTACCTGGGCGCGCAGCAGCTCGTCGTCGAGCTTCATCCACACGTCGTTGCCGCGTTTGACGACGGCGGCCTTGCCGGAGCCGCCGGGAGGCGTGACGGTGCCGACGCAGTTGCCCGCCTCGTCGAAGCGGATGTCCAGCGCGGTGGTGCCCGACCCCTCGGTCACCTTGGCCACCATGCGCATGGACGTGACCTCCGACATGGCCTTGCGGGAGGCGTCGGCGATGGCCTGCGCGCTCTTGTCGGCCATGCCGTTGTCGTCGGCCAGAGCGGCGCCCGCGCCGACGCCCGTGAACATGATCAGACATACGGTTCCTGCAGCCGCACGGCGGACCGCCGCTGCTGCCCGGGGTGCGGACATCGGGCGTCACCTCCCTCGGACCGCCGCCGGGTGGCACCAGGTGTCACGCCGCCCTCCGGCGAGGCCGGTCACCGGTTCAGCGTAGATCCGCACCACGGCCACCGCAGCCCGGGCACCCGCCGCCCGCCGGGCGCCGGTGCGCGGCCTCGCCCCCGGCGCCGTTGTGCCGCCTCAGCCGCCGACGATCCTGGCGACCTTGCGGACGTCCTCGACCAGCCTGGCCTGCAGGAGCGACTCCGCTTCGCCGACCGGTCCGTCCCCGCCGGCCATGACGGCGGCCGTGAACGCGGCCAGCGCGTTGCGCACCTGTTCGTCCGCGGGCATCGCCAGCTCGGTCAGCCGGTCCTGCTGCTGGAGCCGGACCACGGGCTTGAGCACCTCCGGCGGGGTGTGCGCCCGCTCCACCGAGATCCGTCCCGCGCCGCCCCACAGCGCGTAGCGCGACCGGTAGGAGTGGCGGAAGCCGAACCGGCCGGGACTCTGCCGTGCACCCGGAGCCGGCCGCCTTCGACCCGGCCCGGGAACGGGCCGCGGAGCCCCTGGTGTTCGCCGAGGGCCTGCCCACGTCGCTGCCAGCCTCGACGGCGCGGTTCCTCGCGGAGGCCGGGCTCCGCGCGCTCGCGGCCGAGGTCCCGGGCCTGCGTCCGGCCGGGCCCGTCCTGCGGCGCCTGCGGTCCGGTGTCACCGGGGCGGTTATCGAGATGCCCGTCGCCCGCTGGATCCTCACGGTGCGTGACGATCCCTTTGGTCGTGTGACTTATACGGGTCATAGTAGAGATACTATCTTTGATCTAACAGGTCTGATCGGAAGGTAGGGGCCTATGGCGGAGTTAAGTGATCTGCGCGAGGCGAACCGGGCTGCGGGAGCACCGGACGGCTCGGCAGGCGAACGAGTGATCGACATCCGCGGACTGCGTATGCGGTACGGGTCCAAAGACGTGCTGAACGGGGTCGACTTCAGTGTCCGCCGGGGCGAGGTGCTCGCTCTGCTCGGGCCGAACGGCGCCGGGAAGACGACGACCATCGAGATCATGGAGGGGTTCCGGACGCGCTCGGCGGGCGAGGTCAGCGTGCTCGGCGTCGATCCGGCCAAGGGCGACGAGGAGTGGCGCGCCAGGCTGGGCGTCGTACTCCAGTCGTGGCGCGACCACGGCAAGTGGAAGGTCCGGGAGCTGCTGGCCCAGCTGGGGGCCTTCTACCGGCCCTACTCCACGCCCGAGCGGCCGCGTCCGCGCGACGTGGACGAGCTGATCTCCATGGTCAGCCTGGAGGAGCAGGCGGACCAGAAGATCGGGTCCCTGTCGGGCGGCCAGCGCCGCCGGCTCGACGTCGCGATCGGCATCGTGGGCCGCCCGGAGGTGCTGTTCCTGGACGAGCCCACCGTCGGGTTCGACCCCAAGGCGCGCCGCGACTTCCACGACGTGGTGCACCGGCTCTCCGACCTGGAGGACACCACGATCTTGCTCACCACGCACGACCTGGACGAGGCCGAGAAGCTGTCCGACCGCATCCTGATCCTCGCCGGGGGCCAGATCGTCGCGGACGGCAGCGCCGACCAGCTCGCCCGGCAGACGTCGGGCAAGGCGGAGGTCCGCTGGAGCCTGAGCGGCGAACAGTTCGTCCACGCCACGCCCGACGCCAGCACGTTCGTCCACGAGCTGTTCAAGCAGCACGGCGACCGGGTCCGCGACCTGGAGGTGCGCCGGGCCAGCCTGGAGGACACGTACATGACCATGGTCCGCCAGCACGAGGCCGGCCGGTCCGAAGAGGCGATCGCCGCCTTCCGGGAGGCGGGCCGATGAATCCCACCCTGTACGCCGTGCGACTCGGTCTGCGCCGCGGCTGGACCGAGTTCAGGCAGAGCGTGACGTCGCCGGGCGACATCATCTACTACCTCTTCCTCGGGGGCGTCTTCCTCGGGGTGCTGTTCTTCATGCGGAACTCGACCGTGGAGGGCACCGACCTGTCGCTGGCGACGCTGACCATGCCGAGCATGATCGGCGGCCTGCTTGCCTTCCAGGCCCTGGGCGGAGCGGCGTTCGCGCTGGCGGCCGAGCGGGAGGACGGCACGCTGCTGCGGGCCAGGACCGTCCCGCAGGGGCTCGTCGGCTACATCGCCGGCCGCGTGCTGGGCATCGCGCTGAGCACCCTGCTCACCCTGGTCATCATCCTGGTGCCCAGCGTGTTCCTCTTCGACGACCTGATGACCGGGGACCTCGCCAAGTGGCTGAACCTGGTGTGGGTGCTGGCCCTCGGGCTCCTCGCCACCCTGCCGATCGGCCTGATCATCGGCGCCATGGTGAAGAACCCGCGCGGCGCCAACACGTGGGGGATCTTCCCGACGATGGGCCTGATGGCGATCTCGGGTATTTTCTACCCGATCACCTCGCTCGCGGGCTGGCTCCAGGGCATTGCGCAGTTGTTCCCCGTGTACTGGGTGGGCCTGGGCACCCGTGCCGCGCTGCTGCCCGACGCGGCGGTCGCGGTCGAGCTCGGCGACTCCTGGCGCAGGCCCATGACCGCGGTCGTGCTGCTCGCCTGGGCCGTCGTCGCGCTGGTGATCGCACCGAGGGTCCTGGGCCGTACGGTGCGCGGCGAGACGGGTTCGAAGGTCGAGGCCCGACAACAGGAGGCATTGAAGCGCGTTGGGTGACAAGGAAACCGGCGGCAAGCGCGCGTCGGCGCGCCGGGGCACGTCGGCGGCGGAGCCGGAGACCGGGGCGGTGGCCCCGCGGTCCGGCTCCGGCACCGACACGCCCGCGGCGGGCTGGCGTTCGAGCGGCGAGCAGGGCCGTCCGCGCGGCGGCGCCGCGAACGAGACGGTGCACAACCGCATCGCCGTGCTGCGGGTCGAGCGCGCCATCACGCGCAGGCAGCTCGCCGACGCCCTCGGGGTGCACTACCAGACGGTGGGCTACCTGGAGCGCGGCGAGTACAGCCCCAGCCTGCACCTCGCCCTGAGGATCGCGGAGTACTTCGAGGTACCGGTCGAGGTGATCTTCTCGACCACCCCGTTCCCCCGGATCGGGAGCACTCCGCCCGCGTAGGCGGCAGCACACCGCGGCCGTCGGGGCACATACACCCCGACGGCCGCGGCGCACCGGACCCGTTCTAGCGCGACCGGTGTTCGGCGGTGAGCCGCTCCAGGACCGGGACGACATCGGCGGGCGACGGCGTGGCGAGGACCTCCCGGCGGAGCCGGTCGGCGCCGGCACGGAACGACGGCTCCTGCAGCACCCGGACCAGCGCGGCGCGCAGCCCCTGCGGGGGCAGCGCCTCCGGATCGATGCACAGCCCGGCGCCCGCGTCGCGCACCCGGTGCGCCTTGGGGACGTTGCACCACATCTTGTCCGGCACGATCACCTGGGGCACGCCGTGCGCCAGCGCGGTCTGGAGGGTGCCCGAACCCCCGTGGTGCACGCTCGCCGCGCTGGTCGGCAGCAGCGCGTCCAGCGGTGCGAAGTCGACGACCCGCACGTTGTCCGGTACGCGCCGGCCCGGATCGAGCTGGTCCGCGGTGAACGTCGCGACCACGTCGACGTCCAGGTCCGCCACCGCCTCCAGCAGGTCGCCGACCGACGTCCGGTCGGTGCCGACCACCTCGCGGAACGACCTGCCGAGGGTCAGGCAGACACGGGGCCGGCGGGGCGGCGGCTCCCGCAGCCGGTCCGGGACCTGCGCCTCGCCGTTGTACGGCCCGTAGCGCACCGGCACGGACGGCAGGTCGACCGGCAGCCGCAGCGACGGCGGAACGGGATCGATGGTCCACTGCCCCACGACCAGGTCCGGTGAACTCCCGACCGCCGCAGGATCCGGTCCATCCACTCCTCCAGCGGATCCTCCCGCAGCGCCGGCGGCAGTCCGGCCAGCCCCCGCAGGTCGTGCTGGCGCATCAGCCCGACCAGGTCCAGGCCGAACATCAGCCGCGCGTGCGCCGCGCCGCTGATCCGCGCCGCGAGCGCGCCGGGGTAGTACTGGAACTGTTCCGAGAAGCTGCTGGACGAGCTCCGCCTCGGGGAACTCGACGTGCGCTCCCGGTACGACTTCAGCTACGAGGGGCTCGGCCGCGTGGAGCAGAGCGTCTTCCGGCTGCTGAGCATCCTCCCGCCCAGGCGGTTCACCGCCGATTCCGTCGTCGAGCTCCTCGGCAGCGACAGCCGCAGCGTGGAGCACCTGCTCCAGCGCTTCGTCGACAGCCACCTGATCAACATCGTCCGGTGGGAGGACGGCGGGGCCCGCTACGAGTTCCCGGAACTCACCCGCGTGTAGGCCCGCGAGCGGCTGCTCGACACCCTCTCGGGCGATGGACCGCAACACGAGGGCATCTGGCCGGACCGCCGCCGGTGCTGACCTCCCGTTCCCTCTTCCGCAACCACACCCGCCCGTTCGGTCCGTTCGGTCCGTTCGGTCCGTTCGGTTCGTTCGGTTCGTTTCCGACCCTCAGCCCCAGACGGCCTCGGCCCACTTCCGGTTGACGGTCCTGCCCGCCTTCGCCTGCTGCTTCTCCGTCGGGAAGGTCGGTGTGCCCTCGACCGTGGGCAGCTTCTCCGCCAGGCTCTTGTCGAGGGTGCCGTTCTCCTCCATGGACTCCATGAGGACGGGGCGCGCGTACGCCCCGAGCCGGAGGTTCTGGCCCTCCGGGCTGAAGAGGTACTCCTGCCACAGCCTCGCCGCCGCGGGGTGCGGGGCGTCCTTGTTGATCCCCTGCGCGTAGTACTGGGCGAAACTGCCGTCGAAGGGGATGGCGGTGTGCCAGTCCACGTCAGCGCCCTTCCTGCGGAAGTCGTCGGCGTATCCGAGGTTGAGGAAGTCCCAGTCGATGCTGATCGGGGTCTGCCCCTTCTCGATCGTGGCCGGGGTGGATTCAACCGGGATGAAGTTGCCGCTCTCGCGCAGCTCCGCGAAGAAGTCGATACCGGGCTGAATGTTGTCGAAGGAGCCCCCGTTCGCCAGGGCCGCGGCGTATACCCCGGCGAAGGCGGAGCCGGACTTCGTGGGGTCGCCGTTGAGCGAGACCTGGCCCTTGTACTCGGGCCTGCGCAGATCGGCGAAGGTCGAGGGGCAGGTCTTGACGCGCTCGGCGTCGCAGCCGATCGAGACGTAGCCGCCGTAGTTGTTGTACCAGCGTGCCCGCGGGTCCTTCTGTTCGTCGGGGATGTCGTCGTACGGGGCGACCTCGTACGGAGCGAGCAGGCCCTGCCGGGCCGCGGCCGGACCGAAGGTGCCGCCGACGTCGATCACATCGGGGGCGGTGCCGTCGCGCCGGTGCTCCTTGAGGGCGTTGACCTCGTCCTGACTGGAGCCCTCCGGATTCTCCACCGCGACCTCGATCCCGTACTTCTTCTCGAAGCCGTCGATCAGCGCCCCGTAGCCCGCCCAGTCCCTCGGGAGCGCGATGGTGTTGAGCGCCCCCTCCTTCCTGGCCGCCGCGGTCAGTGCCGCCATGCCCCCCGCGTCCGCGGCGGAGGTGGCCACCGCGGGCGCCCTGGGCGCGGCGGGGGGCCTGTCTCCGCAGGCGCCGAGGGGCCCCGCGGCGAGGGCGAGGCAGGCGGCGACGGCGGCTGTCCGGAGACGAGGTGCGGGCACAAAGGCTCCATAACGGGCGGCACGTACTGATCCAGGCCAGCGTACGTGCGGCAGCCGGGCCGGCGCAGTCCCGGCGGGTCGCGTCCGCCGACTGTCCTCCGGCCGACGTACCGGAGCCCTCTCGGAACGCACCGGACCCCTCGGAACGCGCCGGAGCCGTCTCAGAACACCTCGTCGTCCCAAGCGGCGAGGAGCGCCGCACCCAGGTCCTCCCCGGCCGCGGAGGGCTCCGCGTGGAGGGCCTGCTCACTCCAGATGATCTTGCCGCGGGCGGTGTAGCGAGTGCCCCACCGCTCGGCGAACTGCGCGACGAGGAAGAGCCCGCGCCCTCCCTCGTCGGTGGCCTCGGCCCGGCGCAGGTGCGGGGAGGTGCTCGACCCGTCGGAGACCTCGCAGACCAGGCTGCGTTCGTACAGCAGCCGCACCCGGATGGGCTGCGACCCGTAGCGGACGGCGTTGGTGATCAGTTCGCTGAGGATGAGTTCCGTGGTGAAGGCGATCTCCTCCAGGCCCCACTCCGCCAGCCGGCGGGCGCAGGCGTTGCGCACCGGCGACACCGCCGCCGGATCGGAGGGCACCTCCCACTCGGCGATCCGCCCGGGGTCCAGCCGGCGGGTCCGGGCCACCAGCAGCGCGATGTCGTCGCTCTGCCCGCCGGGCAGCATCGCGCCGATCACCGCGGCGCAGATCTCCTCCGGGGTCCTCGCGGGCCCGGCCAGGGCGGCGCCCAGCGCCGCGAGACCCGTGTCGATGTCGCGGTCACGGCTCTCCAGCAGCCCGTCGGTGAAGAGCACCAGCTGGGCGCCCTCGGGCACGGTCAGCACCGCGGTCTCCATGGGCATGCCGGCGCCCAGGCCCAGCGGTGGCGAGACCGGCACTTCGGGGAAGGACACGGTGCCGTCGGGGTGGACGACGGCGAGGCCCGGGTGGCCGGCGGTGGCGGCGGTGACCTGCCCGGAGACCGAGTCGTAGACGGCGCACAGGCAGGTGGCGCCGGTGAGGCCCTGCCACTCCTGCTCACCGGAGCCCTCGTCGGTGTCGATGTGGGCGACCAGCTCGTCCAGATGGCTCAGGAGCTCGTCCGCGGGCAGATCGAGCGTCGAGAAGTTGTGCATGGCCGTGCGCAGCCGGCCCATGGTGGCGGCGGCGTGCAGGCCGTGCCCGACGACATCGCCGACCACCAGCGCCACCCGGGCGCCCGGCAGCGGGATGACGTCGAACCAGTCGCCGCCCACCCCCGCCTGCGCGGGCAGATAGCGGTGGGCGACCTCGACCGAGGACTGGTCCGGTACGCCCCGGGGCAGCAGGCTGCGCTGCAGCGTGACGGCCATGGTGTGCTCGCGCGTGAAGCGGCGGGCGTTGTCGATGGACAGGGCCGCCCGGGCGGCCAGCTCCTCGGCGAAGGACACGTCCTCCTCCTCGAACGGCGGGGAGGGCTGCACCCGCCAGAAGCCAGCCATCCCCAGCAGCACGCCGCGGGCCCGCAGGGGTACGGCGATCACCGAGTGGACGCCCTGCTCCAGCATGCGCCGCGACCGGGCGGGGTCCTGGGCCATCCAGTCCCGGGTGACCCGCAGGTCCGCCACGCGCACCGCGTGCTCGCCGGCCACCCCGATCGCCATGGGGCTGGTCGCAACGAACCGGATCAGCTCGCCGACCTGGTAGAGGGGATGCGGCTCCTGCGCGGCGACGACGGCGGTGCGCCGCATCTCGGTACCCGGCTCGGGCGGCTCCTCGCCGTGCAGCACCGGGTCCAGCAGGTCGACCGAGGCGATGTCGGCGAACCTCGGGACCGCCACCTCCGCCAGTTCCCCGGCGGTGCGTTCCACGTCCAGCGTCGTACCGATGCGCACCCCCGCGTCGTAGAGCAGCTTCAGCCGCTCGTGGGCCACCTCGGCCCGGCCGGACAGCGCCCGCAGCTCGGTGGTGTCCCGCAGGGTGACCACGGTCCCCGCCTGCCCGAAGGGAGCGGTGGGCCGGATGTTCACCGCCAGCAGCCGATCGGCCGCCAGGTGGAGCTCGTCGGTCGCGGAACGGCCCGAGGCGATCGACGCCGCGATCTCCTCCTCCAGGCCCAGCTCCGTGACGGGCCGCCCCTCCGCGTCCGCCGGCAGGTCCAGCAGCCGCCGCGCCTCGTCGTTGGCCAGCAGCAGGCGCCCGCCGCCTCCCACGATCAGTACGCCCTCCCGCACCGCGTGCAGCACCGCGTCGTGGTGCTCGTACATCCTCGTCATCTCTGCCGGCCCCAGGCCGTGGGTCCGCCGCAGCAGCCGACGGCTCACCAGGGCCGTCCCGCCCGCGGACAGGGCCAGCACGAGCGCCGCCGAACCGATGACGACCGGCAGCTGCCGGTTGACCATGCTCTGTACGTTCGCGACCGTGACCGGGGAAGCCACGACGGCGATGACCCGGTCCTCGGAGTCCTTGACCGGAACCGCCGAGACCACGGACTGCCCCAGGGACCCCTCGAACGTCTCGGTGAAGGACTTGCCGGCCGCCGCCCTGGAGAAGGGGCCGACCACGCGCTTGCCGATCTGCCGAGGGTCGCTGTGGGTGATGGTGAGTCCGTCGAGCGTGTAGACGTTGATGCCGTCGACCCCGGCGATCTTCCGGGCCGCCTGGGCGCTCGGCTGCAGCAGCGCACTCGGGTTGGGACTGCGCAGGGCGGCGACGATGCCGGGGGACTCCGCGAACGTCCCGGCGGCGGCGAGCGTACGGTGCCGCGCGTCCAGCATGGCGTCGCTGCGGGCCTGCACCACGAGCGCCACCACCGCGGCGGCGACGAGCAGCACCACCACGACGAGCTGGAGGAGGAACACCTCGCCGGCCACGCTGCGCGCACTCAGCAGCGAGGACAGCCGCTGCGGCGGCCGGACCCTGCCCGCCCAGGGCTGGGCGGACTCCTGCTGCTCCTGCTGACGTCCTGAGCGGGGACCTTGAGAGGCGCCGGAGGAGCGTTTGGCCGAGCCGGGCAACCGACGCCGGAGATGTCCCAGGAAGACGCTCATAATCCATCTTCTAACCTCTCCCGCCCGTCGGCAGCGGGGAGCGGCGCCGAACTGCCGGAGCGCGCACCGAATCCCCCGGGACGGCTGAGCCGGCGAGCGCAGCGTCGTGGACTACGGAGAACACCCTTGACCTGCATGAAGCGGGCAGGGAGCCGAAAAGGACACGCCCCCGGCGTGCGCTGCGGAAGGGTGCAACGCGACCCCGCAGGAAAGCAGGCACCTCAAGGCCGCCCAGCCCAAGGACAGCAAGAAGTCGGCCGCCGGCCAGGAGGACAAGTCGCAGACAGGTGGACCCACCCCCGAGGGGCAGCAGCCCGACCACCCGTGACCGGCCGACCTCAGGCCTCAGGCCCCTGGCACGCCAGGGGCCGTCACACGCTCGTCAGGATCTGCGGCGACAGGGTTTCGATCAAGGTGTCCGTCTCGATCAGTCGGCCGCCCCGCGGACCAGGGGTCTGGTGAGGTGGTCGGGCGGGAGAGGCGTTGGCCTGCCGGCCGAACGCGTCGTTCGGGCCGTGGCGGCCCCGGTGGACCCGGTCCACCACCCGGCCGCGTACGCCGACCATGGCGCCGTCCTTGACGGCGATGTGTAGGGGGTCACCGTCCGAGTGAAAAAGGAGGCGGTCTCCACCCGGTGTTCGCGCACGTGTCCAGTCGCCCAGGCCATCCGGTCCACCCGGACCCCATGCTGCCTCCCGGCGACGACCGCAGCGGTGCGTCCGCCCGGCCGGGCGCTCACCAGGCCGCGAGATCGTTTACGGGGGAGCCGGGCCTGACGGTGGCGGCGCGCCTGTGTCAGTCGACGGAGAGGGCTTGCAGGAGGTCGCCGACCTGGGGGTCGGGCAGTGCACGGGCGACGTCGGCCTGGGCGACGATGCCGACGAGTCGGTGGCCGTCGATGACGGGCAGGCGCCGTACCTGGTGGTCGGCCATCGTGCGCATGATCTCGGCGGCGTCGTCGTCGGCTCCGATGGTGACCGCTTCGCCCTGGGCGAGTTCTCCGGCCTTGCACTGGGCGGGGTCCTTGCCGGCGCCGAGGACCTTCACCACGATGTCGCGGTCGGTGAGCATGCCCTTGAGCTTGTCGTCGGTGCCGCAGATCGGCAGCGCTCCGACGCCCATCTGTGTCATCTTCTTCGCGGCCTCAAGGACCGTTTCCTCGGCGCCGATGCACTCGGCGCCTTCCGTCATGATCTCGCGAGCCGTGGTCATCCGGCCGCTCCTCTCGGTAGGTGTCGTCATCCCGTGCCCTTGGGCCCGGAAGGGTGGGTGGGCGGGCACCGCTCGGGTGCCCGCCCACTCGCGTTCGATTCAGGTGTGCAGGCGGCTGTTGATGCCGTCGTGGCTGTCGGCGTGGTCCTCGTCGAACCAGTAGTCGCCGGCGGCCAGGTAGCGGAAGGAGTGCACGCTGCTGCCGGGCAGGGCGACGGTGACCGCGCGGGTACCGTCTTCACGCGGCACCAGGGTGTGGGTTCCGGGCTTCCACTCGTTGAAGTCACCGACCACGCTGACCGGGCCGGGGGGCGTATCGGCGGGCAGGATGAAGGTGACCTGGGTGCGGTCCTTGAGCTGCTTGCGTTCCAGCACGGAGTCTCCTGGCGGCAGGGGTGGATCGTCGCGGGCCATCCTCCATCCGGCGGGGCCGGGCAAGGGCCGGACACGCCAAGGGAGGTCACCTTGATGGTCCTGCACTGGGCCGAAGTGGGTAGATGCCGCCTCTGGCCCTCCTGCCGGCGTGGTGGGCCCGCGTCGCGAGGCGGGGACGCCAAGAACTCGGGAGGTCCACGCCGATCACCGCCCGCGCTCGCACTCGTCCGCGTCCAGAAGGCGGGCCGCCGCCTCCACGGGCGGCGGCAGCGGACGACGTGAGCGCAGCGCCGCCGGAAGCCGCTTGAACATCCCCACCAGCGCCTGCCGGGCCTCCGGGTCGCGCGCGGCGTCAGCGGCGAGCCGGCGGGTGTGCTCCGCAGCGACGCCCACCGGGCGGCGCAGCCACGCGGTCAGGGCGGCGTTGCGGCGCTGGACCGCGGGCCGGCCCGGCCGCACGCCACCGGTCGGACGGTGCACTGCCACCACGTCCGGAACGTGGCAGACGCCCCAGCCGAGCGCGGTCAGGTCGTAGGCGAGCAGGGTCTCCTCGCCTCCGAGGAACAGGATCGGGTGATAGCCGCCGGCTTGGAGGTAGGCGTCCCGTCGGGCGACGGCGGCGCAGGCCAGGAAACCGAGTACCTGCGGTCCCGGCAGATCGGCGGCGTGGTCGAGCGGGGAGGCGGCGAGCAGGGCGTTCAGCGGATCGGGGTCGGCATCGGGACCCACCCGGACGCAGGCGGCGAGCAGGCCCAGGCGCGCATGCCGGTCGAGCACGTCCGCCGCGCGCGCCAGGGAGCCGGCCTCCCACCATGAATCGTCGTCGCTGAACGCCACGTACGCCGTGCGCGCGTGACGTACGCCCAGATTCCGGCCCGGAGCGCCTAGATTGCGGCCGGGCGCCAGCAGGGTGACCTCCGGCCGGAGCCGTGCGACGGCTTCGGGGGTCCCGTCGGTCGACGCGTTGTCGACGACGATCACCGGCGGCCGCTCGGGCAGCGCTGCCAGCCGGTCGAGGGTCTGCAGCAGCTGGTCGCGGCGGTTGTGGGTGATGACGACGACGGTGGTGCGGGGATCGGGCGTCACGGCCGGGTCACCTCTGGTGGGGGTCGACGGGGGGCGATGCGCGAGGCCACGAAGGGCCCCGGTCGGGTCGGTCATGGTCTCTGCCGGACCCCTGCGGAGGAGCGCCGTTCGGGGCAGCCCGGGGCCGACGCCTGCCCACGGTCGCGGTCAGACAGTGGGGTCGGGTTCCTCACCCTCGGCGGGGGGATCGCCCTCGACGATGTGCATGGCCGCTTCCTCGGCGCTCGCCGCGCCTCCGTCGATGCCCTCGTCCCGGGCGATCAGTTCCTTGGTGGTGTCGCTTCGAACGCCCTGGTCCGGCGCCATCAGTCGCCCGGCGCGGTCGGTGCCCACCTCGGTGTCGATCAGTTCTCCCTGCCCGCCGGGCAGGTCCCCCAGACCGTCCCCGTCGGGGTCCGCCACGTCCGGGACTTCCTGAGCCAGCCTCTCGTCCAGCGTTTCACCGGCGTTCTGCTCCTCCGCCGTCGTGCCGTACTTCGTGACACCCAACGGCTTCTCCGGAGGGGAGTGGCCCTCGTCCAGCATGTCGTCGTACGTGCGCTCGTCCACGGCGTTCTGGAGGTCCAGCGGCGCCGCGTCCTCTTGCTCCTCGTTGCCGCCCGTGGGCTGGTAGGCGTCGTCCGCCATCTGGTTCTCGCTCATCGGAGCTCCTTTCCCCTCGCTGTCAGGGCCGCAGCCGGCCGCAGGTCCGGTCATCGAGCGCCGAGGTCCTGATCGCGGTGGCCAGGTGCACGGCTTCGTCCCCTCTCACCGGCTCCCGGAGCCGGAGTCGGCGTCCGGTGTGTGCTCGGTCATCTCGCTGCACTTCTGTCTCGATGACCCCTGGGAGCGGCTGCCCGCAAGGGGGCGGGCGAAAACAGCCGTGAGCGCCGGACCGGCGGCACCTTTCCCGCAGGTGGCGCCGGTCCGGCGAAGGGGGAGGAGCGGCCCGCTCAGGAAGGTTCCTTGCCCCGTCCGCTCATCGCGTCACGGAGTCGGTCGACGAGCCCGACACCAGGTGCCAGGAGTTTGTTGGCGGGCGGCTTGTCCGGGGCGGACGGGTGCGGACGCGTGGGGGCCGTCTTCTTGGCCTGGCGCACCTTGTCACCCAGGTTCTCCAGCATTTCCGTGGAACAGGCCTGCTTCAGGCGAGGGAACAGGTTGTTCTCCTCGTCGTTCACATGGCTGCGGATCTCCGTCATCAGCTTCGTGATGAGTTCGTCGAACCGTGGGTGACCGGCGTCGCAGCCCTCGAGTTCCTTCATGATGCGTTCCGCTGCGGCGTGGTCCTCCAGTTCCTTGTCGGCGATGCCGTCGCCGTTCGGAACGTGCTTGCGCACGGCGGGATACAGGTACGCCTCTTCGGCTACCGAATGCCGGACGAGTTCCATGGTGACCTGGTCGGCGTACATCTTCCTGCGAGCGTCACCGGAGGGAATCTCCTCGATGTTCGCGAATAGTTCCTCCACCTCCTCGTGGTCGGTCATCAATTCCGCGATCACGTCACCGCCGTGGCCCATGGGGAGTGCCCTTCTCTACGAGGTTGCCGGCCACCCAGTGAAGCGCGCGACGCCCACAGGACGTGGTTCCGCTTCACCCAGCGTGTCGGCCGACCTTGCGCCGAAAGGGTCTGCGGTGCGCGGATCAGGTGCGCGTGTCGCGCTCACGGTCGCTCCGTACGGGGGTGTCCGGCAGCCTCCCCCCCCCGGCGGGGCTGGATCGACCGGCGGTCCCAGAGAATCCGCGATCATGCGTTGCCGCTCGGCCGGATGGCGGACTTTTCGGCGTGCCCGGCCCCGCAGGGGAAGCGGTCCGGGTGCCGGTTCAGGGCAGCTTGCGGGGCGCCGAGGGGGCTGCGGGAGGACCGGTTCGGGACGATTCCCGCCAGTGACGGGCGGGGGTGTACGAGAGCGGCCGGTCCTGGCGAGGTGGGACGGCATGGAACGCGACTTCGCCGTCCTGACGGGACTTTCGGGCCCACCGTGCACCTGGCCCCCGACGGTGAACTCGGCCCGTGGACGAGAACGTCATCGCATCCTCTCAGCCTTCGACGCCGGTGGCGGTGTGGGAGGAGCCCACCGGCTTCGACTCCGGCGATCCCCGCTGGCGCAGGTAGACGGAGAGGATGACCATGGCGGCCACGGCCAGCAGTTCCGACTGCCAGTTCTGCAGTGTCCTGTTCCAGAAGTCCGGTGAGGCCAGGTAGGCACCCCAGCCGATGGGGTCCTGGAGCTGTCGTAGTTGCTGCTCGTCGTAGGCGGCCACGCCCGTGATCGACTGGGCCAGCCAGGACAGGGCGAACAGACCGCCCATGACCAGGCCCAGCGAGCGTGAGTACACCGTCTGCCGCCAGTCCTTCGCGCCGGCCCAGCGCGGCGAGTCCTCCCCGGCGTGATCGCCCACGCGTTGTTCGCGGTCGGACTCGGAACCGATCTTGTGGAGCTCCTTCGATTCCGGTGAGCCCCGTTGGACGAGCCAGACGGTGCCGAAGATGAACAGGAAGAACTGCAGGAACTCCGACTGCCAGTTCTCCGTGACGTCCACGGCGAAGTCCGAGGACGTCACGTACTCACCCAGGCTGATCCGCTGGAGGCCGTCGTCGGTGAGCTGGGCGTTGAACTCCGCGTGCCCGGCCAGTGCCTGTCCGAGCAGGACCAGCAGGAACGCCGTTCCGAAGGCGAGAGTGAGGCTGTTGTCCCTCCAGAAGTTCCCGTGCTCCCGGTCCCCCTCTCGGCTTCTGCTCATCGCTGCATCGCTCCGATCGCGATGAAGTAGCCGAGCCCGCCCACGATCACGACGAGGCAGGCAATGAAGAGTCCGCGCATGCTCATCCGCCCTTCACGACGCACTGGTAGGGCTTGTCCTCCTGTGGCGTGCAGCCTGCCGCGACGACGCGCCATCCGCCGGTGAACTGCGACAGGAACAGCGTCTCGCCGCCGGCGTGGACAAGGGCCTGGCGCCCGTAGACCTCGGCGCCGGCCGCCGCTCCCGGCACCGGCAGTTCCCGCTCCTCCAGCGCCTTCGCGCACGCTTGCTTCTCGTCCTCCTCCAGCTGCGTGCGGGTCTCAGGAGCCAGCAGGCCGCACGCTGCCCCGTAGTCCCGGGAGGCAAGCGCCTGCTCGAAGGCACGGCCGGCATCCCGGGCGCCGTCCACGCGCGCCCCGGACGCCCCGCAGCCCGCGAGGAACACGGCGAGCATCCCTGCCAGGGCCACGGCGCCGGCCGCCCTCAGAGCCGCACCGCGGGAGCCGGCTCCCGGTGTCATCGGCTGCCGGCGCTGGGAGCGGCCAGCGGATCCCGTGGCGCCTTCGGCTTCTCGGCTTCCATCCGCTCACCGAGTTCGGTGAGCCGGTTACGTCCCATCGCCTTGCGGACGTCGGGAAACCAGTCCTTCTCTTCTTCCTCGACGTGGTGGCGGACGTTCTCCATCAGGACGCTCATCTTCGCCTTGAACCGTTCGTCGGCTGCGTCCATGTCCTTGAGCTCGGACAGCATCCACACGACCGCGTGGTGCTCCTCGATGCTCTCCAGGATGTGGTCCGTGGTGTCCGGCGCTGCTTCCCGGGCGGCGGGGTAGAAGATCTGCTCCTCGATCCAGGCGTGGACGGTCAGCTCCTCGACTACCTGGTCGGCGATCCTCCGGCGTTCGTCCGTGTCCTCGTCCCCGGTCTTCTCGAACTGCTTGAACAGCTTCTCGACGGTCTTGTGGTCGTCACGCAGAAGTACGATCGCGTCCATGAATGGCCTTCGGGTGTGCGGATTACGGGATTTGTTTCCCTACCCTCGGGAAGCGGCCTTTGCCGCGCAGTCGGCCAGATGTCGCCCGAGTGGACCAAACGGAGCCGTTCTCCACCCCTGAGCCGACCCGATGCCCACCCGGAGCGGCCAAGCCAGCCCCGTCCAGGGAGCCGCAGCGCGCGGACGCCTCCTGACCTCCTGCGCGGCCTGTTGGCTCACTGCCTGATCGGTCCAGCCATCAGCTCGACATCGGTGCGGAGGGGCTCATCGCCCGGGCCCCGCACCGCCGACCTGCACCCCGCCGAGCGAGAGGCAGTGGCGTGGCCTGGGATGGTGAAACATTGCCGCCAGGACAGGTGCACTGCCAGCACGATGATTCCACTGATGCCCCTGCTCAACCTGCTGTCGGTGCGGGTCCCGGCCGTGGCCGGGTGAAGCCGCCCCAGACCGAGAGGGCGCCGCGGGGACCGCCGGCGTCGACGCGGTAGCCGTCGTGCTTGGCCTCCCGGCCGCCGGCGGCGTGGTTGTACTGGCCGGCGAAGACATGCTGTCCGGGACCGTGCGGCCCGGCTTGAGAATCCAGCGGTAGACCACTCTCGGGCGACGGCGACGAGCCGCCGTACGAGTCGGGGGGTGGCGGCGCTCGGGGCGGGCTGGCGGCTGATCCAGGCCGCTCAGCTGATCCCGCCGTACCCGGGTCACGAGTACGACGTCACGTCTCCTTATCTCAAGCACGAGTTCTTCTTCGAGCGGATCGTCGACGTCCGAGCGCAGCCGCAGGAGGCGGGCTCCCGGTAGGCGGGGCGCCCCTCCTCGTGCGGGCGGCGGCAGCAGCGCCGAGCCGAGGAGGGGCGAGGGCAAGGTCAGGCTCCGGCCTTGCGCTTGTTGTAGACGTCGAAGCCGACGGCCGCCAGCAGTACCAGGCCCTTGATCACCTGCTGGTAGTCGGTACCCACGCCGACCAGCGACATGCCGTTGTTCAGCACGCCCAGCACCAGACCGCCGGTGAGCGCACCGAGGACGGTTCCCACACCACCGCTCGCGGAGGCACCGCCGATGAAGGCGGCGGCGATCGCCTCCAACTCGAAGTTGATGCCGGCCTGCGGCGTACCGGCGTTGAGTCGCGCGGCGAAGACCAGCCCGGCCAGAGCCGCCAGGACGCCCATGTTCACGAAGGCCAGGAAGACGACCCGCTTGCTCTTCACCCCGGACAGCCTCGCCGCCGCCTCGTTGCCGCCGATGGCGTAGGTGTGCCGGCCGAGGATCGAGTTGCGCATCACGTACCCGAAGCCGCCCAGCAGGACACCGAGGATCAGCAGAACGACGGGCACCCCGTGGTAGCTGGCCAGCAGCAGCGTGAAGGCCACCACGGCCGCGGTGATCGTGCCGAGCTTGACCAGGAACAGCCCGGCCGGGAGCGGTTCCAGCCCGTACGAGGCGGCCCGCCGGCGTCCGCGCACCTCTTGCAGGATCGCGACGGCCAACACCACGAGGCCCAGCACCAGGGTGAGGTTGTGGTAATCGGTCTGGGGGCCGACCGCGGGGAGGAAGCCGCTGCTGAGGTTCTGGAAGCCCTTGGGGAACGGCGCCACCGACTGGCCCTGCAGGAGGATCTGGGTCCCACCGCGGAACAGCAGCATGCCGGCCAGAGTGACGATGAACGAGGGGATCCCGAGATAGGCGATCCAGAACCCCTGCCAGGCTCCGGCGAGAGCCCCGATCAGCAGCGCGGCCACCAGAGCCACGGGCCACGGCACCTGGTGCTCGACCATCATCACCGCCGCGGCCGCCCCGACGAAGGCGGCGAGCGACCCGACCGACAGGTCGATGTGCCCGGCGATGATGACGATCATCATGCCGATGGCCAGGATGAGGATGTAGCCGTTCTGCTGGATCAGATTGGTGATGTTGAGCGGCTGGAGCAGGATGCCGCCCGTCCAGATCTGGAACAGCAGCACGATCAGCGCCAGCGCGACCAGCATCCCGTACTGGCGTAGGTTCCCGCGCAGCGCTCGGGCCAGTACGGCACCAGCAGACGGTCGTTGGCCGGTATCCGGTGTGGCGGGCGCGGTCTCTGGGGTGGTCTCGGTCTGGGCCATGCCTCACACCTGCTTGTCGGGGTATGCCGCGCTCATGGTCATGAGCCGCATGAGGGATTCCTGGGTGGCGTCCGCGCGGGTCACCTCACCGGTGATCCGGCCTTCGGCCATGGTGTAGATCCGGTCGCACAGGCCCAGGAGCTCGGGGAGTTCGGAGGAGATGACGAGTACCGTCCTGCCCTCGGCGGCGAGTTCGGCGATGACGGTGTAGATCTCCGCCTTGGCGCCGATGTCGATGCCCCGGGTGGGTTCGTCGAGGATCAGCACCTCCGGCTCGGCGAAGATCCACTTGCTGAGAACGACCTTCTGCTGGTTGCCGCCGCTGAGCTTGCCGGTCTCCGCGAACACCGAGGGGGCCTTGATGTTCATGGTCCGCCGGAACGATTCGGCGATCCGGGCCTCCTCGTGCCGGTTGACCCAGCCTCGCCGGGCGACCTTGCCGAGGGAGCTCAGCGAGATGTTCCGGCTGATGTCGTCGTTGAGGTTGAGGCCGAGCTGCTTGCGGTCCTCGGTCACGTACGCGATGCCGTGCCCGATCGCCTCCGGCACCGTCCGGGTACGGATCTCCCGGCCGTGCAGCCGCACCCGGCCGTCGGTCCACCGTCCGTACGAGCGGCCGAAGACGCTCATGGCCAGTTCGGTGCGGCCGGCGCCCATGAGGCCGGCGATGCCGACGATCTCGCCTCGACGGACTTTGAGCGAGACGCCGTCGACCACCTTGCGCCGGTGGTCGATCGGGTGCCGGACGCTCCAGTCCTCGATTTCGAAGGCGACCTCGCCGATCTCCGGGACGCGCTCGGGGTAGCGGTGTTCCAGGTCGCGGCCGACCATGCCGCGGATGATCCGCTCCTCGGAGATGCCCTCCGAACCGATCGCCATGGTCTCGATGGTCCGCCCGTCGCGCAGGATGGTGACGGCGTCGGCGACCCGGGCGATCTCGTTGAGCTTGTGCGAGATGAGGATGCAGGAGATGCCCTGAGCCCTGAGTTCGAGGATCAGGTCGAGCAGCTTGCGGCTGTCCTCGTCGTTCAGGGCGGCCGTCGGCTCGTCCAGGATGAGCAGCTTGACCTTCTTGGCGAGCGCCTTGGCGATCTCGACCAACTGCTGTTTGCCGACGCCGAGATCGGCGATCCTCGTGTACGGGCTCTCGTCGAGTCCGACCTGCCGGATCAGTGCGGAGGCGTGGGTCAGGGTCCGGTGCCAGCTGATGACGCCCCGGGTGGCGTGCTCGTTGCCGAGGAAGATGTTCTCGGCGATGGACAGGTAAGGCACCAGCGCGAGTTCCTGGTGGATGATCACGATGCCGCGCTGTTCGCTGGCCCGGATGTCCCGGAACCGGCAGGGATCGCCCTCGAAGTAGATCTCGCCCTGGTAGCTGCCGTGAGGGTGGACCCCGCTGAGTACCTTCATCAGCGTGGACTTGCCGGCGCCGTTCTCACCGCAGACGGCGTGCACCTCACCCGCGGCGACGGTGAGGTTGACCTCGGAGAGGGCCTTGACACCGGGAAACGTCTTGCTGATCGACCGCATCTCGAGAACGGGTCGGGCCATGGTGGTGCATCCGTATCGTCGGGGCGGTGCGGTGCCGGGCGGTCTCCCGGGCGTCGCACCGCCGGTTCGGCGTCGCCGGACCCATCGGTTCGGCCCCGTGGGCTACTTCAGCTGGTCCGCGGTGTACTGTCCGTTGTCCACCAGGACCTTCTGGTAGTTCTCCTTGTCGACGCTGACCGGCTGGAGCAGCTGCGCCGGTACGGTCTTGACGCCGTTGTCGTACTGGGTGGTGTCGTTGACCTCGGGCTTGCCGCCGGTCAGTAGCGCGTCGCCCATCTGGACTGCGGCCTTGGCCAGTTGGCGGGTGTCCTTGTAGACGGTCTGGGTCTGCTCGCCCGCGATGATCGACTTCACCGAGGCCAGCTCGCCGTCCTGGCCCGTGACGACGGGCAGTGGCCGGCCGGCGCCGTAGCCGACGCCCTTGAGCGACGAGATGATGCCGATCGAGATGCCGTCGTACGGCGAGAGCACGGCGTCGACGCGGGCGGCGGTGTACGACTTGCTCAGCAGGTTGTCCATCCGGGACTGGGCGAGACCGCCGTCCCAGCGCAGTGTGGCGATCTGGTTGAAGGAGGTCTGGCCGCTCTGCACGACCAGCTTCTTGTCGTCGATGTACGGCTTGAGGACGCTCATCGCACCGTTGAAGAAGAACGTGGCGTTGTTGTCGTCCGGTGAGCCGGCGAACAGCTCGATGTTGAACGGGCCCTTGCCGTCCTTGAGGCCGAGCTTGTCGACGATGTAACTGCCCTGGAGGACTCCGACCTTGTGGTTGTCGAAGGTCGCGTAGTAGTCGACGTTCCCGGTGCCCCGGATCAGCCGGTCGTAGGAGATGACGGGGACGTGGGCGTCGGCGGCCTTCTGCAGCACGTTGGTGAGCGAGGAACCGTCGATGGCGGCGATCACCAGCAGCTTGGCCCCTTTGGTGATCATGTTCTCCACCTGGGAGACCTGGTTCTCCACGACGTTGTCGCCGTACTGGAGGTCGGTCTTGTAGCCCTTGGCCTGGAACTCCTCGACCATGTTGTTGCCGTCGTTGATCCAGCGCTCCGACGACTTGGTCGGCATGGCGATGCCGATGAGGCCGCCTTTGGCATCCCCGCCGGCCCCGCCGTCGCCCGCTCCGTTGGCGCTCTGGCCTCAGGCTGCCAGCGACAGCGTCAGACCCACGGTGACAAGGCCCGCTGAAAACTTCCGCACAGTTCCTCCAGTGATGTCCCGCGACCGGCACAGTGCGACCCGGCTGGAGAACCGGAAGCGGTCGAGCGGGGCCCGGCCGGGAGTCGTTTCCTCGCGCCGTGCGAAGTCGGGGTGGCAACGGCTCCGGCCTGGCAACACCTGAGTGTTAACGCTCACAAGAGTGCCGTCAAGGGTCTGTTCGGATCACCGTCGGGTCAACAATTCCGCAGGCGATTGGCTTCCCCTGGCGGAGCACGTGCGCGTCGGGCCCGTCCGGGCACGCTGACCCAAGCGGCCTCAGCGGCCTCAGCGGCTTCGGGTAAGCGTTGGTCCCGCCATTGGTCCGGATCTCGGTCCTGAGGATCCGCCCGCCCCACGCCCGGATGGTGGTGGCCCCCCGCCGCATGCCCTTGTCCGTTGACGCTCACATGGCCTTCACCGAGGGCCGGTAGCGTACCGTGGCCCGGAGTCGAGGAGGGAAGTGCGAGTGGGAACCGACAGCGCCGGGGCCGAGCAGCGCCACCCAGTGATGGCGGACGTGGCGAAATTGGCCGGCGTGTCCCACCAGACGGTGTCCCGGGTGCTCAACGGCGCCCCGCACGTGCGGCCCGGCACCCGGGAGCGGGTGCTCGCAGCCATCCGGGAGCTGGACTACCGGCCCAACTCCGCCGCCCGCGCCCTGGTCACCCGCCGCTCGCAAACCCTCGGCGTGGTCAGCTTCCAGTCGACCCTGTACGGCCCCGCCTCGATGCTGGACGGCATCGAGCAGGCTGCGCGCAGTGCGGGGTATTCCGTCAGCGTGACGAGCCTGCGCTCCCTGGACGGCCGCTCGGTTCAGGAGGCTGTCGACCGGCTGCGCGACCAGGGCGTGGAAGGCGTTGCCGTGATCGCGCCCCAGATCTCAGCCGTCAGTGCGGTGGCCAGGCTCTCCAGCTCCGTGCCGGTCGTCGCGGTCGGATCGGGCAGCCAGTCGCGGGTTCCCATGGTCTCGGTGGACAACCGCTCCGGCGCCGAAGCGGCAACCAGGCACCTGCTCGATCTGGGCCACCGCACCGTGCACCACCTGGCCGGCCCGGCCGGCTGGCTGGAGAGCCAGGACCGCCAGGAGGGCTGGCGCGGGGCGCTGGAGGCTGCCGGAGCCCCCGTGCCGCATGTCGAGCGCGGCGACTGGAGCGCGCGCGCCGGCTACCAGGCGGGCTTGCGGATCTCCGAACTGGGCGACGTCACCGCCGTCTTCTGCGCCAACGACCACATGGCGCTCGGCCTGCTGCGCGCCCTGCACGAGGCCGGCCGCTCGATCCCGGGCGACATCAGCGTGGTCGGCTTCGACGACATTCCCGAGGCGGCCTACTTCACCCCGCCCCTGACCACCGTGCGGCAGGACTTCGGCGAGCTCGGCCGCCGGGCCCTGGAACTGCTCGTCGAGGAGTTGGAGGGCGTCGCGCACACCCGCCCCCATGTGCGGATCTCGCCGGAGATGGTGCTGCGTCGCAGCGTGGGTCCCGCCGCTCGCCGTTGAGCCGGCACCATCGGGCGGGCTGACCGCCCCAGTGGCCCGCACTCTGCGAGGCGCACGCCGCACTCGGTTGAGGGCTCCGTAACCCTTGACAGGGACGCAATGTGAACGCTAACAATTTGGCTCATGAAGGTGCAGGCCGAGACTGCCTTCGAAAACGCGGGTTCCGGGGAGGCGCGGCTGGAACTCTGCCGGTGACCGGCTGCTGGCGGAGATCGGTGTTCCGGTCACCGGCGACCGCTACACGAGTACGACCGTCGCGGCCGAGCTCGCCGTCCCGCTGGACGGCGTCCACGACCTGCGGCTGACGCTGCAGGGCGGCTTCCGTCTGGCCGCCTGCTGCTTCACCACGTCCGGCGGGACGACCGACTGGGGCCCGCACCTGCGAGACCGGCGGCCCGTCCGAGGGGGGCGGGCCGCCACCCCTGCCCACAGCAGTGCCCGGACCTACGAGACAAGGCTCCCTGCGGCCGCCAAGTTCCGTCGCCTCGTCACCTCTCCGCCCGGAGGAACTCCCCATGCCGCTCACAGGCCTCGACCTGGACGAACTCATCCGATACCGGCCAGGTTGTCCGATCCGACGGATTTCGACGCCTTCTGGCGGCGGACCCTTGCCGAAGCCCGGTCGCTTCGGCGACCACGGCGGCGGCTGCGGCTCCCACCCGCCCGTCCAACTGGCCCGCTGCGCGAGAGCGGCCTGGCGCCGGAGCTCTGATCGCCCTCCACCACCGGCCCGGGCAGACCCCGCGAGGGCGGCCGGCGCGCCGGGCCGCCCCACGCACTGAGCCCCGCCCCCGAGACCCAAGCGGTCTCGGGGAAGCCGAGACCGCTTAGGAGCCCGACAGACCCATGAGGTACCGCCCATGAGCACCCCGGTCTTCCCGGAACTGCCCGCCGGGTTCCGTTTCGGTGCCGCGACCGCCGCCTACCAGATCGAGGGCGCCCACGACCAGGACGGCCGCGGCCCGTCCATCTGGGACACCTTCAGCCACACCCCCGGCCGCACGCTCGACGGTGCCACGGGCGACACGGCCTGCGAGCACTACCACCGCCACGGCGAGGACATCGCCCTGCTGCGCGGGCTCGGCGTCGACAGCTACCGCTTCTCGATCGCCTGGCCCCGCTTGCTGCCCCGGGGCACCGGACCGGTCAACCCCAAGGGCCTGGACTTCTATGACCGCCTGATCGACGAGCTGCTGGCCGCCGGGGTCGCCCCCGCCGTCACCCTCTACCACTGGGACCTGCCCCAGGCCCTGGAGGACCGCGGTGGCTGGCGCGTCAGGGAGACCGCCGAGGCGTTCGCGCAGTACGCGGCCCTCGCAGCCGAGCGCTACGCAGACCGGGTGGAGCGCTGGATCACCCTCAACGGGCCCTACTGCTCCGCCTTCGTCGGCTACGCCGAGGGGCGGCACGCACCCGGTGCCGAGGAGGGCCGCGGCGCGCTGGGGGCCGCCCACCACCTGCTGGTCGCCCACGGCCTCGCGATACGGGAGCTGCGCGCCGCGGGCGCCCAGGAGATCGGGATCTCCCTCAACCTCGACCGCATCCACCTCGCCTCAGCCCTCCCGGAGGACCGAGCCGCCCTGCGCCGTGCCAAGGTCCTCCACAACGAGGTCTGGACCGAGCCGCTCCTCGCGGGCCGCTACCCCGCGCACGAGGCCGAGACCTGGGCCGGCCTCGCCGACGGCCCCTGGCGGCTGCCGGGCGACCTGGAGCTGATCGGCGCCCCGCTGGACTTCCTCGGCGTCAACTTCTACCGCCCGATCACCGCCGCCGCCGCCCCCCACCGCACGAACGACCCCGAACTGCGCACCGCCGTGGACATCGGCGTCACCGAGCTGGACCCGTACAGGACCCGGCACACCACCATGGGATGGCCCGTCGTCCCGGACGCGCTCACAGCGTTGCTCCGTGAACTCCACGCCCGATACCCGCGGCTTCCACCGGTCTGGATCACCGAGAACGGCTCCGCCGAGGCCGACACCGTCGGCCCCGACGGCCGGGTCCATGACACCGAGCGGATCGACTACCTCGCGGACCACCTCGCCGCCGTCGCCGACGCCATCTCGGCAGGGGTGGACGTGCGTGGCTATTACGTCTGGTCGCTGCTGGACAACTTCGAGTGGGCGCGCGGCTACGGCCAGCGCTTCGGCTTGGTCCATGTCGACTACGACACGCTGACCCGAACGCCCAAGGACAGCTACCACTGGTACCGGGGCCTGATCACCGCGCACCGCGCGCGGACGGAGGAACCTGCACGATGAAGTTCACCGACGGCTACGGGCTGATGCGCCCGGGCGTCACCACGCGTTACGTCAGCGAGCAGCCGCCAGGTCGTCGGTGTCGAGGCGATCGTCCGTGGCCCGCGTCGAGCTGGTCCGCACCCTGCGGGAGCTGGGCCTCGGGCTCGGCGACGTATGCCGCGTCCTGAGCGGCCGCACGACGGTCGCCGAGGTCACCGGCGCGCAGCACGCCGGCCCCTGGCCAGAGTCGTGCCCCCGGGGCGTCCATTTGGTGGGCCAGGCAGGTCGTCCAGACCGTCGCGGAGGTGAGGAACCGCGGGATCGCCCCTGAGGGACCGGCAGCGGCCGAAGGGCTGTCCGAGCTGGTCGGCGACGCCGCTCGGGCCGCGGGGCTGTTCCGGCCCTGCACGTGCGTGCGGAAGGGGAACGCCGGGTCGTCCCAGCCTCCGGTCGGGGCCGCGGCTTTGGTGGAGAGCCGGTGGTTGGCGCGGAAGTTGTACAGCAGGCGGTCGACGTCGACGAAGCGGAGGTAGGCCAGGGTGCGGTTCTGATTGTCGAGCCATCGGCTGCTGGTGAGCCGGACCTGACCCAGGTCGAACGGGAACGTCGACACTCCGAGGTCGGGCCTGACCGGGGATGTCTCCGCCGCGGCGGAGGCGAAGCCGAGGACGGGGCCGGCAGCCGCGGCCATGGCCGCGACGCCGGTCGCCTTGATCATGGCGCGGCGGCTGAAGGGTGAACCGGCATGGCGAACTCCTTAGTCCGTCAGAGCAGAAGTCGGGGATTTGGGGTCGATGGGCAGCGCTGGAGGCGCCGCACGGCGATGCGGCCGCCTTCGATCCGTCGCGTCACCTTCGCTGCGTCGCCCGGTCGTCATGTCCTGCTGGGGGACAGGACCGGTGGTGACGGGCGTCGGGGCCGGTCGGCCGGTGCCCGGCCGCGGGGACCGGACTGGGCTTCGACTGGTTCACAAGCCCTGTGCCAGTCTGTAGTACGCCTGGTTCCAGCGGAGATCGCGCCGGAACTGCTTCGGGGTGGTGGCCTCGTCGATGAGGACGAGTTCCAGGCGGAGCATTTCCGCGAGGTCGTCGAGGTGGTCCGAGGTGAGGGCGGTGCTGAGGACGGTGTGGTGCGGTCCTCCGGCCGTCAGCCAGGATTCGGTGGAAGTCCGCAGGTCGGGGTGGGGCCGCCAGACCGCGCGGGCAACGGGCAGGGCGGGCAGCGGGTGAGGGGGCGCCACCACGTCGATGTCGTTGGCGATCAGGCGGAAGCGGTCGCCGAGGTCGGCGAGCCCGACCACCACGGCCGGGCCGGGGGCCGCGTCGAACACCAGGCGCACCGGGTCTTCCCGCCCGCCGATGCCGAGGGGATGGATCTCGCAGCTGGGCCTGGCGGCCGCGATGGTGGGGCAGACTTCCAGCATGTGCGCGCCGAGGATGAGCTCGTTGCCGGGTGTCAGGTCGTAGGTGTAGTCCTCCATGAAGGAGGTGCCGCCCGGGAGGCCGGCGGCGGCCACCTTGAGGGCGCGCAGCAGGACGGCGGTCTTCCAGTCGCCCTCTCCTCCGAAGCCGTACCCCTGGGCCATGAGCCGCTGGACGGCGAGGCCGGGCAGCTGGCGCAGTCCGCCCAGGTCCTCGAAGTTGGTGGTGAAGGCCCCGAAGCCGTCCGTTTCGAGGAAGGTGCGCAGGCCGGCCTCGATACGGGCCGCGTAGCGCAGCGAGCCGTGCCGCTCGCCTCCCGGGCGCAGTTCCGGCGGCAGGTCGTACAGGTCCTCGTACTCCTTGACGAGGGAAGCCGCCTCGGTCTCGTCCGCGTTGTCGACGACCTCCACCAGGTCGTTGACGCCGTAGGTGTTGACGGAGACGCCGAAGCGCAGCTGGGCCTCGACCTTGTCGCCCTCGGTGACGGCGACGTCGCGCATGTTGTCGCCGAAGCGGGCGACCTTGAGGGTGGCCAGTTCGGCTCGTGCGGCGGCCGCCCGCGCCCAGATCGCGACGCGTGCGGTCGTCACCGGATCGGTGACGTGGCCGGCCACGGTCTTGCGGGGTACGCCGAGACGGGCCTGGATGTGCCCGAACTCGCGGTCGCCGTGGGCGGCTTGGTTGAGGTTCATGAAGTCCATGTCGATGGTGTCCCAGGGCAGGGCCACGTTCGACTGGGTGTGGAGGTGCAGCAACGGCTTGCGCAGCGCGTCCAGTCCGGCGATCCACATCTTGGCCGGCGAGAAGGTGTGCATCCAGGCGATGAGCCCGATGCACCGGTCGTCGGCGTTCGCGTCGAGGCACACCCGGCGGATGGCGTCGGCGTCCGTCAGTACCGGCTTCCACGCCACACGCGCGGGAATACCGGAGGCGTCGGCCAGCGAGGTGGCGATCTGCCGCGACTGTTCGGCGACCTGCTTCAGCGTCTCCTCCCCGTACAGGCCTTGGCTGCCGGTGAGGAACCAGATTTCCTGGGCGGGGGATGTTCGGCTGGGCACATGGACTCCTGAAGGTGACGTCCCGCAACGGAGGTGAGGGCGGCGGGCGTGGGTGGGGAAGCGGGAACGGCCAGCGGGCGGGGTCAGCCCGAGGTGTGAGCCGTGTCGCGGATGTTCCTCAGGCGGTGCAGCAGGCCGCCGACGGCGAAGTGGTCGTGCAGGAGCCGGTACTCGGCGAAGAGGGCGTCGTAGGCCTCGGCCCGGGAGGCGTCGGGCGTGTAGACGGCAGGACGGCGGCGGCCCATGGCGGCGGTGGCCGTGCGCACGTCGGGGTGCGCGCCGGCGGCTACGGCGGCGTGGATGGCCGACCCGAGGGCGGGGCCCTGGTCGGACGCGGCCAGGGAGACGGGGCGGCGCAGCACATCGGAGTAGATCTGCATCAGCAGCTCGTTCTTGGCCAGTCCTCCGGCGACGATGAACTCGTGGACCGGTACGCCGCCCGCCTCCAGGGCCTCCACGATGACGCGCGTGCCGAACGCGGTGGCTTCGAGCAGCGCGCGGTAGACGTCCTCGGGGCGGGTCGCGAGGGTGAGCCCCACGATGACTCCGGAGAGGTGGTGGTCGACGAGGACCGAACGGTTGCCGTTCAGCCAGTCGAGGGCGACCAGTCCGTGGCCGCCGACCGGCTGGCCGGCGGCCTTCCGGGTCAGCAGGCTGTGCAGGTCCTCGCCGCGCTCGGCGGCCTCGGCGAGGTAGTCCGACGGGACGCCTTGGTCCAGCACCCAGGCGAAGATGTCGCCGACCGCGCTCTGGCCGGCCTCGTAACCGTAGGTTCCCTCGACGATCCCGCCGTTGACGACACCGCAGATGCCGGGGACACCGGCGAGGACGGGAGCGTTCACGACGTGGCAGGTGGAGGTGCCCATGATGGCGAGCAGTTGACCGTCTTCGACGGCCTGGGCCGCCGCTGCGGTGACATGGGCGTCGACGTTGCCCGCGGCCACGGCGATGCCGGGGCGCAGTCCTGTCCACGCTGCTGCCTCGGAACTGAGCGAGCCCACTCGTGAGCCCAGCGCGGAGAGGGGGAACGCGAGGCGGGTGCGTGCGAAGTCGGCGAACCGGGGGTTCAGCGCGGCCAGGTACTCCTCGCTCGGGTAGGCGCCGTCCTGGTGGATGCCCTTGTATCCGGCGGTGCAGGCGTTGCGGGACTCGGTTCCGGTGAGCTGCCACACGATCCAGTCGGCGGCCTCGATCCACCGCGCGCAGGTTTCGTAGACGAGCGGATCCTCCTCCAGGACCTGGAGGGCCTTCGCGAACTGCCACTCCGCGGAGATCCGGCCGCCGTAGCGGGCGATCCATTTCTCCCCGCGGGCGTGGGCGAGTTCGTTGATGCGGTCGGCGTGCGGCTGGGCCGCGTGGTGCTTCCACAGCTTGGGCCACGCGTGCGGCCGTGCGGCGAGCTCGGTCTCGGAGAGGGGAGTCCCGTCGGCCAGCGTGGGCAGGACGGTGCAGGCGGTGAAGTCGGTGGCGATACCGATCACCGCGGCGGGATCGACCCCGGCCGCCGCCACGGCCTCCGGGACGGCGTGACGCAGTACGTCCCGCCAGTCCTGGGGGTGTTGCAGGGCCCAGTCCGGAGGCAGTTGCGCACCGCCGTGCGGCAGGTGCCGGTCGATGACGCCGTGCCGGTAGGCATGGACCGCCGCGGCCAGCTCCTGACCGTCGCGAACCCGCACCACCACGGCGCGGCCCGACAGCGTGCCGAAGTCGACGCCGACCGTGTACTGCTCCGATTCCTCGGAATGCGGGGTGGGCGCGAGGGGATGGGGTGACGTCAACAGAGTGCCTTTCGAAGGCGCCGTGGGGCAGCAGGCGGCCCGGCAGGTGGAGTTGCCGCCCGCAATCCTGGCGGTCGGCCGGGCGGTCCACCGTAGTGTGAGCGCTAACAATGTCGATAGGCAAGAGCTCTGCGTGGGTTGTACGCGAACTCCTCTGGCGCAACCTCCGTTTCTGCCGGGTGCCCGAGCGGATCTGCCGCCGACATATCGGGGATGGATGCTCATCCGGGCGATGCGGCGGGGGTCGAGGCGTCGCGAAAAGATGGGGCCCGCCTCGTTGCCGCGCCCGACGCAGTAACGGACAGGTAACGCGCGCAAGGGGGTTGAGAACGCGCCTTGTTAGCGCTCACAAGGCGACGGCGCCCCCGGGTTCCTATGGGGTCGAGTCCGGCTCCCGCCGTGCGGAGCCTCTTCCGTACACCCCGAAAGGACACCCGTCATGGCTCGCAGAGCAGCTCTCGTCCTCACCGCCACCCTTCTCGCCTCCTCGGCGTTGACCGCCTGCTCGACCGAGGGCCCCGCCTCCGGCCCGGCCTCCGGGGCCAAGGAGGGCTCCGGCGGCGCGATCACCATGGGCTTCGCCCAGGTCGGCGCCGAGAGCGGTTGGCGTACCGCCAACACCAAGTCGGTCCAGGAGGCGGCGAAGAAGGCCGGGATCGAACTCAAGTTCTCCGACGCGCAGCAGAAGCAGGAGAACCAGATCAAGGCGATCCGCACCTTCATCCAGCAGAAGGTCGACGTGATCGCCTTCTCGCCGGTCGTGGAGTCCGGTTGGGACACGGTGCTGAAGGAGGCCAAGGACGCGGGCATCCCGGTCATCCTCACCGACCGCGCCGTGGACACCAAGGACACCTCCCTCTACAAGACCTTCCTGGGCTCGGACTTCGTCAAGGAGGGCAAGTCCGCGGGCGAGTGGCTGACCAGCGCATACGCGAACGAACAGGGCCCGGTCAACATCGTCGAGCTCCAGGGCACCACGGGCTCCGCGCCCGCCAACGACCGCAAGGCCGGCTTCGCCGACGTCATCCGTACCGACGGCAAATTCAAGATCGTTGCCTCGCAGTCGGGCGACTTCACCCGCGCCAAGGGCAAGGAGGTCATGCAGGCGTTCCTGAAGTCCCAGAAGGACATCGACGTCCTCTACGCCCACAACGACGACATGGCCCTCGGCGCCATCCAGGCCATCGAGGAGTCCGGCAAGAAGCCCGGTACGGACATCAAGGTGATCTCGGTGGACGGAATCAAGGACGCCTTCGTCGCGATGACCGAGGGCAAGATCAACGTCGTGGTGGAGTGCAACCCGCTGCTCGGCGACCAGCTGATGGAGCTGGCCAAGAAGGTCGCGGCGGGAGAGAGCGTGCCGACCCGGGTCGAGACCCAGGAGGGCGTCTTCCCGCAGGACAAGGCCGCGGCCGCCCTGCCGTCCCGGAACTACTGACGCGCAGGTTCCGGTGCCGCAGAAGGCCCGGCCCGTCTCTTTCGGATCTCGCGGGCCCGCGACGCCTGGCACCGGAGCTCGCTCCACCACCCCACCCATGAGAGGAGGGCGGATGGCATCCCCGTCCACCCCGCGGCCCACGGACGCCGGCGGCCCGCGGCCGGTCCTGGAAGCCCAGGACATCCACAAGCAGTTCCCGGGCGTGCTCGCCCTCGACGGAGTCGCCCTGCGGCTCTTCCCCGGTGAGGTGCACGCCCTGATGGGCGAGAACGGCGCCGGGAAGTCCACCTTGATCAAGGTGCTCACCGGTGTCCACCCCGCCGACGGCGGCACCATCCTCGTCGACGGCCGGCCCCACACGTTCGCGGACCCCCTCCAGGCGCAGCAGGCCGGAATCAGCACCGTCTACCAGGAGGTCAACCTCTGCCCGAACATCTCGGTCGCCGAGAACATCCTCATCGGGCGCGAACCGCGCCGGTTCGGTCTCGTCCACTGGTCCGCGATGCGGCAGCGGGCGGCTGAGCTGCTGACGGAACTGGACCTCGACCTGGACGTCACCAGTCTGCTCGGTTCGCACTCCCTGGCGGTGCAGCAGCTGGTCGCCATCGTCCGGGCGGTGGACGTCTCGGCGAAGGTGCTCGTGCTGGACGAACCCACCTCCAGCCTGGACCGAGAGGAGGTCGCCCAACTCTTCACCCTGGTACGGCGCCTGCGGGACCGCGGGGTGGCCATCCTGTTCGTCACGCACTTCCTCGACCAGGTATTCGACCTCTGCGACCGCGTCACCATCCTGCGCAACGGCCGCCTGGAAGGCGAGTACGCCATCGGCGAACTCACCTCGGTGACACTCGTCCAGCGCATGATCGGCGGAGAACTCGCCACCCTCCACCAGCTGTCCGACCGTGCCCGCGAGGAAGCGGCCGAACGGGAGGCCGGCGAGCCGTTCCTGCGGGCCCGCCAACTGACCCGTACCGGCTCGATCGAACCGTACGACCTCGACATCCACGCCGGCGAGGTCATCGGACTGGCCGGCCTCCTGGGCTCGGGCCGCACCGAGGTCGCCCGCCTCCTGTTCGGCGCGGACAGCGCGGACGCCGGAGAGGTCAGCATCGAGGGCAGGAAGGTCCTCCTGCGCACCCCCCGCCAGGCCATCGCCCGAGGCATCGCCTTCTGCTCCGAGAACCGCAAGTCCGAGGGACTGGTGGGCGAGCTCACGGTCCGCGAGAACATCATCCTCGCGTTGCAGGCCGGCCGCGGCTGGACCAGGCCGCTGTCCCGTGCGAAACAGGACGAACTGGCACGACACTGGATCGAAGCCCTGGACATCCGCCCCGCCGACCCCGAAGCACAGGTACGCCACCTCAGCGGAGGCAACCAGCAGAAAGTCCTCCTCGCGCGGTGGCTGCTGACGGCACCCCGGCTCCTGATCCTCGACGAACCCACCCGGGGCATCGACATCGGTGCGAAGGCGGAGATCCAGAAACTCGTGGCCCGCCTGGCGAGCGAAGACACGGCCGTTCTGTTCATCTCGGCGGAACTCGAAGAGGTCCTGCGCCTGAGCCACCGCATCGCCGTACTCCGCGACCACCGCATGGTGGCCACCCTCACGAACGACGACACCGTCACGCCCGAACGCATCCTCACGACCATCGCCACCGGAGCGGACTCATGACCACCCAGCCTGACCAGTCCAAGGCGGTCGGCGGAATCGGGAGACGACTGGCCGGGCACCGCCTGATGTGGCCAACGCTCATTCTGTTCGCTCTGCTCCTCGGCAACCTTGCGTTCCACCACGACTTCTTCTCCGTCCGCGTACGCGACGGCCACCTCTACGGCAGCCTCATCGACATCCTCCAGTTCGGCGCGCCCCTCACCCTGGTGGCGCTCGGCATGACCCTCGTCATCGCCACCCGCGGCATCGACCTCTCGGTGGGTTCCACCGTCGCCATCGCCGGTGCCGTCGCCTGTGGGCACATCTCCACCGCCGCACATCCCGGCGGCGTCGCCACCATGCTCACGGCCGTCGCCCTCGCGCTCGGCGTCGCCCTCGTACTGGGCCTCGCCAACGGGTTCCTCGTGTCCGGGCTGGGGGTGCAGCCCATCGTGGCCACCTTGATCCTCATGGTCGCGGGCCGCGGCGTCGCCCAGCTGATCACCGACGGCCAGATCACCACGGTGACCAGCGCCCCCTACAAGATGATCGGAGGCGGCTACTGGCTGACCCTCCCGTTCGCCGTCCTCCTGGCGACCGCCCTGGTCGCGCTCACCGCTTTCGTCACCCGTCGCAGCGCACTCGGCATGCTGATCGAGTCCGTAGGCGGCAACCCCGCCGCCAGCCGCCTGGTCGGCATCCGCGCCGGCGGTCTGCTCGCCCTGGTCTACGTCTTCAGCGCGTTGTGCGCCGCCATCGCCGGGCTGATGATCAGTTCCAACGTCTCCAGCGCCGACGGCAACAACGCCGGCCTGTGGATCGAACTCGACGCGATCCTCGCCGTCGTCGTCGGCGGCACCGCCCTGACCGGAGGACGCTTCTCCCTCGGCGGCACCGTCCTGGGCGCCCTGATCATCCAGACGCTGTCCACCACCGTCTACACCCTCGGCGTCCCACCCGAGACCACCCTCGTCTTCAAGGCCTTCGTCGTCATCGTCGTCTGCCTCGTGCAGTCCCCGGTCTTCCGGGCCAAGGTCCTGCGCCGCCGCAGGACAACCACTCCCCGATCCCACACCACGGCGGGTGCCGCCCCGCAGCAGCAGGAGGTACGCGCATGAGTACCGGCATCGCGAACGCCGCCACGCAACTCACCCGCCCCTTCGCGACCGTGTCCCCACGCACCCGCACCCGTATCCCCCTGATCGTCACGGCCGTCCTGCTGGTCGTCATGTTCAGCGTCGGATCGGTGCGCTACGAGGGCTTCCTCTCCGCGCAAGTCGTGCTGAACCTGCTGATCGACAACGGATTCCTCCTGGTCGTCGCGGTCGGGGCAACCTTCGTCATCCTCACCGGCGGCATCGATCTGTCCGTCGGCTCCATGGTGGCCCTGTCGACCATGCTCACCGCCTGGCTGGTCGAGTCACACGGCTGGCCCCTGGCCACCGTCATTCCACTGGTCCTGCTGGTCGGCGCCGCGAGCGGGACGCTCATGGGCTGGATCATCCACACCTTCGAGATCCAGCCGTTCATCGTCACCCTGGCCGGCATGTTCCTCGCCCGCGGGCTCTGCTACACGATCAGCACCGAATCCATCACGATCAGCGACCCCGCCACGGCGGGCATCGCGCAGACCCGGCTGTACGGCCCGGGAGGGCTGTTCGTCTCGATCCCGGTGGTCATCGCCCTGGCCGTGCTGGTGACCGCCTTCGTCGTACTGCACCACACGCGCTTCGGCCGCAACGTGTACGCGCTGGGCGGCAATGAGTCCTCCGCACGCCTGATGGGTCTTCCGGTGGGCTCCACCAAGATCGCCGTATACGCCGTCAGCGGCCTGTGCTCCGCACTCGGCGGCCTGCTGCTGACCTTCTACATGCTCTCCGGCTACGCCCTCCACGCCATGGGCATGGAACTCGACGCGATCGCCGCCACCGTGATCGGCGGCACGCTGCTGACAGGAGGTTCCGGCTTCGTCCTGGGCACCGCCCTCGGCGTGCTCGTCCTCGGCATGATCCAGACGGTCGTCAACTTCCAGGGCACGCTCAGTTCTTGGTGGACCCGGATCGTCATCGGTGCCCTGCTGCTCGTGTTCATCGTGCTGCAACGTCTGATGAGTGGACGCCGCCCTGCCGCCGACTGACCCCCGGCTCCGCTGCCCATCAGCCCAGCAGCCATCAGTCCGTGCCGCCGCGTTCGAGTGCCGCGATCACAGCTTGGGAACACTGCCATGGAACACGTATATGAATCCGCAGACCAGGCCGCTGAGCCCAGGCGGACTGCCACCGGTCCGCGAACGGGCCGTCCCCTCCGCACGGCCGATGAAGGAACGGGGGAGAGGTGGCGGTTCGGCTTCCCCGGCCGGGCCCGCGCGGAGGTCCTCTCGCGCGGCGCCCGCCTCCATTCCCTGATCCTGCCGGACCGCTGGGGCCACACTGCCGATGTGGTGCTCGCCGCCCGCGACCCCGCCGCCTTCGAGGGCTCCGCGCGCTACTTCGGTGCGACGGTGGGCCGTTACGCCAACCGCATCGCGCGCGGCCGGCTCGTCGTGGACGGCGTCACCCACCGGCTGGCCACCCAGGAGAACGGGCACACGCTGCACGGCGGTCCCGACGGGTTCGACCAGCGCGTGTGGCGGTGCGAACCCTTCCACTCCACGCACCGCACCGGTGTCGGCCTGTTCCTGCACAGCCCCGACGGCGACCAGGGATTCCCCGGTGCCCTGGACGTCCGCGTCACCTACGCGCTGGACCGGGACGACAACCTGACCCTGTCGTACCAGGCGGTCGCCGACGCGCCGACGATTGTCAACCTCACCAACCACACCTACTGGAACCTCAAGGGAGAGGGGCGCGGCAACGTCCTGTCCCACCACCTCCAGGTAGAGGCGCCCTTCTACACCCCCGTCGACGCCGCCCTGATCCCCGACGGCCCTCACCGCCCGGTCAGCGGCACGCCGTTCGACCTTCGCCGGCACCGGCGGCTCTGCGACGTCCTGACCCATACGGATGCGCAACTGGCTCTCGGCGGAGGTGGCTTCGACCACAACTGGGTCCTCGACGGCGCCCGGCGAGCTCGTCCTCGGAAGGCCGCCGTGTTGTACGCCCCCGCATCCGGCCGCCGCATGGACGTGCGCACCACGGAACCGGGCATCCAGGTCTACACCGCCCAAGGCCTGACCGGTGACATCACGGGCAAGGGAGGCAGGCCGTACCGTGCCTACGCGGGGGTCGCGCTGGAAACCCAGCACTTCCCCGACTCCCCGAACCGCCCCGACTACCCGACGGTCCTCCTGCGCCCGGGTGAGCTGTACCGGTCCACCACGATCCACAGTTTCACCACGGCCACCGCCTGAGAGGGGCGGCGCCGGCCGTATCCGCTGTCCGGTGCCGCAGGGGCACCGGACGGCGGCTTTCGCGCCCGCGGCACCTTCCTCGTACGACGTGCCATCGGTGCCGGGGGCCCGGCTTGCCACGGGGAAAGGGAAACCCCCGGGCGGGGTCATGCGCTGGGGGGAGCGCTCCTGCGGGCCGTACTGGCGCGCACGATGAGCTCGGGCGCCACCACCAGGTGCGTCGACTCGTCGGTACGGCCTTCGATGTGGTCCAGGAGCAGCCCGATGCTGTCCCGGCCGATCGAGGCGAAGTCCTGACGGATCGTCGTCAGCGGGGGCGCGAAGAACTCCGCCTCGGGGATGTCGTCGAAGCCGGCGACCGCCACGTCCTCCGGCGTGCGCAGGCCCGCTTCCCGCAAGGCCCGTAGGACACCGAGGGCCATCTGGTCGTTGGCGACGAACACCGCGGTGAGGCCCGCTCCCCGCCCTCGTGACGCCAGGACCCGACCCGCGAGCTGCTGGCCGGCCTGGTATCCCGACAGCGGACTCCAGTCGCCGCGCAGCAGGGGCGGCACATCGGCGCCGGCATCTCGTAGCGCGTCCTCCCACCCCTGTGTGCGGGCCTCGCTCTCGAGCCAGTCGGGAGGGCCTGCGACGTGCCACACGGTGGTGTGGCCCGACGCGAGAAGATGCTCCGTGATCATGCGAGCGCCGAGGTTCTGGTCCAGCGACACCCCCGGCAGGTCCAGGGTGTGTCCGCCTTCCACGGTGACCACCGGGCACGGTGCTTCCAATGCGGCCAGGGCCCGCACCGCGGCGCGTTGGGGAGTGACGGCGACGATCCCCTCCACGCCCCACCCGGCGAGGTGCTGCATGGCTTCGGCGAGGGCTGTCTGCGTGGCGGTCCGAAGCGTGACGGCGGACGTCAGGTAGCCGCGGTCCCGAGCCGCCTCTTGCACTCCCGCCACGGTGCTGGCGGGCCCGTGCAGAGTGGTGTTCACCGCGATGACGCCCAGCGTGTGGGTCCGGCGAGTGGCCAGAGCCCGGGCTGCCGAGTTGCGGCGGTACCCCAGCTGCTCGATGACCTGGGTCACTGCGGCCCGGGTCTTGGCGCTGACGTTCGGGTGATCGCTGAGCACCCGTGAAACGGTCTGATGGGACACGCCGGCGACGCGCGCGACGTCCGTCATCGTGGGCGCTCGCGAGACGTCTGGGAGCTGGGTCAACTCTCTTCCTTTCCTCATCGAGCGGCCTTCCCTGGTATCGATGTTGGCGCTCACATTATGCAGCGGTGACAACATGTTGTGGGCAGGAAAATTCACGCAACTCTTGAGATTCTTGACTGTTAGCGCTCACAATTTGAAGGGGCGGCTGCGGTCGCGCAGCCGCGATGCCTAGCGCGGCCCCCGAACAGTCCAGCCCACTCATGCGCGACTGCGGGGCCTGCCGGGCGCCGGTCCCAAGAAGCCGCCGCGCATGTCGGAGAGACGGTGAGAGCGTAGTGAGCGAGACCATCCTCAAGGACCTCCGTCGCGAGGTCCTCGCGGCCAACCTGCGCATTCCGGAGGCCGGTCTGGCCACCCTCACCTGGGGAAACGTCAGCGGAGTGGACCGAGACGCCGGCGTCTTCGTCATCAAGCCGTCCGGGGTCTCCTACGCCGACCTCACGGAGGAGGACCTGGTGGTGGTGGCACTGGAGGACGGGCGGGTCGTCGACGGGCACCTCAGGCCGTCCACCGACACGGAAACCCATCGGTGCCTCTACCGGGCCTTCCCCTCCATCGGCGGCGTCACCCACACGCACTCGGCGCACGCCGTCGCCTTCGCCCAGGCGCGCCGCCCGATCCCCGTCCTCGGCACGACACACGCCGACACCTTCAACGGGCCCGTCCCCGTGACGGCGGACCTCACCGCCGAGCAGTGCGCGCAGGACTACGAGTACAACACCGGACAGGTGATCGTGGCCCGGCTCGACGGCGACCCCCGTCGGGCCGACGAGGTCCCCGGAGCGCTCGTCTCACGACACGGCCCCTTCACCTGGGGATCCACCGCGAAGGCCGCGCTGGAGAACGCCATCGTCTGCGAGGCCGTGGCGGAGATGGCGCTGCACACGCTGGCGCTGGGGTCCCGACTCGGGGACGCCTCCGAACCACCGAGGCATCTGCTGGAGCGGCACTTCACCCGCAAGCACGGACCGGACGCCTATTACGGCAACACCCTGCACTCCCCGGGCGCCTGAGGCCGGGCACCGCCTCGGCGCCGCGCGCACATTGCGGACCTTGGTCCAGGTCGCGACGCCGCTCTCGTTGGGGGAGCCGTCGACCGGACCGGGCATGTGGCCTCCGTCGAACGCGGCCCATTGGACCGGGTACCCGGGCGCGGCAGCCCGAGTAGGTGGTGGTGACGTGCGTCCGGCTGCCCGCGCGGGCTCGCGCGGGCTCTGGGAAGTGCAGCCGTTGCTGCTGACGAATCCGTCGCGCGGGGACCGGCCTTGCGCGCCGTTGAGGACGGAGTCGCCGATGCCGTGGATTCCGAAGCAGGCGATGGGCTGGGTGCCGCCGCTGCACCCGCTGATCTGGCCGCCGGAGACGACCGCGACAGCCACTGCTGGTCGGCTCCGTCGTTGCGCGTCCACCCACTGGCTGACCAGCGCGCCGTCGGCGGTGGACACGCCATAGACGTCCAGCGCCTTGCCGCGGTTGCGATTGACCAGGACGTACCAGGCGTCGCGGTCCACCCTCGCCGCCTCGGCACGCGCATCGTCCGCACAGCCACGGGAGCTCGTGCAGGACGAGGCGAGGTCGCTGAGCCATGGCGGTGCCGCAGGCCGTTGCGTGCCTGCGGCACCGCTCGGGCGGTGGGGTCAGGACGGGTCGCCGTACTGGAGGCCGCGTCCGTTGGTGCCGACATAGACGCGGCCGTAGGTGTCGGGGTCGCCGGCGATGACGCCGACGCCGCCGATGCTGCCCCACTGGTGGGCGTCGTCGTTGACGCGGAGCCAGGTGGCGCCCTTGTCGGTGGAGCGGAAGACTCCGGTGACGTCCTTGACGGTACCGATCAGGTACAGGGCCTGGTAGGCGCCGCCCGGCGCGGCTTTACCGAAGCCGAGGGCGGAGGCGGACCGCACCGTTTGGAGCGTGGTGAAGCTGCGGCCGCCGTCGGTGGAGTGCAGCAGCCCCCTGGCACCGTCGCTGATCCACAGGTCCCCGGCGATGCCGGGGACGGCCGTGAGCCGGCCGGCGGGCAGGTTGGCGGCGCGGGCGGTGAAGGTCGCGCCGCCGTCGGTGCTGGCGTAGAGCGTGCCGCCGGCCAGTGAGTAGAAGGTCTTGGCCGAGGAGCGGTCGGCGACGACCACGGCGCCGGCGCCCAGGCCGCTGACCTTCGACCAGCTCGCCCCCTTGTCGGTCGAGCGGTACGGGGCCTGGCCGGCCTGGGTCCAGACGATGGTGGAGCCGTCCGCCGCGAGCGCGATGTGGCCGCTGTCGGCGCTGCCCACCGGCTCTGCCTTGAAGCCGTTCCAGCTGCTGCCACCGTCGGTGGAGTAGGCGCCGTCCTGCGCGCCGCCACGGCCGACGCGGACCATCACCGAGGGGTTGGACTGGGCGAAGTCGATGTCGGTGCTGTTGGTCATCATCGGGTTGCCCAGCCGCCCGGCGGGCACCTTGGTCAGGTCGTCGTGGCGGAAACCGCCTTGGTCGCCCATGGCGGTGATGACGGTGGCACCGCCGGGCGGGGCGATCGCGTCCATCAGCGCGGTCTCCTCCAGGCCACGCGCCCCCACGGCCCAGTGGCTGGTGCCGCCGTTGTCGGTGGCGGTGGCGTCCTTGCTGCGCCAGATGCCGCTGCCGGTGCCGTACAGCACGTGCCCGGAGTCGAAGGGATCGATGGCCAGGGCAGTCATCCAGTGCCCGATGCCGGTACCGACATAAGGAGCGGCGGAGGCGCTCCTCGCCGACTTCGCGGCCTGCGCCTTCCAGGTCGTGCCGCCGTCGGTGCTCCGGTAGAGCTCGTCCTCGGGCCACCAGCGGTCGAGGGTGGTGACCATCACCGTGGACGGCTTCTGCGGGTCGACGGCCAGACCGGAGAACCCGTGGCTGCCGCTGGACGGGGAGACGTTCTTCCACGCCCCGCCCGCCGGCGTGTACTTCCAGACCGAACCCGCCGTCGCGCCGTTGGGTCCGACGGTGTTGGCGTACGTCAGGTACAGCGAGCCGTCACCGGAGAACACGCCGTGCTGCGGCATCTGGCCGGTGGGCTGCCCGGAGACGGCCTGCCAGGTGCTGCCGCCGTCGGTGGAACGGTACAGGGAGGTGGACTTGTCGGCGACCCCGACGTAGATCGTCTTGCTTCCGGCCGGGCCGTACGTCACGAAGGAAATGCCCGCGCCGCTGCTCGCCCCGTCCTTGACGGGGAAAGAGGAGACCTGGCTCCATGTCACGCCGTGGTCGGTGCTGCGCCACAGGCCGTTCTTGCGGGTGCCCAGCAGCAGGGTGCCGTTCTGTGCGGGGTTGATCGCCAGTCGTTCGCCCGCCCCGCGGCCGTCCTCGTTGGCGCCCAGCTTGAAGGGCAGGTCGGTGCGCTGGAAGGTGCGGCCCCGGTCCGTGGAGCGCAGGATCGCGCCGTTGCCCGCCCAGTCGTTGGTGTAGGTGCCCGTCGCGAGGTAGAGCCGCGCGGGGTCGACGGGGTCGGTGGCCAGCGAATCGATGCCCAGAAGGTTCCAGTCCTTCTCGCCGAGCCAGTCGGTCAGCGGGAGCCACTGCTCGGCCGCGACGTCCCAGCGGTAGGCGCCGCCCATGTCGGTGCGCGCGTACAGCAGACCCTTCTCGCGCGGGTTGAACACCAGCCCGGTGACGTAACCGCCGCCCACCACCTGTGCGTTGTTCCACGTGTACGGTCCGGCGCCGACCGCCTGGGTCCCGGCCGTCTTCACCAGCTTCCACTGCTGGTTGGTGCTGCCCTTGCCGGGATACTGGATGACTCCCGCGCCGTCGGCCGTGGAGCCTCCGGAGACGTCCAGGACCTGGCCGCTCCCGCGGGAGGTGAAGGTGACGGCGTCGGAACCACTCACATCGTCGATCCGCCACTCCTGGGAGGCGGAGGAGCTGTCGGTCTGCTGCTCGGCGGCGGCCGTCTGGGCAGTCGAATTGCCCGCTATGCCCAGCACTTTGCCGCTGTTGCGGTTCACCAGCTCGTAGTAGCCGTCCCCGGTGGGTCTCAGCCTCCACTGCTGGTTGGCGGTGTTCTGGTCGGTCCACTGCTGGATGCGGGTGCCATCGGCGGTCGAGAAGGCGTTGACGTCAATGACCTTCCCGCTGCGTACGGAAATCAGCCTGTAGTAGGCATTGCCGTCGACCGTCGCGGCCTGCGAGTCCTCCTGCACGAACAGGAGGTACGGCACGAGGACGGCGGGCAGGCCGAGCAGCAGACCGGTCGCGGTCCAGCGCCGGCGGTGACGCCCGCGGCGCCCGCCGTTCGTGGGGTTCTTCATGGGGGGTTTCTCCTTGCATGCCACCAGAGGGAATGGTGGATCCAGCGACCGCAACGGCCGGGTCCGACTCCTTGTGGTCACAGGCCCCGCAAAGGGTTGCCTTGAGCCGGGAACTTTTTTCAGGTCACCTCGTGGTGCGGTGGGCGTTGACCAGAGCACTCGTTGCCGAGCGGGCTTGGCTGACCGCGGTCCTGCTGCCGGGTCTGCGCCCGACGTCAACCCGGGTGGACCGGCGGCGGGAACAGGGACGTCACAGTGACCCAAGGCACAGGCTTTGGCCGCATACCCTTGCCGACACTAGGGTGTGGCGCCGTGCTCGGCGGATCGCTCCCCTCAGGGAGGTGGGAATGGGGCTCATGGATGCGGACCACGCGGGGCTGGTCGTCGCGGCGCAGGCTGGTGACGATCGGGCGCGCGAGGAGCTGATCGCCGCGTACCTGCCGTTGCTCTACAACATCGTCGGACGAGCGCTGAGCGGACATGACGATGTCGACGACGTCGTCCAGGAAACCCTGCTGCGCGTGGTGCGCGACCTGCCTGCCCTGCGTGCCCCGGAGAGCTTCCGGTCCTGGCTGGTGTCGATCACGCTCCGCCAGATCAATACCCACTGGCAGCGGCAACGCGCCTTCGCCGGCCGGACCACGGTCATCGACGAGGCACTCCAGATACCGGACGCCGGCGCCGAACTCGAGGACGTGACGATCCTGCGTCTGCATGCGTCGGACCAGCGCCGCCAGGTTGTCGAAGCCGGCCGGTGGCTCGACCCGGACCATCGGGTGCTGCTGTCGCTGTGGTGGCAGGAATGCGCCGGCTCGCTGAGTCGTGACGACATCGCGGCTGCGACGGGGCTCACTGTTCCCCACGTCGGAGTACGCCTGCAACGCATGCGTGAGCAGCTGGAACTGAGCCGGACGATCGTCGCCGCGCTGGAGGCCGACCCGCGCTGTCGGCAGTTGGACGAGACCGTCGTCGGCTGGGACGGTCTCCCTGCATCGGTGTGGCGCAAGCGGATCGCGCGGCACACCCGCGACTGCCCGGTCTGCACGGCGACGACGACAGAACGGGTTCCGGCCGAACTACTGCTCCTCAGCCTCGCGACGCTGACCGTCCCGGCCGGACTCATCGCGGCGCTGGCCGCCAAGGGCCTGCTGTCGGGTACGGCCGCGAGCGCCGCCGGGCTGGCCACGGCGCACGTCGCCGCCGGCACGGCGACGGCGGGAGGCAGTCTGCACAGCGCGCTGATCGGCAAACTCCACGCGGTGACCGCTCAACCGCTGGTGAGCCTCGCCACCGGCGCGGTGCTCATCGCCGGGACCGCCACCTACGCGACCTGGCCCGAACCGGCGCATCGGGAGCCCGGCGTCATCGCCGCTCCCACCGTCGGCCGTCCCGCGCCGGTCCCGTCGCGCACCACCACGCCGGACGGACCGTCCCCGGTGAGTCCGTCCGCCGTCCCAGCCACTGTTCCGCTGGGCGCACAGTCGCTGGAGTCCGTCGACGACCCCGCTCTGTACCTCACGTATGCCGCCGACTTCGCGACGCTCGGCCGAGTCTCCGCGTCCAGCAGCGCGCAGACACGGCAGCGGGTCACCTTCGTGGTCATCCAGGGGCTGGCCGACACACGGTGCGTCACCTTCCGCGCCGCCGACGGCCGTTATCTGCGCCATCGAGACCTGCGGCTACGGCTGAGCACCAACGACGGCAGCGAACTGTTCCGTGAAGACGCCACCTTCTGTCCGCAACCCGGAGCGGTCGCCGGGTCGGTAACCCTGCACGCGCACAACTATCCCGGATCGGTCCTCCGCCACCGCGACGGTGGCATCTGGCTCGATGGCTCCGACGGCACTCGGGCCTTCGCCGGCCAGGCTTCCTTCATCGTGCGCAGGGCCTGGGCCACCCCTCTTTGAGCATGGGGAACGAGTCGCGCAGTGACAGCCGGTGATCCTGCACCACGATTCTGCACCACGCAGTTCTCCACCCGGCAGTGAGCCGGTGATCAGGGCAGCGCGCCCTTCCCACAGGGACGACCAGGCCGCGCGGCCGGGCATAACGCTTTTTGCCTGCGAGATGCATCACCGAGCAATCGTCCGGACAGCGCGACTTTTTTGTTACGAGACCGCGAGTTCGGAGGCCTCCATATCGTGGGGCGCTTTCCCGCCGCTCACCATGCGTGCCGGCGTGGGAGGTTCCCCGACTCTCCCGTTGACGTATCTCCTGAAGAAGGCCCCTCCCATGACGCGACACACCCACGAACCCCGGGCGACCGGTACGCAGGAACGGCGCCACGTCCTGCACCGCACGCACCCCGCGGCGGATCAGGCCGCACCGGCCGATGCGCGCACGATGACGGCACCCAGGGTGACCCGTGACCCCCGAGGAGAATCATGAAGGGCCTGCACCGGCTCGGCCGGCGTCGCCGGACACTGACGATAGGACTGTCGGCCACGGCGCTGGTAGCCGGTGTCGTGACGCTCCTCCCCAGCTCGGCCGGAGCCGCGAACCTGGGTACGCAGGCGGCCCCGTCGGGCAGGTACTTCGGCACCGCTGTGGCCGCCGGGAGGCTCGGCGACTCGAAGTACACCGCGATCTCGGACCGGGAGTTCAACATGATCACCCCGGAGAACGAGATGAAGTGGGACGCCATCGAACCGTCCCGCGGCAATTTCAACTTCGGCCCCGCCGACAAGATCGTCAACCATGCCACGGCGCACGGCCAGCGCCTGCGCGGCCACACCCCCGTCTGGCACTCGCAGCTCCCGTCCTGGGTCAGCTCCATCAGCGACGCGAACACGCTGCGCAGCGTGATGAACAACCACATCACCACCTTGATGAACCACTACAAGGGCAAGATCTACGCCTGGGACGTGGTCAACGAGGCGTTCGCCGACGGCTCCACCCAGCACCGCAGCTCCGTGTTCCAGAACGTGCTGGGCAACGGCTTCATCGAGGAAGCGTTCCGCACCGCCCGGGCGGCCGACTCCTCGGCCAAGCTCTGCTACAACGACTACAACATCGAGAACTGGTCGGACGCCAAGACCCAGGGCGTCTACAGCATGGTCAAGGACTTCAAGTCCCGCGGCGTGCCGATCGACTGCGTCGGGTTCCAGAGCCACTTCGGCACCGACGGCCCGCCGTCCAGCTTCCAGACCACCTTGTCCAACTTCGCCGCCCTGGGCGTTGACGTCCAGATCACCGAGCTGGACATCGCCCGGGCGTCGGCCACCCACTACGCCAACACGGTCAAGGCCTGCCTGTCCGTGGCCCGATGCACCGGCATCACGGTCTGGGGCATCCGTGACAGCGACTCCTGGCGCAGCGGCGAAAGCCCCCTGCTGTTCGACAACAACGGCAACCCCAAGGCCGCCCACACCGCCGTCATGAACGCCTTCAAGGCCGCCACCGGTACCACCGGCGGGACCAGTACCGGGGCGATCAAGGGCGTCGCCTCCGGTCGTTGTATCGACATCAACGGCTTCACCACCGTTAACGGCACCCAGGCGCAGCTGTGGGACTGCAACGGGCAGACGAACCAGCGCTGGACCCACACCTCCGGCAAGCAACTGATGATCTACGGCAACAAGTGCCTGGAGGCCATGGCCAACGGCACCGGCAACGGCACCGCGGTGGTCATCGGGGACTGCAACGGCGGCGCCGGCCAGCAGTGGAACATCAACACCAACGGCACGATCGCCGGCGTCCAGTCCGGGCTGTGCCTCGACGCCGTCGGCGCGGCCACCGCCAACCGCACCAAGATCCAGCTGCACTCCTGCTGGTCCGGCACCAACCAGAAGTGGACCGGCCTGTCCGGGACGTCGACCCCGACGACGCCCGCGCCGCCGGGCGGCACGTGTGCTCTTCCGTCGACCTACCGGTGGACGTCGACGGGTGCGTTGGCGCAGCCGGCGAACGGGTGGGGCTCGCTGAAGGACTTCACCAACGTGGTGTACAACGGCAAGCACCTGGTCTACGCGTCGAACACGTCGGGATCGTCGTACGGCTCGATGACGTTCAGTCCCTTCACGAACTGGTCGGACATGGGGTCCGCCGGGCAGAAGGCGATGAGCCAGCCCGCGGTGGCGCCCACGCTGTTCTACTTCGCGCCCAAGAAGATCTGGGTCCTCGCCTACCAATGGGGTCAGTGGCCCTTCATCTACCGCACGTCGAGCGACCCCACCAACCCCAACGGCTGGTCCGCTCCGCAGCCGCTGTTCACCGGCAGCATCCCCCGCACCGACTCCCCCACCGGCCCGATCGACCAGACCCTGATCGCTGACGGCCAGAACATGTACCTGTTCTTCGCCGGTGACAACGGCAAGATCTACCGGGCGAGCATGCCGATCGGGAACTTCCCGGGCAACTTCGGCTCGTCCTACACGACGATCATGAGCGACTCGGAGAGCAACCTGTTCGAGGCGCCGCAGGTCTACAAGGTTCAGGGCCAGAACCAGTACCTCATGATCGTCGAGGCGAAGGGTGCGAACGGGCGCTACTTCCGCTCGTTCACGGCCTCCAGCCTGAGCGGTTCGTGGACCCCGCAGGCCGCCAGCGAGAGCAACCCCTTCGCGGGCAAGGCCAACAGCGGTGCCACCTGGACCAACGACATCAGCCACGGTGACCTGGTCCGCAACAACCCCGACCAGACCATGACCATCGACCCCTGCAACCTGCAGTTCCTCTACCAGGGCAAGTCCCCCACCGCGGGCGGCCCCTACGACCAACTGCCATACCGGCCGGGCGTCCTCACTCTGCAGCGCTGACCTGCCCGATCCACGGTGATCGCGATTCGGGGCGGCCTGCCAGTGCGGAGACGAGCGGTTTAGGCACGGGCAACTCCACCTGCTGACCGATACTCACCACCTCGAGGAACCCCAGCCGTGCGTCGGCTGGGGTTCCTCTCTTTCGTGGACGTTCATCGTGGGTACGGACCGAAGCACTACGACGCCACCGCGGACACCGGCGCCGGGTCAGGGGCGCCGGGGAAGAGGCTGCTCCGGAGCGGGAGATCGCGACGGTGACACAGGTCGATGCGCGGGCCGAGGCGATCGGCATCCGGTGGCGGCTGAGGGGCTTCCTCGGCGCCCACGGCCCGAGGCGTCCAGAGCGGCAGGCGAGCTGCGGCGGAAGGAGGTGGACCTCGATGCCATGACCATTCGCGTACGGAAGGCCGTGCACAGGCGTGCTGACTCAGGTCACCAGTGCTGCGCTGCTCGCGCTCCACGTATGGAAGTGAAAGCCCGGTATGTGCCCCGTCTGCTGCGCCTGTGCACTCCGCGACCAGCAGGCCCAGAGGCGCTGATCCCACGCTGCCGTCGAAGCAGAGGGCCGGCAATCGGTCAGCGTGAGTCCTGAAAGACCTGGGAAGAGCTGACCGCACCTGCGAACGGTTGTAGGCTGCCAGGACCGCCCTTGACCTGCGCGAAGCAGGCAGGGAGCAGACATATCGGGAGTATTTCATGCTTCGTACCATGTTCAAGTCCTACATCTGACATCTGGGCGTTTCCGCAGGTCAACGGCGTGGCGACGGGGCTTTGGTCAGCAAACGGTCAGCATCAGCCTCTTGGGTTGTTCATGGAGGCACAGCAGCCGGGCGGTCGCGCATACTGCTGGCGCAGGGGCTTGTCGGCGCGCCGTGACGGCCTCTGTCACGTGGAGCCCAACGTACTTGGGGCCGCGCCTGGCCTCACCCGCCAGCGGCACCGGTGCAGTCATCCATCGGATGACGAAGGTGTGGAGTACGGCGGCGGCAACTTCCTCTCCTTCGTTCAGGGGAAGCGAGCGCTATTTCCGCAGTAGGCCAATCTCAAGGTTCCTAGCGTCGGCAGCAGTGTTTCCACTGGGTGAGAGGACTCGAACATGGCCGACCCCGCGGTAGGTGCGCACCCACCCGCTGTAGCGCGCCGGCTTCCCGGCCGGGCGAAGCGGCGCACGGACATCCTGCGCGAGTACGAGAAATTCAATTCCGATCGCCGCAGAGGGATTCCTCCGGTGCTGTGGCCGTTCTTCGCACCGGACCCGGACGGGTACTACCGCTGGCGGGTTCAGCTGGATTGCGCTTGCTTCAAGGAGCTCTTGACACCGGACGACTGCACCCCGCCGAGCGAAAGGAAGTGGCGTGGCCTCGGGGACGGTGAAGCATTGCCGCCGGGACAGGTGTACTGCCGACACGATGATTCCGCTGATGCCCCCTACCGCGACATCATTGAGTGGGGCGACCGGCAAGAGGTGAGCCTTCCCGCGGACCCGGCAGAACCCCCCGAATGGGCCGATGCCGACGTGTGGGCCGTGATCCGCCACGATGAAGCACACACGTCGGCCTTCTGGAAGGTGACGCTGGCCTGCGGACACGTCGAAGAGGTCGTAGCGCCAACCCTCGACTGGAAACCCGATGATGGGCCGCGCCTGGCCGAGGCCACAAGGGTGAAACAGATGATCGAGGAATTCGAGCAGGTCTGGGATTCAGACCCGATGCTTCAATCCGAACACCAACGTGAGCACACCCGCCGGATGCTGGCGGCAGGCTGGCCGCGTCCGAGGCCGGAACGGTCTTGCCATACGTGTCCCCATGCTCGCGCGATTGTCGCGTATCAGCGCGTGGGCTGGCTCGTTCCACGCAATGAGGCGCCGAAGCCCGAAAACCCGCCGCGGGCTCGCGCTGTCTTGGAGCGCCGACTGCGCCGGGCCGAGGCCGAGGCGGAGCGGCTACGTGTGCAGCTGGACGGGCACGAGGAGCGACGGGACGCTTGACAGACGGGCCCCGTGAGCTGCCATCAATTTTCCGGATCGGAGCCCTTTCGCTCCCACTCACACCGGCGGCGATGGATGGGTGTCGCGCCCGAGTGCACCCGGGCGCGACACCATCACACCTGCCCGGGCAGGGTTAGGTCAGTACGCGCATCGCGAGTACGGAGCCGTCCTGATGGATGGAGACGGGGCCGTCCCACTTCGAGTCCCATCCGAGCAGCGGCCATGTCTTCCGCTGGGCGTGGACCTCGGTGCGGTACCGCTCCAATTGACCGTTCTCGAGATGGTGGAAGAGGTCCTTCGCGACTCCGGAGAACGCCTCGACCCGTGTCCTGTTGAGGCGGAAGACGTGATCGGTGCCGACGAAGTCGATGCCGTGGAGCTGTACGTATGCGTCTTGGACGCTGTCGGTGGCGGCATGGATCAGGCCTGTGAAGTGGCGCTGTCCTTGCCTCTTGGTCAGGTACTGCGCGGTGGCCGTGCCGTCTCCGGCGAAGGCCGTCAGGCCGGCGGCGCCGGTTCGGGCGAGTACGCGCCGAAACCACGGATAGTGCTCGGGCTGGACGTGGAACCCCGGCTCGGGCGCTGGCGGGTCGTCGCCCTCGTGGGGGCGTTGGATTCCCGGGTAGATGTTCTCGTCGTCGACGGGTTGATCGAGGTGGTTGTCGGGGGCGTCCGGTGCGCCGCTCAGCTGGCCGCCGGTTCCGCGCGCCTGCAAGGCGTGCACCGTGAGTGGGCCCTCGGTCGGAAGCTCCGTGCTGAACACCAAGGCCGGCGTCTGGTTCCATGCGCCGATGTGGACTGCCTCGACATGGGCGGAGGCGGACGCCAGCTGGGTGTGCGACGTGGCGGCGTTGCTGTGATTGCCCTTGCAGGCGATCGGGATGGCCAACGACGGCTCGCCGGGCTTCCAGACCTCGGCGAAGAACTGTGGCCGGTAGCGGTAGCCGGATCGCGGCCCGGAGTCACGGCTGGTGAGGGCCCAGCCGGCTCGCAGCGCGGTGTCGGCGGGGACGATCGAGATCGAGTGATCCGGGTATCGGCGGCCCAGGAGCTGTCGGGCGAGAGTCAGGGCGAAGCCGGTGCCGAGTTCCCCGGACTGGATCGCCTTGTAGTAGTCCGCGGTCTCCCGGCCCTCTGCCGAGAGCGTCATGAAGGACTCGGCGCCGCCGGTCAGAGCCTGGCTGTACTTCAGGCAGCCCCAGTGTTCCGCGAGCCCGCGGCTGGCTCCTCGCCGGGACAGGGCGATGGCTTGGCCGAGGGTGTGTAAGACGTCCCAGGGCGTGAGCTGGACGGTCCGGTCCAGCTCCTTCGTCGGTATGGGGCGCAGACCCGACTTGCGCCGGAGCTCTTCGAGCTCCTTCTCCTCGCGGGCCTTGTCGTCCTCGGCGGCGGCCTCATCGACCTTGCCGACCAGCCCGGTGCTGGAATGAGCGGAGATGTTGGAGGGCTGGACGAGCTCCTTCAGTACGTCAGCGGCTGGCTTCAACCTGTTCCCCTTACGGCTCGCTCGGGTGTGACAGACCAACATCGCAAGCTATGCAGCGGGACAGGGGCGCGCACAGGGCGTACGTAGGCACGCTGCTGCTTCGAGGCCCTGCTGCTGGGAGAGTGAGCCATGGCCAACAGGCGCTCTTACGCCTGCGCAGTTCCTCACCCACACTGGCGGCCGACACCAGGGGGAGGAAACGGGTGGCAGCTCGTAAGCCGAAGCGCCGGTCGTCCCGGCGTAAGCGCAGGGACGACCGGCTCGCTGCGGGAGCCGTCGGAGGAATCGCTGTCCTCGGCGTGCTCACGTCGTCGTGGGCCGCGATCTGGCCCTACCTCGTCGGGACTCTGGTCATTGGGGCGGTGACCGCGGGAGGCTGGTGGTTGTGGAAGACGGACCGGCTCATCCGCAGCGGTGACCGGAGGTGGCGTCACGAGGACGCGGTCATCACTGGCCACCGGACCCTGGCCGAAATCGACGCGATGGACGGAACGGACTTCGAGGAGTTCGTGGCCGGCCTGTGCCGACGGGACGGATGCACCGACGTGCGCCGGGTCGGTCGCTCGCACGACGACGGCGCGGACGTCCGGGGACGGCTTCCCGACGGCCGTACCCTGGTGATCCAGTGCAAGCGCTACAACCCGAAGCGGAAGATCTCCAACAGCGAGGTCCGCAACCTCCTTGGCTCCCAAGTGCACTTCGGCGCCGACGTCGCGATCTTCGTGACCACCACCTACTTCAGCGGCCCTGCCGAGCGCTGCGCCGTGCAGAACGGCGTCATGGCCGTCCACCGCGACCACCTCGGCCTGTGGAACAACGGCGCCGCACTGTCCGCCCTCGCCTCTGTCAACGGCTCCGGCCAGGGAGACCGCCAACACCGAGCCCGCCGAAAGAAGACGTACGGATAGCCGGAGCTGCGGATTCTGCCGTTGACGGCCTCCAGACGTCGTCGGACTGGCTCAATGGACCCATGGAGATCGGGGAGCACTGGGCCTATCGAGCAAGGCCGAAGGAACTGGGTGGTGCACTGCGCCGAGTGGAGATCGTCCGAGTAGGCGGCGGCAGATCCGGGAGCATCCACGTGCGCTTCTTGGATGGTGACGCGGCCGGCCTCCAGGAATGGGTGAGTCCCGGCTGTCTGCTCGCCCTTTGGGCTGACGTCGACTCCTTCCGAGCGGACGACGCGGCGGAGCTGGCTCTGACCGAGGCATCGAGGGCAGTGCGGGGGAGCGCCGAATTCGAGGCGGCCCGGATGATCCTGGGCTTCGTCCGACCCAAGGGGCGGCTACGCCTGCGTAAGGCGGTGGCCGACGCAGGCGCCCTGGAGCTGGGGCACCTCGACGAGACCGCGCCACTCGTCGGCATGGACGCTGCCCAACTGCGCGACGACCCCATGCTCCACGAGGACAGAAAAGGCTGCTCCCTGGCGGGCTGGCCGATCACCGAGCGGATCGCACGCCAGGTCGCCCACCGGCTGGCCGAGGAGATCCTCCCGGAGGTCGACCAGCGCCAACGATCCATGGAAGAGGAGCACGACGGATCTTCCTGGTACGGCCACCAGCGTCGGGACGACCGAAAGCTGGACGCGGAGAAGGAAGCCCTGCGCACGGTGCGGGAGTGGTGTGGACAGGAGAAGGCAGAGCGCCACGACGAACTGGTGGCCCTGAGGGCGGAGGTGCTGCGACTCGGGGAACTGGTCGAGCGGGCCGTGAAGGCGCTGGCGGCATCGACGTACGTCAATAGGTCGCCGTCCACGGCAGGTGTCAGATTGTCTGTGGTGAGAGTTGAGATGAGAGCGGAGACGGAGTGGCGCAGGAGTGCGCTGCGGTTGAGAAGGCCACTTACGTTCAGTGGCCGCGAGGCGGCGAGCAGTCTTGCCAGTTCCGCTGCTTCGGCGTCGGTGGTCGCTGTGGTCAGAGACTCGAGGACGAGTGGCGTGATGTCCGGGTGCTGGTCGGCCGCCCGGTCGCCGAAAAGGCGTATGCAGCCGTCCGCAACCTTGCTGACGGTATCGGCCGCAGGTGGGGTTGTGCTCTTACTCGCCTCGCTCCACAGTTTGGCGAGTAGAGGAGTGACCTGGTCGTAAACGTTCTGGAGGTCGAGACAGGGATCGAGGACACCTAGCCACATCGGCCAGGTGGACAGTGGCCGCCGGTTCATGCTCGACAGAATCACCCGGGCCAGGGCGGTGTCCCCTACCTGTGGGAGGTGCTCCAGGTGCTTCTCCACAGCCTCTCTGCCCGTCTGGCGGTCGAGATGCAGCAACAGACGGGCAACAGCGTGCGCAGCCCTGGGAGAGGCGTCGGACCAATGTTCCAAGATCGCGTCCAGCGCCTCCAAGGCAATGTCGGGGAGTGGTGGTTCCTCCTCGCCAGCTTCGGACGCGGCCCCAGCAGCTGACGCTGCCTGCGTCGCCTTCCATGCATCGTGGGCTTCGAATGCGGCCCGAAGGTCCTTCGTCAGTGCGGGACCGACCACATCCATCAATTGTCCGGCCTCGGCTGAGCGGAGACCGGTGAGCACCGAGACCAGTGGGTCACGGTCGTCGCTGAGCAGATGGGCGCAGACCAGCTCCTGAACCCGCTCCGCATCTGCAGCCAACGCGTCGGACATGTGGCGCAGCAGCGAGGCTGCCAAGGCCGTGTTCTCATCCAGGCTGGAGTGGCGAAGGACAAGGCTGCGGATCCCGCGAGCGGCAACGCGGTCGCTCGACCGCGCAAGCCGCCAGCATCCGGGAAGCACCTCATCAGGTAGGGCGTGTGGGCTGCCCACCAGGGAGGGTGCAAGGGCTTCGATGGCCGAGTCGGCGATCGCCTCAATGGGGATGCTCTCGTCGCCGCACAGGGCCAGTGCCGCCTGAGCCACGTTCCAAGCTTCCAGACCAATGGCTTCACGCGCTTGCTGTATCAGCAGGGCAAGTACGGCCGGACGGTCCTCGGGCGAGAGGTCGGCAACGGCGGATTGCAGGGGCCTCAGGTCGGCGTTCTGAGCATGCTGTTCGAGTGTTTCGGCGAGGGCTGCCGGCAGCCCGAAGACGCTGCCGCTGGTCTGCAGGAAGATGAGGTCGCGCCCGGGTCCGGACAGGCTTCTCGTGCGCTGCAGATATGCCACGAGCTGCCGGCCGTGGTGTTTGCGGACCGCGGCAGCATCCTCTTCGGACGAGTCCACGCTGAGTTGCCGGTCCACTTGTGAGGTGAGCCCTGCGTATCCCCGGGCGGCTTCTTTGACTTGCTCCGATACGAATGGCCCCAGATCCGCTCTGCGATCGGTATCCAGCATGAGTACGTAGTCGCACAATCGATGGTCGAGCAACAAGTCCCGTGCGAACAGGGGAAACTCCACCCTCAGACAAACGAGTCTTGCGATCTCCTCGGCCCGAGCAGCGGGATCGGTCTTCAGCAGACCCTCCGCAGCCCGCTGCTCGGCAAGCCTGTAGGTGAGTGCGAAGGTATTCAGCAGGGCCTTGACCCGGCGGGGACTGCGGACGTGGGAGGGGACCAGAATGGTGACGATCAGGTCCACGTCGACCTTGCTCCACACACCTCCACGCCCGCGTACGAGACCTGCGGCGAAGCTGGTGACCTGCGGTACCAGAAGGGGAGGCAGACTCACTTGATACTGGAAGACCTTGCCCAGGTATCCGCTACCGCTGCTGTAGTAGGGATTGACGGTGTCGGCGGGGGTCGCTTGCGACAATGCCCGAGTAAGCGCTTCTTCGAGTACCTGCTGGTCGGCCGCCACGATGAAGATGCACCGATCCACCCCCAAGAACGTACGCAGGGCGTCAAGGGTGGCGACCACGTCGGCCGGAGCGCACCTGTCCAATTCAACGACGAACACGACGAGCCGCTTCATCTTGGACCGGGAAACGAGCTCGGTGAAGAGCTGCTCGAACTGCTCGTCGCTCTGCGCGGCATCGATCTTGTGCTTGCGGGTCAGCGTCCTGGAGAAGAGCACGGCCAACGAGGTCAACAGCGCTGCTGGGGCGATGCCCGCCTTTATGGCCTCCGTAGCCGTATCAACGAAGGTCTGACGGACCGGACCGCCTTTGACGAAGGCGAGCAGCAGCATGATGAGGACGAAGACTCCGACCACCTGCCCGAACATTTGCGCGAACGTGGCCAGAAGTTGACGTATGTCCCGGCGTCCGAACTCGAGCTTCGCGGTGACGCGTCCACCGTAGAGCTCGCCATGAAATCGATCGTCACGGATGTCCAGAGCAGCGGCGACCGCACTGATGAAGTTTCTACGTAGAGGGTTCTCCGCGTACTTGAAGGCGTCGAAGCGGACGAACCGAAGTCGCCCTTCTCCCTCAAGGCGCCCGCACAGGAGGTTAGCTACACCGCTCTTGCCTGAACCCCAGGGTCCCCACAGGGCGATGTTGGTAGGCGATGGCACTGACACCACCAAGTCGTGGAGCTGTGCGGCTATATGGCCATGCGACAGTGGATCTGGCTGTGCGTCCGCGACCACTCGATCCTGGATCAAGTCATCTGCAATCAGCTGATTTCGGTCAACACGCGTCATCCCGCCTCAATCCCACTCTTGCACAACATGGCCTGAAGAAGACTTGTCATGTTGTATACAGTGCCGCCGGAACCAGCGACAGCAGCGTGCACTCCCAGTGTCAATCGTCTTACTCGCGGCTTCTCGGGCTTGAGCAGTGCGGCTGTGGGATGCCAAGCAAGAGGGGGCGTTGGTAGGCAGCCAGGTTGGGGGTGCCACTTCATGCGCTTGGGTGCCCATAGCCGGCGTGGAACGTGGCCTGGCGTCGGGGATGCGCCATGGGTTTTCCGGCTGCGAGCGGTTGGGCCAGTGGCGTGGAGCTGTTGGGCCCATGTGCTAGCGCCGTCGGCGGACGATGCAGTCGAACGAACAGTCGTCACCTGGAAGAGGCGGACCGTGTTGTTCTGGAACTGGGTCGGACGGTCCCAAGAGGATATCGCAAAGGCCCGCGAAGACTGGATGAACGGGACCAGATTCGGCGAGGTGAAGGGCTACGACGGCGCTCCGATTCCGGCTCCGGAACTCCCCCCAACTCGCCTGAAGGCTAGGGGAAGAGTGCGCTGAACTGCGAGTATGTCCTGAAGGTGGAGCCCGGTGTAGCGGCCGCGCCGTCCCTCCGCTTCCGGAGGTCCGTCGGGCGCCGACGAGGCCTGTGGGGGCGCTTCCCGGTCTTGAGGCCGAGTCTCATGTGAAGCAGGCTGTGGTCAGGTCTGGTCGGACGGATGCCGACCTTTTGCTGACTCTACTGACGAGTAGTTAGATTCCTGGACAGGGAGCGTGGGCGCGCCTCTCGGCAGAGGAACCTCATGCCGAGAGGTCTGGTCCCCGGACTCTTCGGCTGCCGCGGGCGGCTCTGGGTGGGCTCTCCTTCGAGTCCGCAGCCCGCTGTCGGTCTGTCGTGGAAGCTGGTGAGCTGTGTTGTGGACAGCTCACAAAGCGCGGTGTTGAGGCAGCCGTCACCACCTGGCTGGAAGTCGGCGAGCGGATGTCCGCTCTCGCGACCGATGTCCGGCACTTCCTCGGCCAGGGGGTCGGTGCGTGAGGCTGGCCGAAAGCCCCTTACAAGGACATCGTGCCGAGCTCGCGGGTGACGGCTACGAACGACCGGACCATCGGGTTGTCGTTGTCCGAACGCCAGACCAGGCCCCAGCGCAGCATCGGGGCGTCGTGGAGGTGCAGGTACGTAATGTCCGGGCGGACGTGGAAGCGGGTGACCTGGGCGGCGAAGGAGTGGACGGCTTCACCCGAGGAGATGATCATGAACAGCGAGTCCAGATCAGTGGCGAAGCAAATGTTCCGCTCGATCGTCCGGCCACTGGGGGTGAAGAAGGGCATGAACGCGTCCTCCCAGTAGTCGGGCTGCAGTGACTCCCCGCCGATCACGCCGTGGTCGGCAAACACCTCCAGGGACACCGACGGCCGGACCGCCAGTCGGTGGCCGGACGCCACGGCTGCGACCCGGGGCTCCTCGAACAGCACCGGGCCCACGGTGAGATCCGGTTCCTCGACGGGGAGCCAGGCGAGCAGCAGGTCCGCTTCGCCCCTGCGCAGCGGCCCGAACGGATCGATGAAGCCGTTGTAGCGGAGTCGGATCCCGCACGTCGGATTCAGGGAGCGGAAGGCATCCCAGAAGGGCTGCAGTTCGTGTGCGTTGGAGACCAACAGGTTGATCCGCAGGATGTCCGTCTTGCCCTGGGCGGTGAGCCGCGCCCGGTCCATGCTCGCCTTCAACCCCTGGTAGACGGGGAGTAGGTCGTCGCGCAGCTGTTGACCGACGAGCGTGAGCCGGACCTGGCGGCTGGTCCGCTCGAAGAGCTCCGCCCCGATGGACCGTTCCTGCTTCTTGATGGCCTGACTGACCCGTGCCGGCGACACGTGCAGCCGCTCGGCCGTCCTCCCGAAGTGCAACTCCTCCGACAATGTCAGGAAGATCTCGATATCGCGCAGTTCCACGCGCCCCCACGCCCCATCTGTTCACTGACTCTGGCCTCAACCGGCTGTACACGGTCGGCCGTTGATCATTAACTTGCATGTCACTCACAGCGACATCGTCCCGAGTTCCCGGGCGATGCGTACGAACGCCCGGACCATCGGGCTGTCGTTGTCCGAGCGCCAGACCAGGCCCCACCGCAGGAGGGGCGTGTCACGAACGGGGATGTACGTGACGTCGGGGCGGGCATAGAAGCGGGTGACCTGATTGCCAAGGAGGTGGATGACCTCCCCGTCGGCAACGTACGTGTACAGCTGGTCCAGCGTCGTGACCAGGAACTTCCGTTCGATGTCACGACAGCTGGGCGCGGAGAACGGGACGAAGGCGTTCTCGAAGTACTCGGGCTGGAGTCCGTCCGGCCCCACGACACCGTGGTCCGCGAACGCTTCCAAGGTGACCGACGAGCGGCCGGCCAGCCGGTGGTCGGCGGCCACTAGTGCGACCCTGGGCTCGTCGAAGAGCACTGGCCCCACGGTCAGATCGGGCTCTGCGACCGGGAGCCATGACAGGAGCAGGTCGATCTCGCCGTTGCGCAGTGGGGCGAACGGGTCCATGTAGCCGTTGTGGCTCAGTCGCAGACCCCACTGCGGGTGCTGCGAACGGAAGGCGTCCCAGAAGGGCCGCAGTTCGTGGCCGTTGGTGACCATCAGGCCGATCCGCAGGATGTCCGTCTTGCCCTGGGCTGTGAGCCGCGCCCTCTCCACGCTCGCCTTCAGGCTCTGGAATACCGGCCGCAGATCACCGAGCAACTGTTCGCCCACCGGTGTGAGTCGTACGTGGCGGCTGGTCCGCTCGAAGAGTTGCGCCCCGATCGAGCGTTCCTGCTTCTTGATCGCCTGACTGACCCGCGCCGCTGACACGTGCAGCCGCTCGGCCGTCCGTCCGAAGTGCAGCTCCTCCGACAATGTCAGGAAGATCTCGATGTCGCGCAGTTCCACGCGCCCCCACGCCCCGCTTGTTCGTTAACCCCTGGCTTAATCAACGTTGCATGATCGACCGTTGATGATCAACTTGTCCACACCGGATGCTCAGTGCATGAACGTCGTCACTACGAAGGTGTCGTTGACCGTGGAGGACGTAGGCGCTTCCAGCCGGTTCTTCACCACCCATCTGGGCTTTCGTGAGGTCGAGTCGGCGGAGGGTTACGTCTGTCTCCGCCGGGACGACAGCTCTGCCGAGATCGCCCTGTCCGAGCGTGACCCCGAGCTGCCGCCGCAGGCTTGGCGGGGCCAGGGGCTGGCAGATCTGGCCGTGACCTTGACCGTCACGGATGTCGCGGCCGAGTACGAACGGCTGCGCCGGGAAGACGCCCCCGTCACCGGCCCGATCCGCCAAGAGCCGTGGGGTGAGCGGCTGTTCCAGCTCACCGATCCCAATGGCGTTGTGGTCCGGCTCACCGAATGGGTGCCGCCGGCTGGCGCCTCCGAACGCAATTAGTCGAAGGGTTTCAGTTTTTCGTGGACGAAGTACGAGAGTCGCACCGGCCCGATCCGCGCCGCTGGCTTATCCTGGTCGTGCTGTGCCTGAGCACGCTGGTCCTGGTCATCGACAACATGGTGCTCACGGTGGCCATCCCGCCGCTCGCCGAGGACCTGGGGGCGAGCGCGCAGGACATTCAGTGGATCATCGACTCCTACATCCTGGTCTTCGCCGGACTGCTCCTCACCTCGGGCAGCCTGTCCGACCGGTTCGGCCGACGCCGTGTGATGGTCATCGGGCTCGCGCTGTTCGGCGCGGCCTCGGTCCTCGGGACCATCGCCGACAGTCCCGCTCAGCTGATCCTGGCTCGCGTACTGATGGGCGTCGGCGGCGCGCTGATCATGCCGAGCACGCTGTCCATCCTGATCACCGTCTTCGACGAGAAGGAGCGTCCCAAGGCGATCGCCGCCTGGGGTTCGGTGTCCATGCTCGGCGTGGTGGGCGGCCCGCTGCTCGGTGGCTGGCTGATCGCCGTGTACTGGTGGGGTGCGGTCTTCCTGATCAACGTCCCGATCGCGGCGCTGGCCATCCTCGCGGCGCTGGTCCTGATGCCGGAGTCGAAGGGGCCCTGGCGCAAGGCCGATCCGCTGGGCATGGTGCTGTCCGTGGCCGGGATGACCGCGTTGGTGTGGACGATCACCGAGCTGCCCAAGGAGGGCCTGGAGCGTACGAGTACCCAGGTCACGCTCGCCGTGGCGGTGCTGAGCCTGGCAGGATTCGCTGTCTGGGAGACCCGTACGGCACACCCGATGGTCCCGGTGTCGCTGTTCCGCAACCGGGTCTTCACCGGCTCCAGCCTGTCGCTGGTGCTGCTGACCTTCGCCAACGGCGGCCTTCTGCTCGTGCTGACCCAGTACCTGCAGTTCGTCCTCGGCTACACGCCCACCGAGACCGGCCTGGCCTTCACCCCGCTCGCTGTCGCCGCGCTCGCCTTCAACGGCATCGGCGCCGCGCTGCTGGCGAAGACCGGCACCCGGATCATGGTGGTCCTCGGCCTGCTGCTGATCGCGGCCGGGTCCGGTGTCCTCACCGGCCTCTCCTCGGGTGACGGTTGGGGACCGCTGACCACCGCGATGATCCTGATCGGAGCGGGTGCCGGACTGGTGATGCCCGCGGCCACCAGCGCCCTGATGGGGGCGGTCCCGGCCGAGAGTGCCGGTGTCGGGTCCGCGCTCAACGACACCATCCAGCAGGCCGGCGCCGCCCTCGGTGTGGCCGTGCTGGGCGCAGTCCTGTCGAGCACGTACACCTCCGAGATGCCTGTCGGTGCGCCCGAGTCCGCCCGTCACGCCGTTTCCGAGGCGCACGTCCTGGCCGCACGTACCGGGGACGAGGGGCTGGCAGCCACCGCCCGGGAGGCCTTCACCGCCGCGATGTCCGCCACCTTCCTGGTCGGTGTCTGCGGGGTACTGGGTGCCGCGGTGCTGGCGCTCTTCCTCATGCAGAACCGCGCGACCGAAGCGGCCGCGAAGGAGGCCGCCCGGACCCAGGACCAGTTCGCCACGGTCGCCGGACCCTGACGTACGGCCGCCGCGTGTCCCGGCCACCACTGGCTGAGGCCATGAGCGTTCACGTTCAATTCATTGCAACGATCAGGCGTCCGCCGTTGCGTTTACTTTGAAGATCGTTGCAACGATTTTCCGCCTTTCACTTGCAGTGATGGTGATTTCTCGCAGTAGATACGTTGAGGAATCTCTGAACGCAACGTAGCTTTTCCCTCACAGGAAACAACGACTCGAAGGACAGAACAATGCAGAAGTTCGACACCCCTGCTCCGATCGCCGCCGTCCTCGACATCCCCGCGGGACGCATTCGGTTCATCGCCGCCGACCGCGCCGACACCACCGTCGAGATCCTGCCCGCGGACGCCTCGAAGGGCCGCGACGCGCAGGCGGCGAAGGAGACCACGGTCGAGTACGGCGACGGCGTCCTGCGGATCGCGGCCCCGGAGGCGAAGAACCAGATCCTCGGCAACTCCGGATCCGTCGAGGTGACCGTCCACCTGCCCGCCGACTCCCGCATTGAGGCGAAGACGGCCAGCGCCGAGTTTCAGGGCGTCGGACGGCTTGGCGATGTCGCCTTCGAGGGCGCGCAGGGCACGGTCAAGCTCGACGAGACCGCGAGCGCCCGCCTCACCCTCCAGGCCGGCGACGTCTCGGTCGGCCGCCTGGGTGGTCCGGCCCAGATCAGCACCCAGAAGGGCGCCATCCACATCGCGGAGGCCATGACCGGCACGGTCACCCTGAGCACCGAGCACGGCGAGATCTCGGTCGGCGCCGCCCGCGGGGTCTCCGCCTCTCTGGACGCCGGCACCAGCTACGGCCGGATCCACAACTCGCTCAACAACGCCGACGGTGCCGCCTCCGGCCTGAACATCCACGCGACCACCTCCTACGGCGACATCACCGCCCGCAGCCTCTGACCCCCGTAGCTCCGAACGGGCACCCCCTTGGGTGAACATGACGAGCAAGCTCAGCGAAGCTCGCGACGCCGCCTCCGGCCACCGCACGGAACTACCTGGACGATGCAGCAATATCCCTGGCCGAGGTGCTTCTAGAGAGCGACGCAGAGGCTCGTAGCTGCAGGATGAATCCGTCGCGCCCCCTCGCAGGACGCGCTCGGGAAGCGATTCCAGACGCCGACACGGCGCTCACTGAGCCCACCTCACCTCAGCCTGGCTCGCGAGACGGCCGACGCCCTCGCTTCAGCCCTCCTCGGCCGCATCACCTCTGCCGTGATGGCGCCGCCGTGGCATCACCATGCCCAAACCGACACCGAAGAAGGATAAGAAGAATGAGCACCATTCAGGACTACCAGGCTGCGGAACAGCTTCTGCGCCGGCCCGCCCGCTCCGGCGAGCTCGTCGTCGGCGACAAGGTCCGGCCGCAGTGGATCGACGGAGGGGCCCGCTTCTGGTACGCCGTGAGCAACGATGTCGGTAAGCGGTTCGTGCTGGTCGACCCTGCGGCCGGAACCCGTGAGCCGGCCTTCGACCACTCCCGGCTCGCCGCCGCGCTGGCCACCGCCTCCGGGCAGCAGGTCGACCCCGAGTTCCTGCCGGCCTCGTCGATAGAACTGGGCGGGAACACCGTCGAGTTCGATGCGTTCGGCGAGTACTGGCGGTGCCGGCTGGACGACTACGTGTGCGAGCGGGCCGAGTTCACGCCGCCGGGCAGCCCCCTCGACGTACCGTCACCCGACGGGAAGTTCGCGGTGTCCCGGCGGGGCCACGACCTGTGGGCGCGCTCGCTGTCCGACGGCCGCGAGTGGGCACTGACCGCCGATGGCGCGCCCGGCCACCAGTACGGCACCGTCCCGGAGTGCACGGCGAACAGCACCCTGCTGCGCAAGATCGGCCTGCCGTACCTGCCGCCCGCGGTGGCCTGGTCGCCGGACTCGACGAAGGTGCTGGCGCACCGGACCGACGAGCGCGAGGTCCGGGAGACCCACCTGCTGGAGGCCAGGCCCGTCGACGGTGGCGCCCCGGTGCTGCACACCCAGCGGTTCGCCTACCCCGGGGACGAGCACGTACCGCTGGCCGAGCTGGTCGTACTGGACGTCGCCGCGGGCACGGTGGTCCGCGCCCAGGCCGAGCCGCTGCTCATGCCGACACTGTCGCCGATCACGATCAAGTGGGCCTGGTGGGTCCCAGACAGCTCGGCGGTGTACTACCTCGGCCGGCCGCGCGACCTGCGCACGCTCACCCTGTACCGGCTGGACGCGGCCACCGGCGAGGTCACCACGGTGCTCAGCGAGACTGGGGCCACCCGTGTGGAGCCCAACCAGTGGGCGTACGAGCCGCCGATCGTGCGGGTGCTGGCCGACGAGGTGCTGTGGTACTCGCAGCGGGACGGCTGGGGCCACCTGTACCGGTACGACCTGCGCACCGGCGCGCTGCTCGGGCAGGTCACCTCCGGGCCGTGGGCGGTGCGGCAGATCCTGCGCGTCGACGAGGCTGAGCGGGTGGTGTACTTCACCGCCTCCGGGCTGGTCGACGAGGACCCGTACCGGCGCACGGTCTGCCGGGCCGGCCTGGACGGCTCCGGCTTCGCCAAGGTCACCCACGACGACCAGGACCACATCGCCGCCCTCCCCGACCACCAGGACTACTTCGTCGACTCCGCGTCCACGGTCGACACCCCGCCGGTGACGACGGTCCGCGACTGGACTGGCCGCGTGCTGGTCGAGCTGGAGCGCGCGGACATCGGCAAGCTCACCGCCACCGGCTGGACTCTGCCGGAACGCTTCTGCGTCAAGGCGGCCGACGGGGTGACGGACATCTACGGAGTGCTGTACCGGCCGCGGGAGTTCGACCCCGCCCGCTCCTACCCGGTGGTCGACAACGTCTACCCCGGCCCGCAGCTCAACCGGGTCTCCCCGTCCTTCGACCCCGGCGGGCTGGGCCTCGACGCGGAACCCCTCGCGGCACTGGGCTTCGTAGTGGTAGCACTGGACGGACGCGGCACCCCGGGCCGGGACAAGGCCTTCCACGACGCCTCGTACGGCCACCTGGCCGACGCGGGCAACCTGGCCGACCACGTCGCGGCGCTGCGTCAACTGGCCGAGACCCGGCCGTGGATGGACCTGGACCGGGTGGGCGTGTTCGGCCACTCCGGAGGCGGATTCGCCGCGGCCCGCGCGATGCTGGACTTCCCCGAGACATACAAGGTGGGAGCCGCACTCTCCGGCTCGCACGACGCCCGCCACTTCAACGCCGGCTTCGTGGAGACCTACGACGGCGCGGACAACCCCGAGGCCTGGGGCCGCACTTCCAACATCGACCTCGCCGACCGCCTGGCGGGCAAGCTGCTCCTGATCCACGGCGACATGGACGACCAGGTCCACCCGGACCAGACCCTCCGCCTGGCCGACCGGCTCATCGCCGCTGGCAAGGACTTCGAGCTGCTCATCGTGCCCGGCGCCGAGCACACGTTCATCGACCACTTGGCCTATGTCCGTACACGCTGCTGGGACTTCCTGGTCCGCGAGCTGCTGGGCACCCAGCCTCCTGCCTACCGCCCCGCTCCCATCGCCATCGGCCCCGAGCTGCTCGCCGAGCTGTTCGCCTGAGCCTGAGCCTGCGTCGGCGACATCGGCCCTGCTTGTGTGGCGCGGGTCACACGATCGGGGCCGATGAGTTCGGGTTTCCGTCACGGTCTTACATGCAACGAGATTCCAACGCCGCAGGCCCGGCCCCCGGGTGGGTGCGGCACATGAGGAAGGCATGCCATGACCGACACGATCAGCGCCTCCGCCACCGCTTCCGCCTCTGCTTCCACCACTGCGGGGTCCGACTCCTCGGCGCGGGTGCTGCTGAAGGGCGCAGCGGTGGCGGGGCCGCTGTTCCTGGGCGCGGGGATCGCCCAGGGCCTGACGCGTGAGGGCTTCGACTTCACGCGCAACGCCATCAGCCAGCTGAGCCTCGGAGACCTGGGCTGGATCCAGATTATCAACTTCTTCGTCGCCGGCGCCCTGCTGATCGCCGGTGCGGTCGGGATGCGGCGATCGGTGTCCGAGGGGCCCGGCCACCGCGCGGCGCCGTGGCTGGTCGGGGTGTTCGGGGCATCCTTCCTGGTCAGCGGCGTGTTCTCGGCCGACCCCGGGGCCGGTTTCCCGGCCGGTACGCCGGACTCCGCGACCGCCGCGCTGAGCGTGCACGGCGCGGTCCACATGGCTGGCGGCATGGTCGGCTACCTCGCGCTGTGCGCCGCCTTCCTGGTCCTGTCCCGCCGCCTCGCCGCCGAGGGGCAGCCGGGCTGGGCGTTCGCCTACCGCCTGCTCCCGGTGGGCGTCCTCGCCGGGTTCGTCGGATCCGGTGCCTCCGTACTGTCCTTCACGGCGGGGGCGGCACTCGGCCTGGCCGGACTCGCCGCGGTGACAGCCCGGCTGGCGCGCCTCTAGCGGTACCGGCACTCACGCACTCGAACACTCACGCACACCGGAACGAACGAAAGGCACGGACGACATGCCGGACTCACTGCAGGGTGCCGCGTACTTCCCCTCGATCGAGAAGAAGTACGGCCGTCCGATCGCGGAATGGAAGGACCTGATCCGGACCTCCCCCCTGACGAAGCACATGGAACTCGTCTCGTGGCTCAAGTCCGAGCACGGCCTGGGTCACGGCCACGCCAACGCCCTGGTCGCCCACACCCTCGCGGAGGACAAGGCGAAGTAGTCCACACAGGCCGCCACTGAGTGTTCACGCTCATGCCATTGCAATGATATTGGTCAAGTGACCTTCATCTAAGCGGGGGTTGATGGTTCCACCTGTTGCTGAATCTCTGAACGCAACGCAACTTCTGTTCTGTCGCGAACGACAGGGATTCCAGCGGTATGGAGCCCGACATGCGCCTCCAGGCCGTCGGTACCGCCGCGGTCCATCCCATCTGAACCCAACGGATCAGGAAGCGAGACACCCCCATGCGCATTGCGATTGGTGAATTCATCAGCTTGGACGGCGTCGTTCAGGCCCCGGGGCACCCGGACGAGGACACCGACGGCGGTTTCGCCCACGGTGGCTGGAGCCACCCGTTCTTCGACCCGGAGGTGATGGGTGGCGCTCTGGCCGAGTGGCAGACCAGCACCGAGGCCCTGCTGTTCGGACGCCGCACCTGGCAGACCATGGCGGCGGCGTGGCCGGACCGGGCCGGCGACCCGTTCGCCGACCACATGAACAGCGTCACCAAGTACGTCGTGTCCAGCACCCTCGGCGAAGACGAGCTGACGTGGAACAACACCACACGCATCCCCGGCGACCAAGCACTGGACCAGATCAAGAAGCTGCGCGAAGCCGAAGGCCGTGACCTGGTGGTCATGGGTAGCGCGTCCCTCACCCGAACCCTGCTGGCCGAGGGACTGGTCGACGAGCTCCGGCTGATGATCCTGCCGGTGCTCGTCGGCGGCGGTAAGACGATCTACCCGACGGACGGCCGGCTCCGCGCGTTCGAACTGGTCTCCACGGTCGTCAGCTGCACCGGAGTGCACGTGTGCACCTACCGGCCGAAGGCCGGGGCGTAGTCGGCAGGCGTACGGGCCAATGCCGACCAGGCGGGAGATGTTCGGGTCTTCGCCTCCGTGGGCATCCGGTCCTGTCGGCGCGGTGGCGCACTGTCAGGGCCGTCCGGCAGTTGGGTCAGTAGCCGATGGTGAAGCGGCGTTGGACGAAGCGCGGTAGCTCCGCCTCGTCGACGAGGGCGACGGCGGCGTCCTCCATGGAGATGCGGCTGCGCCCGTCCGCGTTGCGGACCGGCTGGTCGCCGCCGATCCGGAACCGGCCCGTACGTTCGCCGGGCGCGATGTCCTCGGCAGGGTTGAAGTAGGTCCACAGCCGGTTGGAGGTGCGCAGGACGTTCAGGGCATCGCGGTGGCCGCGCACCGCGGCGGAGTATTCCCTGGGCAGGCCGATCGCGTCGAGGGTCTCGTGTAGGAGTGCGTCGGAGTCGGCCCGTACGACTCCGGGCGCGATCTCCAGGCTGCCGGCGCCGCCGATGACGATGAGCCGGATCCGCGGATGACTCTCCAGCGTCTTAAGGAGTGCTCGCGCGGCCGTGGCGTACACCGTGGGGTCGGCGATCGAGCGGGCCACGGTGTCGGCGATGTCCCTGGCGGCGTTTCCGGGCTGGAATCCGCTGATCAGTACGTCGAGGCCGGGTATGGCGGCGGCGATGCCGTCGGCGTCGAGGACGCGCCGCGCCCGAAGCCTGACTCTACTGACGAGTAGTTAGATACTGGGAGGGAAAGTCAGGGCAGAGCAGTGGAACGTCACGCCGAACGGGTGTGGCGCGGGCAGCCTGGAGGGCCGTGGGCAGCTCCAGGGGAGCTCTCCTCCCGAGCTGTGGTCTGCTGTCGTCCTGTCCGGGAGGTCGCCGTACGACGTTGTGGACAGTAAACAATGCGCGGTGTCGTAGCAGCCGCGGTTCATCAGTCGGGCCCATCATGCCCGGCAGGCCTGATGGGGGCTTGCCGAGGGGCCTATCGTGACGAAGGTCAGCTGAGCGGTTGCCACCTCCGTGGTGGGGCCGGGCGCGTTCCGGCAGTTCGTCAGCCTCGACGCCCGGGCGACGCGGGGCGGGGCCTGGCAGCACGCCTGGGAGTCACTGCGCTGTTCTCCCCAGCTTCGTACTCTTCCCTGCCCGATCGGCTCGTGCCGCTCCAGCCAGCGCAGATGTCCCGGATCAAGGCTGCCACGCCGTCCTGGCCGCCAACGTCGCCTTCTGCACCGTCATCTACCGTGCCCTGCATCGCAACGAACGTCTTGACCAGCCCAGCAATAGATCAGGCGCTGCTCGATCACCGGCCGACGTTCTGACCCGCGATGCGGAAGAGCGCAGATGGCTGCGGGTGGCGGGACGGTATGTCGCGTCGGCCAGGCGCGGGGTGGGTGGCGGCTTCTGCCGGTCGGATACTCGATGATCGTGCCGTGGCGCTGGTGCGCTGCTGTCAACGGGTGTCTTGAGACCGTGAGAGAAAGCGATGGGGGATATGAAGGACATGGAAGGTCCGGTTGTGCCGGAAGTGGTGGAAAGTCCGTCTCTGCGGGCTCAGCCCACCGGGGGCCTGGCGGGATGGTTGCTGCGTCATCGGGTGCAGCCGGTGGGCCCGGCGGCCGGTGAAGGGCATGCCGTCCCGCACGCGTGGTGGAAGGTGATGTGCCTGACCGGCGTCGACTACTTCTCCAGCCTCGCCTACGTCCCTGCGATCGCCGCCCTGGCCGCCGGCGCGGTCTCGCCGCTGGCGACGCTACTGATCGTGGCGCTGACGCTGCTGGGCATGCTTCCGATGTACCGGCGCGTGGCGAAGGAGAGCCCGCACGGCGCCGGGTCGGTGGCGATGTTGGAGGACCTGCTGCCGTTCTGGTGGGGCAAGCTATTCGTGCTCATCCTGCTCGGCTTCGTGGCCACCTCGTGGATCATCACGATCACGCTCTCCACAGCGGACGCCTCTGTACACGTGGTGGAGAACCCCTTCTTCCCCGCGGTGCTGCACGGCCACGAGGTCGCCCTCACGGTGGCGCTGCTGCTGGTACTCGGTGGGGTGTTCCTGCTCGGGTTCAGCGAAGCGGTCAGCGTGGCCATCCCCCTGGTCGCGGTGTTCCTTGTGCTGAACGCGGTCGTCATCGGTATCGGCCTGGTGCATGTGTTCACCACCCCGGGGGCCTGGTCGGCGTGGACCGACGCACTCGCAGCGGGCGGAGGTGGCTTCGGCGACCTGATGGGCCCGGCGCTGCTGGCCTTCCCCCTGCTGGTGCTGGGCCTGTCGGGCTTCGAGACCGGCGTGAGCATGATGCCGCTCGTCGCCGCCGACGGGGCGGATGAGGAGCAGCGGCTGCGCTCGCGGATCCGCAACACCCGCAAGCTGCTGACCGTCGCCGCGCTCATCATGAGCGTCTACCTGCTGTCCGCGAGTTTCGTCACCACCCTCCTGATCCCGCACGAGCTGTTCGAGCCGGGGGGCGCCGCCAACGGCCGCGCGCTGGCGTGGCTGGCCCACGAGCATGTCGGGGAGGCGTTCGGCACGGTCTACGACATCAGCACCATCCTGATCCTGTGGTTCGCAGGCGCCTCGGCCATGGCGGGACTGGTCAACATCGTCCCCCGCTACCTGCCCGACTACGGCATGGCCCCCGAATGGGGACGCGCTGTGCGCCCCGTCGTGATCGTCTACACCGCCCTGTGCATCGCCATCACGATCGCCTTCGACGCCGACGTCGACGACCAGGCCGGCGCCTACGCCACCGGCATCCTGGCCATGATGGTCTCCGGCGCCTTCGCCGTCACCGTCTCCACCGCACGCCGCCGCCACCGCGCCACCACTGTCGGCTTCGCCCTGCTCACAGCCGTCCTGCTCTACGCCCTGGTCGCGAACATCATCGACAAGCCCGACGGCATCGTCATCTCCGGCTTCTTCATCGCCGGCATCATCATCGTGTCGCTGATCTCGCGTGTCTCACGCACCACCGAGCTGCGCGCCGACCGCATCGTCTTCGACGAGGCCGCCCGCCGGTTCATCGACGACACCCTCGCCCACGACGGTGCCATCAACATCATCGCCAACCGCCGCCAGGCCGGCGACGTCGCCGAATACAGCGACAAGGAACGCGAGCAGCGCGGCGTCAACCCGGTGCCCGGCCAGGCGGACGTGCTGTTCCTGGAGATCGACGTCGTCGACCCGTCCGACTTCAGCGACACCCTCACCGTCCATGGCATCGACGTGGACGGCTACCGCATCTTGCGCGCAGCTGCACCGGCCGCTCCCAACGCCATCGCCGCCATCCTGCTGGCTTTGCGTGACGCCACCGGCGTCCAGCCGCACTGCTACTTCGCCTGGGCCGAAGGAAGCCCGCTGGTCCACATGGTCCGCTACTTCCTGCTCGGCCGCGGCGACACCGCCCCGGTCACCCGCGAGATCATCCGCAAACACGAACCCGACCCCGACCGCCGCCCCGGCATCCACGTCGGCGGCTGACCACCACAGCCACCCGACGCTCCAGCCGGGCAGACCACCGGCAACGCGCCAGGCACGCCGTCCGCAGAGCCGGATTTCGGTCGTCGCGCTACCCGGCATCGACCGGCCTCGCACCTAGACTGCCGTGCGTGAGCCTCTCCCCGAGAGGGCACCTCACGCCCTCCGCACGAGGACACCCTGACCACTGACGGGACTGCAGAGAATGAAAGCCCTTCGGGAATGGGGAATGCGGCCCAGGATCATCAGCCTGACGATCGGGGCCGCTGTCCTCGTGACGGCAGGTGCCCTCGCTGAGTGGTGGTGGCTGATCGGCATCGGCGTATGGATGCTCATCGCCGCCTTCCTCCTCGAAATGATCTACCGGCCTTGAACTCCGGCGCCAGCTGCCTTGTCCGGCAGCGGCGTAGGACCGAGGCCGACGTGCCGGTGGTGGAGCCGGTGGTGGAGGCCCGTTCCGCGGTGCCGGAAGTCAAGTGCGCAGGGGTCGATGCAGGGTGGGGCGATATCCGGGCTCTGCACGGCTCCATGCAGTGTCAGAGCCAGTCGCGTCGCTTGAAGATCACGTACAGGCTGAGACACACGAGGGCCATCAGGGCGACGGCGAAGGGATAGCCGAGGACCCAGCCGAGTTCGGGCATGGTCTCGAAGTTCATGCCGTAGATGGTGCCGACCAGGGTCGGGGCGAAGAGGATGGCGGCCCATGACGAGATCTTCTTGATCTCCTCGTTCTGCGCGTGGCCGGCCTGGGCCAGCTGTTTCATCTCCTCGTTCTGCTGCTGGCTGACCAGGGTTGCGTTGACGGCGAGGATGTCCTGGAGCGCGAGGCGGAAGCCGTCGACGCGTTCGGTCACGTGGGTGGCGTGGTCGGCCACGTCGCGCAGGTAGCGGCGGAGTTCCTCGTCGATGCCGTACTTCTCGAAGCCGGCCGAGAGCCCTTCGAGGATCCGGGTCAGGGGTGTCGGGTCGCGCGGGCGAACTCGACCACTTCCCGGGAGAGCTCGTAGATGCGGCGGGAGACCTTCGGGTCTCCGCTGAAGACCTCGGTTTCGATCTCGTCGACGTCGTTCTCCACGCCGGCCACGACGGGGGCGTAGCCGTCGACGACTGCGTCGAGGATCGCGTACAGGACGGCCTCGGGTCCGCGCTTGAGGAGATCCGGGCTGCCTTCCATCCGGCGCCGGACCGCTGCCAGGTCGGGGGCGGCGCCGTGGCGGACGGTGATGACGAAGTCGGGTCCGACGAAGACGTGGAGCTCGCCGAAGTCGACCTCTTCGGCGGCGTCGAGGTAGCGGGCGGCACGGAGCACGACGAAGAGGGTGTCGCCGTAGCGTTCCAGCTTGGGTCGCTGGTGGGCTTCCAGGGCGTCCTCGACGGCGAGGGGGTGCAGGTCGAACTCCTCGGCGACGGACAGCAGCTCTGCCTCGGTCGGCCGGTGCAGGCCGATCCACGCCATGCCTCCTTCCGCCTCGCGAAGCTTTCCGAAGGTCTCGGCGAGGGAGTCATGGGTGCTGGTGCGGACACCGTCGTGGTAGATCGCGGCCGTGACCACACTGTTTCCGTTGGGTGGCTGCTGGCCGGCTGACACAGCCGGCGCGGGCTGCCCGGCATCGGGGCGGGGCTCGGCGGGGCGCTTGGCGGGCTTGGTGAACGCGCGCAGGGCACGCAGACGACTCTCGGACACGGCAGGGGTCCTTCCGCAGGCAGGAAGCAGCAAGGCGTGAGGGATGCGCGAGGGCACGCCGCAGACGCCGCCTGCAGAGCCGGCTACGAGCCGGGCACGGCAGCGCCCCGCGGCGCGCGACTGGGAGGTTCACCACACATCGGGGGACTCACCTGCCTTTCGTACGCGCGGGACATTAGGCCATCGAGCAGGCTATACCCGCCGCGAGAACGCCCGGGACCTCTCCTCGCAGCACTCGCCGAGGGGGACATGACGGGGCCGACACTCCGCCAGCACCAGTCGCGGTCAGGGGCGCGGGTGATCACCTGCTGGTCGCGGGTAGGTTGCATCCCTACGCATCGGACGAGTGACACGAGGCAGCACATGGTGGCGGAGCGGGGTGGCAAGGGTGGTGCGGGTCTGCCATCGGCGGTAGTGGACTGCGCGCTCTACGAGGACGGGCACCGCATCCCCGGCCAGGTGACCCTGGACACGGTCATGAAGCGCATGGACCCGCAGGAGGGTCGGTTCGCGTGGATCGGTCTGTACGAGCCCACCGAGGAGCAGCTCCAGGAGGTCGCCGAGGCCTTCGGCCTGCACCCCCTCGCCGTGGAGGACGCCGTCCACGCCCACCAGCGGCCCAAGCTTGAACGCTACGGCGACATGCTGTTCCTCGTGCTGAAGACGATCGTCTACGTCGACCACGAGAAAGTCACCGCGACCAGCGAGATCGTCGACACCGGCGAGATCATGGTCTTCGCCGGCCCGGGCTACGCGATCACCGTCCGCCACGGCAGCGCCCCGCCGCTGGACGACGTGCGCCGACAGCTCCAGGACGATCCGCAGCAACTGGGCTGCGGACCCGCGGCGGTCCTGCACGCCGTGGCGGACATGGTCGTCGACCGCTACGTCGAGGTCGCGGACGCCTTCGCCGGCGACGTCGACTCCCTGGAAGGCGAGGTCTTCTCCCCGGACCGTCCGGTGGACGCGGGGCGGATCTACCAGCTCAAGCGCGAGCTCCTCGAATTTAAGCGCGCAGTGATGCCGCTCGCTGGCGCCCTGCAGCGCCTCAGTGAAGGTGCGGTCCCCGGCATCCCGTCGGAGGTCGCCACGTACTTCAGGGACGTGGCCGACCACCACCAGCGGGTCAGCGAACAGATCCTGTCCTTCGATGAACTCGTCTCCGGCATGCTCAGCGCGAGCATCGCCCAGCTCGGCGTCCAGCAGAACGCCGACATGCGCCGCATCAGCGCTTGGGCCGCCCTCATCGCCGTCCCCACCATGATCGTCGGCGTCTACGGCATGAACTTCGAGCACATGCCCGAGCTCAAGTCCCCGTACGGCTACCCCGCGGTCTGGGCCTTGATGGCGATCGTATGCACGGTCATCTACCGCGCGCTGCGCCGCAACAAGTGGCTCTAGTACTGCAACGGTACTTGCTGTGATGGTTTGTTGGCTTCTGGTGGTGTGTGACCGCGTCGTTTGTAGTGGCTGACACGTGCCTGGAACTGTC
>NZ_JBVHJO010000007.1:0-30000 GCF_055559995.1 Streptomyces sp. NPDC023541
CCTCCGGGCTTTCGTTCTGCTGTCTTGCGTTTCCGACTCTATCAGACTCTTTCGTGTCCGATTTCCTCGGCGCTTTCCAGGTTCCCGCTTTCGCGCTTCCCTTTCCGGCGGTGCCGACTCTATCAGAAGTTTTCCACCGGATTTCTCCGGCTTCGAATTCCTGAAATGAGGAGTCGGCGTACCCCGACCGGATCTTGATGTCCATGTGGGGTGAGATAATTCTAAACCATCACTGCCGAACTTGTCCAGTTCGAGGCAACCGTTCGAATCTACCTCCCCGCTCGTTCCGTGTCAACGGCGTTTGCGGGACGACCAGGACACTAGCAGCTCAGCGGGCTTGTACGCACATCAGGCCGCGATCGGGAGCGTTGCCGTCCGGTCCGCGGCCTCCACGTCGCCGAGTTCGCCGGCGCGGGCGGCCCTGCCGCCCAGGACGAAGACGTAGATCAGAAAGGCGGCCTCGGCCACGACGCCGATCGTGATGCGCGCCCAGGTGGGGAGGCCCGAGGGAGTCACGAAGCCTTCGATCAGGCCGGAGACGAACAGGACCGCCGCGAGACCGAGGGCCATGCCGAGGGCGGCGCGGCCCTGTTCTGCCAGGGCCGTACGGCGGGTCCGAGGACCCGGGTCGATGACCGTCCAGCCCAGGCGCAGGCCCGTGCCCGCCGCCACGAAGACGGCCGTCAGTTCGAGCAGGCCGTGCGGAAGGATCAGGCCCAGGAAGACGTCGAGCCGACCGGCGGATGCCATCAGGCCGAGGCCGACCCCGAGGTTGGCCATGTTCAGGAAGAGGATCCACAGCACCGGGATCCCCAGGAAGACGCCCAGGACCAGGCACATCGCGGCCGCCTGGGCGTTGTTCGTCCACACCTGGGCGGCGAAGGAGCCCGCGGGGTTGCTGGAGTAGTACGTCTCGTACTCGCCGCCCGGCTTCGTGAGCTCCTTCAGCTGTTCCGGGGCGGCGATGGCGCCCTGGACCTCGGGGTGCGTGGCTATCCACCAGCCGATGAGCACGCCGAGCGCCGTGGAGAGCAGGGCCGTCGGTATCCACCAGCGGCGGCTCCGGTAGACCGCGGCCGGGAAGCCGACGGTGAAGAAGAGCGCGGCGTCGCGCCAGCCCGCGCGGCGGGTGCCCGTGACCGTGGCGCGGGCGCGCGCCACCAGCTGGGTCAGCCGCCCGGTCAGCATGGGGTCGGGGGCACTGGACTGGACGAGGGAGAGGTGGGTCGAAGTGCGCTGGTAGAGAGCGACGAGTTCGTCGGCCTCTTCGCCCGTCAGCCTGCGGCCACGGCCCAGGAGCTGCTCCAGGCGGTCCCATTCCGCGCGGTGTGCCGTGACGAAGACGTCGAGATCCATCCGGTGCGCTCCCCTGCCCAGGTCCCCTGGCCGCTGCCTATTCCTAGTGTGGTCAGCTTGGCAGACTGGACGCCGTAGGGGCGGAGCAGGTCACATGAGAGGTGCTGCGGTGAGCGATCTGGTGACGGGGGACGCGGTCGTCCTGGGGCTGAGGCCGGCGAGGCTGCCCAGCCGGGCGCTGGCGATCCTCCTGGACCTGGCCGTCTACGTCACCGTCTACGGGCTCCTCACCGTCGGGCTGACCTTCGCGACCGCCTCGCTGGACCCGGCCGCCCAGGCCGCCGTCGCAGTGGCGAGCTTCCTGTTGCTGCTGGTCGGCATCCCGATCGCGGTGGAGACCCTGTCCCACGGGCGCTCGCTGGGCAAGCTCGCGTGCGGGCTGCGGGTGGTGCGCGACGACGGCGGGCCGATCCGGTTCCGGCACGCGCTGGTGCGCGGGGCCCTCGGGGTCGTGGAGCTGCTGCTGACCTTCGGCACGGTGGCGGCCATCGCCTCGCTGGTGTCGGCGCGCGGGCGACGGCTCGGGGACGTCTTCGCGGGGACCCTGGTGGTCCGGGAGCGGGTGCCGGGGGCGCGGGTGATGCCGGTGCCGCCACCCCCGCCGTGGCTGGCCGGACGGTTCACCCAGCTGGACCTCTCGGCCGTACCGGACGGGCTGTGGCTGGCGATCCGCCAGTACCTGACCCGCATGAACCAACTGGATCCGCAGGTGGGTGCGGCGATGGCGGCGCGGCTCGCGGACGATCTCGTGGCGCGTACGGGTGCGCCGCCGCCGGCGGGGGTGCCGGCCGCTGCCTTCCTGATGGCCGTGGTCCACGAGCGTCAGTCGCGCGATGCCGCCCGGGCCTTCCGCACCGCGGCCGCGGCCTCTCCCTCGGCGCCGGTGGCGCCCGTGGCGCCCGTCCCGCACATGGCACCCGTCGCTCCCGTCCCGTCGTCGTACGTCGCCCCCGCGCCCGCGGCCCCCGGGGAGGTTCCGCGCGCCGGCGGGTTCGCTCCGCCGGCCTGAGGGGTCACTGGTCCTCGAAGGCCGAGGGCGGGGTCTCCAGGTGTTCCAGTTCGATGCCGGGGGCCGAGAGGACCACGTCGCCGGCGATGTGGACCGTGTGGACCTCGCCCGTGTCCAGGGCGGTGACCCGGTACTCGTCCACCTGGAGCGGGCCGCTGTCCGTGGGGTGTTCCTCGCGTGCCACCAGTGCCCAGGCCTGGTCGACCGTACGCGGGGCCAGGACCGGGTCGGTGAGGGCGAGCAGCCGGACGCGGGTGTCGGGGGCGCCCGGGGTCAGGCGCAGCAGGCGGGACGTGGCGATCAGGAAGGCCGGTGAGGTGCCGGTGAAGCCGGGGGCGGCGATGTTGCCCTCGGTGGCCTCGGTGCCGGTGGGGTCGGTGCGGACCCAGGTGACGCCGTCGAGGGCGGCTCCGCGGACCTGCCAGCTCGCGGCGTTGACCTCCAGGCGAATGGGGCGGCCGAGTTCGTCGATCGCCAGGTCCACGGAGCCCCGGTGGTCGCCGTCCGGGGCGGTGAGCTGGGAGACGTAGCGCCAGCCGGAGGGTCCGGGGGCGCAGTGGAAGTGCTCCTCGCCGAGGGGGGTGTGGTCGTGCGGGTCGTGGAGCGAGTAGCGGCCGCGGGGCATGTGCGCACACTTCTTCGGATCGGAGGGAATACGGGGCAGGCCCCCGGCACGTGTGCCGGGGGCCTGCTTCAGGTACGTCCGCGGTTGACCAGCTGGTGATCAGTAGCGGTAGTGGTCCGGCTTGTACGGGCCCTCGACCTTGACGCCGATGTAGGCGGCCTGCTCCGGGCGGAGGGTGGTGAGCTTGACGCCGAGGGCGTCGAGGTGGAGGCGGGCGACCTTCTCGTCGAGGTGCTTGGGGAGCACGTAGACGTCGGTCGGGTACTCCTCCGGCTTCGTGAAGAGCTCGATCTGGGCCAGGGTCTGGTCCGCGAAGGAGTTCGACATCACGAAGGACGGGTGGCCGGTCGCGTTGCCGAGGTTCAGCAGGCGGCCCTCGGAGAGGACGATCAGGACCTTGCCGTCGGGGAACGTCCAGGTGTGGACCTGGGGCTTGACCTCGTCCTTGACGATGCCGTCGACCTTGGCCAGGCCGGCCATGTCGATCTCGTTGTCGAAGTGGCCGATGTTGCCGACGATGGCCTGGTGCTTCATCTTGGCCATGTCGGAGGCCATGATGATGTCCTTGTTGCCGGTCGTGGTGATGAAGATGTCGGCGGTCTCGACGACGTCGTCCAGCGTGGCGACCTGGTAGCCGTCCATGGCGGCCTGGAGGGCGCAGATCGGGTCGATCTCGGTGACGATGACGCGCGCGCCCTGGCCGCGGAGGGACTCGGCGCAGCCCTTGCCGACGTCGCCGTAGCCGAAGACGACCGCGACCTTGCCGCCGATGAGGACGTCGGTGGCGCGGTTGATGCCGTCGATCAGGGAGTGGCGGCAGCCGTACTTGTTGTCGAACTTCGACTTGGTGACGGCGTCGTTCACGTTGATCGCCGGGAAGAGCAGGTCGCCGGACTGCATCATCTCGTAGAGACGGTGCACACCGGTGGTGGTCTCCTCGGTCACGCCGCGGATCTCGGACGCGAGCTGCGTCCACTTCTGCGGGTTCTCGCCGAGGGTGCGATTGAGCAGGGTGAGGATGTACGCGTACTCCTCGGAGTCCGCGGTGGACGGGTCCGGAGCCTCGCCGGCCTTCTCGAACTCGACGCCCTTGTGGACGAGGAGGGTGGCGTCACCACCGTCGTCGAGGATCATGTTCGGGCCGCCGGTGGGGGTGTTCGGCCAGGTGAGCGCCTGCTCGGTGCACCACCAGTACTCCTCCAGCGTCTCGCCCTTCCAGGCGAAGACGGGGACGCCCTGCGGGTTCTCCGGGGTGCCGTTCGGGCCCACCGCGATGGCGGCGGCAGCGTGGTCCTGGGTGGAGAAGATGTTGCAGGAGGCCCAGCGGACGTCGGCGCCGAGGGCGACGAGGGTCTCGATGAGCACGGCCGTCTGCACGGTCATGTGAAGCGAGCCGGTGATGCGGGCGCCGGCCAGGGGCTGGGCCTCGGCGTACTCACGGCGGATCGACATCAGGCCCGGCATCTCGTGCTCGGCCAGGGTGATCTCCTTGCGGCCGAACGCGGCAAGGGAGAGGTCTGCGACCTTGAAGTCCATGGGTGCTGCTCCTCATGGTTCGAGAGGTGGGTACGGCTGGTCCGTGCGCCGTCCTGGGGACGGGACACCGAGCACAGTCCGTCGGGGGTCCTCTCTCCCCTCGGCCGGTCGCAAGGACCGCCCGACCCGCCATCAGCAGCGACGCCTGACACTGACGACGAATCTACACCGATCGGCGGCGGCGGCCCCAGTCGAACGGAGAACTGGGCGGGCCCGGCTGCCGGGGCGTCCGGCGGCGCCCCCGCCTGCTGTGTGCTTTCGGCCAGACCGTAGTCTTCCGGCCGTTCGCACTGGTGAGAGGGGTTGGGATTCATGGCAGGCAGGCCTGGGCGGAGACGGGGGATCTGGGCGATCGTCCTGCTGGTGCTCGGTGTGGCGCTGGCCGCCGGTCCTCTGGTGTACGTCTTCGGCCGGTTCACCCCGGCGATGCAGTCCAGCGAGAACATGCTGCCCACGCTCCCCGTCGGGACCTTCCTCGCGATGGAGAAGGACCACGGCCCGGTCCGGCACGGCGACGTGGTCACCTACGATCCGGCCGACTGGGGGTTCGACGGCCCGTTCATCGGACGTGTCGTGGCGTTGGGCGGGGACCACATCGCCTACGCGGAGGGCGACCGGGCCCTGACCCTGAACGGGAAGCCGCTCGACGAGCCCTACGTGCGCGACGGCGTTCCCGGGGGCGACGGGCTGAGCTTCGCCGTCTCGGTGCCGCACGGCCGGATGTTCGTGCTCGGCGACAACCGCGGCAACTCGGCGGACTCCCGGTACCACCGGGAGCACCACGAGGGGACGCTGCCGGTGTCCGCGGTGACCGGCGTCGATTCCGGACTGCGGGAGGAGTCCCCGTTCATGGTCGGCCTCAGCCTGGTCTCGTTCGCGGGGACCTGCCTGCTGCCCGTGGCGCTCGGGCTGGGGATCGCCTCGCTCGTGGCGCGGCGGCGCAAGCCGGTCGAGCCGCACGGGCCCGTCTGGGGCGCCACGCAGGTGGACGCCCCGTAGTCGTCGTACGTACACCGAAGGCCCCCGCGGGCTGTTGCTCGCGGGGGCCTTCGGCGTTCGTACGCGGACTACTCGGCGGCTTCGGGGCGGTAGATGTCGGGCTCCAGATAGATCACCCGGGCGATCGGGACCGCCTCGCGGATGCGGGCCTCGGCGGCGTTGATCGCGTCGGCGACCTCGGTCGCGGTGTCGTTGCCCTCGACGGCGATCTTGGCGGCGACGAGCAGCTCCTCGGGGCCGAGGTGCAGGGTGCGCATGTGGATGACGCGGGTGACGACGTCCCCGTCGACGACCGCGGCCTTGATCTTCTCGACCTCTTCGACGCCGGCGGCCTCGCCGAGCAGCAGGGACTTGGTCTCCGCGGCCAGGACGATCGCGATGGCGATGAGGAGGACGCCGATGCACAGGGTGCCGATGCCGTCCCAGACGCCGTTGCCGGTCAGCAGGGCGAGGCCGACACCGCCGAGGGCCAGGACCAGGCCGACGAGGGCGCCGAGGTCCTCCAGGAGGACGACCGGCAGCTCGGGGGCCTTGGCCCGCTTGATGAACTGGCTCCACGTGAGCTTGCCGCGGATCTCGTTCGATTCCTTGATGGCGGTGCGGAAGGAGAAGGACTCCGCGATGATCGCGAAGACGAGGACGCCGACCGGCCAGTACCAGGCCTCGATCGGGTGCGGCTCGTGGATCTTCTCGTAGCCCTCGTAGATGGCGAACATGCCACCCACGGTGAAGAGCACGATGGAGACGAGGAAGGCGTAGATGTAACGCTCGCGCCCGTACCCGAAGGGGTGCTGCGGCGTCGCCTCGCGCTGGGCCTTCTTCCCTCCGAGGAGGAGAAGGCCCTGGTTCCCGGAGTCGGCCACGGAGTGGACGCTTTCCGCGAGCATGGACGACGAGCCGCTGAAGAGGAACGCCACGAATTTGGCTACAGCGATGGCGAGGTTGGCGGCGAGTGCCGCCACGATCGCCTTGGTACCGCCCGACGCGCTCATGGGTGCAGGGTGTCCTTCCTGGGCCAGTGACTACGGCCGCACATTGTTGCAGCCCCTGGGGCGGACGCCGCGTCAGACCACCACGGTGGCCCGGAAGACCGTGCCGTTTCCGGATAGTTCGACCTTTTCGTCCGCCGGTACGAAAGCCGATCCGCCGGGCGAGAGGGCCAGTTCGCCGGCGCGTACGGAGCCGGCCGTGCAGAGCAGGATCTGCGGGGCGCCGTCCGCGAGCACCCGGGGGGCGCCGCCGGGCGCGAGGAGGAAGCGGGAGAGCCGGAACTCGTCGATGGGGGCCTCGTAGACCTCCTCGCCGCCGTCGCCCTCGGGCCGCATGACGGTCGGGTCGCTCGGCTCGAACCTCACGATCTTCAGCAGCTCGGGTACGTCCACGTGCTTCGGGGTGAGCCCGGCGCGCAGCACGTTGTCCGAGTTGGCCAGCAGCTCGACGCCGAGGCCGTCGAAGTAGGCGTGCGGGACTCCCGCGCCGAGGAACAGGGCCTCTCCGGGCTGGAGTCGGACGTGGTTGAGCAGCATCGCCGCGATGACGCCGGGGTCGCCCGGGTACTCGTGGACCAGGGCGGCGTACGTGGCGTACTCGCCGCCCAGGCGCTCGGCGGCGGCCGCGGTCTCGGCGACCGTACGGGCCATCTGCTCGCGGTCCGCGCTCAGTACGGCGGTCAGCACCTCGCGCAGGGCGGCCTCTTCGGGGTGGGCGCGCAGCAGGTCGGCGTACGGCTTGAGGGAGCCCACGCCCAGCCCCTCGAAGAGGTCGGCGGACGCCTGCGGGGAGCGGAAGCCGCAGAGCCCGTCGAACGGCGTGATCGCGCAGATCATCTCGGGCTTGTGGTTGGGGTCCTTGTAGTTGCGGTGGGCCGCGTCGATCGGGATGCCGCGCCGCTCCTCGTCCTCGAACCCCGCCTTCGCCTGGGCCAGGTCGGGATGGACCTGGAGCGAGAGGGGGGCGCCGGCGGCGAGGATCTTGAAGAGGAAGGGCAGCCCGGGGCCGAACTTGGCGACGGTGGCGGCGCCGAGCTCGCCCTCGGGGTCGGCGGCGATGACCTCCGCGAGCGACCTCTCGCCGGCGCCGCGGTCGACGCGGGACGGGGCGCCCGGGTGGGCTCCCATCCACAGCTCCGCCTGCGGCTCACCGGTGGGTTCGACACCGAGGAGCGCGGGGAGGGCCGTGGTGGATCCCCAGGCGTAGGGGCGGATCGTGTTGATCAGGCGGTCCATCGTCGTCTTCCTGGATAGATCCGGGCACGTGCGCGGGTCTCAGCTGTGTCCCCCGGCCGCCAACGCCAGGTAGGCGGTGGCGAAATCCGTGACGGCGAGCAGTTCGGCGAGCTGCTCCAGCTCGGCGCCTTCCTCCGGTTCGAGCTCGCTGATGGCCGTGTCGTGGCTGAGGGCGAGCTCGCGTGCGGCGGGCGCGGCGGTGAGGCCGCCGGCCGGCCGGTCGCGCAGCAGGACGACGCGGGCGCGAAGGGCCTGGGGCTCTTCGACCCGGTCGCGGAAGAAGTCGTCGGGGTCGGCGCCGGCGGCGAAGGCGCCGGCGAGCAGGATGCCGTGGGCGGGCAGGGCCTCGGGGAGCGCGGCGGCCAGCGCGGGACGGCCGGCGAGCTCGGCGAGGGTGGCGGCGAAGCGGCGGCCCGCCGGGACGGCGCCGGTGCCCTCGCTCCAGATGAGCGGCAGCGAGTCCGCCAGCTCGGCGGCGAGGGTCTTGGCCGGGTTGGAGTAGGTGGCGATGGCAGGCCCGCAGCGTTCGGCGGTCCGGTCCAGCCGGTCGGCGACCAACTGGAGGGTGTCGGGGGCCGCGGCGATCAGGCCGACCTTGTCGAGGAGCAGCAGCAGGGGCGTCAGCAGGGCCCACAGGGCGCCGGGACCCGCGGCGGCCGACTCGTCGAACTCCTGGTACGGGGCCTTGGCCATCGGTACGAGGAGCCCGTGCGCGCCGTCCACGGCCTCGCTCAGCGGTGAGCGCTCGGGGGCGACGGCGACGACGGTGCAGCCGCGCCGGTAGGCCTGCTCGGCGAGCACGGCGAGCCCGGGCTCGGTGCCGTCGGTGGTGGCCACGAGCAGCAGGTCGACGGACCCGGCCCAGCCGGGCAGGGCCCAGCGCAGTGCCCCGGCGGCGTGGGCGACCCCGGTGGGGTCGAGCCGGATCACCGGCGCGGAGGCGCCCGCGAGGGCGCCGAGCAGGTCGGCGACACCGGTCGCGGCGGTGCCGGGCCCGGCGATCAGGACCGCGCGCGGGCGGCCGTCGGGGCGCAGGGTGGCGATGCCCGCCTCGCTCGCGTGCCGGGCCGCCGTACGGACCCTGGCCCCCGCCTCGGCCGCGCCGCGGAGCAGACCCCGTCGGTCGACGCGGGCAAGATCGTCCGGTGCGTCGAGGAGCGACTCGTCGAGCATGGCGGCCTCCGGCTGTTGGGTGACGGGAACCTGTCTGCGCGTCTCGCGGTGAGGTGCGGGTGCGGTGTGGCGTGGCGTGCGGGGGGCCTGCGGTCAGGCGGGGCGGCGGGCCTCGTCCACGAGGAGGACCGGGATGCCGTCGCGGACCGGGTAGGCGAGAGCGCAGTCCTGGCCGGTGCAGAGCAGCTCGGGGGTCTCGTCGGCCGACTTGTCCTCAAGCGGTGCGTGACAGGCGGGGCAGGCGAGGATCTGCAGGAGGCCGGCTTCGAGCGGCATGGGGATGGGTTCCCTTCGGGGTGCGGGTGGGGCGTGGTCAGCGTACCCCTGGGGCTCCGCCGGTGCGGCCCGGAGTACCGCCGGCGGCCGGGCAGGGGTGGGAGCCCGGTTCCGCCGGGCACCGGCCGCCGCCCGGACCCGCGCCTCAATCGCCGGCGGGGCTGGGACGGCCGGCCCGCGCCTGACGGCGCGGGCCCCGCGGGATGTGTCAGGCGCGGATGAGGGACAGGGCCTCGTCGCGGATGCGGGCCAGGGTGTCCGCGTCGCGGGCCTCGACGTTCAGACGCAGCAGCGGCTCGGTGTTCGACGCACGGACGTTGAACCACCAGTCCCCGCCCGTCACCGTCAGACCGTCCAGCTCGTCCAGGGTCACGCCCTCACGATCGCCGAAGGTCTCCTTCACCGCTGCCAGACGACCCGCCTGGTCCGCGACCGTGGAGTTGATCTCCCCCGAACCCTCGTACCGGTCGTACGACGCCACCAGCTCCGACAGCGGACCGTCCTGACCACCCAGCGCCGCCAGCACGTGCAGAGCCGCCAGCATGCCCGTGTCCGCGTTCCAGAAATCCTTGAAGTAGTAGTGCGCCGAGTGCTCACCACCGAAGATCGCACCCGTCTTCGCCATCTCCTCCTTGATGAAGGAATGACCCACCCGGGTGCGGACCGGAGTGCCGCCGTTCTCCCGCACCACCTCCGGCACCGACCAGGAGGTGATCAGGTTGTGGATCACCGTGCCCGACCCGCCGTTGCGCGCCAGCTCACGGGAGGCCACCAGAGCCGTGATCGCCGACGGGGAGACGCCCACACCGCGCTCGTCCACGATGAAGCAGCGGTCCGCGTCACCGTCGAAGGCGATACCCAGATCCGCGCCCTCCGCCAGCACCCGCGCCTGGAGGTCCACGATGTTCTTCGGATCCAGCGGGTTCGCCTCGTGGTTGGGGAACGTACCGTCCAGCTCGAAGTACATCTCGGTCACATCGAGCGGAAGACCCTCGAACACGGTCGGGACGGTGTGACCGCCCATGCCGTTGCCCGCGTCCACGACCACCTTCAGCGGACGGATCGACGCCAGGTCCACCAGGGACCGCAAGTGCTCCGCATACCCCTTCAGGGAGTCCTGCTCCGTCACCCTGCCCGCCGCCGTGCCCGCCGGGGCCTGCGGAGCGCCGCCCGCGTCCAGCCACCCCTCCACCAGACCCCGGATCTGCGACAGACCCGTGTCCTGACCCACCGGAGCCGCACCCGCCCGGCACATCTTGATCCCGTTGTACTGAGCGGGATTGTGCGACGCCGTGAACATCGCACCCGGCAGCCCCGTCGACCCGGACGCGTAGTACAGCTGGTCCGTCGAACACAGACCGATCAACGTCACATCCACACCACGCGCCGCGGCACCCCGCGCGAACGCCGCCGACAGACCCGGCGACGACGGACGCATGTCATGACCGACCACGATCGCCGACCCACCCACGACCTCGACGAAAGCGGCACCGAACAGCTCCGCCAGGGACTCGTCCCACTCGTCCGGCACGACGCCACGCACGTCATACGCCTTGACGATGTTCGAAAGATCTGCGGCCACTGCCTGCCCTCCTGAGGTTCTGTGCGGTTCGGCAAACCTACCCTGAACCCGCAGCGGCACCGCAGATGACCCGAGCGTCAGGAATCGGGCGATCTGAGGACGCGCAGGTGTCCGCGGCGGGTCTCGCCGGTGGCCGGGCCGCCCTTGCCGGTCCCGCCGGTGCCGGACGCGCGGCCCGGCGGGCGCGCGGCCTCGCGGACGGCGTTGGCCAGGGCTTCGAGGTCGTCGCCGCTGGGGCGCGACGGACCGGACCCGTCGGACAGACGGACGACCTCCCAGCCCCGCGGGGCTGTCAGGCGCTCCGAGTGCTCGGCGCACAGGTCGTAGCAGTGTGGTTCGGCGTAGGTGGCGAGCGGGCCGAGAACTGCGGTCGAATCGGCGTAGACGTACGTCAGTGTCGCGACGGCAGGGCGGCCGCACGCGGTGCGCGAACAGCGACGTACAAGGCTCACGACGTTGGACGGTACCGCACTCTTGACCGGGCCGCGACGACTCCACCTCTGCGCCCTCCCCCGTGTCGTGCTCGGAGCTACCCTGCGGGGGTGACGGACACCCCTCTGCCCCCTTGCCCCGCCGAGCCCCCCGCGGGGGGTCCTGTCGAGCCCAGAACGCGTCGGCGGGACCGGCACGGGCGCGGGATGCGCGGTCCGCTGGCCCCTCCGCAGGTGCCCCTGGCGGCGAGCCGGGCGGAGCTGTTCGGGGATCTCGTACGGGACTCCGTCGAGCGGCTGGAGCGGCGCTGGCCGCAGCTGTCGGAGGTGGAGTTCCTGGTCGGTGACGTGCCGGGGCCGCCGGGCGGTCCGGACGGCGGCTGGAACGACGAGGCGGTACCGCTCGGCGCGGTGTCGGAGTCCCGTCAGGGGCGGCCGGCCCGGATCGTGGTCTTCCGACGACCCGTGGAGATCCGGACGAAATCGCGCGACGAGAAGGCGATGCTGGTCCACGAGATCGTCGTGGAGCAGGTGGCGGAGCTGCTGGGGCTGACTCCGGAGACCGTGGACCCCCGCTACGGCCAGGACTGATCCGGCCGTGACGGGGCCCGGCCCGTCACCCGGTCAGGACGGAGAGGTCCTGGGCGGCCCGGGGGACGGACACCGTGGAGTGGTCGTCCGAGAGTCCCTGGACGGTGAACATCGTGATGCCGTCGTTCGGGAGGGACAGGGTGCGGGCCGCGTGGACCGGGCCGCCCGAGAGGGTCTCTACGGTGAGGGCGTAGGAGCCCTTCCCGCCGGCGGGGGCCAGCGTCAGCGTCTGGGTGGTGCCCGCCTTGACCGTGACCTCCTGGGAGGCCGGCTCGCCGCCGCCGGTGCCCGGGGACGCCGTCACCTTGACCTTCGCCTCGGCGCTCGGAGCGGTCAGTGACAGCAGGGTGGTGTTCTCCTCGGGCCGGTTGTCGGCGACGGTGGCCCGGGCGCCGACCGGCCGGGTGGCCGGGACGAACCCGAGTTCCTGCTTGGTCCCGCTGCCGCGGACGACGCGTACCGCCGCGACCAGCGGGGTGGCCTTCTTGGCGTCGGTGGGGGTCAGGAGCAGCGAGCCGGGCTCGCCGCGGGTCAGGTCCTTGAGGTCCATCACCGCCGTCATCCCCGCCTTGACGTGGAGCTGCTCGCTGCCGGCCGGGCTGATGGAGCCGCCCGGTCCGGCCAGCCGCAGCTTCAGGTCCGCGTCCTCCTCGCCGGGCACGAAGGCGACCAGCCGTACGGAGGCCGCGTCCGCCGGGATGCCGGGCAGCACCAGCGAGCCCGTCGGGTCGGTGGACGCGGGCAGCCAGTCGGCGCCCACGTTCTCCTCGGCGACCTGGACGGAGGCGCCCACCCGGCCGGCGCGGGTCGTCACGTGGGCGGTGGCGTCGGCGAGCTGGGTGGCCGGGAGCAGGGAGGAGAGCAGGACGGTCTTGGTGGACTTGGGGTCGACGCGGATGTTCTCGCCGGTGCCCGCGTCGGCCTTGGCCATGCCGTCGGGGCCGAAGAGCGTGATGTCGACGATGGCGGCCGCGTCGTCGGGGTTGGTGAGGTGGAGGTAGTCCTCGCGGCCCTTGGCGGTGCTGACCCCGGGGAACCAGAAGTCGGTGCCGGGCGCGGTGCAGCCGACGCCGAGCACGCCCCGGGCCCGGCCGACCGAGACCTTGGTGGTCAGCTGCGCCGTCCAGCCGGGGGCGAGGGCCCCGTCGGCGCTGCCGGTGAGGGCGGGGGCGTCGGCTCCGTTGGCGGTGGCGCCGACGGGGTTGCCCGGCTCCTTGGGCTCCAGGACGGGTTTGGCGTCCTTGGTCGCGCCGAGCAGCCGGGCCGAGCCCTTGCCCTCTCCGGCGGGGGCGCCGGGCGTGAAGGAGGTGTACGTGGTCTCCGCGATGTCCGAGGCGCTGGGCCCGGGGCACACCAGCAGGGACCGTTCCACCGGCATCCGGGCGGAGGCGGCGGCCTTGCCGTCGGACGCCCCGCCCGCGGGGGCGGGCGCGGTGAGGGCGGCGACGCCGGTGAGGGCGGCCAACGCCGCGGTCACGGCCGCCAGCGTCAGGGGTGCGCGCTGCTTCACTGCTGGGGGCTCCCGTCAGGACGCGGGTCGTGCTGGGCGTGGACGTCGTGGGGCGGGTACGGCTCGTAGGGCTCGTACGGGTAGGGGTAGTGCTGCCCGTCCTGGTCGTGGACCGGCTGCTGCTGCTGCGGGTACGGGGGCTCGTAGGCCGCGCCGTCCTGCTGGTGGCCGTACCCGGGGTACTGCTGCTCGTACGGGTACTGCTGCTGGGGCTGCTGGGGCTCGTAGGCGTAGCCGCCCTGGTCGTCGTACGGCTGGTACGCGTAGGACTCCTCGCCGTACACCGGCTGCGCCGGGATCTGGGCGTACGGGTCGGCGGCGGCCGCGGTCTCCACGGGGCCGGGGGCGGCGTCCGCCTCGGCCCCGGCGCGGAGCCGACGGGCGCGGCGGCCTTCGCCGGCCTCGCCCGGGCCGGGGCGGGAGGCGGGCGCGGCCTCCTCCTCGGGCAGGTCGTCGTCGAGCTGGGCGCGCCGGCCTGGCAGGGCCATGACCAGCAGGACGAGGGCGAGCAGGCCCTGGGTCCAGTTCCAGGCGGTGCGCAGCAGGGAGTCCTCGTGGACGAGGTCGAGGCGGCCTGAGCCGGCGGGGAGTTCGAAGCCCTGCGCCCAGCCGTCGAGGGTCTTGGCCTTGAGCGGCTTGCCGTCGAGGGTGGCCTGCCAGCCGGCGTCGGCGCGGTCGGCGATGCGCAGCACGCGGCCGGCCTCGCCGGCGGGAATCTTGCCGTGGGCCTCGACGGGGCCGGCGGCGACCGGGATCGGGGCCTCGCCCTGCTTGCCGGAGACGATGACGGCGCGCGGCAGCCAGGGCTCGACGCCCCACAGGGCGGTGCCGTCCTGCTGGTGGCGACGGCTCAGGCCCGGGGTGGCGTCGAGGACGCGGCGGATGTCCTCGGGGCCGCCGGGGCGGAACATCACGAAGCGGATGGCGTAGGCGCTGAGCTGGCTGGACTGGTCGGCGCCGGAGCCTGCGACGAGGTTGGAGACGACCTTGTCGAGGCGGGGGTCGTCGCCGGTCCGGGCGGCGATCTCGGCGTCGCCGAGGCGGCCGCCGGGGCCGCGGACGAGGCTGTAGATGACGGTGGCGGGCCCGTCGAGGTCGAGGAGCAGGGTGCGGGTCTGGTTGTCGTCGCCGCCGGCGTCGGCGACGAAGGCCGGCACCTGTACCGGGTCGCGGCGCTGGAGCGGGCCGTCGGCGCCGGCGACCATCCAGGTGGCGGCGGCGATGAGCGGGCCCGCGGCGGCGGCGAGGGCGACGAGGGCGGCGAGCGGCTGGCGCCAGCCGAAGTTGCGGGCGGCGACCCGGTCCTTGGCGCCGTCCGCGCCGACCGTGGCGGCGGCGAGGAGGGCGAGTCCGTAGACGAGGGTGGCGGGTCCGGCCCAGGCGGTCCGGTTGGCGAGGACGGCGAGGAGCAGGGCGGCCAGGGCGGTGGCCCAGGCGGAGCGGACGGCGAACTGCCGGTCGGCGCGGAGCAGGGCGGCCAGGGCGGCCAGGACGATGCCGGCGAGCAGCAGGCGGGCGCCGGTGCCGGGGCCGCCGGGGCTGATGCCGAGCAGGTCCAGGGCGCCCGCGGAGCCGGCTCCGTAGGGCAGTCCGGCCTCCTGGAGGAGGCGGCCGGGGTGGGTGAGCAGGCCCAGCGACCAGGGGGCGAGGACGAGGAGGGGGACGGCGAGGGTGGCGAGCAGCCGCAGGCCGTACGTCTTCCACTGCGCGCGGCGCAGGACGAGCGCGGCGGTGCCGAGGAGGACGGCGAGCGGCCAGACGACCGGGGTGAAGGCGGTGGCCAGGGTCAGCAGGAGCGTGTACGTCCACACCGCGCGCCAGCCGCCCCGCTGTTCGGCGGCGGCGTGCTCGCCGAGGCCGAAGGCGGCGACGGCGGAGCGGGCGGTGAGGGGGAGCACGACGGCGAGGACGGCGGTGCCGAGGCGGCCGCCCGCGAGGGCGCCGGTGACGGCGGGGAGGAAGGCGTAGGCGGTGGCGGCCCAGGCCCGCAGCAGCCGTGATTCGACGAGCGGCCGCGAGGCGAAGTAGGCGGTGAGGCCGGCCAGCGGCACGGATCCGACGAGCAGGAGGGTCAGGGCGGCCTGGGTGGAGCCGAACAGCAGGGTGGAGAAGGCGCCGAGGACGGCCAGGTAGGGCGGTGCGGAGGCGGTGGACCCGGTGCCGACGGGGTGCCAGCCGCCGGTGTGGATGCTCCACAGGTCGAGGCCGCTGTCGGGGGCGGGCAGCAGGGCGCCGCCCATGAGGGAGCCGCCGCCGATCAGGGCGCGGCAGGCCGCGAGGGAGACCAGGAGGAGCAGTCCGAAGAGGAAGGGTGCGGGGTTGCGCGCGATCCGCTTGAGGCGTGCGAAGCGCTCGGCCTCCTGGTAGTCGCCGTCCTCACCGGGCGCATTGAGGATGCTGCCGCCGCCGTGGCGGCCGGCGGGGGCGGAGTCGGTGTGGCGGTCGCCGCCGAAGTAGCCGGCGAGCTGGTCGGCGTTGGCCCGCAGGGAGGCTCCCGGCGGCGGGAAGAGCCCGCGCAGTTCGGAGGCGGGGACGGCGGGGCGGCGGCGGGCCTTGCGGGCGGCGAGCAGGCGGCCGGGGCGCAGCAGGGTGGCGAGGAGGCCGGTGATCTCGTCGACGGCCTGGCCGGGGGCCTTGCCGATCAGGTAGGCGAGGGTGCGCAGGACGGTGCCGAGGACGACGCGCAGCAGTACGTAGGGCAGGGCGCGCCCGGAGCTGTTGGCGAGGATCGTGTAGACGGCGCCGGCCTTGTCGACGCGGTGCGGGCCGGCGGTGGTGCGGCCGGCGCAGTCGACGGTGCGGCGTTCGCGGGCGGAGGCCTCGGCGTGGCGCATGACCGCGTCGGGGGCGACGAGGACGGTGTGGCCGGCGCTCTGGGCGCGCCAGCACAGGTCGACGTCGTCGCGCATGAGGGGCAGGCGCCGGTCGAAGCCGCCGAGGTCGTCGTAGACGTCGCGGCGTACGAGCATGCCGGCGGTGGAGACGGAGAGGACGGGGCGGACCTGGTCGTGCTGGCCCTGGTCCTGTTCGCGGCGGTCGAGGCCGGTCCAGCGGCGGCCGCTGCGGGCGATGGTGACGCCCACTTCGAGGAGCTGCTTCTTGTCGTACCAGCCTCGGAGCTTGGGGCCGATGATCGCGGCGTCGGGGTTCTCGTCGGCGACGCGGAGCAGTTCGGTGAGGGCGTCGGGTTCGGGGGCGCTGTCGTCGTGCAGGAGCCAGAGCCACTGGACGGGTTCGCCGTGGGGGAGGTCGGGGAGGTCGTAGGCGTCGTCGCGCCAGGTGCGGCTGACGGGGTCCCAGCCACTGGGGCGCTTGAGGTACGGGAGGTCCTCGGCGCTCAGGGTGCCTGCGGTGCGGGCGGATTCTTCGACGGCGGTGCCGAATCCGGTACGGCGGGCGAGGTGGAGGACGCGGTCGTCGCCGAGGGCTTCGGTGAGGAGGCGCGCGGACTCGTCGGCGCTGCCGGTGTCGGCGGCGATGTGGTCCTGTGCCGGGCGTTCCTGGCCGAGGAGGCCGGCGAGCGTCCGGGGCAGCCAGCGGGCGCCGTCGTGGGCGACGAGGACCGCGGTGACGACGTGCCGGGGGAACTGTGGTGTGTCGGGGGCCTGGTAAGAGGCCGTCGACTGGCTGTGCAGGGACATCGCGGTACGGGCCCTCCGGCCGGGGGTCCGGGGGTGGTGTGCCCTCGGAGGCTGCTGGACAGCGCCCCACCCTAACGGCTGCCAAAGCAGCGGTCCGCCTCCTGCGGGGAAGGTGCAGGAGGCGGACCGTGTGTGGTGCTCTTTGTTCGGCTGTGCGCCGTGCTCGACGTCTTGCTCGGATATTCGGATATGTCGTGCGGGGTGCTGCGGGTGCCGCGCCGGTGGTGGTCCGGCGGTGTCAGACGGCTGCCTTTTTCAGGCGCCGGCGCTCGCGCTCGGACAGACCGCCCCAGATGCCGAATCGCTCGTCGTTGGCGAGGGCGTACTCAAGGCATTCGGAGCGGACCTCGCAGGCGAGGCAGACCTTCTTGGCCTCGCGGGTGGAGCCGCCCTTCTCCGGAAAGAAGGACTCGGGGTCGGTCTGGGCGCACAGGGCGCGCTCCTGCCATCCGAGCTCCTCGTCCGCTTCCTCGACCAGCAGTTCCTGAAACAGCTCGGTCATGTGCGCCCCTCGCTCTGTTGGTGCGTCCCCGTGGTCACGTCGTCACTCATCGCTACGTAACGACACGAGTGAAATTACAAGTGCGTGGCTCCGGGGCAGTCAAGCCGAGATCTGCTATTGGGCCCCTTATTCACTCTGCGGAACCAAGCCTATGCAGAAAGTGTTCATATCGCCAAAAATCGTGACACATGCCATCGGCGTCCTCAGACGTCACCTTCACCCGTTATCCACGCGTCACCTGGAAGCGGGGTTGCGATCGGCCGCGAAGAGCGGCACAGATCACATTCAGGTCACGACATGGCGGGATCAGGTTTAACCCCGGCGCAGCGCAGTTGCCCCGTCATGGACTGCACAAACCTTTCTCCGAACACAGCGACCGGATGAGGTGAAACTTTTACCCCAAACCGGACATTGGGTTGACAGCCGGACCCTGAACCCGGTCTCCTGGTTCGCATGTCAGCGCCCGCAGCCACCACCCGGACCCCCATTCGTGGGTTCCTGTGCGCTGCCCAGGTTCGCTGTTGCTGTTGCTGCTGTTGATGCCCGTGGAGCCTCGGCTCCCCAGAGCTCCGGCCCTCCCCACAGCGACCGCCAGCACGACTGACATCCGTCGAGGTACACCCCGATGAACAGCACCCCCGCCAGCGCCACCACCGCTCCCGCGACCGCCGTCGCCGACGTGCCCGCCGCCGTCGAGAGCGACCTCCAGATCGCCGGCGACATCCTCGCCGTCCAGCACCTCCTCCAGCCCGCCCGCGAACACCCGGCCACCATCGCCGAGTTCGTCGGCCTGGCCCGCTCCATCGCCGAGGACCGCGCCTCCTGGGAGCACCTCGTCCGATACGACGCCACCACCCGCTGGTACCACCGGCTGCGCACCGGCCCCGGCTACGAGGTCTGGCTGCTCAGCTGGGTCCCCGGCCAGGGCAGCGGCCTGCACGACCACGGCGCCTCCTCCGGCGTCCTGACGGTCCTGGAGGGCGAGCTCACCGAGCACACCTCCCGCGGACGGCTCACCCACCGCGCCGGCGCCCAACGCGTCTTCGCCCCCGGCTACGCCCACGAGGTCGTCAACGACACCCTCGACGGCGCGGTCAGCCTGCACGTCTACTTCCCCGGACTGACCGAGATGCCGATGCACAGCTGCTCCCCGGCCGAATCCGAGTCCGTCCCCGCCTGACCCCGGCCCGCCTGCGACTCCCGCCCGCCGTCCCCCGGCGACAGCCTTCGGCCGACAGTCCCGCCCGCCGCCCGACCACCACCCCTCCACGACAGCCTTCGGCTGACAGTCCCACCCGCCGCCCGACCACCACCCCTCCACGACAGCCTTCGGCTGACAGTCCCACCCGCCGCCCGACCACCACCCCTACACGACAGCCTTCGGCTGACAGACTGTCTGCATGCGCATTGTTGTTCTGGCCGGCGGTATAGGCGGCGCCCGGTTCCTTCGCGGACTCAAGTCGGCGGTGCCCGACGCGGACATCACGGTCATCGGCAACACCGGTGACGACATCCACCTCTTCGGGCTCAAGGTCTGCCCCGACCTGGACACGGTGATGTACACCCTCGGCGGTGGCATCAACGAGGACCAGGGCTGGGGCCGCACCGACGAGTCCTTCACCGTCAAGGAGGAACTCGCCGCCTACGGGGTCGGACCCACGTGGTTCGGCCTCGGCGACCGCGACTTCGCCACCCACATCGTCCGCACGCAGATGCTCGGCGCCGGCTACCCGCTGAGCGCCGTCACCGAAGCCCTCTGCGACCGCTGGCAGCCCGGGGTGCGGCTGCTGCCCATGTCCGACGACCGGGTGGAGACCCACGTCGCGATCACCGAGGCCGGCACCGGCGAGCGCCGGGTCGTCCACTTCCAGGAGTACTGGGTCCGGCTGCGCGCCTCGGTCGACGCGGAAGCCGTCGTACCCGTGGGGGCCGAGCAGGCCAAGCCCGCTCCCGGCGTGCTGGAGGCCGTCGCCGCGGCCGACGTGATCCTCTTCCCGCCGTCCAACCCCGTGGTGTCGGTGGGCACCATCCTCGCCGTGCCCGGCATCCGGGAGGCCGTGGCCGCCGCCGACGCCCCCGTCGTGGGCCTCTCCCCCATCGTCGGCGGAGCGCCCGTGCGCGGCATGGCCGACAAGGTGCTCGCCGCGGTCGGCGTCGAGGCCACCGCCGCCGCGGTCGCCCTGCACTACGGGACCGAGCTGCTCGACGGCTGGCTGGTCGACACCGCCGACGCGGACGCGGTCGCCGAGGTGGAGGCCGCCGGGATCGCCTGCCGCGCGGTGCCGCTGATGATGACCGACCTGGAGGCCACCGCCGAGATGGCCCGGGCCGCGCTGGAGCTGGCGGAGGCCTCTCGGTGACGGCGGCCCCCTCGTACGAGGTGCGGGCCGTCCCCGGGATGCCGGAGGTCAGGCCGGGCGACGACCTGGCGAAGCTGATCACGACGGCCGCGCCCGACCTGCGCGACGGCGACGTCCTGCTCGTCACCTCGAAGATCGTCTCCAAGGCCGAGGGGCGGATCGTACGGGCGGACTCGCGCGAGGCCGCCATAGACGCGGAGACCGTACGGGTCGTCGCGCGCCGGGGCGCGCTGCGGATCGTCGAGAACCGGCAGGGCCTGGTGATGGCCGCCGCCGGCGTGGACGCCTCCAACACCGCCCCCGGCACGGTGCTGCTGCTGCCGGAGGACCCCGACGCCTCGGCCGCCGCGATCCGCGCCGGGGTGCGCGACGCGCTCTGCGCGGACGTGGGCGTGGTCGTGACGGACACCTTCGGGCGGCCGTGGCGCAACGGGCTGACGGACGTGGCCATCGGCTCCGCCGGGGTGCGGGTCCTGGACGACCTGCGCGGCGCCACCGACGCCCACGGCAACCCGCTGAGCGCGACGGTGGTGGCGACGGCGGACGAGCTCGCCGCCGCCGGCGACCTGGTCAAGGGCAAGGCGGCCGGGCTTCCGGTGGCCGTCGTGCGCGGACTGGCGCACGTCATGGGCGAAGGCGCCTCGGCACGGGACCTGGTGCGCACACCGGCCGACGACATGTTCCGGCTGGGGACCTCGGAGGCGGTACGGGAAGCCGTGACGCAGCGCCGGACCGTACGGGCCTTCACGGCGGAGCCGGTGGACCCGGGCGCGGTGCGGCGGGCGGTCGCGGCGGCCGTGACGGCCCCGGCCCCGCACCACACGACGCCGTGGCGGTTCGTGCTGCTGGAGTCCGAGTCCTCGCGGTTGCGGCTGCTGGACGCGATGCGGGACGCGTGGATCGCGGACCTGCGCTCCGACGGCAAGTCCGAGGAGTCCGTCGCGAAGCGGGTCCGGCGCGGGGACGTGCTGCGGGCCGCCCCGTACCTGGTGGTGCCGTGTCTGGTGACGGACGGGGCGCACCACTACGGGCACGCCCGGCGGGACACCGCCGAGCGGGAGATGTTCGTGGTGGCGATGGGCGCGGGCGTGCAGAACCTGCTGGTCGCGCTGGCCGGTGAGCGGTTGGGCTCGGCGTGGGTGTCCTCGACGATGTTCTGCCGGGACGTGGTGCGGGAGGTGCTTGAGCTGCCGTCGGACTGGGACCCGATGGGGACGGTGGCGGTCGGCCACCCGGCGGCGGCCCCGCCGCAGCGGCCGGGGCGGGCGGCGGAGGACTTCATCCAGGTCCGGTGACTGCGGCCGGCCCGGCGGACCGGCGGGACACCCCTTGGAGTGTCCGCGAAGCAGCGTCGGCCGCCCCGAGGGAGGGCGGCGCGGCGGGCCCGGCGCCGTGCATCGCAAGGCGGAGGCGCTCCCGCGTACTCGACGTACTCGCCAGCCCCACCAACGCAGCGAGGCGCGGTGCCGGGCAGCGCGGCCCGGCAAGAACCGAAGGACACGGCCTAGAAGCGGCCGATGTCGCTGCGGTACATGCGGGGGGCGCGGCGGGGCGGGGTGCGGCCCGCCAGGAGGATGAGGCGGGCCGCGCGGTGGCGCTGGCCGGCGTACGGGGCGAGGAGCTCCAGCATGGCGGCGTCGTCGGCGTCGCGGTCTCCGGCGAGGGCGTAGCCGATGATGCCGGGCAGGTGCAGGTCGCCGGTGGTGACGGCGTCGGGGTGGCCGTTGCTGCGCTGGAGGGTCTCGGCGGAGGTCCACGGGCCGATGCCGGGGACGGCCTCCAGCCGTCGTGCGGCCTCGGGCAGGTCCATGGCCGCCGCCTCCTCCAGGCGGCTCGCGACACGAACGGCACGGACGATGGTGTCGGAGCGCTTGGCGTCGACCCCGGCCTTGTGCCAGTCCCAGGACGGGATCAGCGCCCAGGTGCGGGGGTCGGGCATGACGTACAGGTTCTGCCCGTGCGGGCCGGGGGCGGGCTCGCCGTACTGCCGTACGAGGCGGCGCCAGGCGCGGTAGGCCTCGTCGGCGGTGACCTTCTGTTCCAGGACCGTGGGGATCAGGGACTCCAGCACCAGGCCGGTGCGGGTCAGGCGCAGGCCCGGACGGCTGCGGTGGCTGGCGTGCACCAGGCGGTGGCGGGGGACGAAGACCGCCGGGTCGTCTCCGGCGCCGAGCAGCGCGGGCAGGTGGTCGAGGAGCCATGCGGCGCCGGCGCCCCAGGCCTCGGCGTCGATCTCCGCGCCGGCCGGTCCGGTCCGCGAGACGCGGAGGGTGGCGGGCCCCTCGGGGGTCCGGGTGGCGCGCCAGACGGAGCCGTCGGGTGTGGTGCGGAAGGTGGGGTCGCCGGGGCCGCGGCGGAGGGGGCCGAGAGTGAGGCCGAGGTCGACGGGGCCGTCGGGGATCCAGCGGCGCTCCCCGGCCCCGCCGCCGGCGCTGCTTGCGCGCCCCGGCGGCACGTCGGTGCGCCCGCCGCGCACGACGGTCCGGTTGAGGGGTTCGAAGCGGCCGGCCATGTACCGAGCCTAAGCGCTCCGCGGCCCCCGCAGTGGGCTGCGGTGGCCGGGCGGACGAGACACCCCCCGGGAAGTGTCTGGTCGATCAGGCCGCGCCGCGAGCCCGGCGTGTTCGGCGAGATCCTAGGGGCGGCCCTGGAGTTTGGCCGAGGAGGTGCGGGTCGTCGGGAGTTTGCCGTAGAGCTTCTTGCCGGGGCATTCCGTGGCGAAGCCGTCGCGGTGGCCCGAGATGACGTTCATCGAGACGTTTTGGCCCTTCGGGTAGCGGTTGCCGCCGCCCGACTTGAGGGTGGTCTTCGCGCGCGGGTCCCGGCCGAAGAGGCCGAGCTTCCAGGCGGTGAGGCGGGCGACCGCGTCGACGGCGGCGGCGGGGGGCGCGGAGGAGGTGAAGGTGCCGAGGACCGCCACGCCCATGCTGTCCGTGTTGAAGCCCATGGTGTGCGCGCCGAGGACCGGCTTGGAGACGCCGCCCGCGCGGCCCTCGTAGACCGTGCCGCACTTGTCGACGGCGAAGTTGTAGCCGAAGTCGCGCCAGCCGCTGCTGACCACGTGGTAGCGGTACAGGCTGCGGAGCACCGCCGGGGCGTCCTTGCAGGCGTAGTTGTTGCCGGAGGCGCTGTGGTGGACGAACGCCGCCTTCACGGTGTTCGTGTAGGCGAAGGCCTTCTCGCGCAGGGACTCGTCCGCGCCCCACCCCTTGCGGGTGACGATCCGCGGGCGCGGGCCGATGTAGGGGGCGGCCGCCGCGGTCAGTTCGCCGTCGCTGGCGAAGACGGCGTCGGCGGTGGAGTCGGCCTTGTTCAGCTCGGTGATCTCGTTCGCGCCGAGCTGGGCGTGCGGCACGTTCGCCTCGGAGGCCTCGGCCATCTCCATCGTGAGGCCGGGGGCCACCAAGTCGCCCTTGTCGTCGCCCGGGCCGCTGTTCTTGCCGTCCGTGGGCCCCGTGGGCGCTGCCTCGCCGGGGTCGACGAGTTCGATCCGCAGGCCCGAGGGCAGCCGGGATCCCGCGCGGGTGGCCGGGGCTCCCGTTTCCGCCTGGACGCGGACCTCCACGCCGTCGGACTCGCCGACCCACAGGGGGGCGGTCGCTCCGCGGACCCGGCCGGAGCCGCGCTCCACCGCGTCGGGGTCGGCCGCGTGCTCGCTGTTGTGGACCTCGACGTCCTGCCAGTCGGACCAGGTCGCGGTCCGGGTGGAACGCGTACGGACCTGGACGCGGCCGTTGAGCTGGGTCGCGATGTCGTCCCAGACGACGCCGACCAGCGAGAACGTCTTGACCTCACGGGCGGTCAGGCCCTGCGTCTCGGGACCGCGGGGCGCGGCGCTCATTCCGGGGACGCCGGGGCTGCGGTCCGCCGCGGGTCCCACGGGGGTGAGCGGCAGCGACTGGGTGGACCCGGCCGGGGTCACGGGGACGGTTTCGGCGAGTGCTGGAGTCGGGAGCGCGAGGGGCAGGGCCAGTGCGGCGGCCGTCGCGACGCCGATCGAGGAAGCAAGGAATCCACGCATGAAAAGGATGGTGAACACGCGCACCACCGGGCGCCATCCGAGATCTGATGCTCCGTCGGCTGGGCCGCCGATACCCCTCCCCCGTACGGAGGAGCCGCGGGCCCCCGTACGGGGGAGGGCCCCGCGTACGCTGTGCCGGGTGAACGCCATGACCCGCACCCCTGCCGACCTGCTGCGATCCGCGCTCGCCGCCGATCCGGGCCGCCCGCTCGTCACCTTCTACGACGACGCCACCGGCGAACGCGTCGAATTGTCCGTCGCGACCTTCGCCAATTGGGTGGCCAAGACCGCGAATCTGCTCCAGGGCGACCTGGGGGCCGAGCCCGGGGACCGGCTCGCGCTGCTGCTCCCCGCGCACTGGCAGAGCGCCGTGTGGCTGCTCGCCTGCGACTCGGTCGGGGTCGTGGCCTCGGTGGGCGGGGCCCCGGGCGACGCCGATCTCGTCGTCAGCGGCCCGGACACGCTGGAGCGGGCCCTGGAGTGCGGCGGCGAGCGGGTGGCTCTCGCCCTGCGGCCGCTGGGCGGGCGCTTCCCGCAGCCCCCGGCCGGGTTCGCGGACTACGCGGTGGAGGTGCCGGGACAGGGTGACCGTTTCGCCCCCTTCGTACCGGTGGATCCCGAGGATCCCGCGCTGGTCGTCGGCGGCGAGGAGCTCTCGCACACCGCGCTGGTCGCCCGCGCCCGCGAGGACGCGGCGAAGCTCGGCCTGGGCGAGGGCTCGCGGGTCCTGACCGGGCTGGGCTACGACACCTGGGAGGGGCTTTCCGCCGGGCTGTACGCCGCGCTGGCTGCGGGGGCCTCCGTGGTGCTCTGCCGGAACCTGGACCGGCTGTCGCCCGAGGGACTGGCGCAGCGGGCCGAGAGCGAGCGCGTCACCCACACGGTCTGACTCAGGCACCCGCCCCGTCACCCACACTGATCAATCTCGGGAACGGTCGATCTCTCACCCGAACGGCCCTAGACACGGCCCCGCCCCCGGGCTGCTCCGGCACCCCGGGGGCAGGATCGGCAGTGGCCGTGCTCCCCCGTACGGCTGCTCGCAGCGGCGAGGGGACGGACGCCAGTGACGGACAGCGCAGGCATACCGGGCGGCACCGACGCGGCCGGAGGCGAACGACGGCCTCCGCGGAACCGCAGGCGTCGGCTGCTGCGCTGGATCGGCCTCGGGCTGACCCTGCTGGTGCTGGCGGGCGCGGCCACCGGCTGGTGGCTCTACAGCAAGTTCGACGGCAACATCACCGAGGACACCTCGGCCGCGGCCGAGCTGGAGCGCTACGAGCGCGAGCGGCCGGCGCACCTGGCCACGGGCGCCCAGAACATCCTGCTGATCGGCTCCGACTCGCGCTCGGGCAAGGGCAACGCCGGGTACGGGCAGGACCGGGGCACCCAGCGGTCGGACACCACGATCCTGCTGCACCTGCCGAAGGACCGCCGGAGCGCGACCGCGGTGTCGATACCGCGCGACCTGATGACGCAGATCCCCGCCTGCACGCAGCCGGACGGGAGCCGCAGCGTGTCCCGGTTCGCCCAGTTCAACTGGGCGTTCCAGTGGGGCGGGGCCGCCTGCACGATCCGTACGGTGGAGGCGTTCACCGGGATCCGGATCGACCACCACATGGTCATCGACTTCGGCGGGTTCAAGAAGATGGTGGACGCCATCGGCGGGGTGGAGGTGTGCCTCAAGCAGCCCGTGAACGACGCCGAGGCCAAGGTGCGGCTTGCCGCCGGGCGGCAGACCCTGCACGGCGAGAAGGCACTGGGCTTCGTCCGCGCCCGGCACAGCCTCGGCAACGGCAGCGACACCGAACGGATGGAGCGCCAGCAGCAGTTCCTCGGCGCGCTCGTCAAGAAGGTGCAGAGCAACGGGGTCCTGCTGAACCCGGCCCGCCTGTACCCGCTGCTGGACGCGGCGACGTCCTCGCTGACCACCGACAGGGGGCTGGCCTCGCTGCGCGACCTGTACGAACTCGTGCGGGGCGTGCGGAACATACCGACCGAACAGATCAAGTTCCTGACGGTTCCGCGCCGGCCCTACGCCGCCGACCCGAACCGGGACGAGTTGGTGGAACCGGGCGCGGCACAGCTGTTCCGGCAGCTGCGGGAGGACGCACCCGTGAGGGTGGCCCCTCCGGAGCCCTCGACGACCCCGGCCCCGGCCACCGCGACGGCGGCGCCGACCCCCTCCGCGACGCCCACTGCCGCGGTTCCGGAAGGGAATTCGACCGGCGAGGGAACCCCGACCCCCTCCGCGCCCATCCCTACCTTCACAGGAACGACCGCAGGGAACGCGGAATGCCGGTAAAGCAATCCCAAAGGCCGGTGACCGAACCGAGTGGGATGGGCGGTTCACCCCGTTATAAGGGGAGTGGAATTTCTCACCCACCATGGTTTGCGGCCGAACAGGACGGATAAGGTGAGCGATCCGGTGCCCGGCCGGACCGGAGACCGGGCACCAGCAGCCGGATCGTTGACCGAGCGCCTGGGGGAGGCGCGTCGCGAGGCACCGACGGAGGATTCGAGCAACCGTGGATGCGCAGAGCCGTGGACGGGCGGACGAGATCGACCCCGCCGACCAGTGGGTGCTCAACCCCCGCACAGGCAATTACGAACTGCAACTGGGTGACTCCACTGCGCAGCAGCGGCCCAGGGTCGCCGCGCCTCGCAGGTCGGCGTCGGCGGCCCCCGCAGCCCCCACCGCCCCCTCCCCCGGCGTACCCGGGCCGCGCCGCGGCGACGCCCCGCCCGGGGGCCGCAGGGGCGGCCGCTCGCGCAAGGGCGGCGGCGGTGGCGGACGCCGCAAGAAGGCTCTGCTGATCACCAGCGGGACGCTGGCGCTCCTGCTGGTCGGCGGCGCCACGGCGGCGTACCTCTACTACGACCACCTGAACGGCAACCTCAGCGTCACCGACGTCGCGGGCGCGGGCACGGGCGGCTTCAAGAAGGACCAGCCCATCAACATCCTCGTCATCGGCACCGACAAGCGCAGCGGTGAGGGCAACGAGGGCTACGGGGACAAGGACAGCGTCGGCCACGCCGACACCACGATCCTCTTCCACGTCTCGAAGGACCGGACGAACGCGACCGCGCTGTCCATCCCCCGCGACCTGATCACCAACATCCCGGCCTGCCCGACGAAGCAGCCGGACGGTTCGACGAAGACCATCGCGCCCGTCAAGGGCACCCGCTTCAACACCAGCCTGGGCCAGGAGGGCCGCGACGCGGGCTGCACCATGCGCACGGTCAAGGAACTCACCGGGATCGAGGTCGACCACTTCATGATGGCCGACTTCAACGCCGTCAAGACGCTGAGCACGGCGGTCGGCGGAGTACCGGTCTGCCTGGACAAGGCCGTGAACGACGAGGAAGGCTCGCAGCTCAAGCTGGGCCCCGGCGAACACAGGCTGTCGGGTGAGCAGGCCCTCGCCTTCGTACGCACCCGGCACGGTTTCGGCAACAACAGCGACCTCGACCGGATCAGGATCCAGCAGCAGTTCCTGGGTTCGATGATGCGCCAGATGAAGTCGCAGGAGACGCTGACCAGCCCCAAGAAGTTCCTGTCCCTCGCGGAGGCGGCCACCAAGTCGCTGAGCGTGGACTCGGGTATCGGCTCCATCGCCAAACTCACCGACCTGGCCGGCGAGTTGAAGAACATCGACACGAAGAACATCACCTTCACCACCCTGCCCGTGAAGGACAATCCGGCCGAACCGGAGGGCAAGAAGGCGACCGTCGTCGTCGAGAATTCCCTGGCCGACCCGCTGTTGCAGATGATCCGGGGGGACGTCTCCCTGACGGAGGTCGAAAAGAAGGAGCAGGCCGCACAGGAGGCGGCCGACGCGGACACGAAGGCCAAGCAGGACGCCCTGCTCCAGGGCAACCGGGCGCCCGCCGGGGACGTACGGGTGAGCGTCTACAACGGCGGCGGGCCCTCGGGATCCGCCTCCACCACGCTGAAGTGGCTGCAGGACACCAAGGGGATGTCCAAGACCAGCAACCAGGGCAACGCCCCGGCGAAGGTCGGTGCCACGCAGCTGGAGTACGCGCCCAACCAGGCCGACCAGGCCCGGGCGCTCGCGGACGCCATGGGCCTGCCCGCCACCGCGCTGAAGATGGGGACGACGGACGCGGCGGCGAAGACCCCGATGAAGCTGACGCTGGGCCCGGACTTCCAGAAGCCGGGCACCCCGCTGGCGCCGCCGGTTCCGCAGGAACTGCCCAAGGACGTCCAGCAGGCACAGGCCGACAAGGCGATCTGCGCCAAGTAGCGGGACGGACGTTGCCGGTCGGACCGGCGCAATGTCGACCAAGAAGGACCTTGAGGGGGATACGCGTGAGGCACAGCGACGTGCGGGAGGAGGGGGCGGGCGCCCAGGCCGACGGGGACATATCCGGCGGCAGGGCGAGCGCGCCCGGCACGGTGCCCCCGCAGAGGGGCGGCTCCGGGTCGGGCCGCCGGGACGGCGCCCGTCCCACCAGGCAGGGGCGCCGGCGCGTGCTGCGCTGGGTCTCCTCCGTCCTGTCCCTGCTCATACTCGGGACGGCGGCGGCCGGCTACCTCTACTACCGGCACCTCAACGGCAGCATCCAGACGGACGCGCTGAACCTCGGTGAGAACAAGCTGGGCGGTTCCAAGCCCAACGCCTTCGGGCAGACCCCGCTGAACATCCTGCTCATCGGCTCCGACGCGCGCGACGACGCGGAGAACCAGGCCCTCGGCGGGGCCACGGACAGCTTCGACGGGCCGCCGCTCGCGGACGTCCAGATGCTGCTGCACCTGTCCGCCGACCGCAGCAACATGTCCGTGATCTCCATGCCGCGCGACACGATGCTGACGATGCCCAAGTGCACCGAGCCCGGCGGCAAGGTGCACCCCGCCAGCAAGGGGCTCGTCCAGACGAACGAGTCGATCCAGCGGGGCGGACCGGGCTGCACGGTCGCCGCGTGGACCGAGCTGACGAAGATCCCCATCGATCACTTCATGATGATCGACTTCAAGGGCGTGGTACGGATGGCGGACGCCATCGGCGGCGTCCCGGTCTGCGTCGAGCAGAACGTGCACTCCCGTACGCGCGACGGCAAGGGCTCCGGCCTGAAGCTGCCGAAGGGCACGAGCGTCATCCAGGGCGAGACGGCCCTGCAGTGGCTGCGCACCCGCTACGGCTTCGAGGACGGCACCGACATCGGCCGCACCCACGCCCAGCACCAGTACATGAACTCGATGGCCCGCGAGTTCCGCAGGAACGCCAAGCTCAGCAACCCGGTCAAGCTCAACAGCCTGGCACAGGCGGCGATCGAGGCCATGGTCGTGGACACCGGCCTGAACAAGATCGACAAGCTGTTCGACCTCAGCATGGAGCTCAAGAAGGTCCCGCCGGGCCGCATCACCATGACCACCATGCCGTGGGTCTACAGCACCAGGCCCGGCCTGGACGGGCGGGTCGAGCCCAAGGCGGGCGAGGCCGAGGACCTCTTCCGGATGGTCCGCGAGGACATCGCCCTGGACGGCCAGGGCTCGGACTCCCCGGACGCCTCCGCGTCCCCCGCCGCCCCGTCCGCGCCCCCGCAGCAGCCCAGCGCCGCCGCCACCGCGGCGGCCACGGCCGCGCCGCCCGCGAAGATCGCCGTGACCGTCCGCAACTCCACGGGCGGCAAGGACGGCACCGAGGCCAAGGTCAAGGGCCGGGCGAGCGAGGTCGCGGCCCTGCTGACCGGCAAGGGCTTCACCAAGGTCGTCGCCGACACCCAGACGGGCGCGGAGGACACCTCGGTGATCCGCTACGCCACCGACACGCAGGCGGCCGACGCGGCCGCCGTGGCCACCGCCCTCGGCCTGCCCGCCGCCTCGGTGCAGAAGTCCGACCAGGTCGCCGGAATCGTCGTGTTCGTCGGCAAGGACTGGCGCTCCGGCGGCACGCCGGCCGCGCCGGCGCCCGCCCCGACCAAGGCGCCGGACTCCGCCCACGCGCTCAACGGCGACAACGACCAGGCCTGCATGCCGATCCAGCCCGGCTTCACCTGGTAGCACGCACACGAGAGGGGCCCGGGGCGGGGGGGGGGGGGGGGGGGGGCCCCCCCGCCCGGGCCGGGGGGGGCGGGGGGGGCGGGGGCGCGCCCGGGCGCCACGCCCGGCGGCGGGGCGCGCGGGGGGTTGTCGGCCCGGGGC